>JANQHF010000010.1 GCA_028282725.1 Saprospiraceae bacterium
CGTATAGTCAGCCGTGTAGGTCGTTCCGTCCATGTCCACGCTCGTGGCATCTACATCCATGCCGTTACCCGCTACATTAAATGTGTCCAGACCGGTAAAGGCCAAATCATAGGTATTACCCGCCCCGTCCAAGGTGCGATCACTGGCCAGCGTACCATCATGCCGGTAAATGACACTGTCTGTTTGTGTACCCAGGATACCTTCAGGTCCCACCTCAATGATATTGCCATCGGTATCCACGGCAAGGATCGTCGCGAATGTGCCCGTGATCGTTGAATCTCCATATGCAGTTGCATGCATACTTCCATCGTCATCCAAGACCAGTATACTATCCTGGGAACCAGATCTGAACTTCACTTCTTCATTAGAATTGACGAGAATAATTTCTTGTCCATCTTGTTGAATGGTTACCTGGTTGCCATCCATTGAAATGAAATTTGCTGAATTGACATTTAGGGTATCCAAATCATTAAAAGTAAGATTCAGGTCACCTCCTGTTACTGTCCTGTTTTCGTCAAAAGCCCCATCAGATGTATAAAAGGTTTGTGCATCAGTGGCGAAAATGCTGTCGAGGGCAGTCAGGTCTACTGTTCCAAATGTGTCTTGACCGTTATGAAAGGACAGCTCTGCTGTATTGGGATTTTGAGCCAGAAGCACTAATCTCATGGGCACCTCAAGCAGGTGGCCATCATTTGTTATACCTGCAAAGACATTGGAAGTAACGCCAGAAAGGAGTTCAGAATCCTGGATATATGGAGCAATGCCGGTAGGTGTAAAGTTGCCAAAACCATATCCGTATAATTTGAGCATAATGGCGTCAGTTCCCGGACTCAGGGGTCCCGGTCTATGAGGATCTGAAGTAATCCCCATGGATAAGTCATCCGTAATAATAAACAGAGAATCCGTTTTATCGATTTCAAGCCAATGAAGGGGACTCGATAAGAGTCGGTTCTCTCCTATCTTGACCTGTGCCAGGGCAGCATAGGAAAACATGACGCACACACTGGTGATTAGGACCAGTCGTAAAGCTTTCATTTGAGTGTAGTTTAAGTTAAGCAATCAATTAGGGTTATTTACCCTTCTTGCAGGTTCTATTGATTCAAAACTTAAGTTGGTAGGTGGTACGAATAGCTTTAGGCACAGTATTCGTATTCCACAGCAATGATATGGATATTTTTTATATATAAAAAATTTATATGTGTTTTTTCTTTATATACAAAAAAACCAAGGCAGAATTGAACTGGACTTTGAGTAGGAATTCTAAAATAGGTTCAAGATTACTACTATCTTTTCTCAAGATTGGTTTATTAGTCCGGTTCTATCACCTTGGTTCTTAACTGCGAAGTTACGGTCTAATCGCCTAATTAGGCAAATATTTGGATTTTTTTTATAATAAAAATTTATATATATAAATCTGTGATTTACATTTTGTCATACTTGCTCAACCCTTCTTTTTCTATAATATATATCAATTTTTGCGCATAATCAGGATCTGTAGCATAACCACTTTTTTGAAGACCCGTGGCCCAGCTTTTGTAGTCATCTCTGCTGAGCAGAAACAACCCGGCATAATGACTGTGCTGTGACAAGAAGTTACTGTGATCTACATAAGAGTCAATGACCTTCTCATATGCCCTGAAACATGACGGAATCAGGACTCCATCATCATTAAACTCGTCATCCTTATGGAAGTGAGTCTTTCCTTTCCAGTACGTTTTGCATTTGATTCCAAAATGATTGTTAGACGATAAGGCCAGCGATGAACGACCACTGCGCGATTCGTGAATGGCCTGGGCAAGCTTAATGCTCGCTGGAATACCTTTTCGGTGCATCTCGGCAACGGCAATATCCTTATGCGCTGCGATATAGTTTATTCTGTCAATCTTTTTCAGGTCTGATATGTGAAAACATATCAATAATATTATCCACTTCACAGGTTGGGAGGTTTAACTACCTCCATTCATTCTAAAATCATGCCAACAACACACGTAATTTTAGTAAATCGTATTTTCGCGGCCGGATAGAATCATGGAAGGCTTGAATAGAATCATCATGCAGTATGAAGGAGCAGCTGACGGACCGCTGTTGATTGTAATTGGTGCTCTTCATGGTAATGAAAAAGCAGGAATAAAGGCCTTGGAGCTGGTCGCCGAAATGCTTGAAGTAGAACCCATCACCAATCGGGATTTCTCATTCAAAGGTCGCCTTGTTGGAATTATCGGCAATATCCCGGCAACAAAAAAAGGGGTAAGGTTCATTGACCAGGATCTGAACAGAATGTGGAATAAGACCAATGTCGACCATGTACTCAAAAAACCCTTCGAAGATCAGAGCATTGAGGAAAGAGAACTTACTTGTCTTCTAAAATTCATAGCCTCTCAAATCAATGATTATCAACCGGAAGAATTATATATACTTGACTTGCACACCACTTCTTCAGGAGGAGGGATATTTTCGATTCCAAACTACGACCAACAAAGCCTGGAAATCGCAATAAAATTGCACGCACCTGTTGTCCTCGATATGCTACAGGCAATTTCCGGCACTACCCTTCACTATTTCAATAATAAGAATATCAACTTGCCCAAAACCACATCGGTCACCTTCGAGGCAGGTCAACATGATGACTATATTTCAGTAAATCGTTGTATCGCAGCCATTATCAATTGTATGAAAAGTGTAGGATGCGTCGATAAGGAAGATGTCGAAAATATTCATGACGAAATATTACAGTCTTATTCTGCAAAGCTTCCCAAATTGTCCAGGCTTCTCTATATGCACGAAATAAGTCCGGCTGATAAATTTATCATGAAACCAGGCTATAACAATTTTGATTCCGTCAGAAAAGGAGAAATTTTGGCTTATGATCGCCGTGGTGAAATAAAGGCCCCTGAAGAAGGATTGATCTTAATGCCTCTTTATCAGCAGCAAGGAAGTGAAGGATTTTTCATTATAAGACCAGAATCAAACTGATTTCTGCCAATTTAAGTCAGCAATGCAATCATTTAGTATCCGTTCTTCCATCCGGAATTCATTTTTGTCTCCCAGGTTCATTGTTCGCAGGGTCTCCTGAATATCCTGTTTGGCTGAACAGATACCCTGGCGCGGGATCATCCCGATTAATTCCGAGCCTGTCACTTTTAGTCCGAAAAGAGCTGCTTGCTCAGTCACCAGATTGTATATATCGAAAAGCTTGACATTGTACAAATCATAGATATTCGTAGATATCTGACAACAATCATAATCTTCGATGTACCACCCTAAAAATTTTACCCTGCTTAGATCCAGGTCGGTCTTTGATTTTTGGTCCCGCAAGGATTTTAGTCGATTCGCCAGTTGCCTGGCCATGTCCAAATTCGGACTATCCAGGTTTACATTATATGCCCCCATGAAATCGCGGACGGTAATACAAGAAGCTCCGAGGACATTGTGAATTCTTAGCGGCCCTGCATCAGGCTTCAATTCACTTGCAATCAGATTGTTTAACCTGGACAGCCCACCTCTTCTGAAAAAGTGCAGGTCTTTCCGCGAATCATTGCTGGACATGGATCCATAAAAAAACAAAGGCAGATCAAAAGAAGAAGCAACCTCTTCTGCCCAGTGACCAATACGGTTTACTAATTGACCGGAATCGATGTTTTGAATAGGAATAAAAGGTATGACATCCAGGAGTCCGATCCTTGGATGAACCCCTTCATGTATTTCTATACTTATATTTTCTTGTGTGTATTCCAGCAGAAATACAAGTTGATTCAAAACTTGTTCCAGGTATCCTACAATGGTAAAAACCGTTCGATTCACGTGTCTTCCCGAATCTATATTCAATACAAAAACGTTTCCCGGATAACTGAGAATTTTCGCTGCTTTTTTGATAATCTTTCGATTACTTCCTTCGCTAAAATTTAGGACGCATTCGATGACAGGTTCTGAAAGATTATGTGTTAATTCGATCAAGTAATAGACATTTATTGCAAAATATATGATATTCCCAATAGGTGATACAAATGTAAAAGGCGGATACAAGCCCCTCTTCAGTTACACCTTTATTTTCTTGAATATTGCATTTTTTCTGGTACAGGTATCGACTGAAGGATTTTTAGTTTGTGAACTGGCTACGATCCCCAATGAAGTAATCTCAGGAAGGCGTATGTATACTTTGATTACCGGCATGTTTATGCATGGAGGATGGATGCATTTGATCGGTAATATGCTCTTTCTCTGGGTTTTTGCAGATAACATTGAAGCCACCGTTGGTAACGTACGCTTTCTCGTATTCTACATTTTGGGAGGATTGTTTGCAACAGGAATCCACATGTTTTTTGAACTACAATATGGAACCGGAAGCCTTGCCAATTGCTGTTCTCCATGCCTGCCTTCGATTGCTTGCACCGATCCTTCAAATTTCTGCGATGGAGCAACCCCATCTCTGGGAGCCAGTGGAGCGATAAGTGCCGTACTGGGTGCCTACATCGTTCTCTTTCCCAAATCAAGGATCAAGGTTTTCTTCTTTTTCATGACATTTTCAGTTTCCGCTATTGTCTTCTTAGGCATTTGGTTTCTCGAACAACTGATAGCCGGGGTCAGTACGGTGGGGAATCTGAGCCATTTGACAGGAGGAGTAGCGTGGTGGGCTCACATTGGAGGATTTATTTTTGGCTTTGTCTATGGGCTCTTGTACAGACAAGAAAGACTACAGGAGAAACGCTATCCTTGAATCGGATCTGCTAATTTGTGCAATGTTGGTGAGTATTTAACAAAAAATATATCTTTGCGGTCCTTTTCAAAAATCTAGATTGGATATATCATGGATATCGTACAAATAAAAGGTGAAAAAAGAGAAGACCTGGGAAAAAAGGCTGCAAGAAGTATCCGGAAGAATGGACAGATTCCAGCTGTACTATACAGCAAGAATGGTGTTGCCCATTTTATCACCAATCATTCGGCTGTGAAGAGTATAGTTTATACCCCGGAATTCAAGCTCGCAGAAATTGAAATTGACGGGAAATCCACTAAGGCCATTCTCAAAGAAATAGCTTTCCACCCTGTCACAGAAGCCATCGAGCACATTGACTTTCTTGAACTCATTAAAGGGCATGAAGTAAAAGCAAATATCCCTGTCAAATTCCGTGGTATATCTCCCGGTGTAAAAGCCGGTGGCAAATTGATCCGCACTTTACGCACGGTTAATGTGAAGACTAAGCCGGAATATTTGGTTGACAGTCTATTTGTAGATATAGATGAACTGGAATTAGGGAGCGCCGTTCGTGTTCGCGACATTGAGACTCCTGAAGGAATCGAATTATTGGTGAACGGATCGATCCCTGTTGCCAATGTTGAAGTTCCAAGGGCTCTGAAAGAGGACGATGAAGACGTTCTTGTTGCAGACGCAGAGGGTGAAGGAGAAGAAGCTGCTGCTACTGAAGAAGCCCCTGCCGAAGAAGGTGGAGGGGAATAATTTGATCCCCTGATTTAGTCGTTATATAAGGCAAAAAGGATACATGCATAGATTGCTGACGCTTTCGGCAAGCTGCATATTCATTGTTGCTTGTAGTACTACCAGAATTCATCAACCCGCTTTTTCTGAAAGACAAGACCTGGTTGAATTGGCCAGAATGCAGATCGGCGACAAATACCGGTACGGCGGAAATGGTCCAAATCATTTTGACTGCTCCGGATTAGTTGAATATGTATACAATGCACAAGAGATTCCTCTACAAGGTTCCGCTTCAATGTTATCAAGGGTCGGTCCCAACATCCATCGAGAGAGAGCACAACCCGGTGATCTCATCTTCTACAAAAAGAATGGGAGGGTATTCCATGTAAGTATCATTTCGGAAGTTCATAAGAGTCACCTTTGGGTGGTTCACAGCACATCATCCCGCGGGGTCATAGAGGAAGAAATACTGTCATCCAGCTATTGGAAACCGGTGATTCATAAAATCATATCTTTGGACGCCTTAATTAAATAGTACCAAAGATGAGCTGGTATCAAGAGGTACTAAAATGGTTATCTATATTTAGAATGAAAAAAAGAATCAATCTGATCTTATTTGGCCCTCCGGGATCAGGTAAGGGCACTCAGGCAAAAATCCTTGAAGAAAAGTTTTCTCTCCTACAGATTTCCACCGGCGATTTGTTCCGTTATGAACTGGGCAACAACACGCCTCTTGGACAAAAAGCAAGGGCATATATGGATCAGGGTCAACTAGTGCCGGATGAGGTGACTGTTGACATGCTCAGAAATAAACTGGAAAAACACCCTGATGTCCGGGGATATATTTTTGACGGCTTTCCCAGGACCATTGCCCAGGCAGAAGCACTGGATGGCTTACTGCATGAAAGAAATGAATCCGTTAACCAACTAATTGCCCTAAAGGTGGAAGACGAGGAGATCATCAAACGATTATTGGAAAGAGGAAAGTCCTCAGGCAGGGCCGATGATGCAAACGTTGAAGTGATACAGGAGCGTATTAAAGTATACAACGCAGAGACTTCTCCTGTTTTCGAATTTTACAGGCAAAAAGATCTTGCATTAGAAGTAGAGGGGATAGGGTCAATTGAAGAAATCAACAACAGATTAAGCGAGATCATTCAGGCCATTCTATAATTGAATTTTGGCAGAACAGAATTTCGTTGACTATGTAAAGATCTGCTGTCGTTCCGGAAGCGGCGGTCGCGGAAGCGCTCATTTCCATCGCGATCGCGCCAATCCGAAAGGAGGCCCTGACGGTGGTGACGGCGGTCGCGGAGGACACGTCGTACTTCGTGGTAATGCTCAAATATGGACCTTACTTCATCTCAAATACAGAAAGCATGTCATTGCCGGAGACGGCATGCCGGGCGGAGCTTCGCGAAAAACAGGTGCCGACGGCAAGGATGAAATCCTTGAGGTGCCTGTTGGAACAGTAGCCAAAGATGCCGAAACTGGACAAATTCTTTTTGAAATCAATGAGGACGGTCAGGAATCTATCCTGTTGGATGGTGGAAAAGGAGGATTGGGAAACTGGCATTTCAAATCCGCCACCAATCAGTCTCCAAGGTATGCTCAGCCCGGAATAAGTGGAAAAGAAGAATGGAAAATACTTGAACTCAAACTTCTTGCCGACGTTGGTCTCGTAGGCTTTCCAAATGCGGGAAAATCCACATTGCTTTCTGTGCTTTCTGCTGCAAAACCTAAAACAGGCAATTACCCGTTTACTACCCTGACACCAAATCTCGGTATTGTTTCCTATCGCGAACATAAATCATTCATCATGGCCGATATCCCGGGAATTATTGAAAAGGCTCATGAAGGAAAAGGTCTAGGTGTAAGATTCCTCAAACATATTGAACGCAATTCAGTTCTTTTATTTGTCATCTCTGCAGACAGCGAAAACATCAGTAAGGAATACAATATCTTGCTTAATGAGCTTAAAATGTACAATCCTGAACTCCTCCACAAACCCAGACTCTTAGGTATTTCCAAGAAGGACCTGATCGACGACGAACTTCAGGGATTGATCAGTGAAGAGTTGCCGGACCAAATCAATCACATATTTTTTTCTGCAGCTACGATGGAAGGAATTATCGAATTGAAGGATACTCTCTGGCGTCTATTGGCAAACTAAACTGATTATTTATATTGTTGTTCAGCATAATCAAAGGCTTCCAATAGTATGGCGCAAGCTTCTTTTATTTCCTCCATAGTTATGATCAAAGGAGGAGCCAGACGAAAGCTCCGGTTATTGAATAAAAACCAATCAATCAAGACTCCTTTCTCATACGAAGCATGAACGATATGCTTGAGATATTTTTTCTTGGTCGTTTCTACGGCCATAAGTAAACCAGCATGTCTAACTTCTTTGATGATCGGGTGCCTGGTCAACGTGTCTGCAATAAAGGCAGCTTTATGTTCTACGCTTTCGATAATTTTTTCTTCAAGAATGGTCTGCAGCGCTGCCAATGCCGCGGACACTGATACAGGATGTCCTCCAAATGTAGTAATGTGACCCAGTGCTGGTTGGATACTGATAGACTTCATTATCTCGTTGGAGCTCACCACGCCGGCTATCGGCATTCCTCCTCCCATTGCCTTTCCGATCAGCAAAATGTCGGGGATGATGTCATATTGTTGATGGGCAAACAGACTTCCTGTTCGACCAAAACCACTCTGAATTTCATCTATAATCAACAGAACACCTTTCTCTCTGCATTGGTCCGAAAGACCTCGAAGATATTGTTTACCAGCACTGATCACTCCGGCCTCTCCCTGAATGACTTCGCAGATCACACATGCTGTTCGTTTGGTTATCCTTCCAAAATCTTCTTCATTATTAAAATCTATATGCCGGATCCCCGGCAGTAAGGGTCGATAAGCAGCTTTATAATCTTCATCGCTTCTCAGACTTTCCGCACCTTGTGTAGAACCATGATATGCATTTCTACAAGCTATGATTTCATATCTGCCCGTGTATTTCTTCGCCATTTTCATCGCCAATTCTGTTGCTTCCGTACCAGACATGAGATAATAGATGGATTCAAAATGTCGATCCACCAAACTGAGCAACAGTCGGGCATATTCTACTTGCGGAGCTTGTATATGTTCTCCATAGACCATCGTGTGCATGTACCTTGTCGATTGGTCACGTATAGCCCGAACGACCCTTGGGTGACAGTGGCCCAGGGAACTCACAGCAATGCCGGAATTCAAATCAATATATCTTTTCCCATCTGACCCATAGATGTAGATTCCTTCAGCATGACTGACTTCGAGCATAATTGGACGCTCATTCGTTTGTCCCACTTGACTTAAAAAAAGAGACCGAAGACTACTCATTAAATAGTTTTAAGAATGATTTAAATGACAACTGCAAGCGCAAGAATATCCAATATCCTAATTTTGATAATCGGACAATAACTATTTTTGAATTAGTTCTGGCAAGAAAATGATCAAAATGAAGAAAATCATCAATTCACTGGTATTCCTCTTTGTAATGTCGAATCTTCTTTCACAGGGAATCATATTTTATGACGGAGGATTTGAGCAGGCAATATTGAAAGCCCAACAGGAAGAGAAGTTGATATTTGTCGATGCTTATGCAACCTGGTGTGGGCCATGCAAGCGAATGGCCAAAAACGTTTTCCCGGATAAATCTGTCGGTGCATACTACAATGATCATTTCATTTCTTTGAAAATTGACATGGAAAAACCTGCCGGACGTGAATTTGCCCGGCAATTTCCCGTATCCGCATATCCAACCTTATTTTATATAAATGAAAAAGGCGAGCTCCTTAAAAAAGTCATTGGTGGTAAAAATGCAGAGCAGTTTCTGTCACTAGGCAAAAGTGTAGCTGACTCTTATGACAGAAGTGGAGAGCTCGAGAAACTATATAATGAAGGTGTACGTGATTATGAATTGGTCTTGAAATATATAAAAGCTCTGAACAATGCCAACAAGTCAAGTCTGAAGGTATCCAATGACTTTCTCAGAAAAAGTGATCATCTTTCTAAAAACCAAAAAGCTACCTTCATAGCTGAAGCATTGGTCAGTGCGGACTCGAGGATTTTCGATCTTTTTATCGACAATAAAAAAGAAATAAAGGAGATTATAGGAGAAGATCTCTACAAAGAGAAAATAGAGGACGCCTGCTGGAAAACGCTTCAAAATGCAATTGACTTTGAGTCAACTATGCTCCTCGACGATGCCAAGCTTAAGATGAAAAATCACCTGAGTGATCAATACAAGATATTTGCATATTCGGCGGACTATGAATTCGCAAAAGCCAATGCAAATATTTCGATGTTGAATTCTTCATCCCTTGCTCTGGCAAAGTACATTGGAGAAAAGGATCACGAAAAACTTCACGACATGTGCAACGAATTGTTTTTGTACAAATCGATAGATCCTTCAATTTTGGAATCATCTGAGACCATTGCAAAAATGGCCAGTGAAAAATCCGAAAGACCGGAATATATGTTGACATATTCCAAAATTCTTCATGCAAATAATAAAACAAAAAAAGCAATAAAAACTGCTCGCAATGCTCTGATCATCTCAGACAATCCTCGGGAAAAGGATGTTATCCAGGAATGGATAGAATCTATTGAGACACAGTAGTCACTTACTCTAAATGCTTAAGACTTTATTTTTTACAATTTCATTTGCATTTGTATACATTGACCTGACAGCATCAGGTATTAATTTCCTCGATATCAATATTGAGTCTGCACAGTCTTTAGCAACGAAGGAAAACAAATTAATATTCATAAGCACTTACGCGTCCTGGTGTGCCCCATGCAAAAAGATGGATGACACTTTTCTAATTTCAAATGTCGCTTCCTTTTACAACGACCATTTTATAAGTGTTCAGGTGGATATGGAAGAAGAAAAAGCTTATCGATTTGCTTCTGAATACAATATTGTTTTTTTACCCACCTTATTGATTCTCGATCCTTCGGGAAATATATTGTCCAAAATTGAGAGCCCCATTAGTGCTGAACAGTTGATAGAAGTCGGACAGGAATCTCTGAGAGGAACAAGAACACAGAATTATATGGGCTCTCTCGCCAGCACACCATTTTCAAATAAACAAAATGCGGTTACTGATTATAATCCTGAAGACAAGGAAGAAGTTATCTATGTTTATGATCCACGTGCTTCGAGCGCCCGTCCAAGGATCATGTATCACGAAGCATATTTACATCTGCAATTAATGGATGGCAAACATCAAAGAGTAGTAAAAAAATATTTATCTACCCAGGATGATTGGACCACCGAGGAGAATGTAAGATTCATATTCGATTTTCTTCAAGACGTAAATTCTGATCTTTTCAAATTTGTAATTGAAAATAAACATCGTTTTTATGATGTAATGGGAAGGCAAAAAGTGGATCATACCATTTCTATACTGATAGACCAACGGCTCCATCAAGGATTTCCCGGATCTGAAATGGAAGAGATCGTCCGGTTATTTACTTATTTGGATGCAACTAATGCGCAAAAGCTTGCCGACAGATATTTTTATAAACGGTCACTCAATCAAAAAGTTGAATAGCCTGCATTGTTAAGTCCTTTCCGCATAGTGATCAGGTCAATGATAAGACCTCGGTAGTTAGCTTCGCCAATTCAGAAGAACTCATTTTAGCCTTGGTATGACATCTGCAATTCTATAATTGAATCGGACTATTGTCGAGTCCCAGTTCATTCCAGGTATTACCTCCACGGATATTGGTTATTTCTAATTTAAGAGCGCCAATATTTCCTTGGTGAAATGAAGAAACTTTCGCACCTCCTGTTATGGTTTGCCATTTTTCCCAAGATGTATAGACTCCCCCTATAGGAATTATCTTAACCCACATTTTATACCCGGAGGGTAGTCCGCTTTCGTCGAGGAACCATAAATATGAGTCTCCCGGGGTAACACCTCCAGATTCATATGTCACCAATAAACCGGTTTTGCCATCCTCATCTTCAGCAATTTTTAATGATGTTCCGGGATCTCGAATCTTAAAAGGTGCTGCTAACCAAAACATATCATTACACCAATAATTCCAGGCGGTTTGAATGGCTTTTGACAACTTTGATCCCTCTAGCAATTGACCTCTTTTATAGGCAATTCCCTGTATCTCGTCTGGATCCAGGTGCACCTCGTAATCGTCCCACTTTACGAGAGCATCATTCTTTACCCGGTCCCATACATAATGATGTTGATCCCTAAAAGACCACCCGATGTAAGCCAGGGTATCCCATGCTTCTTTATTAACTGCTTGCAGCATCCGCTGTGCCAATTCTTCGGCATTTTGTCCATCGTTAATTTGTGGCCGGGGCTCATGATATGCAATTCGAATCACCAATATGATAACCAATAGTACCAATATCAATGCACCCATCACATAGAAAATCTTCTTCATTTTATTGATTTATTCAGATTCAAAAATAAATTTTTGATATTGATGATTGCACTGTCCCACAGCTCATATAATTCCTCAGTAACTGCTTGAGCCATTATTTTCTTTTCAGCAACATCAGAATGGGATAAGTTCTCTAAAAACAACATTGCAGCATCCGGTGTATCAAATATCCAACCTGCTTTCTGAATATAGTTCCAGGTGTCACTTTGATTACTACCTAAGAACAAAATACAACAATATTGCTCTACGGCCGTCAGTGCCTTTGACGGGACACATATGTGTGTCCAATCATTCTTCAGGGATACTATTTGAATATCTATGAATTTGAAATATTGAATTGGTACATGCTCCAGAAGGACTACATTTTCAAAACCTTCGAGTGACTTGATCAATCTTTTCGATTTAGAACCATAGCAGGATAATACAAATTTGAATTTCTCAGTATCCAGATTGCGGATCAATTGTACAATAGCTTTTTTATCATGAGCTTCTCCAATGCTGCCGATATATCCAAGGGTGATTTTATCTTCATCATGCCATTCCGGTATGCTATTGGATTCTACACTTTTATGAGCTTTTGGAAATTGCAAGCCGACAGGTATAATACAGCTCAGGGCATCACTAAAGTAAGTTTCGCGTACATAGTTTCTTTGGTGCTTCCCTAGCGAAATAAATGCATTGGGTGGATTCTTACGGAGGACTTTCTGATAAGATTGTACGAGACTGTTTAGCTTCCCTACCAATTGATTCGCCACAAAAGCCTCGGGGTATAAGTCCATCGTCCATAGAATCCATCTTTTGTTGTCCAATAATTTGCATGCCCAATAATTCAAGAATGGAGGATCGGTCATTATCAGGTACAAATCTGCCTTTATTTGAAGACCTCTCTTGATCAAATAATAACTTTCGATAAAAGACGAGATCATCCTTACCAATTTCAATTTGCCGCTATACCAACTTTTAATCCTTTTTATGTTAGCCTCGTTTTGATACATACCAATGCTAACAACCTGAATTTCGAAATGATGCTCAATTTGTATGACGTCAGCCAATCGTTTGGCATAGAAGCCTGTGGCCCCGGGTTCCGGAGGGTAATTCCTGTTGATTATGCAAATCTTAACCTTGGGTGTCACCTAGTAATTCAGAATAAAAACGAATATAGCTTTTAGATATAGATTCTCCATTAAAGCAGGCTTTTGCAGCACTTCTGGCATTTATAGACTTTTCTGAATATTGATCATTTGATAACGAAACAAGCTTTTCACAAAGATTGGCAAGAGCCTCTGGTGTAAACTCTTCCGATATAAAACCACAATCATAATCCTCCATAATCCGCCGTACATCGCCTACGTCGGTACTGATGACCGGCATTCCTGATGCCATGGCTTGCCAGATCGCTATTGGACTGGATTCGTGATGAGACGAACAAATATAAAAATCGTATTGACCGAGCAAATCTCCGTCTATGGTCTGAAAACCTTTGAAATTGACGTTGCGAAGAGCTAATTTTTCTTTTAATCTCTTCAAAGACAAATAGTATCCTTGCTGAGTTTTCAAGATCGGGCCAACGATGTCGAAGATATATTTTTGCGTGTCCAGGTTTGATATCGTTCCCATTAACAATTCCAGTCCCTTATTTCGATTAATATATCCAATCGTCAATACCCTGAAACGACTCTTGCGATTATTTCTTTCTTTATAATCAATTTTGTTTAAATCGACCGGTGCCGGGATGACTACAGATTGCTGTTCTGTGCTGATATTAGATGATCGTTCATAGTAAGAACGAGAAGCATTTGAAGCATAAATAAATCCATTGGCCAAATTTGACAGAACTGTAAATGCCCGCCGGATAATCCAGGGTTGTCTTGTATCATTCATATGCCAGACAATTCTTTTGTTGCAAATCCTGCCGGCGACGATTCCTTTAATTTGGCTCGAGGAATTGACGTGAACTATATCGGGGTTGGCCTCCTTTATGACCTTTCGAATTCGAAACAGATCAGGTATGAAAGTGAAAAGATATTGAAGAGAGCCCCAAAAGGTCTTTGACATTTTGTGGATATTCACAACGCGATATTCAATTCTATTGTGCTCAAGTGCATTCTGAAATCGTTCCCCTTCATATGGACATAAAACGATTGTTTTGACTTGTCTTTCAATCATTTTTGCAATCTGGATAATTCTGAATAACGCACCACCACCACGTCCGTCTTCTATTATGACGAGCACCTTAATCATATTTCAAATAATTCATGGCACCTCTATGAAGTTGATTGAATACCGATAAAGCATCCTCACTAAAATAGTTTTGCCAATCGCCGGCAATTCCCTTTCTTATAAACTGACTCTCCGGTTTTCCTTCTAAGGATTTTTTCAAATTTTCAAAACTATATTTTTCAATCACTCTATCCAGTTCGATTTTTGGAATAAAATGATACCAATCCGCAATTCTCATTAATTCATCTTTAGCCCGATGCAGTAAGTCTTCATATTTAACCAGGAGAATAGAATCATCCTCAACCTTATAACTAAAGACATGGTCTGACCACGAGATCCTGGTATTTGAAATTTTATATTGTTCGGAAAAGATCTTAATGAATTTCGGCAGGTGTGTCCGAATATTTTCGGGATCTGGAATTTTCATCTTTTTGAGCCATTGCTCAATGAGTGGTTTTGGAGTACTTGCAGTATGCAACAAGAAATGGAAATATGCAGATATCATGACATCTCTTCCATCCCTTACCAAATAAATGGTCTTGTACCGTGTTGGTCCCTTGTAATGGCTCTGATAAATGCACCTTCTTAATCTCCAGAACTCGTTTCTGGGATATGGAAGTTCAAACATTTCAGCAAGCATCCGGCACAACCATGTACCTCCTGATTTTGGAAATTCGGCCACCCTGATATTGTCGGTCAGAGATTGGCAATAATGCCAAACAACGTATTGTTGCAATGCCCCAATTTTGACAGACACTCGATTTCTCTTCTCCATTTCAATTAATCAAAATCTGTAAAAAGTCACTTTGGAGCTCAATAAAAATAGATCATATACTAACTGCGGCAAATAATTGAACACACTGTTTCGTCTTTTTAAATTTCTAAATTTTACCTTCCAGTTTAAAATAGCATTTTTGATACTGAGCTTATCTTTTAAACTATAATAGAGTAATGGTTCCTGCAAGTTGTGAAAATGAACCCTATCATAAATTCTATACCACAGGTCAGCATCTTCAGCCCATTTCAACGCAGGATCATACGTTCCATAGTTTTCAAATACTCTTCTTCTGATCATAACCGTGGGATGAAATACCAATGGTTTTTTGAACACTCTTTCTGTTATTTGAGAATGATATTGAGGACATGTTTTGACTTCAGAATGTTTTCTTTTGGTATTTCTAATGAAAATTGCGGTACCAAGGATATCTATTTGACTATGATTCAGCATGAACTCATACTGCTTTTCCAATCGCTCCGGCAATGCAATATCGTCAGCATCCATTCTTGCTATAAATTGCGCCTTGGATTGCTCGATTCCAATATTCAGTGAAGCAGCAAGCCCAATGTTTCTCGGGTTATGAATGAGTTTTATTCTATTATCTGTACTTTCGAATCCTTCTAATATTTCGTGTGTTTTATCTGTGCTGCCATCATTGACGATAATGAATTCAAATTGTCTGAAAGTCTGGTTTATGATACTTTCAACAGCTTGAGTTACCTTTGATTCTTCATTGTAACAAGACATGATGACTGAAATCTCCGATCTATTCAATTTCACTGTGTTTGTTTTTAAAAATGGACAGCGAAATAATTCCGGAGGACAAGCCAAAAAATATCCAATAATTGATGGAAAACATCGAATCTTCGCTGATTCCAAAAAACGTCATAAAACAGAAATAGAATAATATGGTCTTGTGGAATGGGCTCAATTGTTTTTGATATTTAATCGACCAATACAAGATTCTTGCAATTAAAAAAAAGTGAAGCCCGCCAAAAAACCATCCAAGGCTTCCAAATACATACACAACATCTGATTCGGGTGCAACCGGTACATAGTCCAATATTGCATTCACATCATAAAAGTGAGCAAATAATACCCTGCTATACGTTTCTGTATATACATGATATCCGCCGAGACCTACTCCAAACGGATAATTGTTCATAATATCAATCATATTCAGATAAGAGTAGAACCGGGTATTATAGATGAGACTGTAGACGTGGGAAAAATCAGAGAGGATCAACCATCCGATAAATACACTTCCAAGAAACAAAAGATGTATGGGCTTTCGTGCAACTGACCATAATAACCCGCCGAATAGACCGATCACAAAACTCCGAATGCCAAATCCTGTGATCAAAATCAATAAAATAAGACCAATTCTCTTTGTCCAACCTCTCACCATGAACAAGACGTAGCTCACCAAAAATCCCTGGAGGTAGCCATATCTTTGTTTCATAATACCATAATCATCCAAGGTCTGAACGAAGACCTCATTAAATTCCTGCAAATAATAGGAAAGAGAATTCTTGGTTAATATTTGAAAGGTGCAAAAAATAACAAGGATGAAAGCACAATACAAAATGGGCCGGATGGCAGTCCGGAATCTCCTTTCAAATGAATCTTCAACTCTTTGAACATAGAAGTGAAGTAAAAGAGCGATGGCCAAAAAAACTTCCTGATAAATCAACCAGACAGGATTGCCATATGGTGTCACAAGAATATTAAAACCATAAATCAACATTAAAGTGTAGATAGGCCACCCGTTTCGCCACTGAGCCCTAAAGTGGCCGATCTTGGCAATCACAACGGTAACGAGCATTGCTGTTCCCAGGTAATTGATAAAATTGAATGCATCACCCCCCGTATTATTGACTTGTGTCTCAAATCCCAGGGCTTGAGATAGATAGTAATTAAAATTGGTCAGGCGCAACAGACCAATACATATGAAAAAGTTAACAATACCTAGTCTAAGATATCGGTGTTGTGAAATTCTGGTGCTCTTCAACAAGAATGTTTGAACTCAATTTGATACGAAGATAAGATTGTCTGAATATTGCCTTGATAATTCGTAATATCGCAACATATGGCATATATCGTCTCGGCACGAAAATATCGACCTCAGACCTTCGAAGAAGTCATCGGTCAGGAGCATGTTACTTCGACTATAAAAAATGCCTTGTTGTCGGATAAGCTGGCACATGCATTTCTGTTTTGTGGTCCGAGAGGAGTTGGTAAGACGACTTGTGCCAGACTTTTGGCGAAGGTCATCAATATGCCTGATCCAAAGCTATCACTGACAGATGGTTCATACGCCGATCACGACATTGATATTTCATTAAATATCGTGGAGTTAGATGCAGCCTCCAATAATTCTGTGGAAAATATCAGATCGCTGATCGATCAGGTGAGGGTCCAGCCCCAACAAGGGAAATACAAGGTATTTATCATTGATGAGGTGCACATGCTGTCGCAAGCAGCATTTAATGCTTTTTTGAAAACCCTTGAAGAGCCGCCTGCATATGCTATTTTTATTCTGGCCACAACTGAAAGACATAAGATTCTTCCTACAATTTTAAGTCGATGCCAACTGTATGATTTCCGGAGGATTCAAATTCCCGATATCATTACGCAACTTGAATCAATAGCTGAAAAAGAGAATATATCAGTTGAATATGATGCGCTGTACGTGATCGCTGAAAAGGCAGATGGCGCTATGAGGGATGCGCTATCAATCTTTGATCGAATGGCCAGCGCCAGCACGAATAAGATTACAGTACAAAGTGTCATTGATAATCTCAACATTCTTGATTTCGAGACTTTTTTTCAAGCGGTTGATTGCATATTACGAGAAGATGCACCAGAACTATTGCTTTTGTTCGATCGCGTGTTGAAAAATGGTTTTGAAGGGGATCACTTCATGAATGGCCTGGCCCAGCACATGCGTAATCTTCTATATTCCAAACAAGAGCCCACTCAATCCCTGCTACAGATGAGTGAAGATTTAAAAACCCGGTATTTGAATCAAGCCAGGGCTATTTCGTTTTCTACATTATTGACAGGGCTGAATATTGCCAATAGTTGTGATCTTGATTATTCAAAGGCAAAGGATAAAAGACTTCACGTTGAAATTTCGCTACTGAAATTGTGTTATTCCTCCAGGGCCCAACTTCCCGATTCCGGATCAGATGCTTCCGCTCCCTCACTTGAAAAAAAAACGTCAATAACTAATCCCGCACCTTCGTCAGAGAAGGGATTGTCTCATCTCAAGCCGACGGATGTTGCCACGGGGTCCGAGCCTACAGAGGAAGAGTCTTCAATCGAGCAGATGCCCGGTGATTCAACGGAATCCAATCCTGCTGTGGGGAGTGATTCTGACAAGAATATTATGATCAACACCCCCAGTCTTTCTTCCATCAATGATATCATCAAAGAGGCGGAAGAAGAAATTGCCCAGAACGGTCATGGACCAAAACCCCTTTTACTTGAAGAGGTCGAAGAGGTTTGGTCTTCATATGTAAATGGCGTTGAATCCAGTACAACTTCCAATATTCTTACCAATGTTTTGAAGGAGTTGAAAGATGACAAGATTATTATCTCTGTGCCTTCCAACATTGCAAGGGAAGAAATTCAACAGGAGACTGATTTATTTACTAGTCTGCGAGAACATTTTAATCAAAATGATCTGATGATTGAGGTCTTTGTTGACCGGGAAAAATTTCCAGACGTAGAAGATATGAAGCCAAAGAAGCTCTTCACGTCCAAGGAAAAATATGATCATCTTAAATCGATCAATCCTCTTGTAGATGACTTGATCAATGACCTGGATCTCAAGTTAGAGACTTGAGCAATTCTTCTTTATCTATGATGTTTTCACGATATCTTGGATCGGGTATATAGGGTAACTTGTGCATTTGCGTGGCTTCCAGGCTAAAAAATTCAAATTCCTCAACAACTTTCCCACTGATCTGGTAGATTCCTCTTCCGGTAAACGGATATTGTGCTGCCACTTTCGGAAAATGTGTAGTGTCCAGGAATTGCCCCTTGAGGTCAATAAACGTTCCAAAGTTCATACGATCTCCTTTTGACGTAGTCGTATTTTTCACTGTTATTAAATAGGCGGCTATTGTTACCTCCGAATTAAGATATGCTGGAAGATCATCTACGCACAGTTTTGGAAAATCCTGGTGTTCAAGTAATCCAAAAGGATTGCAGAGCGGAAATCCCAGCAGCTCCATTTGATCAAATGCGTCTTCATATTGATCCGTGGTCAGATCCGGCAATTGATAATCTTTGACAGGTGGGGTGAAAAGTCTTCTTTGAATGATTTTTGACTTTTTCTTTTTTTGAAGGATTTGGTGGGCTTTCCATAACAATTCCTTTTTTGAATACCCAAGGATTCGCAGTGCATTGATTCTGATTAAGACACAAAGCTGTTCCAGCCCTAGACCGATCCGTTCGACAAAGTCCATAAGACCCGCAAAAGAACCTGATTGCTCCCGGCTTTGAATGATGCAATCGACCATTTCGGATTCAATACCGCGGACCATTCCCAAGCCTATAAAAATGACTTTCCCCATGATCACGCAGCCATGACTGCTGCGTTCAATACATGGTGACTCAATTTGTGCTCCACACATACGCGCTTCATGAATATATAGCTCAGGCCGGTAGAATCCCCCTCCATTATTAATAGTCGCAACCATGTATTCAAGTGGGTAATGCGCCTTGAGAAATAAACTTTGATAACTTTCAACCGCATACGAAGCCGAATGTCCTTTGGCAAATGCATACCCGGCAAAACTCTCTATCTGTCGCCAAATCTTCCGGGCCAACTCCTGCGGATATCCTTTGTGTTGGCAGTTTTCGAAGTATTTATTCCGGACCTTGTTAAATTCTTCCCGCGATCGATATTTGCCTGACATACCCCTGCGAAGTACATCTGCCTCTCCAAGCGTAAGTCCGGCAAAATAATGAGCCACTTTGATGACATCTTCCTGATATACCATGATGCCATATGTGTCGGGCATGATGTCCTGCATGATCGGGTGTGTCTTTTTTCTTCGCTCAGGTTGCCGGTCCCTGAGTATGTATTCGCGCATCATTCCCGATTTTGCAACCCCCGGTCGTATGATCGAACTCGCTGCTACCAAGCCCAGGTAATCGTCGACTTCTAATTTCTTGAGCAACATTCGCATGGCAGGCGATTCCACATAAAAGCAACCGATGGCCTTTCCTCTTTTCAATAGGGATTTTACGGTTGGATCTTGTTTGAATCTCCTTAGATCATGTATGTCTATGGGGGCATCGGTCGGATTATTGCTCATGACGATGTCCAGGGTGTCCTTAATTTTGGCAAGTCCCCTTTGTCCAAGAATATCAAATTTGTAGAGTCCTATATCTTCGGCAACAACCATATCAAACTGTGTAGTCGGAAATCCTTTAGGCGGTATAAACGTGGCGGTATAGCGGTGGACGGATAATTCCGATATGACAATTCCCCCGGCGTGTACACTGAGATGACTGGGCAATCCCTGAATCAACGAAGCATACTTCAATACGGTTTGAGATAAGCCGTCGATCTTGTTGAAGTCTACTCTGCCAGTCGTTAACAGGTCAAGTTCTTCCTTGGGCAAACCGAAAACCTTACCTAGTTCACGTACCGCTGCCCTGTATTGAAAGGTGTTGTAGGTAGCCAATAACGCTGTATTTGGAAACCGGTCAAAGATGTATTGGGTGACATCTTCACGATCCTTCCAGGAAAAATCGATATCAAAATCCGGGGGATTCTCCCGGTATAAATTGATAAATCGCTCGAAGTACAAATCCAATTCTATTGGATCCACATCCGTAATTTGTAATAGATAAGCAACAATGCTATTGGCTCCGCTTCCCCTCCCTACATAGAAATATCCCCGATTGCGTGCATAAGAAGTAATATCCCAATTGATTAGAAAATAAGACACGAATCCCTTCTTCTCGATGATTGACAACTCCTTGTCCAATCTACTGATGATCTCATCGCTGGGCTCGGGATACCGATATCTGAGATTGTCTTTGCACAATTCCCTGATCAGCTTGACGTCTTTTGGTAAGGAACCCGTATAGGTCTGCTGATTCTTTGATTTGGGTTGATCAAAATCAAATGAAACCGAACACTGTCTCAACAAATGGTCTGCATTCGAAACCAGTTCCGGGAACTCTGCAAAGGTCTTTTCATATCCTTTCCTAGTCTGAAAGATGTCCATTGGATCAGCATAATCCTGAGGTGTTATTTTGGTGTATATGGTGTTGAGGTCGATGGCTCGTAACAACTTGTGAACCTGGTAGTCGCTTCGATTCCTGAAAGAACCCCGTTGCAACGCAACTAATTTCTCGGGGAGAAAGTCCTTACAGATCTTTAGCCGGTTTAAATCCGATGGGCGAACGCCAATATATTCATGATCGTCCAGGGGGCGTTTGGGGGCTTTGTTGAAAGGATATATGACAAAAACGTTTTTAAACCCCGGGACATTCGGGCTAAAGACAGGATCTTTCTGGGTAAGATGAAGGCTTAGGTAACGGTTTAATTCTTCAAAGCCATCATTGTTTTTTGCAATTCCTATGTACAACTGATCAATTGAGTTGCGGAAATCAATACCTACAGCTGTCTTGATACGCTTTCTTCGCGCCAGTCGCAGGAAATTCAGACAGCCTGAAGTATTGTTGATATCGGTGAGGGCCAAGTGGGTATAACCCTTTGCGACAGCCAGATCAAGTAATTCTGCAGGACGCATGACGCCATACCGAAAACTGTAACAACTGTGGTTGTTTAAAGACATTGGAATCTTGGGCTGTCAAAAAGTCGAAGATATAGCTAATTTTATTAGTATGCTATTTTTATTAGTCTGTGATATTCAGGTCAATGTCTGAATAGAATCCAAGATCTACATCTTTTAAATATTTGGCAATCCATGCGATTTGGCCTGTGTGGTAGCTGAAGTGCTCGATGACATGAATGATGATACTCAAAACCGTTTCATCATATCCCTGCACAGTGCGCTCTTCTGTTAACATATCCTGATCAGTCATCGTGGCAAGGGCACGATCCGTGATGAATCGCAGATCGTAAAGTCTGCTGACCAGCTCGGCTTTGGAAATGCGATCGGTCGTGGTAAATTCAAGACTTCTTTTCCGATGATCCGCTTCCTTGCCAATGCCCGATCCAATCCACTGGGTGACATTGCCACAAAGATGCAGTATTAAATGCCCCGCCGAATTCGATTGGTCATTGGGGCGGTACCAGACTTCATCCTCTGACAAGAAACTGATCGATTTTTCAATTCTCGGAATGCACTCATTGAAAATCCTAATGTTAAATTGATCCTTGGCTATGGAAAGTACAGACATGCTATGATACTTGTAATTCAAAAGTCCTGTTTTTCAGAAAATCGAGCAATCGATCCCTTGGAATATCTTTTATTTCATGCGGTCTGATCACTTCACCGATTTTAAAAGACAACACGTCTCCGCGTTTCCGGTTCAGTTCGCTAAGCAACAAGGCAAGGCGGAGATTCGGATGAACATGGCTTGCAACCTGGAACCGCCTGCTATTCTGGCCCGGGAAATAAATCGGAAGGACTGTAGCCCCCGTCTTTCGGATGATTTTTACTACGAATCGTTTCCAATCAAGATCATCTGCTTTTTTCTTCCAGATCTTAGGCGTGGTGGAAACTCCGCCAGACGGAAAAATCCCAATGTTCCCGCCATTCAACAGATGATCCATGGCCATCTTTCTCGTCTGCAGGTTGGTGGCGATGGCAGTTTTCGAATTCCTGAAATCAATGGGCAGGAAATAACGACCCAATATGGGCTCTCTGCACAACACTTCATTGACGACGAGATAAAAATCAGAACCCAATTCGGACAGAATATATCCGAGGACCAATCCGTCAGCTACGCCAAATGGATGATTGGCAATAACCACCAGTGGTGAATTTTTCTCAATGGAGTCCAATGCATTCCTGTTGTAATCCAGTTTGATATCCAGCACTGGAAACACATGTTGCCAGACTGTTATATCGTCGATATTCAGGGCTTTTAAGCGTTTGTAGATTTCTTCTACTCCATTTCTCCCTGTACTGATTTCAATAGAATTGATCAATATCCTGCGTAGCAGAGAATCTTCTGGTGAGGAATAGGAAATAATTCGTTGTTCTTTGCCCAATATGCTCTTTACCAACTCCTTCATACCCTTAATCCATATTTTCCAGAGGGTTCCGAAATAGTGAACGCTGATTTTTTAAGGTGAATGATTTCCTGTGATACCGCGTTGGTCCATTATTGACCAGTGCTATCCTATGAGCCAATGTGGCGTATCCCTTATTGGTTTCCCATCCGTACGATGGAAAGGTCAAACTCAATTTCTTCATGTATGCATCCCTGTAAGTCTTAGCCAATATACTCGCTGCGGCAATACACGCATATTTGGAATCTCCCTTAATGATGCAATGATGCTGTATATTCTTGTATGGGGAGAATTTATTCCCGTCAATCAGGAGAAGATCGGGAACAACGGTAAGGTCATTCAGGGCCAAATGCATGGCTCGAATAGAAGCATTCAAAATATTAATTTGATCTATTTCCTTTTCACTTACAGAACGAACACCGTACGACAAAGCATTTTTTTCAATGAAATCTTTTAACAAAAGTCTTTTCTTCTCCGTAAGCTGCTTGCTATCATTTAACAAAGGATGGTAAAAATCCCGGGGAAGGATAACAGCCGCTGCAAACACCGGTCCTGCCAGACATCCCCTGCCTGCCTCGTCACAGCCAGCTTCAATTGTATTGTCAGAAAAAGACGATATCACCCGTTAAAAGTAAGACTCTTTTTGAACTGCTTTCAGGCCCTGCTCATTTATGGACCAATATCACTTTTTTTGTCACTGATATCAAATCATTGACTGCATCTGCTCTCAGTCTCCAAATCGAAGTCCGGTTGTTTTTCTCTTTCGTCTAATGATTACAGAAGTTCATCAACTATTTCTTTATTTTGTTACTATACTGACAGATGAAGAACAAACTTGTAGCTGCCCTATTAGGAATATTTGGAGGATCTTTTGGTCTGCACAAATTTTACTTGGGAGATTCGGGAGCTGGAATCTTCTACGTTTTCCTCACGATGATGACCTGGGGAGTGTTTCCTATTTCTCTTTTTCTAGGATTGATTGATGGTATGAGATACCTCATGATGCCTCCGGAAGAATTTGACAGAAAATTCAACAAAAGATATAGGAAGAGACGACGGCCAAGCCGGAAGAGAACAGCTCCAAGACGTGCTGAATATCGAAAATCAAAAAGAAAAGAGCGGCCGTCCAGACTAAGAAGTAATCCTTTCAAAAAGAGCGGTCTCAAAAAATACAGGGAATATGATATCGAAGAGGCAATTATTGATTTTCAAAAGGCCTTGAAAATAGACCCAAAGGACGCCAGTCTGTATTTTAATCTCGCATGCGCCTATTCACTGATGGAAGACAAAGATGAAGCGTACAAACACCTCGAGTTAGCGGTCATGCATGGGCTCACTGATGACCAAAGGATCATGAGTCATGATGATCTGGCCTACGTCCGTATCCAGCCTGATTTTGAGCAATTCAAGCTAAATGGCTATAAAAGGACCCAGGAAATGATACCAGTGGAAGAAGCACCCATTCAGGGAAAGAAACCAAGTGAGGATATTTTGTTAGCACAATTAAACCGGTTGGTTGAATTGCGCAAGAAAGGAGTGCTTACAGAGCAAGAGTTCTTGCGAGAAAGAAAAAAAGTCCTGGCCCGTTAATGAATTATAAAGGATTATTAGAGGGTTTAGTCCATTTGATATATCCATCTCTATGTATCGCTTGTCAGGAAAATGATCCCTTTAGCGATCAACGATTATGCCTGCCCTGTCTTCAGGAATTACCTTTCGTATACAACTCCGCAGATTCAATGGCTGCACTCGAAGGCAAAGATTTCTTTCCTCCGGGTATCAGGTATTTCAGATCCTTATTTTACTACACCAAAGAGTCCCTGGTGGCAGAAATGATCCATCGACTGAAATACAACGGGCAATACAGAATTGGTCATTACCTAGGTCATCTTTTGTCCGAAAAGATGCAATCGGAACAATCCTGGTCTGATTATCAGATCGTTCCGGTGCCGCTACATGCCAAGAAAAGAAAATCCAGGGGTTTTAATCAGGCAGAGGAGATTGCAAAAGGCTTACAGAAGGGATTTACGATTCCTGTCCGTAACAATTTGTTGATCCGCAGTAGGAATGAGTCTTCCCAGACTGCAAAGGACAAATGGGAGAGATCAAGGATCTTAAAGGAGTCTATTACGATCAACCATACCGGACAAATACCCAAAAGAGTGCTTCTGGTCGATGATGTAATCACAACAGGCTCCACTATTGCCGCATGTGCAAATCTTCTTTTTGAAGCAGGAACAAAGAATTTGTCCGTGGCAAGCCTGGCTGTGAGTGTTTGATCTAAAGTTCTTTCAAGCTTGTATTAAAGACTTACTTTTGCCAGGATTTTGAACAAACGGTTATGTATCCCAACCTTTCGTATCTCCTACATGATTTAATTGGTACATCAAGAGATAATGCCTTTTCTGTCATTCAGATGTTCGGGCTGCTCCTGGGGCTCGCTTTTTTTACGGCAGCATATGTACTGTACCAGGAATTAAAGCGAAAGGAAAAAGAAGGTCTTCTAAAATCCGTAGAGAAAGTCGTTTATCAGGGGAAGGGGCCCAACTGGACAGAGGTTGTGATGAATGGGATATTTGGTTTTATCCTTGGATTAAAGCTTCCATCTATCTTCCTGGACTTTGACACGTTCAAAGAGGACGCTGCGGGGTTTATTTTTTCTACTGATGGCAATTATGCAATTGGCACTCTAGGTTTGATTCTTTTCGGAGGGTATACTTTCTGGCAAGGTCATAAGACCAAATTGCCAAGCCCTAAAAAGGTGAAACAAACCATATCGGTTCATCACCGAATCGGAGACCTGACCGTGATAGCAGCGATTTTCGGCTTATTGGGAGCTCGTTTGTTCTCCATCTTTGAAAACCTGGATGCTTTTTTAAATGATCCGATTGGTCAACTCTTTTCCGGTAGTGGCCTTACGATCTATGGCGGTTTGATTCTCGCTTTTATAGCTAATTACATCTATGTCAAAAGACATCATATCCCACCCATTCATGTGATGGACGCCATTGCTCCGGCTTTGATCTTATCGTATGCGGTAGGAAGGATGGGTTGTCAACTTTCTGGTGATGGAGACTGGGGAATTGTCAATGAGATGGTCAAACCGGGATGGTTCATTTTCCCCGATTGGATGTGGGCATATGATTTTCCTCATAATGTCTTGAATGAAGGAGTTCCGATCGAAGGATGTACGGATAAATACTGCAGTAAATTGAGCAAGCCTGTCTTTCCTACCTCGGTTTACGAGGTCATCGCCGGAGTATTCATATTTTTCATCCTCTGGGTTTTAAGAACCCGAATTCGGTTCACGGGCTTTATCTTCTTTTTATACGCTATTCTGATGAGTATCGAAAGATTCCTGATTGAATATATTCGTGTCAATCCAAGATATGACGTTCTTGGTTTTCAACTCTCTCAGGCCCAGGTAATATCAATATTGATCTTTATTGGTGGAATTATCGGTTTGGTCTACTGGTATCGACAACGAGATCGCCCGATCATTATGACTACATAGTTGCTTCAATAATTTTCTTTGAAGTTTCCCAGTCTCCCATGAGATAAAAATGCAGACATGGAGCACCTCTTTCTTTCAGTTCTTTGCATTGCATAATGCCCCACTCAATTCCTATCTGTCTGACTGCTTCCGAATTCCTGGCTTTTGAAACTTCCTTAACAAGGTCTTCGGGAAGATTGATAAAAAATCTGCGTGGGATAGAATTCAGTTGATACTTTTTGGTCAATGGTTTGATTCCCGGAACAATAGGTACAGTGATACCCGCGTCCCTGCATTTCTCAATATAATCGAAATACTTACTGTTATCGAAAAACATCTGGGTCACGATGTAAGAAGCTCCTGCCTCAATTTTCTTTTTTGTAAAATGAAGGTCGAGTTCAAAGTTGGGTGATTCAAAGTGTTTTTCGGGATAACCGGCAATTCCGATACAAAAGTCAGTGGATGAACCATTCTCAATACTCTTGTCTAAATACTGACCATTGTTCATGTTGGTAATTTGTTCCACCAAATCCAAGGCATAAATGTGACCATCTTTTGTAGGAACGAATTTGTCCTCGAATCTCCTGGCATCGCCCCTTAGTGCAAGGACATTGTTGATATTCAGAAAATTCAAATCAATTAAAGCGTTTTCCGTTTCCTCCCTGGTGAACCCTCCACATATCAGGTGGGGCACAGCGTCTACTCCATACCGATGCATAATGGCTGCACAGATTCCTACAGTGCCGGGTCTTTTCCTGATTGCTACTTTTTCATAGAAACCTGTATCCTGCCTGTTGTATACATATTCTTCCCGGTGATAGGTAACATCGATAAAGGGAGGCTTAAAATCCATGAGAGGATCCAACGTATTGAAAATAGTCTGCATACTTCCACCTTTGAGCGGGGGAAGAACCTCAAAGGAGACAAGTGTTTTTCCCTCTGTTTTCTCAAAGTATTCAGTGACCTTCAAATGGTGTAGATTTTAAGGCTGCAAATCTAGTTATAATGACTACTAATGTCAAATATCATTCCGTTTGGACGTGAAACGGGTTATTTATTCTCACTCTTGAAATCGCCTCTTCTAATGGCATCAATAAATTTCTTCCAGGAAAGCGGACTGAATATATTTTGAGGTCTGAATTGACCATAATGGTAGTATGCTCTTTGAATTTGCTGTAATTCGATTTTGGATACCTCGGCACCGTCTGCCGGTAATACTTGTCGCAACATGGCGAGTTTTTCCGGAGCCAGGTTTTCTCTTGCCAACTCTTCAACATTGTATTCATCAACCTCCAGGGCAAGAAATTCGATCTCGAAAAAATCCCGATCGGGCCATGGATAAATCAAAGCTTCAGGAAGGAATAATGTGTCTTTACTCATGATTATATCCTGTGAGTACAAGTTTCCTTCAACATTTGCAGGGATCGTGAATTCCTCCAGATGATATCCAATTCTCGTGAACTGTACGGTCTCTGATTCACGGACCGGAAGCGAAAAAAATCCATCGATGTCAGAAACAGTTCCCCGTGCAGTTCCTTTTACAGCAATATTCGTATAAAGTAATTTGGTTCCTGATACATCTGTAATTCTTCCGGAAAATTGGATGACTTTCACACTGTCCTGGGCAACAAGTTGTCCTGTACAGCAGAATAGAAGTGTGATTATGCACGATCTCAGGAGATCCATATTCCAAAGTTATGAATTAAACGCTAGCCATTCGTTCTGAACCCCGGCAATGTGTCAATTAACAAGCATTTAACGCTCTATGCAATCGCCGTCTCCAAAACGTCTTGCATTTTGTCGACATAAACGAAGCTGATGTCCTTGATGAAATCTTCGGGAATTTGACTTACATTTTTTTCGTTCTCTGCACAAAGCATGATCGTTTTCATCCCGCTTCTTTTGGCCGCCAGGACCTTTTCTTTGATTCCACCAACCGGAAGAACTTGACCTCTCAGTGTAATTTCGCCAGTCATGGCCAGATAAGGCCTGACAGGTTTTTTCATAAAAGCGGAAGTCATGGCTGTCAGCATCGTTATCCCTGCGCTCGGCCCATCCTTGGGAATTGCTCCTTCGGGTACATGAACGTGGAGGTCATACTCTTCAAATAGTGTGTGATCAACTCCAATTTCCTCTGCATGGCTCTTCAGGTAGCTCAGGGCGGTAGTGGCAGATTCTTTCATGACTTCGCCAAGATTTCCTGTCAAGGTCAGTTTTCCCTTACCCTTACTGAGACTCGCCTCTATATAAAGAACATCCCCTCCAACTTGAGTCCAAGCCAATCCGACCGCAACACCGGGCGTCTTCAGCTTTAAATATTTGTCTTTGCTAAACTTTGAGGGACCAAGAATCTCTGTCAAATCCTCCTTTTTGACATTCACTTTTGACACTTCATCCATGGCTATTTGCTTAGCCGCATGTCTCATGACTCCTGCTATTCTCCTGTTCAATGACCGAACTCCTGACTCTCTTGTATAGTCCTGAATGATCTTTTCGACTACGGATTTGGTCAAAGAAATCTGTGGCGATTTTAATCCGTGCTCTGTTCGTTGCTGGGGAATGAGGTGTTTTAATGCGATCCTTACTTTTTCTTCTGTAGAATATCCACTGATTTGTATGATTTCCATCCTGTCCAACAAGGCGGGTTGTACCGTACTCAATGAGTTGGCAGTAGCGATAAACATGACTTTTGAAAGATCGTATTCCAGCTCCAGGTAATTATCGTAAAATGTCTCATTTTGTTCCGGGTCCAACACTTCCAGCAAGGCAGAAGAGGGATCACCTCTGAAATCCTTTCCTATCTTGTCTATTTCATCAAGAATAAATACCGGATTGGATGAGCCCGCTTTTTTCAAGGATTTAATGATCCGTCCTGGCATTGCTCCGATATATGTCTTCCTGTGTCCCCGGATTTCACTTTCATCGTGCAATCCGCCAAGAGACATACGGACAAAATTTCGTTTCAAAGCCCTGGCAACTGATTTGCCCAGAGAAGTCTTTCCTACTCCAGGTGGACCAACGAGACAGACGATAGGTGCTTTCATGTCTCCCTTGAGTTTTAGAACAGCCAGGTGTTCTATAATGCGCTCTTTAACTTCTTCGAGACCATAGTGATCTTTGTCTAATACCTTTCGGACACGTCTTAAATCGAAATTGTCCTTGGTAAACGTATGCCACGGCAAGTCGAGCAACATCTCCAGATAATTCAGGGTAACAGAATATTCTGCTACCTGTGGATTCATTCTTTTTACCTTATTCAATTCCTTGAAGAATTGTTCTTTTGTGGCATTCGGCCATTTCTTGGATTGTGCTCGTTGAGCCAATTCATTGACTTCTGCCTGTTGGGGGCTTTCCCCTAATTCTTCCTGTATAGTTTTCAACTGTTGGTTAAGGAAATAATCCCTCTGTTGCTTTTCGATATCGGAACGCACCTTATTTTCGATCTTAGACCGAAGTTCAACCAGTTGAAGTTGAGCATCCAGATGTTTCAAAACGCGTTTCCCCCTTTCTGACAAGACCGTCATTTCCAACATTTCTTGTTTCTCGGCTACATTGAGATTCAGATTGGATGCAATGAAGTTGATCAGAAAGGAAGGGTTGTTCATATTCGCAAGCATGGCTGCGGCCTCAGAAGGGATCTGCGGAGATAGCTCTATGATCTTTGCCGATTTATCCCTGATAGAAGAGATGATGGCATCAAATTCAAGGGAGTTGGGATCCTTTTGATCCTCAATCATTTCCAAAATTCCTCTCAGAAATGGATCGTATTGCTCAATGGAGTTTAAGGAGCATCTGATCTTTCCATGCAGAATGGCCGTGGTGCTGCCATCTGGCATTTTGATCATCTTTATAATCTTTGCAACTGTGCCAATGCTAAACAGGTCGTTTTGTGTGGGGTTCTCATTATCGAGATCTCGCTGAGATAATACAGCGATAAGCCGACTGTCATTGTAAGCTTCTCTTACAGCTTTTATTGACTTATCTCTTCCGATGGTAATCGGTAAAACAACTCCAGGATAGAGCACCGTATTCTTAAGAGCTAAGATCGGCAACACATCAGGATAGGTCACATCGCCTTCCTCAGCATCATCATTCAGCGTAATGATCGGTGGAAAATCAGCATCATCAGTGAGATTTTCCAATAATAAAAGTTCTTTTAACATTAACAGTAATTTACATCCTTCCTATGTCAATATTTGTTCCATCGCAGATATCGAATATAAGACTGCATCTATGTCATGGTTTTTCGCAGTAGCGGTACTTATTTGCGTCACATTGTCAGTTATTAAACAGATGTGTTTCCCAATTGGATGATCTCGGCAAACACCCCCGCTGCCGTAACATTGGCGCCAGCACCCGGTCCCTGTACGACTAAGGGACGTTCCTTATATCGGGTGGTATGAATGACGATCATGTTATCGGTACTGGCCAGGTTGTAAAATGGGCTTGATTCTTTGACCATTTCAAGATTTATCGAAGCATTTCCCTCATTTAGAGAAGCTACATATCTCAATTTGGCTCCTTTTTTATGCGCTTTTTCGATCAATTCCCTGAATCGCTCATCATGGTTGTCCAACTCTACAAAGAACTCATCAATGCTTTCAGCACTCATGCAGGATTCCGGAAGTAAAGGTTCGACGATGACATCTTCCTGCTCCAACTCGTGGCCTGCCACCCTGCTCAGAATGATCAACTTTCTTTTGATATCCTGCCCCGATAGATCCTCCCGTGGGTCAGGTTCGGTATATCCCCGTTCTCTTGCTTCAATAATTAACTCCTTGAAGCTCTTACCAGGATCGTAATTATTAAAGATATAAGACAGTGATCCCGAAATCACCGCTTTAATGGATTCCACCTTATCTCCACTTTTCACAAGGCCCTCAAGTGTAGATAATACAGGCAGGCCAGCGCCGACATTGGTTTCGTAAAGAAAATGCACATTGTGCTGCAAAGCCAATCTGTGCAATTTCCGGTAATTCTCATAAGAATCTGAAGCAGCTACTTTATTTGCCGTGGATATCGAGATGTTGCCGGACAGTATATTGGGATAATAGTCCTTGATACCATGATCGGCGGTGCAGTCTATGCATATTGAATTAGGAAGATTATGATCTTTCATTTCGTTGACGAACCTGGAAAGATCGGACTCAACTCCCTTCTGAGATAAGGATGTTTTCCAATTTGCCAAATCTATTCCGTTTGGGTCAAACAACATTTTACGTGAGTTGGCAAGCCCTATGATCCGGATATCGAGTTTTTTACTTTCCATCAAAGCCTCGTGCTGATTCCTGATTTGTTGCAACAATGTCCCCCCGATGAGTCCGACACCAATAAGATATACATTAAGCTTTTTGAAATCCGAAAGAAAAAAAGCATCATGTACGAGATTCAGTGCTTTATGTTCATCTTTTCGCTTAATGGCAAAGGTGATGTTCAACTCTGACGAACCTTGTGCTATGGCCACAACATTTATTCCGTTATTTCCGAGGGCTTTAAATAAACTTCCGGACACTCCGGGCACACTCTTCATTTTTTCACCAATCACCGCTATTAAGGACAAGTCTTTCTCAGGACGGATTGGTCTCAATATTCCTGCCTCAATCTCTTTGGAGAATTCTTCTTCTAACACCTCAATTGCGAAAATGGCGTCTTCTTCCTTGACAGCGATACATATCGAATGCTCAGAAGAAGCTTGTGTAATCATGATAACGTTGATTTTGTTCCCACCCAAAACTGTGAAAAGACGGGCAGCAGTTCCCGGAATACCAAAAAGGCCACTTCCCTCCAGGGTGATCAGAACGATCTCCGTGATCGATGTGACACCTGTGATTTTCTTTTTATCCTGTACACTACTCTGTTCTGTAATCCTGGTTCCGCCAAATGATGGGTTGAGCGTGTTCTTTATGTAGATGGGAATGGACTCATTCAATGCCGGCTGTATGGTTGGTGGATAAATCACCTTTGCTCCGAAATGAGATAATTCCATCGCCTCATCATAACTTAACTCCGGAATAGTATAGGCATTTTTTACAATTTTAGGATTGGATGTGAGTACACCATCCACATCTGTCCAGATTTCCAACGAATCTGCCTTCTGAGCCCCGGCTATTAGTGCCGCCGAATAATCTGATCCCCCCCGTCCCAGTGTGGTCGTCAGTCCGCCCACATCAGAGGAGATAAACCCGGTCACAACGATCATCCGGTCGGACTTTGTCGAATAGTATTCCCGGATCAGAGGATAGGTAATCTCGAAGTTGACCTTGGCTTTTCCAAATTCTTTGTTTGTCTTGATAATCTCACGGGCATCGAGATATAGTGCTGGCAGACCTAGGTGCTTGAAATATTCAGTGATTAAAAAAGCCGAATTTCTTTCACCGAAACTCAGTATATAATCCATCGTCCTTGGGGAAGCTTCCCGCACTAAAAAAACACCCCTCAACAAATTCAGCAATACATCAAAATTCCTGGTGATCTCATTTTCGGCCAACTCATTCTGACCCAGGAGTTCCTGAGAAATTTCCAGGTGTCTTTCTTTAATGCCAAGGCATAGATCGGAATAGTTAGACTTGCCCCTGGCGGCTGTCTCGGCACAATTGATCAATTGGTCCGTAATCCCTCCCAAAGCAGAAAAGACCAGGGTCAGGTTTTCTCCGCTCCGGATTCTCGGAGTAATTATCTCACCTATCGATTTGATACGTTCAGAAGTAGCTACGGAGCTACCTCCAAATTTTAATACTTTCATCGAAATTTAAGTTATTGAATTGATGACGACCAATTGATCCGATGCAAATGTACATACAGGGTACATAAAATGGCATGGGAGCATTGACAATATGTCTTCTAATTGAATTTTAAATGTTTATTGCCATACTATCATTCCCTCTTGTATGGTTTACCTTTGGTCTGCCAAATGACAGCATGGCAGGAATTGTGCTTTGGAACGGTTATCGTAGAATTGAATTCCAGAAATAATTTAAGATGTTCGACGTATTCAAAAAGGTATTTGGGACTAAATATGAAAGGGATGTCAAATCCTATACGCCCATAGTTGACGAAATCAACAAGTATGCTTCATCCTACAGCGGATTGAGTCATGACCAACTTAGAAATAAAACGATTGAGTTCAGAGAACGAATTGCTGAACATCTGAGGGGCATTGATGAAGATATCCGAGAGCTTCAAGCGGAAATAGATACAGAAGAGAATATCCTTGAAAAGGAAGAAAAATATAACGACCTGGACAAATTGTCCAAAGAAAGAGATGAACACTTGGAGGATATTCTTCGAGAGATCCTTCCCGAGGCATTTGCCGTAGTCAAGGAAACTGCGCGTCGCTTTTGCAATAATCAAGAGTTGGTTGTCACCGCCACTGATCACGACCGAGAAATGGCTTCCAGGAAAGAGCACGTTACCATCAATGGAGACAAAGCAATATGGAATCAATCCTGGACAGCTGCCGGAGGCGACATCACATGGAACATGGTACATTACGATGTGCAGCTCATTGGTGGAATGGTATTGCACGATGGTAAAATTGCAGAAATGCAGACAGGTGAAGGAAAAACGCTCGTCGCCACTTTGCCCGCCTATTTGAATGGTCTGTCAGGACAAGGCGTTCATGTTATTACGGTTAATGATTATCTGGCTAAAAGGGATAGTGAATGGATCGGTCCTATTTTCGAATTTCTTTTTCTGACAGTGGACTGTATTGATAAATATCGCCCACATTCAGAAGGAAGGTCGCGTGCGTACCAATGTGATATTACTTACGGAACAAATAATGAATTTGGATTTGATTATCTGAGGGACAATATGGTTCGGTCTTCTGAGGAAATGGTGCAAGGGAAGCATCATTTTGCCATGATAGACGAAGTTGATTCAGTACTTATTGATGATGCACGTACACCTCTGATCATTTCCGGACCGGTACCAAAGGGAAGTGAAGAACAGGAATACCAGGAGCTAAAGCCCAAGGTGGAGCGGTTGATTGCCGCACAAAGAAAACTCGCCACTAACTATCTGGCTGAAGCAAAGAAAACATTTGCCAACGGTAACAGAGGGCATGAAGAAGGAGAGGCGGGCCTTCATTTATTAAGAGCGTACAGATCATTGCCCAAATATCGTCCGCTTATCAAGTTTCTGAGCCAGGAAGGGGTCAAGGTGACACTTCAGAAGGCCGAAAACTTCTATATGCAAGAGCAATCCAAAAGAATGCATCTTGTAGACGAGCCGCTGTTATTCACAATCGATGAGAAGAATCGGAATGTGGAATTAACAGATCACGGTGCGGAGTATCTGGCAAAAGGAGAGGATGATGTCAATTTCTTCATTATGCCGGATATTACAATGGAAATGCAGCGGTTGGATGAAGAGGAAAAGGAAACCGGAACGGATCAAAATGAAAACAGGCAAAGTCTCGTTGAAGATTACTCCGTCAAATCAAGGAGATTGCATGCCGTAAGTCAATTGCTCAAGGCATACACTCTTTTTGAAAAAGATGAAGAGTACGTCGTGATTGAAGGAAATGTGAAAATCGTCGATGAACAGACGGGACGTATGATGGAAGGGAGAAGGTATTCTGATGGATTACACCAGGCCTTAGAAGCCAAGGAGAGCGTGAAGGTTGGGGACATAACCCAGACTTATGCCACGGTGACACTGCAAAATTATTTCCGTATGTACCACAAATTGGCAGGGATGACCGGAACGGCAGAAACCGAGGCCAAGGAATTATGGGACATCTATAAGCTGGATGTTGTGGTAATTCCAACCAACAAACCAATCATCAGGGATGACCGGGAGGATCTCGTCTATAAGACCGCACGAGAAAAATACAATGCAGTAATTGAAGAAATAGAAAAACTCAAGGAGGATGGTCGTCCCATGCTGGTAGGTACAACATCTGTTGATATCTCTGAAAAGCTCAGCAGGATGTTAGACCTCAGGGGAATAAAACACAATGTTTTAAATGCCAAACAGCATCAAAGAGAAGCACAAATAGTGACAGAAGCCGGTCGGGCAGGAAACGTAACGATCGCTACCAATATGGCGGGTCGGGGAACCGATATCAAGATCAGCGATGAGGTTAAGAATGCCGGGGGGCTTGCCATAATAGCAACGGAAAGACATGACTCCAGGAGAGTCGACCGCCAACTGAGAGGTCGTGCGGGAAGACAAGGTGATCCGGGATCATCTCAATTCTATGTTTCTCTTGAGGACAACCTCATGCGATTGTTCAATTCGGAAAGGCTGGCCAAGGTCATGGATCGCATGGGTCACAAAGAAGGTGAAGTTTTGCAACATGGCATGGTAACCAAGTCTATAGAGCGCGCCCAAAAGAAAGTAGAAGAAAACAACTTCGGAATACGAAAGCGTCTGCTGGAGTATGATGATGTGATGAATATCCAGAGAGAGGCTATCTACAAAAAAAGAGCGAACGCTCTTTCCGGAGATCGTCTTTCTGTAGACCTGTTTAATTTGTTTTCAGCACTGTGTGAGAATATCGTCGTCGATTACAAGACTATGGGCAATTACGATTCATTCCGAAATGAATGTATTCGGGTATTGGGCTATGATCCTGAAATCGACAATGCTTCTTTCAACGAGGCACCGCCGGAGGATTTGATCGAAGAACTTCAGAGTCAAACCATGGATTTCTATCAGATGAAATTCGATAGGATTACAGAAATCCTGATGCCGGTAATAAAGAGGGTTCATGAAAGTGAAGGACATAGATACAAAAGAATAGCCATTCCGTTTATAGATGCTTCACGACGAAGTCTGCCCATCTCAGCCGACCTGCAGGAAGCGATAGACAGCAGGGGGAAGTCGGTAATCAGGGACATCGAAAAAGCAGTCAGTCTTTCCATAATCGATGAGAATTGGAAAGAACACCTCAGGTCTATGGATGAGCTAAAGGACTCTGTACAAGCAGCTTCTTTCGAACAAAAGGATCCGCTCGTGATCTATAAAATGGAGGCATATGACCTTTTCGAACGATTGATCTATAAAATCAATGAAGAAGTAAGTTCTTATTTAATGAAGGGAAGATTACTGATCAATGTAGGAGAGGAATTAAAAGAAGCAAGGGAACTGAAAACTGATTTGAGTAAAACGAGGACTTCCAGGGAGGAACAAGCCAGGAGGGCTGCGGCAGAGGGAGTCAGTGTTCCTAAAGCAAAACCGGAAACTTTTGTCAGATCTGGAAAAAAGGTAGGTCGTAATGACCCATGTCCTTGTGGAAGTGGAAAAAAATACAAACAGTGTCACGGACGTCGTTAGTCATAATATTCCCATAAATTCGTGTTTATGCGTGTGATTCTCTTCATCGTTTTATGCTTATTGGGCAAGGATGTTCTTTGCCAGGTAACTTTTTCCGAGCAATCCCAGGTGGAAAACCTGATGTCCAGGTACATCTCATTGGGTAAAGAAGAAGATTACATAAATGGTTGGAGAATTAAACTGGTAAGCACCACGGATAGACGTAAGATGGAACGAACCCATTATGCTTTCCGTCAACAATTTCCGTCGTTGAATCCCAAATCCAAATATGAAAATCCCTACTACAGTCTTAAGGTGGGCGCCTTTGAAAACCGGTTTGATCTCGAGCCCCTACTCGTAGAGATCAAGTCATATTTTCCCGAAGCAATTCCCTTCCGCGACCGCGTTTTAAAATCCGAACTTTTTGACAGATAATGTCGATTTTTTTAAGGTCTAAAAGACGAAGCGCTTCCATTGACTGGATACTTTTAATCACCTATGTAGCACTTGTCATTATAGGACTTCTCATGTTGTATACGACCACTTACAATGATTACAGTCATAGAGGAATGTGGTCTTTATCCTCTCCCTTTGGCATTCAGGTTTTATGGGCCTCAATATCTGTCGTCCTACTCTTGATTGTGTCTTTTGTTGATTGGCACGTATGGAATTCATTATCCATAATCCTGTATATAGTTGGAATTTTGTCTCTTCTGCTGGTATTGGTGATTGGGGCCGAAATCAAAGGTGCACGTTCCTGGCTGACTCTTGGTCCGTGGTCTATTCAACCCAGTGAATTCATGAAGTTGGCCACAGCCTTATTTTGTGCTTCTCTCCTAAGTTCAATTCAAATAAAGCTCAAAGAATTCAGATCTCAATTCATGATGATTGGTGTGATGATCCTGCCCGCCCTTCTCATTGTGATACAACCGGATCCTGGTTCTGCACTCACCTTTCTGTCATTGATGATCGTGTATTTCCGATTCGGCATGCCCGTTCAATATTATCTCGCTGTATTTTGTTTGTTTCTGACCGTAGTCTTTTCATTAACTCAGGGCTTTTTCTTTGTCTCTTCAGCGATACTTTTGATATGCATTTTTATCACAAGCAGGCTGGAAAAAGTCTTTTCACCAGCGTTTTTTCTATTAGCCATACTCTTGTTGGGAAATATTCTGCTGTTTCAATTTGACAAAATGTTTGTCGCATTGATCATCAATGGGCTTTACCTGATTGGGCAACTATTTATCGTGGATAGGTTTAGAAATTTATACTCTAAACTTTCAGTCATTGGCATTTCACTTTTTCTGGGAGTGATCTCGCTGAGCAGCTCTTTTGTTTTTGAAGAGGTCTTAAGACCCCACCAGCAGGATCGGATCAACGTCTGGCTGCAACCTGAAAAATGTGATCCTCAAGGATCTTTGTATAATCTGTTGCAATCCAAGCTGGCTATTGGATCCGGAGGGTTGAGTGGTAAAGGTTTTTTGAACGGGACATTGACTAAATTGAACTATGTACCAGAACAATCAACAGATTTTATTTTCAGCAGTATAGGTGAAGAACAAGGATTCCTGGGAAGTGCCAGTGTAGTTCTTCTTTTTCTCTTACTTACCCTTCGAATTATTCGGGTAGCAGAACAATCAAATTATGGTTTTGTCAGGGCCTACTGTTATGGAATCGTCGGCTTTGTATTTGTGCATTTCTTTATAAACATTGGCATGACCATGGGCATTAGCCCAGTGATTGGCATACCCCTGCCCCTCATTAGCAAGGGAGGTTCAGCTTTATTGTCATTTTCACTTATGATGGGAATCGTCGTAAACATGAGTAAAGAAAAATAAGTGATAGGTTTTGAATTATTAAAGACGAGTTCAACCGGAAATGCCCGGCTGGGCCAAATAACTACGGCAAATGGAATCATCAATACTCCTGTATTTATGCCGGTCGGTACTCAAGCCACAGTAAAGCATGTAAGCCACAAAATATTGACTGAACTCGATGCTCAGATCATCCTGGGAAATACATTTCATCTGTATCTAAGACCCGGCAACAAACTGATCGCTCAGGCCGGAGGAATTCACAATTTCATGAATTGGGACAAACCTGTACTTACGGACAGTGGAGGATACCAGGTATATTCTTTAAGTGAAATGCGAAAGATAAGTGAGGAAGGAGTATCATTTAGATCTCCTGTTGATGGGTCTAAACACTTTTTCAGTCCCGAAGAAGCTACACGCATCCAGCAAGATATTGGTGCAGATATCATTATGGCATTCGATGAATGCACTCCCTACCCATGTGCATTCGAATATGCCGAACAATCCATGAAGCTCACTCACAGATGGTTGGACAGGTGTATGGGTTATTTGAAAAATGGTTCAGGAGCAAGTCAAAATCAAATCTTTATTCCGATTGTGCAGGGCAGTACATATACCGATCTCAGAAAGGAATCGGCTCTTTATGTTGCATCGAAAGAGTGCCCCATCAACGCCATTGGAGGGCTCTCAGTTGGAGAGCCTGCGCCAATAATGTATGAAATGACGGAGAACGTCACGGCATATTTACCAGAAAACAAGGGAAGGTATTTAATGGGTGTGGGGACCCCTCAAAACATTCTGGAATGTATTGATCGGGGAGTTGATATGTTTGACTGTGTGCTCCCTACTCGAAATGCCCGACATGGACATCTGTACACGAAAGAAGGAGTAATCAATATTAAGAATGCGAAATGGAAAAATGATTTTTCCCCAATTGATCCGGACAGTACGAGTGACATGAGCCGGAACTATTCAAAGGCTTACTTGCGTCATTTGTTTTCGGTAAATGAGGCCTTGGGATATCAGATAGCCAGTATTCATAATCTTGCTTTTTATTTATGGCTGACTTCTCAAGCACGTAATCAAATTCTTCAAGACAGATTCAAATCCTGGAAGGGGGGAATTGTGGATCGACTTGGCCAGAGATTATAAAAAACGCCCGACAATGCAGTATTGACCGGGCGCCTCAAAACAAAACGAAAAACCAACTTTATCTTATAACGTATAAAACCATTATTTGCTTAAATTCCTTGTCGCAATTTTACGGGTATTGTCTTTTCCTTACCATTTCTATACACGGTAACGCTAAGCGTCTCTCCGATCTTGGCAAATTTTAACGCGTTCTGAAGATCTTCAGTATTAGCTATTGACGCATTATTTACTCTGATGATCACATCTCCGATTTCCACTCCTGCATATTCGGCTGAACTAAATCCAATCTTTTGACCATATCGATTTACCAGAAAATCCGTAACGAATACCCCGTTATTTGTTCCGACTTTAATTCCCTCTCTCTTCACATCCTCGACATTCGCAATGCTTATGCCGAGCAAGGCCCTTCGTATATCTCCTCCGGTTTCTAGAATCTCACCCACAACTCTTTGGACCAACTTGGAGGGTATAGCAAATGAATAGCCCGCATAAACTCCGGTTGGGGAAGAAATAGCGGTATTAATTCCGATGAGTTCTCCCCTAATATTTACAAGGGCACCACCGCTGTTGCCTGGATTCACAACAGCATCAGTTTGGATAAATTCCTCGATACTTTTCATATCAGTGATGATGTTTAAATCCCTTCCTTTGGCGCTTACTATACCTGCTGTCACCGTTGATCTCAGATTGAAAGGATTGCCTGCGGCAACCACCCACTGTCCGATTTTGACGGCGTCAGAATCGCCCATTTCAAGATATGGAAACCGGTCCCCCTCTATTTTAATCACAGCAAGATCCGTAGAAGGGTCTGTTCCTATCTTTGTGGCCTGAAAACTCGTACCATCATGCATCGTGACGGTCAGGTAATCAGCAAAACCAACGACGTGATTGTTGGTCACGATATGTCCTTCTTCACTTATGATTACACCGGATCCCGTACCCGCCTGAGGTCGATCTCCCCTGTTGCGGCGAAATCCCCAAAAATCCTCTAAAGGATCATACCTGTTTCCACCTCCATTACTGTATTGACGGTACTCCTTATTTTCTGCCTCTATATGGACGACTGCAGGATTCGCTTTTTCTGCAGCAATAACAAAATCCTTGGAAAAATCATGAGACTCAGAAGAGGTTGTCTGAAAGCTTCTCGCCGGCAACTCTTCATAAATTACCGTGTCCTTATCAAAAAACTTGAAGGCTCCAAATGCAATGGCTCCTCCTATGATTCCTGCTAATGTGAGTTGCAAAATGGTCTTCATCTCGTTAATATTTGGTTTTAGCTATTTTCCATTTGAGTGAGAAGGTAACGCCCGCGAAAGTTGCATTGTTTCCCGTTAAAAAGTCCTTAACAGCACCTTAACAATGCCTGATTATGCGTCATGCATATAATCCTTTGCAATCTCATCAATTCTCTCCGCCAAAAGCCTGTCTTTTTGAGTGACTATATTTCCGGCGTCATGCGTTGTTAGATTGAACGAAACCCTGTTGTAGACATTAGTCCATTCGGGATGATGGCTCATTGCTTCAGCCGCAAAAGCCACTTGGGTCATAAAGGCGAATGCCTGGGTGAAATTCAAAAATTTATATTCTTTGTGAAGTTTGTTATCCTGTTCTTTCCACATGATCATAAATGATTTGTTATTGAAAACTCCAATCGTTTTTGGTAATATTTTGGAGACAAACTTTGAGCAAATCGATAGTGGCCCGAATATCCTCCGTATGTGCCATTTCAATCACCTGGTGCAGGTAGCGCGTAGGGATCGATATTCCACCGGTAATTGATCCACCTTTGGCATATCGTTGTATCGCTGCCGTATCTGTACCTCCGGCAGGCAGAATCTCCATTTGATAGTTAATGTCGTTTTTTTCTGCCAACTTTTTCATGAAGCTGACCATCCGATAATCACATATGGTTGATCCGTCAAGTACTTTGATCGCTGTGCCGTTTCCCAAAGTGGTGATTTTTTCATGAGGAAGCGCAGCAGGAAAATCACAGGCCAGAGTAACGTCCAGATTAATCCCAAAGTCCGGGTCTATGCCGGACGCCGCAGTCATGGCTCCCCTGAGCCCCACTTCTTCCTGGACTGTGAATACTCCATAAATATCGGATTCAAGATGTACGTCTGCCAGTTCTTTGATCGCCTCGATCAGGATATAAACGGACACCCGGTTATCCAGTGATTTGGCATTTACGCAATCTCCCATGATGCATAATTCTCTTTCCCTGGTGATCGGATTGCCCACAAGAACTTTTTTTTCGACTTCTTCCTTTTTCATTCCCGTATCAATAAAAAAGTCGCTGATTTCTGGCATTTTTTTTCTTTCCTCAGCCTTCATTATGTGAATGGGTTTCGTTCCCATTACACCTAATACATCTTCCTTGCCATGAATGATGACACGTTGAGCAGTAAGAGTCTTAGGATCAAATCCTCCAAGTGGATGAAACCTGATATAGCCATCTTCGTCTATGTGGGTGACAATAAAACTGATCTCGTCCATGTGTGCTGAGACCAGTGTCTTTTTTTTTCCTTCTCCTTTCTTAAGAGCATGAATGTTTCCCATGGCATCAACTTTGACCTGATCCACATAGGGCGTAATTTCTTTGATTATTTTTTCTCTTATTCTTTGTTCGTATCCCGGGGCACCGGGTTCTCTGCAAACTTCTCCGAGTAATTGAAAATCGATCATTATCTGTATAAAATTGAGCGAGACAATTTACTTCATAATCCCTTTATCAAAGAGCTTATTTATAGATTTGTCATCGATTTGTGATCAAGTCAATGATAATAACTATTTCAGGGGATATCGGAAGTGGAAAGAGTACGACGGGAAAGCTACTCGCCAAAAATCTGGGATATAATTACTTGTCTACGGGAGCTATTCAGAGAAAAATTGCCGAGAAAATGGGAATGACCACTCTTGAATTAAATCTCCTGACAGAGAAGAGGAGGGATATTGATGACAAAATTGACGGATACACTCGGGCCCTGGATGGCTCAGATGAAGATTTTGTCGTTGACTCTCGTCTTGCCTGGCACTTTATTCCCGCATCCTACAAGGTATTTTTACTCTGTGAAGAATCCATCGCTGCTGAGCGAATAAGTGGAGACAAACTCAGGAAAAGTGATGAGACCAACAGAGATGTTCAACATTTACTACGCAAGATCAAGGAGCGAAGAAATAGCGAGAAAGAACGATTTAAAAAAATTTATGATATCGATTTTGAATTATTGAGTAATTACAACCTGATCATAGACTCTGCATACTTCTATCCTGAAGAAATCGTAACAATGATCACAGACGGTATTGCCCTGTATGATCAGTCCTCTTAAATAGCCGCTTTGTGTTTTTTCTTCAAAGCAAATAGTTCATCCCTGAATTGTGCAGCGGTAATGAAGTCTAATTCCTTTGCGGCCTTTTTCATCTTGGCTTCCGTTTCAGTGATCAATCGATCTATTTGATCACGGGACATGTAATTGAGCACCGGATCAGCAGCAATATTAGGCTCTTCGGGTTCGACATAAATTCTAGCCTTTTTACCCCTTATATCAAGAATTGATTTTTGATTGACAATTTCTTCCCTTGTCTTTGAAATGGTTTGAGGAGTGATGCCATGCAGTTGATTATAATTCATTTGCACAGACCTTCGACGATTGGTCTCATCGATAGTGGTTTGCATGCTTGCGGTAATACTGTCTGCATAAAAAATGACCAATCCATTTACGTTTCGCGCAGCCCGTCCGGCGGTCTGGGTCAGGGATCTGGCGTTCCTCAAAAATCCCTCCTTGTCGGCATCAAGGATCGCAACCAGGGAAACCTCAGGCATATCCAGTCCTTCCCGTAAAAGGTTCACACCGACCAAGACATCAAATCCCCCAAGCCTCAAATCTCTTATGATTTCAACTCGATCGAGTGTGTCGACTTCAGAATGAATATACCGTACTTTGATATTCAACCTAGAGAGGTACTTGGTCAATTCCTCGGCCATGCGCTTGGTGAGTGTTGTGACCAGCACTCGTTCCTGCGCTTCAATTCTCTTTTGAATCTCTTCCAACAGATCGTCAATTTGATTGATACTTGGCCGAACTTCTATCGGTGGATCCAAAAGACCGGTAGGTCGAACGATTTGTTCTACAACCAATCCCTGCGTCTGTTCCAATTCATAATCTCCCGGGGTGGCACTAACATAAATAACCTGGTTGGTTATACTTTCGAATTCCTCAAAGTTCAGGGGTCTGTTATCCAGTGCTGAAGGAAGTCTGAAACCATAATTGACAAGATTCAATTTACGGGCCCTGTCTCCTCCCCACATACCCCTCACTTGTGGGACAGTAACGTGGCTTTCATCAATGATCATTAAATAGTCATCCGGAAAATAATCCAACAGGCAAAATGGACGAGTTCCGGGTTTTCTTCCATCAAAGAATCGGGAATAGTTTTCAATTCCATTGCAATACCCCAACTCGCGAATCATTTCAATATCAAAGTTGACTCGCTCACGGATCCGTTTCGCTTCAATATACCTTCCTTCTTGTTCGAAAAACTTCTCGTGTTCATCTAACTCCTTGTCTATAAATCCAAGGATCTCATTTAACCGGTCTTTGGGCGCCACATAGAGATTGGCAGGAAAGATTGCGGCCTCGTTAAGAACGTGTATTTTTTTTCCACTAGTGATTTCAATTTTTTCGATTGTTTCGATTTCATCTCCAAAGAATACAATCCGAAAACCAAAATCAACATATGGCAGATTGATATCAACAGTATCACCTCGCACCCTGAACGAACCTCGGGTAAAGTCATTTTCAGATCTCGAATAAAGGCTTTCTACCAATTGATAGAGGAGCCGATTTCTGGACAGTGTTTGGCCTCGTTCAATTCTGATAATGGCTCCCTTATAGTCGTCGGGATTTCCCATACCAAAAATGCATGAAACAGATGCCACGATAATTACATCTCTTCGACCTGATAACAAATTTGAACTTGCCCTGAGTCGAAGTTTATCAATTTCCTCATTGATAGAAAGATCCTTTTCAATATAAGTGTCGCTGGTGAAAATGTATGCTTCCGGCTGATAGTAGTCGTAGTAACTAACAAAGTATTCCACTGCATTATCCGGAAAGAATTCGGTAAGTTCTGAATAGAGCTGAGCAGTCAATGTTTTGTTATGAGTCAATACGAGCGTCGGGCGATTTAATTGTGCGATCACATTGGCTATGGTAAAAGTCTTTCCAGATCCGGTTACACCGAGCAATACCTGTGCTTCATCGCCATCCCGCACACCTAGCACTAACTGTTTTATTGCCTGCGGTTGATCTCCTGTGGGTTGATATTGAGAGGTAAGTTCAAAACTCATTCTTGTAAATCACTTCAATTTTTTCATTTGGCAAATATCCTAAAACCATGGAATATGTCTCCTTGGTTTATCAAACAGGGTTATATGGAATTCAATTATTTTTGCGACCATGATTGACGTGGCTCGTACATTATCGGATTTAATTAAGGAACGTATCCTGGTCCTGGATGGTGCTATGGGTACTATGATCCAGACATATGGGTTGAATGAAAGTGATTTCAGGGGCGCAAGATTTAAGGATTTTCCTTCTGAGATCAAGGGTAATAACGAACTTTTAAGTCTGACAAGGCCTGACATCATCAAAGAAATTCACGGTGCTTTTCTGCAGTCAGGTTCTGACATTATTGAAACCAATACTTTTAGTGCAAACAGGATTTCCCAGTCAGACTATGACATGGAGGATCTTTGTTATGAATTGAATCTCGCATCTGCAAAAATTGCAGTTGATATTGCCAGGGAATACTCAACTGAAGATCAACCTAGATTTGTTGCCGGAGCCTTGGGGCCAACGACCAAAACCGCATCTCTTTCTCCTGACGTCAATGATCCTGGTTATCGTGGTGTAACATTTGACGAACTAGTCGATGCCTATTATGAACAAGCTCGTGGTCTCGTGGACGGTGGTGTTGATTTATTATTGGTAGAGACCATATTCGATACGCTTAATTGCAAAGCGGCAATGTTTGCAATTGCCAATTTATTCGAAGAAAGAGGCATCTCAATGCCACTAATGATATCAGGCACAATAACTGATGCGAGTGGAAGGACGCTAAGCGGACAGACAGTCGAGGCTTTTTGGATCTCAGTATCGCATATGGATCTTTTAAGCGTTGGTCTGAACTGTGCCCTGGGGGCGAAAGAACTCAGGCCCCATTTAAGGGATCTCTCACGGATTGCCACCTGTCCGGTCAGTGCGTATCCCAATGCCGGACTTCCAAATGAGTTTGGAGGCTATGACCAGACTCCAGAGGAGATGGGAGATTATATGCGCGAATTTCTCGATTCCGGTTTTGTGAATATTATTGGTGGTTGCTGTGGAACCCGTCCGGAGCATATTCGAAAGATGGCAGAAGCTGCGAAAAATGCAAAACCAAGGAAATTCTCAAAACAAAATGGATATACCCAGTACTCGGGCCTGGAACCGCTCATCCTTCGTGAAAACCTGAATTTTGTCAATATCGGTGAGCGGACCAATGTGACGGGTTCTCGCAAATTTGCAAGGTTAATCAAAGAAGGGCAATACGATGAAGCACTTTCAGTAGCTGCTCAGCAAGTTGAAGGAGGCGCACAGATTATCGATGTCAACATGGATGAAGGGTTGCTGGACAGCGAGGAGGCAATGAAGACCTTCTTGAATTTAATCATGTCGGAACCTGACATTGCCAAACTTCCCATTATGATCGATTCATCCAGGTTCTCCGTAATAGAGGCAGGATTGAAGTGTGTTCAGGGAAAATCTATTGTCAACTCCTTATCGCTCAAAGAGGGTAAGGATGAATTCGTAAAGCAGGCAACGATTGTAAAAAGATATGGTGCAGCTGCAGTAATCATGGCATTTGATGAAAAAGGCCAGGCCGAGACCGTAGAGCGGAAGGTGGAAATATGTAAAAGAGCCTATCATATATTGACAGAAGAAGTTGGTTTCAATCCCCACGACATCATTTTTGATCCCAATATTTTTGCCATAGCTACTGGTATAGAAGAACACCGGGATTATGCGAAAAACTTTATTGAGGCTACTGAAATCATAAAAAAAGAATGCCCTGGGGCCAAAGTAAGCGGTGGGGTGAGCAATATCTCTTTTTCTTTCAGGGGTAACAACAAAGTGAGAGAAGCCATGCATAGCGTGTTTCTCTATCATACTATCAAAAAGGGTATGGATATGGGCATTGTCAATGCAGGCATGATGGATATCTATGATGAAATCCCGGAAGAACTGGTCACACTGCTGGAAGATGCGATTTTTAACCGGACGGAGACGGCTACTGAGGATTTAATAAAATATGCTGAAAAGATAAAAGGTGGAGGAAAAGAAAGGGTTATTGATTTGTCATGGAGGGAAGGTCCTGTGGAAGAGAGAATTGAACATGCTCTTGTTAAGGGAGTGACAGAATACATTGAAGAAGACGCAGAAGAGGCCAGGCAGAAACTTAATTCTCCATTGGCCGTAATTGAAGGGCCTCTAATGGACGGAATGAATGTGGTCGGAGATTTATTTGGCGAAGGTAAGATGTTCTTACCCCAGGTTGTAAAAAGTGCCCGGGTGATGAAAAGAGCGGTGGCCTATCTGACACCGTTCATTGAAGAGGAAAAAAATGGTGAGGTTTCTTCTAATGGAAAGATTCTTATGGCGACGGTGAAAGGAGACGTTCATGATATTGGAAAAAATATCGTTGGCGTTGTCCTGGCATGTAATAATTATGAGATTATCGATTTGGGAGTAATGGTTCCTGCCAATAAAATTATCGATACTGCCGAAAAGGAAAAAGTGGATATTATAGGATTAAGTGGTCTCATTACCCCTTCATTGGATGAAATGGTTTCGATTGCTTCCCTGATGGAAGAAAGAAAAATGAAAATTCCTTTATTGATTGGTGGAGCCACAACTTCAAAGACCCATACTGCGGTCAAAATTGAGCCTAAGTATTCAGGCCCAACAATCCATGTGTTAGATGCATCCAAAAGCGTTGCGGTAGCGGGTTCATTGTTATCAAGTGATTCGGCAATAACTGTTGATTATATAGAGGGGATTCATGCCGAATATCAACGTGTCAGGGACCAAAGAAGTGGCAGAGGAATAAATAAAAAATACATTTCAATTCTTGAAGCAAGAAATAAATCACTTTCGTTGAACTGGAACGAGTACATTCCACCAATTCCTAATTATTTGGGTGTTACGGTATTCGATGACTTTTCCATTTCCGAATTATTGAGCTATATCGATTGGACACCATTTTTCAAAAGTTGGCAGTTAAAGGGAAAATATCCATCTATTCTCGATGATGAAAAATTGGGTCAGGAAGCATCCAGGTTATTCGATGATGCTCATAAAATGCTGGAAAAGATCTGTAGTGAAAATTGGTTGACCGCCAAGGGAGTATTTGGACTATTTCCAGCGGGCAGGGTAGTTGATGATATTATTGTTTATTCTGAGAACAGTCGATCTATCGAGTTGGACCGAATCCACAATTTGAGACAACAAAGACAAAAATCAAATGGATTGCCAAGTTATAATCTTTCGGATTTCATTGCTCCTGATGAATTCAAGAATGACTACTTGGGAGGATTTGCAGTCACCTCAGGAATTGGAATAGAAAAGGTTGTCAAAGAATTTGAAAAGAATCACGACGATTATAATGCCATTTTGCTTAAGTCTCTTGCTGACCGGTTGGCGGAGGCGTTTGCTGAAAAACTCCACGAGTTAATTCGTACGGAGTATTGGGGTTACAGTCAGGAAAATTTTTCGAATGAAGAATTGATTCAGGAGAAATACGTTGGGATTCGACCTGCACCGGGATACCCGGCCTGTCCGGATCATAGTCTTAAGATATCATTATTTAAGCTGTTAAATGTTGAAAAGAACATAGGAATTTCACTGACCGAAAGTTATGCAATGTATCCAGCGGCTTCAGTAAGTGGATTCTATTACAGCCATCCCGAGAGCAAGTACTTTGGTCTGGGTCAGATCGCCAAGGATCAGGTTGAAGACTATGCCAGTCGCAAAGGGATATCACTTGATAAAGCAGAGAAATTGCTTATGCCGTCTTTAAGTTATAAAGACTAGTAGCTTTGAAAAATTCAATGAATTCAAATACCAATTATCCTGATGAGTTGACATTTGAAGAATTGATTTATTCTATGGCATCAATTGTTAAGTGGTTTCGAAAACACTTGGTTCCGATCATAGTTGCCTGCCTGATTTGCAGCGCATTATCAGTACTCTGGGCCGTAAGAAAGCCGGAAACTTATACTGCTACTTTGTCTTTTATGTTGAATGACGATAACAATCCTCAGGTCTCTAATATCGGGAATATCCTGGGACAATTTGGAATTCCAATTACGAGCGGTAAATATAATGTGGATAAGTTATTGGAGATTTCTAAATCCAGAAGAATACTTGAATCAACTCTTTTTCAAAAGAAAATAGTAGATGATAAAGAAGATCTGTTGGCCAATCATTTTATAAATATATATGACCTGGCTTCTAATTGGTCTTCGCAAGACGGTCGTCTTGATAACTTCAAATTTTCCGAAAAGGATCCCGAAGAATTTGGTGATTATGAGAATTTCGCGCTGAAGAGATTAAATGCATTAATTATGGGATCTGCCAACAATAGAAGTGAAGCTCTTTTTACGACTGACTATGGGAAGACAGATTATATAATGACATTTAGTACAAGATGTTTATCTGAGGAATTAGCCATAGAATTTACAAACGAAATCTATGATCAGATTTCTCAATTTTATGTTCAAAATGCCACCGAAAAAAATCAATCTATATACAATTTGATCAAACAAAGGAGAGACTCGCTCGCCGATGCCGTGCAAAATACAACTTACGATATTGCATCTCTTAAAGACAAGAGCCAAGGTACATTCAGAAGAACAAATAATGTTGACATTGCAAATTTGGAAGGACAGCTCATTGGCCTGGAAACAGCCTTTCAAGAAGTAGAAAAGAGCTTAAACGCAGCAGATATTGCGTTAAAAAACAGTACCCCTCTTATCAAAGACCTCGATAGACCTATCGCTCCAATTGCTCCAAACCGACCGTCAACTTTGAAATATGGACTTTTGGGAATAACCTTGGGATTTATCCTGTATGTTCTTTTCTTAAACGCTTATCGTATCATACAGCTGTCCAGAACTAGTCTCTAATTTGATGTAGGTTTGTGCATCGTCATAGTTAAAGGATCATGTCAAAACAAATAAAGGAGTCACATGCTCGCAGCATCATCAAGGGATTAACGTGGAGAATTATCGCCTCTTTGGCCATTTTTATAATTACCTATTTTTCTACTGGTGAAATTAAAACTGCTATCACTGTAACTACAATAGAATTTCCTGTAAAGCTAGTAGCTTATTATCTTCACGAAAGATTGTGGCAACAGGTACCACGGGGTTCTATAAGAAAACTTCTTGGAAGTTGAATAGCCATAGATCAGAGCATCCGGAATAAAGATTATACTACTCTAAAGTACTTTAACTCATAAAATTAAATATTTCACAATTGAATTTCGAGGTGGATAAAAGAGGTGTCCTTGTTCGAAAAGAGATTAACATTCTATTTGCTATATCCGGGAATAGAATGATCATTTTCTAAAATTGGTATAGCTTAAATGACAGATACTCCTTTTATAATTTTTGGATTTGGACGTTCTGGTACCACATGGCTATCTGATATAATTTCCAAGTCATTGGGCGGATTAATTCTTTTTGAACCTTTTCACCCATATGTATATAGAGAAGCCAAAGAACAGTGCTATCGCCCTGACATCGAGATTATTAAAATTCAAAATTTTTTGAATGATATTTTTTCGACTACGCCAACCAACCCCTGGTTAATAAGAAATCATCTTAAGGAACCGTTAGAAAAAACTACAATTGATTTTATAAATTATGTATGGCAAAATTCTAAAATCCTCGGATTTAAGACCATCCGTTTGAATCACTCTCTTGGTTCTATTTCAAATTCTCTAAATGCAAAATCCATCTATATTCACAGACATCCTTTGTCTGTCCTTTCATCGATATACAAGAGAAAGAACTTTTGGAAAGAATTTACATGGTCATGGCATTATCAACAATTTCTTTCTCGCTCTCTGAGTACGAATCACTTTAATGAAAAAGATTTGAATGTCATTCGGAATATTGAAAGTAATTTGAATGCTGATGTCGAACGTATCATTCTCATGTGGTGCATTTCGTTCATAATTTGCAACAGGGAAATTGAAAAATGCAATGGTTATCGTTTATCGTATGAGCGCTTATATAAAGATCCCTATAAGGAAACAAATGAGCTCTTTCAGTTTTTTAATCTCGACAACTACTCATTGCATCCTTCCTATTTTTTCACACCTTCCATGACAACACTAAGAACTGTTCACGACCACTTTGATGTTCACACCATTACTGATGACTCTTTGGATCAACTATTTTGGAAAAATGAAATTAGTGATGACCTGTCCGTCAAGCTTTTCTCCCTGATACATAATGTTTTAAGCATCGCTTCGGCATCACATTCTTTGGCCAAGGCCCATAATTATCTGCCTTCGCACCATTAAACAGTTTAGAATGGTCTGGATGGAAGGAATTACACCTAGAAAAAACCCCTAAGGCTTTAGATTAAAAGAGATAGTTTTTTCATACTTCTTAGCGCCTTAGAGGTCCTATACTTTGTCGCGATGTATTACATCAACATTAGAACGTCCGGGCCGTTTCATTTGCTGCTTAATCAATGAGCCTTGTATGAAGGATATAGGAGGATAAAAATGATCGAGCATGGAAATATCGTGATTGAGTTTTCGAATCGCGATTATTCCAAAATCATGATGGAATCGATCTTGGCCTTTACCCAATAGACTAATGAAGGATAAATCTTCTTCAGATTTCAGGGGATAAGACATCGTGTTGTACAAATTGTTCATTTCACTAGATTCCTTGGAGACTTCCGGATTGCCCATAAAGGATTGCAAACAGATTGCTGGCAAGTCGCTTCCTCCAGGAAGTGAATGGTCGTTAAAAAGCCCATAATCCTTAATCAGTTGCAGACTCTTTCGAAGACTGCTCCTATGACTTCGACCCGAACTAAAATAGTCAGGAATGGCTACATGTCGCTTTAGAATTTCCCCGCTACTATCAATATCAACTAGTTCTGCCTGTCGGTTGATTAAAATGATCGTGGTTATGAACTCTTCATCTGAAGAGGCAAATGCCGTGAATTGGAGTATGACGATCAAACCAATCGCCAGGATATAACTTCCCCATAAAGGGAAAAGACGGATATGCTTCATTTCAGGACATTTGATAATGACCGAATTCATGGGTTGCCTGAAGAAATACTATTCTCAGACAATCGAATATAGTTTACCCTCCAACGGAATTCAACATTAACTGTCGAATTAACGATCCACATCAGTGAAAACCCCATTATTTGTAAGCCATATTGCCTTATCGTGTACATTCACGTCACCACTTAAGTCATAATCCTGAAAATAATAGCCCGAGTGAGTTCCATTATCTCTTGACCACAGGGCAATATCATTTGAATTGATGTCTTTGGTCGATTCTGAAACTGTGATTTGGTCTCCATTTCCGGAATACATGGCAAAAACCCCGGGATTGACCTCTTTTTGTCCTTTACCAAATAACCTTGTATAGGACTGATTGTATCTGAAATCATACGAAATGACGCCATTGACAATGGGCATAGGTGTGGGTGTCATCACGATTAAATGATTTCGATGCTCTACGACCACATAGTACTCCTCGTCCAACATATCGCAGCAATCAAAGAAATCAGTAAGTACTACTTCCCCATTATCCAGCAACAATGCTGATTTTGTACAAACAGTGGATTCAGCGTTGGTGTGGGTTCTCAAACTGATCAATACCCAATCGACAGCATCAACCGGGTACAATTCACTTCCTCCCGTACCAAACACGTTAAACTCTTGTCCCTCATTTCCCGGATACAACCACGGCGCTACTCCATAAGGTTGACCGGCTTCGGTTGCCACACCCAATAAAGTAATCGGTCTTTGTCCCGGTAAATACCCATAATTATTCAGAGTGGTTCTCATCCTGTCTCCATATTGTCCAATGCCACCCTCTTGCAAGGCACCTTCAAGAAAAACATTGACATGAACATCTATACATACCCTGTTGAGACAGGCTTCTGAATTTGCATCCGGATAGCACGGATCAAAAGGATCACTATCCTGGCTATCAGGTAAACCATCCGAATCTGTGTCCAAAACCCCAAAAGTAAAGGCCTCATATCGATTCGGCACGACTGCAGAAGATGAGACATTGCCCGAATCAAAATCATTCGAAAGCTCTGTATTTCCCAAATTAACCCACTTTTCTCCATCCCATCCAACTACGACTAAATCTGCAACACTGGTAGTCAGATCAAGGATATCGCTAAAGGGAGTCCAGTACAATGTGACTTTGGTAGATTGACTTCCGGAAAGCGTCCAAAATTCTTTGGGTTGTACTACTAATATATTGTCATCGGTAGAATCAACAGGAAATTCACCTTTCGATAAGTATTGACGATTGGTTTGTAAAGTAGAGTGATAGGTTGCAATGAAAACATCAAAGGAGTTCTCTCCCTGTACTTTTACCGGGGACAGGTGATCTCCATCTCCCGACGGAAAAAGAAAGGTACCCTCACCCTGTCGGGCAATTGTTCCGTCTACATGTTTGTCATTCGTAGAACCGCTATATGTGGCTCCTTCCATAAAAAAGACACGCTCCCTGAATTCATTGCGGTCTGTGTGTACAATACCCAGGTTGAAATGCAGATTGCTTTTGATCCGAATGTCGGTGTTTAAGTCCACTCCTCTGGGGTTTTCAACGTCTAGAATGTTGAATTCTGTGACACCCAGTCCATCGACCATTGTACGGGTGTCATCACATCTCTTGATGTATTCATATCCAAATCCATCTCCTAAATGACCATTGTTGTCAATATCACCCATAAAGTAAAGTCGACCATCGTTTACGAACTGTGCATTTTCAGCATTGGTGAATTTTCCGTAAAATGTTTTTTTTCCTATTTCTTCAATAAATGCGCTTCCCTGGTTAGAAGCATCCCAACGTTTATTGGGGCATTGACCCATGAGCGAACCTGCAATCATGAACAGACTCATGACGATAGAAAGGCAATAAAGATATATCCGAAAGCAGGTCAAAATATGCACAAATGATCAGATTCATTTATAAGCTGCACATTTTATGCCAGTTATGTATTATGATTATTTTTAATGTGTTAAAATGATCTTCTGAGAATCCACAAGTCACAACTATTTCTTCACTTCTGTTGTATTGTTTATATCATCCTATTATTGTTGCAAAATCTAATCGTATGTCTGAATCCAATATTTGGTTTTTAGAAAATATCGATGCCCAGGGAATATTTTGCTCTAAAAAGCTAAGTAATGAATCGGGCGGACATGTACATATTACTTTCGAAAAAGGCGAGTATATTTTCAGACAAAACGAACAAGCGGATAAACTCTATTACATTTCTCAAGGCCGCGTCAAGATTGGGACGGAAGAAGGTGATAAATCGGTAACAAAGGCAATTCTGACTACAGGAGAAATTTTTGGAGAAAAAGCCCTGGCCGGAGCCTTCAAAAGGAGAGATTTTGCCAAGGCATTAGAAAAAACAGAAGTCTGTGTGATAAATCGGTCAGAGATGAAGTCACTGTTTAAAGAGCACTCCCCCCTGACTTTGTTTATGCTGAATCTCCTTGGTAGCAGGGCTTTAAAAATGGAAAAACGGCTGGAATCCATGGTGTTTAAGGATTCGAGGAGCAGGATCATCGAATTTCTGGTTGATCTCAATAGCGAACGCGGCCAGCGTGTTGGTTATGAATGGGTAGTGCGAAATTTTATGACCCATCAGGAAATTGCCAATCTTACCGCGACATCCCGTCAGACCGTCACCACGGTCTTGAATGAACTCAAATCCAAAAACATTATTACTTTTAATCGCAAACGGCTTCTGATCAGAGATATCAATCTGCTGGCACAGGAAGTATCAAGTAATTAATGTATTCATTCGTAAAGTTCTTTTTGTTCAGGCTTCCAGCCGAACGGGCACATCATATTACTACTTCAGTTTTTAATTTTCTCACTGCTATACCTATACTAAAAGAAGGGATCAGGTTAATTTTTTCTTTTGATCATCCTTCGTTGAAAAGAGAACTCTGGGGGCTAACATTCAAGAACCCTGTTGGACTGGCTGCCGGTTTTGATAAGGACGGTAAATACATAAGGGCCATGGCCGCTCTTGGCTTTGGTTTTATAGAGATTGGCACTGTGACGCCTCTTCCTCAGACAGGTAATCCGAAGCCAAGGTTGTTCAGACTAATAAAAGACCAGGCGATCATCAACAGAATGGGTTTCAATAATGCTGGCGTGGAAGTGTTGGCCGAAAGATTGAAGAAGGTTCAACACAGGGATTTTATTATTGGGGGAAATATCGGAAAGAACAAAATCACACCAAATGAGGAAGCTTACAAGGACTATCTGATTTGTTTTCAAAAGCTTTATCCCTTTGTAGATTATTTTGTTGTTAACCTTAGTTCTCCCAATACCCCCGGATTGCGGGCTCTTCAACGTAAAGAACCCATGAAAAAGATACTGACGCCTTTATTGGAATGGCGCCAATCGCAATCTAAAAAACGTCCCGTACTGGTCAAGATAGCTCCGGATCTCTCAGATGGGGAAGTAAATGATATCGTCGAACTTGTAACGGAACTCAATCTGGATGGAGTTGTTGCCACCAATACTACTATATACAGACACCCTTTGACCACAGACCCATCACGGGTCAAACAATTAGGAGCAGGGGGATTGAGCGGAAAGCCATTGAAGTCAAAATCTACTCAAATCCTTCAAAGGATATCTTCACTAACCGGTCAGAAAATCCCATTAATAGGAGTAGGAGGAATTGACTCCCCGGAGGCTGCTGAGGAGAAAATGAAGTCAGGAGCAGATCTCATCCAGATTTATACGGGATTTATATATCGGGGGCCGTTGATGATTAAGCAAATTAAAAAGCACCTTGCAAAAAAATCAGAGATTTTTGACCGGCAGGGGTTACCTCAGGCTATTTAAAGTCATAATTAAATAACAGGGCCGTTAAAGTTTATAGATAATAATGTTGCCCTGGCCCACATTAATAGGTGGATAACATTACATTTGTTTGTCATTTTAAAACTATACATTCTGAGGTATGTCTAAAGAGAGAGAAGCCAAACTAAAAGCATTACAATTAACAGTCGACAAACTGGAAAAGACTTATGGAAAGGGGACCATCATGAAGCTTGGTGACAAGCAGGTCATAGATGTGGATGCAATTCCCACGGGTTCTTTATCCCTTGATATCGCATTAGGTATCGGAGGATTCCCCAGAGGCAGAGTCGTTGAGATCTATGGTCCGGAATCCTCCGGTAAGACTACTCTTGCAATTCATGCCATTGCAGAAGCTCAAAAAAAAGGAGGAATCGCGGCATTTATCGATGCCGAACATGCCTTTGATAAAACATATGCCGAAGCCCTGGGTGTCGACACTGAAAATTTATTGATCTCCCAGCCAGACAATGGAGAGCAAGCATTGGAAATTGCAGAAAATCTGATCAGGTCAGGAGCTATTGATATTCTTGTCATTGACTCTGTTGCTGCCCTAACACCAAGGAGCGAAATTGAGGGAGAAATGGGAGATTCAAAAATGGGTCTTCACGCGCGATTGATGTCACAAGCCCTTAGAAAGCTCACAGCTACAATAGGTCGAACTGGTTGTTGCTGCATTTTTATCAATCAACTACGAGAAAAGATAGGCGTCATGTTCGGAAACCCTGAAACCACAACTGGGGGGAACGCACTCAAGTTTTATGCTTCTATCCGTCTCGATATCAGAAAATCAGGAACATCCATTAAGGATAGAGAGGGGAATGTCGTTGGTAACCCGATAAAAGTTAAGGTTGTAAAAAACAAACTCGCCCCACCTTTTCGAATTGCATTGTTTGAGATCACTTTTGGAAAAGGCATATCAAGAGTTGGAGAGTTGGTTGACCTCGCTGTGGAAAATGATATCGTGCAAAAAAGTGGTTCCTGGTACAGCTACAACGACACCAAAATTGCACAGGGCAGAGAGGCAGTCAAGAGCTTTTTTGAAGACAATCCGGAAGTATCATCTGAGATTGAACAAAAGGTGAAATCAATTTACGCCCCTGTGGAGCCTGTGACCAACGGAGAAATGCCATCAGATAATTGAATCCGGATTCACACATAAGGTCAGGGAAGAGACTCTTGTTCTCTTAGCAGAAAAAGCTATTTATTGGCCAAGGGAAAAGTGTCTTTTCATTTCAGATGTTCATCTGGGTAAGATCCATCACTTCAGAAAGCATGGTTTTGCTCTGCCAGTAAATGCTTCATTAGACAATTATGTCCGGTTATCAAATCTTATAGAAATGACTCGCCCTGAAAAGGTGGTTTTCCTGGGTGATTTATTTCATAGCTCTGAAAACTCAGATTGGAAAGAGTTTGAAACCTTTATTGCAACATTCCCGCAAATAAGCTTTGAATTGGTACTTGGAAATCACGACATTATTCCGGCAGTGAAATTATCGGATGTTCTGGATCAAGTTTTTGAAAGCGCAAAGATCCTCCCGCCATTTATCCTTTCCCACTACCCTTCCCCTCACGAAGAATACTACAACCTCTGTGGCCATATTCATCCGGCAGTGAAACTTAAGGGGAAGGCAAGGCAGTCCGTATTGCTTCCTTGCTTTATATTTTCAATATCCACGTGCATTTTACCGGCATTCGGAACCTTTACAGGAACGCAAATCGTTAAACCCAAAAGCACAGATGACGTTTTTATTATTGCAGAAGGCCAAGTCATAAACTTTAATCAATAAAGTCTACTTTTGGACAAATCTTACCTGTTGGCAAAACACAAAAAGAAAGAGTATAAAATTTTTGAAAAAGAGTTTCTGCCTCATATAGATGCTCTAAAGACCTTTGCCTATCATCTTTCGTACAATGAAGATGATGCGAATGATCTTGTCCAGGAAACCTACTTAAAAGCTTTCAGGTTCATAGATAAATATGACGAAGGAACTAATGCTAAGGCTTGGTTGTTTAAAATTCTGAAAAACGCTTACATCAACGAATATCGTAAGAAGAGTAAGCGACCAACCAAGGTGGACTTTGAGGATATCGTGAGTTACCACGATAGTGAGGAAAGCGTTTTGCCGGGTTACCTGGATTTGAGAGAGGAGTTATTTGATAATATGATGGGTGATGAAATCACCATTTCAATTAATGCACTTCCAATTGATTTCAGGACAGTTCTTTTGTTATGTGATGTTGAAGGTTTTACGTATGAAGAGATAAGCAAGATCATAGATGTTCCGATCGGTACTGTGCGGTCTCGTCTCTTCAGGGCAAGGAATATGTTGAAGGATAAATTGAAAACTTATGCCGAATCCAAAGGCTATAAAGACTACAGAGGAAAAAAGAATAAATCAGCTAAAGAGACTTAAAAACCCGTTTCAAACCATCTTTGAGAATTAGTATAAGATTTCTTACTTTTGATAACAGGTGCATTCATTCTCTAATACCACAGGATGGAAAACAAAAATCTACTGAACTACTTTTCAAAACAAGTTAATCTCTACCTCGACAACCGCTTGACAGAAGATAGCGAACAAAACCTTCTGGACGCCGTAAAGAACGATTCCGTTTGCAACAAAGTCTTTAATAATGAAAAGCAGTTCCGGAATTTAATAAAGACTGCTACCAAAAGACACAGTGCCTCCCAGGAATTAATTCAATCGATCAGGAGCAAACTCGATTAGCTCATTCTGAGCTAATTAGAACTTCATTACAATTTTATAGTAAGGTATGCTTGATAAATTAGCGGCCATCAATGCCCGTTTTTTGGATATTCAGGAAAAACTCTCAGATCCCGAAGCCATTTCAGACATGAAAAAATATTCTGCTCTCAACAGAGAATATAAAGGTCTTCAGGAGCTTGTAGATTTTTATCACAAATATTCCATGGTCTCAAAACGATTGGAATCTACTAAGGCCTTGCTTGATGACGAGGATGAAGAGATGAGAGATATGGCTCGTTTGGAAATAGAAGATCTTCAAGAAGAACGAACAGTTCTCGAAGAACGAATTAAAATCCTGCTCATACCAAAAGATCCGGAAGACACAAAAGATGTAGTCTTTGAAATCAGGTCTGGTACCGGCGGTGATGAAGCCAGTATATTCGCCGGAGATCTGTTTCGGATGTATTCAAAGTACTTTGAAACAATGGGATGGAAATCCGAAACTATTTCTGTCAGCGAAGGTACAGTCGGTGGGTTCAACAAGATTGTCCTCGAGGTTTACGGCAACGAAGTCTATGGAAAATTGAAATTTGAATCCGGTGCACATCGTGTGCAACGCGTACCCAAGACCGAATCCCAGGGCAGGGTGCATACATCGGCGGCTACTGTTGCCGTTCTTCCAAAATTTGAAGAAGAAGACATAGACATCCGCAAGGATGATTTACGGACTGATACTTTTCGGGCAAGCGGTGCTGGTGGTCAGCATGTAAATAAAACTGAATCCGGAGTTCGGTTTACACATATTCCGACCGGAATTGTCGCAGAAAGCACGGATTCAAGATCGCAACACAAGAATCGAGAAATCGCCCTTCAACGGTTGTACGCCAAAGTGATGGAAGCACAACGACTTAAATCTCAGAATGAGCAAATAGCCAAACGAAAATCTTTGGTAGGAAGTGGTGATCGCTCTGACAAAATCCGTACGTACAATTATCCGCAAAACAGAGTCACGGATCACAGGATTAACCTGACCTTGTATAACCTGGATAAGGTGATGGAAGGAAACCTGGAAGAGATCATTGAAGCCCTACAAGTAGCTGAGAATGCCGAAAAGATGAAGACGGGAGCTACCGTTTGATCAGAATGTCCCGTTTGATTCATTGTACAAAACAGCAGTCACAACTTGTCCAACAACGCGTAGTGTTCTTTTGCTGATGATATCGATATTGTCATCGTGGGTATGGTGATAAGCCCCAAAACTGACTCTGTCAACGGGAGACATATTGATAATATCGATCATTGGGATATTGGCATATTGGTTGACATTAATATGATCATCCATGACTCCTCCGGCATAGAAATCCTGGAAGAAGTCCGAATATCCCATGCTCTTCGCCAAGTCCCAGACTTTATCTTGTAATTCAGGAGCCAATTGACGAGAATATTCTTCTTTCCCGAAGGCTGCTTTATCAGACCCAACCATGTCCAGCAAGATGCCATACTTTGCACGATAGCCAATTGGTAACAGGTTTTTGGACCAATACTCGGAGCCCTGAGCCCAGTTGACCTTTTCGCTACCTTGATCTTCTGCATCAAAAAGTGCAAAGTCTACACCTATATCTATAGGGTTTTGGCTGATCATCCGGGCCAATTCCAGGAGTACCGCAGTGCCACTTGCTCCATCATCCGCTCCTGGTATCGGTTGATCTTTTCTTTCATCATCTTTCTCGGCTACAATCCGGCTGTCAAAGTGTGCCGCAAGCAATATCCTGGTTGTTAATTCAGGATTAAACTGGGCAATAATGTTTGTGCATTCCACGTCCTGTCTATTAAAAAAGCTCGCTTTGAATTCCTGCTTAAATACCTTGGCACCATACGACTCAAGTAAAGAATAGATCCAGTCGATTGTCTGTTGATGAGCTTCCGTTCCCGGAACTCTATATCCAAAATCAAGTTGTTTTTCAATTTTCCAATATGCACTATCTGCATTAAAAGCAGGGATTTGCCGTATCTGTCGTGGCGTATCAACGGAAGATGTTGGTTGCTTGTCGTTTTGGCAAGCTGAAATAAAGCAAACCAAAAACAGCAGACAGATTATAGATTTGATTGATTCCCGCATTTATTTAGTTAATTGTCCAGGTACTGCCTTCTTTTCCATCTTTGACAACTATATTATGAGCAGCAAGATGATCGCGGATTTTATCAGCCATATTCCAATCTTTCGAAGATCTTGCTTGTTGCCTGAGATCCAGGATGAGCTCCATTACCCCATCAAGTACCTTACCTGATCCATTACTTTTTGCGTGATCTTCCATTAGGCCCATAATGCTGAAAAGAACATCCTTGAAACAACTTTTCAGCTTATTTAGTATATCTGCAGAAATATTTTGGAAACCCGGTTTCTGATCACGGTGATTATTAATAATCGGAACCAATTCAAATAACCTGGCAAGTGCCTTAGGTGTATTGAAGTCATCATTGAGTTCATCAAAAACCCGTTCTACCAGGTCATTGATATTTTGATCGAGCTCTGATTTCTCCGTAGACTCACTGACGGGGATAGACTGCAGGTACTTATTGGCCTCCATGAGTTTATTATACCCTTTTTCGGCTGCCTGAAGAGCTTGGTCACTGAGATCCAGGGTTGACCTGTAGTGAGCCATGAGCATAAAAAACCTTACAACCATAGGTGCATATCCCTTGCTAACATGTTCGCTGGTCCCATTGAAAAGTTCTTCCGCCGAGATTATATTTCCATCGCTTTTTGCCATCTTTCTGCCATTCATGAGCAACATGTTGGCATGCAACCAATATTTGGCTGGCGCACATCCACATGCACTTTGATTTTGTGCAATTTCATTTTCGTGATGAGGAAACTTCAAATCATTTCCCCCACCATGAATATCAAAGTGGTCTCCGAGGTACTTTGTACTCATTGCTGAGCACTCCAGATGCCATCCGGGAAATCCTTCTGACCATTTGGAATTCCATTTCATGAGATGCCTGTCATCAGCCTTCATCCAGATGGCGAAATCTGCAGGATGATTTTTCTCGTCCTGGGCTTTGAGTTCTCTGGTCTCAGCAAAAAGTTCATCGAGTTTCCTGCCCGATAATTCACCATAGCTCTTATGTTGCTTAGCAAATTTTTGGATATTGAAATAGACCGAACCATTTTTGACGTATGCATCTCCTCGGTCCAGTATTTTCTGAACCATTTCAATCTGTTCCAGGATGTGTCCTGTAGCCCTGGGTTCTATACTAGGTTCGGAAATATTGAACGTTCTCATCATGGCATGAAAGGAATTGGTATACTTCTGAACGACTTCCATCGGTTCGAGGTTTTCCAGTTTTGCTCTCTTCGCTATTTTGTCCTCTCCCGTATCCTGGTCACCTACCAGATGGCCTACATCAGTTATGTTTCTGACGTATCGCACAGTATAGCCCAGATATTTCAGATACCTGTATATAACGTCAAAGCTCATAAAGGTCCTGATATTGCCCAGATGAACGACACTATAAACAGTGGGACCGCAGACATACATCCCCACATGTTTGTTATGGATAGGTCGGAATTCTTCTTTCTGCCTGCTTAAACTATTATATACCTTCAATCCTGACATGAATTATATTCGGTTACAACCAATCCCTTTCCAGGACAGTTGCTAGTGTGAATTAAAATTTGTTGCAAAAATAGGAGCAATCTCAATATCAGCTACTTGTTCTTTTACGTTCAATCCTGGTTTTGGCTGGCTTGATACAAAAACTCTTTTTCCTCCTTGGTTAAACTATCATATCCGGATGCATTAATCTTGTCCAGGATTTGATCAATTTTTTGTTGGACATCTTCTTCTCTGTTGTCGGGAGCCTGGGCTTGCTTGTTCCATTTCTTGTTTTGAATTACCGCCATTCGTGCAGGTTTTTTTTGACTTTTTCTCTTGCTTGATGAATAAAACAATTGCTGTAATCCTGCAGTAATGTCCCTTCCCTGTCTGAGGAAATGAACAAATCCACCACCCATCAGTGCACCTCCCAAATGAGCAATGCGTCCTCCGGTATTATCACTTTCAGATATCATCGCCAGGTCCATGATAATGAGGACCAGGGCGATATATTTCAGTTTGACATTGCCAATGATTAATAACCTGATATTATAATCCGGGGCCAAAAATGCGGCGGCGACGATGATACAGGTCACTGCGGCGCTCGCTCCATGTGCAGATCCAAAAACCCCCGTTACCTGAACATACATTAAGTAAGCAACAGCGCCTGCCAGACCTCCTAAGAGATACAGAGGTAAAATGCGTCTGTCTCCGGCCAGGTCTCCTGTGATCCTTCCAAACCAATACAGAAGGATCATATTCCATCCCAGATGCCAAAATCCTTTATGTACAAACATATGGGTAACCACAGTCCACGGCTTCTTCAGGATTTCCATTCCTTCGGAGGACAAAACAATCAGGTTGGAAAAGAAATTGAACGTTCCCGACTGCGGAGGGCTGAACGCTTTGACAATGAGTATGAGCAGGAAAACAAAAATATTGACCAATATGATCCTAGTGATCATATTGCCATACTTGAATTGTCCCTTTATGTCATTTACAATTGATTGTAACATGTAATTAGTATAACGTATGTTCCGGGTAAAGTTTCACGATTTAGTATGATATTATCTCAAAAAGTTCGGGTTTTTTCTGAAAAGAAATATCAGGATCGCTCCGGTTAACGCACCTCCAATATGAGCAAAGTGAGCAATCCCTGTCGAAGCCGCTGTCAGGCCCAGATACAAATCAACAACGAGTAATATTCCGACCAGATATTTTGCTTTCATCGGTATGGGCGGTATCAACAACATGATTTTCGCATTCGGAAATAAAAATGCAAATGCTAAAAGCACACCCGAAATAGCACCCGATGCACCAACTACAGCAGAATGGCCTCCCAGGATGATGTGTAACGCCAGGGCGCCTAACCCACAAAGCATATAAAAAAATAAAAACCTTCTCGGGCCCCATACTCTTTCGACATTTGGACCAAAAAAGAATAGCGTAAGCATATTAAAGAAGAGATGAGGTATATTCCCGTGGTTGAACATATGAGTGACAATCTGCACCGGGTGAAAGTTTGAGCTTTCAAAAGGAAAGAAGACGAAGTATTGTGCAAAATGATTGAAGAATGGTAATTGGACAGCAAAAAATACAATGGCATTAATGAACAGGAGATTCTTTACTACATCGGTAATATTGTACATCATTTTGATTTAATTTCTAAACCGTTTTTCTAATTCATCCAATCCAAATGTGACGAAACACTTTTTTCCTCCAGGGGTAGTGTAGGGAACCTCGCAAGCAAACAGACGATCGATTATATCATTCATTTCAAGATTGGTCAATGTCTTTCCTTTTCTAATTTTCAACTGGTGTGCCATTGACCGGGCAAGATTTTCTTGTATTTCCATTTGCAATTCCTGGTTCTTTGCATAAGTTTCTATGAATTGCTTTAGAAAATCATGCGTTGACATATCCAATTCCATAGCCGGCAGCCCATTCACGACAAAAGTGTTCGTTCCAAATTTTTCAATTTGAAATCCAAGAAATTTCAAATCGTTGAAAAGATCTTCGAGAATAGGTACATTTTTAGGATCCAATGATATCGTCTCGGGAAACAAACTTGCCTGCGAAACCATTTGTTTCTCTTTGAGCATCAATAAGTATTTTTCATACATTATTCGTTCATGAGCAGATGATTGATCGATCACCATCCATCCGGATTTTATTGGGCTGATTATATATGAGTCGTGAATTTGAAAACACTGCATTGCATTTTCTTCGTCACTATCACGATCAGACCAATCGCTGCTCAATATGATCTGGCCTTCATTATGATCTTGGGCATGTGCCCCGATTTCCTTATAAAAGTCTATCCATTTATCTCTTTCTGATCCATGGATTCCCCTTGCAATATCACTTGAAATTCTATCAACTTTTGATATTCCAATTTGTGATGCAGAAGATTCCAATATTCCAGCGTGTTCTGAGTCAAAATCAATACTGGGCGTAATGCTATATTTTCCTAAGGCATGTTTCACCGATACCTTTATATAATTGTAAATGAGCCTTTCATTTTCAAATTTGACTTCTTGTTTAGTCGGATGTATATTAACGTCAATTAAACCAGGATCTATCTCAATTAATAAAACATAAAACGGATAATGGTCGGAAGGAATGACATTTTCAAAAGCAATTTTTACAGCATGGTTTAAATAATTACTTTTTATAAATCTTCTGTTCACAAAGAAATATTGGTCACCTCTGGATTTTTTTATAAGTTCGGGTTTTCCGACAAATCCTGAAATTGAAATAAAATCCGTTGACTCTGAAACCGGAACAATTTGATCATTAATCGTTTTTCCAAAGTAATTGACAATCCTTTGGCGCATATTGGTTCCCTGAAAATGATAAAGTTCATTTTGGTTATGATAAACGCTGAAATGAATTCCCGGATTGGGAATTGCCACCCTTGAAAATTCTTCGAGGATATGTTTCAATTCAACAGGGTCTGATTTTAGAAACTTACGTCGAGCAGGAACATTGAAAAAAAGGTTCCTAACCGTTATAGATGTTCCATTGGCCGTTGGGCGTTGTTCAGATTTTTTAATCCTTCCTCCTTCAATCAAAATATAGGTGCCAAGATCTTCCTGTTTTGTTTTGGTAAGCAGCTCGACTTGTGCAATGGCAGCAATTGACGCCAGGGCCTCTCCCCTGAATCCAAAGGACCTGATTTGAAACAGATCATCTGAAGTTCGGATTTTAGAGGTTGAATGCCGCTCAAAACAAATTGAAGCATCAGCGGGGGACATTCCTTTTCCATTATCGACTATCTGTATAAGCGTTTTGCCAGAATCTTTGATGATGAGCTGAATTTGTGAAGCGTCGGCATCAAGAGCATTTTCAAGGAGTTCTTTAACAACAGAGGCCGGTCGCTGAATAACCTCTCCTGCAGCGATCTGATTGGCCAAAGCCGTGGGCAAAACGCGTATACTCCCGCTAACGGTCTGTTGCTCAATTTTTTCAGCCATCATTCAAAGGTAGCCACGATACGAGGTAAATATTCTGAAAGAAAGACGTAGGTAAGAATAATTAAGATAATGAGCGTTGCCACCAGGATGAGATTTGATCGTTTTTGGCTCCTTGATACATATTCGTCCTTTGTATTGTACTTTCGTCTGAAACCTCCTCTTATTCTTTGCTTGGTTAATTCGGTATCTCCCGGCTGGGGTTTGTATCTCTTTAACCTTTTTTCTAATTCCTCTTTGTCCTGGTCATAATACTTGGGTATATAGTCAAAAGTTCTGTTCTTAATTTTTTTTCCAAATCTTAAAAAGGACATAAGAGTGCTTTGTGATTAAAGATAGTTCATTCAATGAAATGATATGAAATCTGCCAAATTGTCTTACACAAATCGAACAACTCTGACTTTTTGTCGTTTTTGTGGGCTTTAATACGACAATGTTGCATGAATTTCCCGATGGCATGTCACTTGATCTATTCAGTATGAAATCATTTTACAATAATAAACCGTTAAGAAATGACTTGCACACACAGAACCACCAGACCGAAAAACCATGTTTACACCAGGTCGAATTTGGACAATGTAATCAACAATTTTTTTAACACCGCTTTTGGTGAAGTTGCACCGGCAAAGCGTAATCATTTCAAAGGCAATGTTCCGACCAATGTTTTGAAATTCAATGATCGTTTTGAGTTGCGACTGGCTCTTCCGGGTCTTGACAAAGAGGACATTCAAATAGACCTCGACAAGGATTTACTGCATGTATCATCTCAGGGGACCAAAGAGTCCAAGGATCGTGCGTACAGGCATCAGGAGTTTAAACGAAGAGCATTCAAGAAGACATTTCATTTACATGAACACATAGAAGGAGCTGCGATTGAAGCGCGCTTCTCTGCCGGTGTCCTGATCATTACTCTTCCATTGAAAGAAGAGGAGGTGCCGACACCACCAAAGACAATCAACATTCATTAATCTTAAAAAAACATAAAGCATGAGTTTGGTAAAATATAATCCATTTAAACCATTCAACCTGGATCGTTTTTTTGACGATCTAAACGGAAGAAGCATCTCAGATTTTTGGGGTTCGGACTTTGTGAACATTCGTCCTTCAATCAATGTAATCGAGAATAATGATTCTTTTGATATCGAGGTCGCCGCACCTGGATTGGAAAAGGAGGACTTCTCCATTGAAATCGATAAAGACAGACTGACCATTTCTGCAGAAAAGAAATCTGCTACAGAAGAAAGTGATGAGGACAATGGAAGTTTTACAAGAAGGGAATTCAACTATAGTTCGTTCAAAAGAAGCTTCTATCTATCCGATGAGATCTCCCAGGATGATATCGCAGCAAAATATGACAAAGGGATTTTGAACATCAGGCTTGCCAAAAAAGAGCAGGCAAAGGATGTCAAAAAGACGATATCTATAGGGTAGTTATACAGTTTGTGTTGAAATTCCGGGATCTTCCGCATTATCCCGGCGTAGGCGCAGTGGTACGGGCTGCGCCTGCATTTTTTTAAGCTCTGGTTTCAGAAATTTGCCCGTATGATTGGATTTCTTGTTGATAATCTGTTCCGGAGCTCCTTCAAAGATGATCTTACCTCCTCTGTATCCTCCTTCGGGGCCGAGGTCAATGATGTGATCGGCAACTTTTATTATATCCATATTGTGCTCAATGACGATAATGGTATTGCCTTTATCAACCAACTTGGAAAGCACCCGGACGAGCAACTTGATATCTTCAAAGTGCAAACCCGTGGTTGGTTCGTCAAGAATATATAACGTATTGCCCGTATCTTTTTTTGACAACTCCTCGCTTAATTTCACTCGTTGTGCTTCTCCTCCTGAAAGAGTTGTGGCTTGTTGTCCTAGCGTGATGTAGCCGAGACCTACGTCATAAAGGGTTTTTAGTTTTCGATAGACGGCAGGGATGTTTTTGAAAAATTCAACCGCCTCGTCAACGGACATATTGAGTACATCCGAAATTGATTTTCCTTTATACATGACTTCGAGGGTTTCCCGATTGTAGCGCTTACCTTGACAGGTTTCACAATTCACATATACATCCGGAAGGAAATTCATTTCTATCAATTGCTGGCCCCCTCCCTGGCAGGTTTCACATCTCCCGCCCTTTACGTTAAAGGAAAATCTGCCGGGTTTATAGCCGCGGATTTTTGACTCCGGTAGATTGGCGAATATTTTTCTGATCGGGTCAAATAACTTGGTGTAGGTGGCGGGATTTGATCTTGGAGTTCTTCCAATTGGCGATTGGTCAATTTCAATGACCTTATCAATATGTTGAATGCCTTCAATAGATTTATAAGGCAGCGGACGTTGAAGACTTTTATAAAAATGGCTCCGCAGAATCGGGTATAATGTTGAATTGATCAGTGACGACTTACCACTACCGGACACTCCTGTAACACAGGTCAGTGTACCCAATGGAATGGTCAGCGTGTCTCCTTGAAGATTATGTCCGGTTGCTCCTTTCAGAATCAATCTCTGTCCATTTCCTTTTCTTCTTTTTTTATTGAAGGGAATCGCTCTTAAATCATTGAGATATTCAGCGGTAATGCCCTTTGTTTTCTTGAAATATTCCGGAGGTCCCTCACTGACGAGGTCTCCCCCATTTTCGCCGGCACCGGGTCCAAGGTCAATCAAATAATCAGAAGACAGCATGATATCCTTGTCGTGTTCTACGACGATTACCGTATTGCCTATTTTGGAAAGATCCTTCAGAGACTCTATCAGTTTGTGATTATCTCGTTGGTGCAATCCGATACTGGGTTCATCCATTATATAGGTGATTCCCGTCAATTGGGATCCAATCTGGGTGGCCAGCCGTGTTCTTTGGGCTTCTCCTCCCGATAAGGTTCTCGACGGCCTGTTCAGGTGGAGATAATCAAGACCTACCTGTAATAAAAAATCCAACCGATAGCTGATCTCCTTGATTACTTCCCGGGCAATTGCTTTTTGTCGTTCATCGAGATGAAGGTGTAAGTCGTCAAACCAGTCACGTAATTGTCCAAGATCCATTTCTCCGAGTTGTCCGATATGAGTATCTGCCAGTTTGAAATGCATGGACTCCTGCTTGAGCCGATATCCCTCACATTCAGAGCACGTGACTATGGTCATAAAGTCCTCCGACCATCTTCTGGTTTTTTCTGACGTGGTAGTCCGATACCATCGTTTCAGCATATTGACAATACCTTCATTGGCCAAATCATAGACAAAGTCATGCGGGGAATAGCCAAGCCTGAAATCGAATGAATTATCTCCTCCGAAAAGGATAATCTCCAACGCTTCCTGAGGAATTTGATTTATAGGAGTGGATAAGGTAAATTGATATCTCTTTGCAATGGCCCTTAATTGTCTGAAAGTCAGATTTTCCCGCAACTCTCCGAATGGTACGATTCCACCATTGTTAATGTTTGCCTTATCATTCGGTATTACTTTTTCCATATCTACCTCATGCTTTAATCCCAGTCCTTTACATTGGGGGCAAGAACCATAAGGAGAGTTAAAAGAAAATGTGTTGGGTGAGGGTTCTTCGTATGAAAGCCCGGTATCCGGGCACATCAGTTTATTGCTAAATGGGTGGACTTCATTAGTATCCAGATCCACAACCTGGATAAAACTATCACTTAACTTGAATGCCACAGACAAGGATGAGGCAATTCGTTCTCTTTTGGAGGGATCTACTTTGATGCGGTCTACTACGATTTCTATATCATGTACTTTATACCTATCGACCTGAAGGCCAGGAACGAGGTCTTTGATCTCTCTGTCAATTCTGGCTTTCGAATAGCCCTTTTTTCGCATTTGTTCGAAGAGCTCGCGGTAATGACCTTTTCTTGCCCGTACCATCGGTGCCAACAACCCAATTTTTCGTCCTTTGAATTTTTCCAGGATTTGGGCAATGATCTTTTCCTCGGAATACTTGACCATCTTCTTACCCGTATGCATCGAATAGGCCTCCCCTATCCTCGCATACAACAGTCGAAGAAAATCATAGATTTCTGTTGTAGTGCCAACCGTAGATCTGGGATTCCAACCTGTTGTTTTTTGTTCAATTGAGATGACTGGACTGAGTCCTTCGATCTTCTCAACATCAGGTCTTTCCATCTTGCCGAGAAATTGCCGGGCATAAGATGAAAATGTTTCGAGATATCGTCTTTGACCTTCAGCATATATGGTGTCAAAAGCAAGTGACGATTTGCCACTCCCGCTGATCCCGGTGATCACTACCAGTTTATTTCTGGGAATGGAGACATTGATATCTTTTAGATTGTGTTCGCGGGCACCTATGACATTAATGTGAGAGTGATCCAATCGGCTAATTGTATTTTGAATAAATCCGGCAAGCTCGGATTTTGTTTAACGTCAAGCAAACATTTTCAATTTTATTTTCACATTCTGTATATCATTTCACGAACGATGACAGTCAAATTTTCTTCAATCCTTTTGGCTACTGAAATTACTTCTTCGTGTGTTACTTTTTTGATTGCTGAAATGGGATAGCATTTATTGGTAATAGCAGCAAATACGCATGTTTTCATTCCCATCTGTTTCGCTATTATCACTTCAGGAACGGTTGACATTCCTACGACGGTTGCTCCTATGATGTGCAGGTAATTATATTCTGCCTTTGTTTCAATATTGGGTCCTGGAATTCCGGCGTAAACACAAGTATGTAATTTTACTTTTTTTTCTTTGGCGACCCGGAGAGCCAGTTGAATCAGTCCGGGAGTATAGGCATCAACCATGTCCGGAAATCTTGGGCCGAACCGTTCATCGTTAGTGCCGCGAAGTGGATTCTCATGATGTAAATTGATATGATCTTCTACAATAGCCACATCTCCCGCTTCAAGATCTTCATGAATGCCCCCGGTTGCACTCGCAATGAAAACGGTCTCGATTCCCAATAATTTGAACACCCTGATTGGTAAGGTCACTTCTTTCATTGAATATCCCTCGTAGTAATGGAATCGCCCTGCCTGAGCTATAACCTTCTTGTTGCCAAGATTACCAGCGACCAATGCTCCTTCATGACCGGCTACGGTTGCTTTCGGAAAATGAGGTATTTCTTCAAATGGTATGGTAACTGGATTTTCGATATGATTCTTCAGATTGCCAAGCCCCGTCCCGAGTACAATTGCAATTTCGGGATAACTGTCAATTCTGCTCGATATGTATGTGGAAGCCTTTTGAGCCTTTTCAAAGTATGTCATCTTTGCTTTTCTTGTGAATTGAATTCAAAATAGAGTGTCACTAATTTAAGTGAGCTTTGTTTATCTTACCCCCGATGATCATTCTTTTTGTTATCATTCTTATCTCGGTTTTCCTCTTTGCATTTGAGGTATTTCCGGTAGACAAGACCGCGATGTTGCTCCTGGTAAGTATGATGATCACCGGTCTCATATCTCCTATCGAGGCGATTTCTGGTTTCTCAAATCCGGCGCTCATTACGATTCTTTGCCTGATGATTATCGCATATGCGCTTGAAAAGAATGGAGTGATCAAGTTTGCGGTCAGTTATATGTCAGGACTGTCCAAGAAGAGCCTATGGCTTGTATTGCCCTTGTTTATGTTTGTTACAGGCGGGATTTCAGCTTTTATAAATACGACGGCAGTTGTTATTGTTTTTATAAAATTGATCAATGAATTGCACATTGTTCATGGCATAAGTAAATCTCGTTTATTGCTCCCGGTTTCCTTCGCGGGTATTCTTGGCGGTTCGTGCACCTTGATGGGCACTTCGACCAATTTGATTGTGAATGCAATTGCCAGGGAGAACGACATTCCCGAAATGTCATTTTTTGAATTCAGTGCACCAGGATTCATTTTGTTGCTTACATCCATAGTAATTGTAACAATCGTGGGTATGGTTTTTCTACCTGATGATCAGTCCAAGGATGTCAGGGATGAATACAATATCCAGGATTATATCACAAGACTGCGCGTTTCGGAAGGATCAGAATTAATTGGAAAAAAATTGGGCGATACGGACATTTATAATGATGACTCGGTTCAACTTCTGAAATTGAGACGCAACCGGTTGATTCATGATTATCCAAATAAAAATATACAGTTAAAGCAGGGAGATGTTCTTTTGATAAAAACGAATATCAATACCATCCAGGGGTTTTCCGAAAATTCTAATTTCGAATTAATCACAAAAAAGGACCTGACGAATGCTGAAGGAGAAAACGAATTAATCTACGTTGAACTGCTCGTTTTACCCAACTCCTCCCTGATTGGTAAATCATTGAATAATATCAGCAGATTTTCTTTTAGGGGTTCTGTTCCTCTTGCCATCAAAAAGAGACGATCGCTAATTGGTGCCACAGCCAGAACGGGACCAGGGAGGGTAAGAAGTGAATATCAAGGCACCTTGCTGGAAGCAGGAGACAGCATCCTGGTGGAAACCACCGTTGCCAAAAAAGCCAATCTGAAATTTATGAGTAATGTCATGATGGTCAATGAGTTTGACTCCGGGACTGCTGTTGATTCAAAAAAACAATTATTGAGTGCTTTCATTCTTTTGATCGTGATTGTACTGGCTGCTACCGGCACCTATACTATTTTGAAAAGCGCGTTGATTGGTGTATTTCTTTTATTGCTTTTGGGGTGTGTGGAATTGTCCAATACCTATCAGTCGATCAACTGGCAAGTCATCATCTTGCTTGCCTGTATGATTCCTATCGGTATTGCTATGAAAAACACAGGGACAGACACACTCATAGTTAATAACTTAATGATTTTCTTAAAAGATTTTCATCCGAATATAATTATTGCATTTATTTTTCTAATAACGATGATATCTAGTGGATTTATTTCCAATAATGCCGTTGCGATTATTATGACGCCTGTTGCCATTGGTCTGTCTGCATCTTTGAATATTCCGATATACGCATTTTTAGTCGCGGTGATTTTCGGTGCAAATTTCAGTTTTTTCACTCCTGTAGGATATCAAACTAATACGATCATTTATTCCCTTGGTTTATACAAATTCAAGCATTTTATTATCATAGGGGGAATTCTTTCCTTCGTTCTGTGGTTGTTAAGTGTGGTGCTTATCGGCCATTTTTTCATGTAAGAGAATATCGCTTTTTCCATGAACAGATTGATTGTTTTCTTTTGGACTCTGATCATTTTCATCACTGTTTCTTCTTGTTCAATGAATTGTTTGAACAAGGATTCCTTTTTGGCCGGTTTTACTGAATTCAGCGATGACGTGGCCGAACATTATAAATCGCTGGAATCTACCGAATGGGTCAAAATAGATAAGGAATACGAAGATTATTTGAGCAAGTGCTATAAAAAATTCAAGGATGAAATGTCAGCCGGGGAAAAACTTGATTTTTGGAAGGATGTTCTTAGTTATGGTTTTTATCGCAGTTATAGCGATAACAATTATGAATTTGATCTTGAAGAGTTCGGTGTGAATATAGATGAAGAAATTGAGGCTTTGTCAGAAGCGGGAAAAGAAGAACTCGAAAGATTTATTAAAGAAGAGTTTAGTCCGCAATGGAACAATGCGATCGATGAAATCTTGAAAGAATTTGAGTATTGGGGTGAAAAGCTCAAAATTTGGTTAGATGAAATGTGATGTTCCACGTGGAACATCATTCGATGATCATCGGACTCGGAGTATATCCTAGTCTGTGGGCTACTGCACTGATCTTTTTCTTCTCTGATATCAAAAAGGGGCCTGTATACACATTCCATGATTTACTCGAATCTACTTGATCAAAAATCTTGAACCCGATTGAGGCACCATTTGTCGGGCTTTTTAACGTGATGTTGCCGCTATTTCGTTCAATTTTCGGTGGATCTGTCACGGGTTTGATTCCATTGGGCCATATCTTTTTTAATAGTTCTGTTTCCGGAATCATTGTCATATCTTCAAAAGATACCAGCCATTGGTCTAATTCTGTCGATAGTCTGTTTTTAACTTCCGTGTACTCTTGTCTGTCAGCTAAATTATTGACTTCGTGAGGATCAATTTTCGTATCAAAGAGTTCTTCTTTCGGCTTGGTTGAACGAAACCACAGCGCCTGGGATGGGTTCAATTGATCCTGATCTCTCAATCGGTACAATTCTCTCATGATGGGCATTTGGTCCCTGTATTTGACATGAAAGAACATCGGTCTGTCTGTATCGTAGTACCTTATGTATTTATATCGTTGATCACGGACAGTACGAATGCGATCTGCAGGCGTTTCATCAAAACGATCAGAGGCCGCATGGATATAATCCCTCGGCTTTTGTGCAGCATATTGGCCGAGAAAAGCACGTCCGTCGAGATGGTCGGGAGGTGGTATGCCAGCCAGGGACAATACTGTAGGGGCAAAATCTATGAAGCTTACCAACTGGCCATCCCGGCTCCCTGCACCGTCCTGATCCGGAAATTTAATGATCATTGGTACGCGCAGACCGGAATCATAGGTGAGTCTCTTTTGTCTTGGCAAAGGTCCGCCGTGATCACTATACCAGAAAATAACTGTGTTTTCCAACAGCTTCTCTTGTCTCAATTCTTCAATGATCTCCCCTACTCTTTGATCCATTTCTTTTATGTTGGAATACATTCTTCGGATGTCTATTTTTGCCGTATCCGTATCAGGAAGGTATGGTGGCACCGATACATCAAGTGTTTCATCCACCCATAAAGAATCCCGGGCTTTGGCCCAAATTTGTGACTCATGTGTCACACCAATATTGAAAATGCTGAAGAAGGGCTGGCCTTCTTTCCTGTTTTTCCAGTGGGCGTTTCGAGAACTTTCATCCCAAGCCATCAATGACTTTTTGAATTGATAATCCTCCTTGCTATTATTCGTGCAATAATAGCCGTGTGCCCTGAGGTATTCGCTCATCATTTTAACCTCAGGAGGGGGAACAGCTTCATAAGCACGAAGACCTTCCGGCATACTATTTTTGTGATAGTTGTCAATAAATGACCGGGGCATATCAGCAAACCATGGACCTGTCCTCATATGGTTGGCACCGATATGGGTGGGATACATTCCCGTGGCAATAGCAGCCCTGCTGGGAGCACACACACCGGATGGGCTGAAGACCCGATCATAACATATTCCCTGACTGGCTAACCAGGACAAATTCGGAGTTTCAATCGTACTATCGCCAAAACTAGGAATGACAGGGCTCAGATCTTCGGCAACAATCCAAAGGATATTTGGTCTGTTTGTGCTTTTTCGAGAATCAGCCGAACAAGCTGAAAAAAGGCTCGCAAGTATTGTGACACAACAAGAATAAATGACTCCTTCAATAAAGATTGAAAGAGATGTTCCACGTGGAACAATCATCCAGCGGCTAGAAAAATCATTCATATTAAAGTTGCCTTAATGTGTTAATATGATTTTAATGTGTTTGTTTCGGCAAAAACCTGGCTTTCTATACATGAAAAATTACAGTATCTTCCGGCCCGATTTTTCACCCTGCTTTGCATATTAACTATTAATCAAAACTTATCCTCCTCATGAGAATTATTTCTGTTCTTTTTAATTTGTTTCTTTTGGCCACTCAAGTATTTGGACAGCTTAACCCGGATCCCTTTAAACAATTGGGGACAGATCTCCCGACTGCCAATGAATACAGGACTGCCTCAGGTGCACCAGGCCATAAATATTGGCAAACCCGGGCAGATTACAAGATGGACATTACCCTTAATGATGAAGAAAAGAAACTATACGGTGATGAAACCATTACTTATCACAACAACAGTCCCGACGATCTAAGTTATTTATGGTTGCAGTTGGATCAAAATGTGCGTTCCAAAGACAGCGATTCACATTTGATCGGTACTACTGCTCTGAATGCAGATGGAGGCAATTCTACACGAACATTGAACCGCCTCAATCCGACCTTTGACGGAGGATTCAAAATTGAATCCGTGACCGATGAAAATGGCAGAGGTCTCAAATACACGATTAACAAAACCATGTTGAGGATCGATCTGTCGCAAACATTGCAATCCGGTCAAAAAACCACTTTCAATATCAAGTGGTGGTATAATATCAACAATACGAGAGTAATCGGTGGAAGATCCGGATATGAACAATTTGCTGATGGCCAGAGGGTCTACTGTATTGCTCAATTCTTTCCCAGGATGTGTTCATACAACGACATCGAAGGGTGGCAAAACAAACAATTCCTGGGTAGGGGAGAGTTCACCTTGATTTTTGGAGACTATGAAGTCAATATTTCTGTGCCTGAGGATCACCTTGTTGCCGCCTCAGGAGAATTGCAGAATGAATCCTCCGTACTTTCCTCCATACAGCGGGATCGTCTGAAAAAAGCAAAGAATTCCTTTGCTCAACCGGTCACCATTCAAACACTTGACGAGTCACTTGAAAACAGCAAAGAAGTAGCCACTAAATACAAGACGTGGACATTTAAAGCAGACAATGTCCGAGACTTTGCCTTCGCTACCTCCCGTAGATTTATCTGGGATGCCCTGGGCGTAAAGATGTCTGATGGTCGCACGGTTATGGCACAGTCCATGTGGGTTCCGGAAGGAGATTGTCTTTGGAAAAAATTCAGTACCAAAGCCGTAGCACATACCATTAAATGGTACTCACATTACACCTTTGATTATCCCTATCCCGTAGCCTGGTCTATTGATGGAAGTATGGGTATGGAATACCCGATGATATGCTTCAACTATGGAAGGTGCGAGTCTGATGACACGTACTCCAAACGCATGAAATACGGTCATATAGGGGTCATCATTCACGAGGTAGGACACAACTGGTTTCCCATGATCGTCAATAGTGACGAACGACAATGGACGTGGATGGATGAGGGTATCAATACATTTGTACAATATCTTACCGAACAGCAATGGGAACGTAATTATCCGAATAGGAGAGGACCTGCACATTTGATTACCGACTACATGGGTGGTGATAAGTCCAGGATTTCACCCATCATGACCAATTCAGAAAGTATATTCCAGTTTGGCAACAACGCATATGCCAAACCTGCCACTGCTCTTAATATTCTCCGGGAGACCGTCATGGGCCGTGAATTGTTTGATCACGCCTTTAAGGAATATGCCAACCGGTGGAAATTTAAACAACCATATCCTGCGGACTTTTTTCGTACCATGGAGGATGCCTCAGGGGTAGATCTCGACTGGTTCTGGAGAGGATGGTTTTACACAAATGATCATGCAGACCAGGCAATAGGAGAGGTCAAGCATTTCACGCTGAATACCGGAAATCCGGAAATTGAAAAAGCCCGACAACGGGAAATCCGTGATAATGCTCTAACACCGATATCGGATATTCGCAACAGGGATATTTCCCAGACCTATGATGAAATTGACACCACACTGAGAGATTTTTATACCACATATGATCCTTTGAAGCTGGACGCCGTAGATCAACATAACTATGAAAATTTTGTAGCTAAATTGACCCCGGGAGAACTGGAGCTCTTCAACAATGGTAAACATTACTACCAAATTACTTTTAAGAAGGTAGGAGGATTAGTGATGCCTGTGATCTTCCAGTTTCAATACACTGATGGTACTACTGAAGATTTTCGTATCCCGGCCGAAGTTTGGCGCTTCGGGGCAGATGAGGTGACCAAGGTGTTTCCAACGGACAAAGAAGTCAGTAAGATTACATTGGATCCTTACCTTGAAATAGCAGATACGGATACATCAAATAATTACTATCCACCCCAGGAAGAAGCGTCGCGATTTGAGACATTTCGACAAAAGCAATTTTTACAACAAAACTCTAGAGAAAATCCAATGCAAAGAGCAAATAGAGCGAAAAAACTCAAAAAAGAAATTAAACCTTAATCAAATATTCAATATTATTTTAAAGGCGTTGTTTTCAGCGCCTTTTTTCGTTTAAGGTAGCGGCATCACCTGACTTTTAGTTCAGGTGATGAATTAGTACTGACAGCTATCCAGGCTTTGCAAAAACAATTGCTTAAAGAAAGAAAGCGGAACGATGCATTAGAACAGAACGTGGAGTGGATCATGCAGAATCTTATGAACAACTAATCATGTTTCTCTATTGGAAAGTCCATCCAAGAATGATCTGAGCAGGACATTAAATTCATCCGGGACTTCCATCATTGGAGCATGTCCGCATTTATCGATGTATTGTACCTCAGAGTTTGGGATCAATTCGTGAAATTTTTCTGCAACAAATGGGGGAGTGATTGAATCCTGTCGTCCCCAGATCAACAGGGTAGGGCATGCGATTTTATGAAGCTGATCTTCGAGGTTGTGCTTTAATGCTGTCTTTGCGGTGATGATGATTTTCAGGGCTTTTTCACGATCATTGACTGTTTCAAATACTTCATCTATTAAATTATCATCGGCTACAGCCGGATCATAAAATGTCTCGGCTACTTTTTGCGCTATATATTCCTTATCACTTCTTCGAGGATATCCATCTCCCATCCCGCTCTCAAATAGTCCGCTGCTACCTGTCAATATCATTGATTGGACTCTTTCCGGATGGGCCAGGACATATAATTGTGCAATATGTCCACCAAGAGAATTCCCCAAGATGTGGATATTCTGGTATTGCTGATGAGCGACAAATCGTTCGGTAAATCCGAGCAATCCATCCAATCCCGTTTCTTTTATATCCAATTCATAAATCGGAAGCATGGGAACAACTACGTTGAAATCGCCCGTGAAGGCGTTAATCAATTGGCGGAAATTACTGAGTGCTCCGAACAAACCGTGTAATAAAAGCAAAACCGGCGCACCTTGCTTTGTTTCGATATATCTATACCCGTCTTTTTCTTTTAATAAACTCACACTATTACAAGATCTCAAAAGATATTTAAGCGGAATTCAGACCTTCCTGATCTGAATGTTCAAGGTAAGCCAAATAGAACAAATTCAAGACAAAACATGCCAATGTTAATACAGCCACCGCTTGGTGAAGTACTCCCCATAACACCGGTATTGTCCCGACACTATACACCAATGTAATGATACCGATAATGACTTGTGCAAATAGTAACAGTAAAAATACCCTGAATGTATTTGTAGATTGGATGGAGATATTCCACCAGGATCTTTTGAAGAGAACGGTTACAGAAAACAAAACAATGATATAAGCAACAGTCCTGTGAACAAATTGTATGAGTGATACGAGGAAGGCAGATTGCTCGTAATTATTAAAATTATCGAAATTCCAATTTCCGTGTTCGAGAATAATGGGTGGGATCCATGAACCGTGGTAAGATGGCCAGGAATTTATAAAGAGTGCAGCTTTAGTTCCACTCATTATTCCTCCGAGAAGAATCTGTAAAATTAATAGTCCTAGTAACACTTTTACAAATGTCGGCAAACCCGTCACTCTCAATTTGTAATTGGAATAGACATACCGGATGAATGCCCACCACAAGGCTATAAACACACTAATTCCGATACAAAGATGAATGGACAACTTATAAGCATTGACCCATGGTCTGTTGATTAAGCCACTTGCCACCATGATCCATCCAAAGGTGGCAGCTAACACCGCCAATCCAATAACAATGCCCAGATGTTTTAACAGCAATTTCGGAATCCATTTTTTAAAATAGAAAAATGCAAAAGGAATGATAAAGACAAAGCCCATCAATCTTGCCCACAACCGATGCAGATATTCCCAGAAATAAATGAATTTAAATGTTCCGGGAGTGAGCACAGATCCCATTTCCATATCCCTATTAATCTTTTCATATTGAGGAGTCTGTTTATATTTTTCAAATTCCTCTATCCATCCTTCCGTACCCAAAGGTGGAAATGTGCCTGTTACAATTTCCCATTCCGTTATGGAAAGTCCTGATCCGGTCAGGCGCGTAATACCACCAATGACAATTTGCAAATAGATCATGACCAGTCCTGCGACCAACCAGGCAATTACCAATTTGTTGTTTGAATTTTTTTCGATCATCAATTTCATAAACACTCAAATGTACAATGAGATCAACTCGCAATGAATGTTGACTTATCGACCTGTATGTTTTTAATAATTATAAATTATTTTCTTATCTATTATTATTATCAGGCCTGTTGATATGTGCAAAACAATTTTGATGAAAATTTTGTGCACAAAAGACACACAGAAATTACTGTAAGATTCAAAAAATGTGAATGAATGGATTTGATTTATTCGCAACTATCGTTAATCTAACAGCTTTTCCACAATGCACTGTTTGCAGTTTATTATATCTCAACTATTGAATAATTGTTATCATTCTTGTCTGAATGCACAGGGATCAGAAGTGCGGGTAATAACCAACTCATACTTCGAGGTTTTGTTTATACTAGTGTTGAAAAATCAAGAATAAATTTATTGCAATACCCCTATGTAAACTAATGAGATACATATATGGATTATTTAATATGTTAATTATACCATTGTTTCGATGAGAGTTGTAGTTCAAAGGGTTTCGAGTGCTTCGGTCACAATAGAAGAAAAGAAGAAAGGAGCTATTGAAAAAGGATTGCTGATATTTTTAGGAATAGAACATAGTGACGATTCCGAGGATGTGGATTGGTTGACAAGAAAAATAATTGCATTGCGCATTTTTAGTGATCCCGAAGGGAAGATGAACCTGGATATCAAAGCAGTTAACGGATCGATATTGGTCATATCCCAGTTTACGCTGCACGCATCCACCAAAAAAGGAAATAGACCATCCTTTATAAAAGCAGCACGTCCAGATCGTGCGATACCCCTTTATGAACTTTTTATACACTCGTTAGAACAAGCAGGAATACAATGTGAATCAGGTGCTTTCGGGGCAGATATGCAGGTCTCGTTAGTCAATAATGGACCGGTGACGATTATTATGGATTCAAAAAACAGAAGTTGATGACAATAAAAAAATGGCAGACCTCAGTCGATGATTGGATAAAGAATTATGGAGTGAGATATTTTGATATCAAGACAAACGGATTATTGCTCTCCGAAGAGGTTGGAGAACTCAATAGAATTATAGCAAGAGCTTTTGGCGAACAGTCTTTCAAAATTGAAAAATCACAAGATGAAATTCTGTCCGAATGTTCGGAAGAATTAGCCGATATTCTCTTTGTAGCTACATGTCTTGCCAATCAATTAGGGTTGGATCTTACCGAATCTTTGATTCAGAACCTCGAGAAAAAGAGCAACAGGGATAAGACACGCCATCATTCGAATCCAAAGCTTTCATAAATATTTGAGAATGGCAGGGGATAAGGATTGGTTGTTTAAATTAAAAGAAAATACGACTGCCCTGATCTGTGCAGCCACCCTGGCCATTCTTTCTCTGACAGCAATTTTTGCCTTCCTTATTATTCCTGACAATTCGAAAGATGCAAACAGGCAAATCGTTCAGTTGGCTTTACAACCCCCGGGTACCATTCAAAACGTGCTGGTCATTTCTAAAAAAGAGCAACCATCCAAAATGTCTTTGTTCGATCAAATCTTTCATGGACAGGACAACGTGGCTGAATATTTACCAATTGACTCTTTTACTATTTCCAATCAAACATTAGAAACACATTTTCAAAACATGACTTCATTACGAGATCATGTAGATGAAAGTCAGATCAGAATTTCCGAAAAATATTTTTTACTGGGTACTGATAAATATGGAAGAGATGTATTGAGCAGGATAATTTTGGGTTTACGAATATCCCTGGTAATAGGTTTTTTGGCAGTTGCGGTATCATTACTACTTGGTGTGGTTTTGGGTAGTGCTGCAGGATATTTTGGAGGTTGGACAGACCGGGTAATCATGTTGTTCATCAACACAGGATGGTCTATTCCAACCCTATTAATGGCCTTTGCCATTATCATCGCATTGGGTAAGGGTTTTTTTGTGATTGTCCTGGCAGTAGGTTTGACAATGTGGGTGGATGTTGCACGGGTTGTCAGGGGCCAGACCATGCAACTGAAAACAGAAAGATTTATTCAAGCCTCAAAAGTCATTGGTATCAACGATCTGCACATTATTTTCAAGCACATTCTTCCCAATATATTGGGAACCATACTGGTAATTTCCGCAGCCAATTTTGCAACGGCTATATTGGTCGAAGCAGGTTTGAGTTATCTCGGACTTGGTATCCAGCCACCTACACCTTCTTTGGGTAATATGCTACAAGAAGGATATGCATATGCTACCGGAGGATTTGTTTACCTAGCTTTTTTTCCTATTCTTACAATTATGATTCTGGTGTTAAGCTTCAATATGTTGGGAACTGCACTCCGGGATGCATTTGATATTAAGACCATTCAAAAATGAGCAGGGAACTCGCTTTGTTGGAAAAACTTGAAAAGGATCTGAACCTAAAAGAGCTTCAGATCAAAAGCCTGTTGACCATTACCCAAGCCATTAATGATAATGTCTCAGCTGAAGGGCTTTTCAACATGTATCGATCCTTTTTATCATGGGAATTGGGCATCACCCATATGGCTTTATTTATTCCTTCGGAAGAAAACGAAGAAAGCTGGCAATGTGCTACACATATTAATATCGAAGAAAGCGTTCAGAATGATACTGAACTGATAACTTTTCTCAAGGGACACAAAAGACTACACACTGTAAAATCGGACGATCCTGAGATCCTTCGACAATTTGATATTGTTATCCCTGTCTTCCACAAAAAGAACCCCATTGCCTACTCATTAATTGGAGGGATCAAATCGAAAGACGATTTGTACAACAAAATTCAATTCATTACTACGATTACTAACATTATTGCCGTTGCCATTGAGAACAAGCGTCTCTTCAAAAGACAGATCATCCAGGAACGCTTGAAGAAAGAAATTGAATTGGCCAGCAATGTGCAAAAGATGCTGATCCCGGATGATCTTCCAATGACGGATCATTATGAAATCTCTTCTATTTATAAACCTCATTTCAACATTGGTGGCGATTATCTTGATTTCATCGATTTTGACCGGGGCAGATTTATATTTTGTATTGCAGATATATCCGGAAAAGGAGTTGCAGCGGCACTTCTGATGGCTAATTTTCAGGCAATGATCCAAAGTCTGATCTACCAATACAGGGATCTTGAGACCTTTATTTTTGCATTGAATCAAACGGTACACCGGGTAACGAAAAGCGATAAATTCATCACCTTCTTCATAGGAGAAGTTGACTTGAATCAAAAGACATTGAAATATATCAATGCCGGGCACTATCCTCCTGTGCTTTACCAGTCGGGAAAGATTTGCCGGCTGACCAGCGGTTGCACTGTAATCGGGGCTTTTGAACGACTACCTGAAATCAATGAGGATGTTGTGCCCCTGGAAGAGGGTGCGTTAATCCTAAGTTTCACAGATGGCCTTGCAGACCTTAGGGATGAAGAAGGCAATTATTTTCAGGATGATGGAATAGAATCCTTTGCTCTTAAGAATGGTCATCTATCCGCAAATGCCTTTAACGAACAATTGCTCAAAGAAATCGATCAGTACCGCGGAGAAATTGATTATCCCGATGACATTGCCGTCATCACCTGTAAGGTCAAGAAATTCCTGTAATTATCCTTTATAGAATAACCACTTGCCTAATTCTTTGAAACTGGCTTTTTTACCGTACATCAGGATTCCAATCCTGTATATTCTTGCAGCTACCCATACCATAAACAGGACAAATCCAGCCAATAGAACTACACTTAGGATCAATTGCCAGATTGGGGGATCAATGGGCAATCTCACAGGCATCACTATGGAAGAGGTCAAAGGAATCAAAGATCCCCATACCGCTACTGTGCTATTTGGTGCATTAATGGCAGCAAAACCGATATAAATAGCTAACATCAAAGGAATCATTATCGGCAAGGTCAGTGAATTGGCCTCATTGATATCTTCACCCACTGCAGATCCTACTGCAGCGAAGATAGCCGCATAGGCCAGGTAACCCGTAAGGAAGTAGAATATGACCAGGGGAATGATCACCAGCCAGTTCATCTTACCGATTTCAACCATAATTTCTGACATGCGGTCATTGCCCTCGGCCATTGCCGTTGCAACTTCCTGGTTGTCCAGGCCACTCATTTGAGTGAGATCAGCGGGATTCAGATTGATTCCAAAGATGGCAGCAGCAATAAAAAAACCCACGACCAGAATACCTACCCAGGCAATGACCTGGGTAAGACCCACCGCTCCAACGCCAAGGATCTTGCCCATCATAAGCTCATAAGGTTTTACCGAAGAGATCAACACTTCAACAATACGGTTGATCTTTTCTTCCATAACACTACGCATCACCTGAGCTCCATAGAGGAAAATCAGGAAAAACATTACGTATGATATTACACCTCCCAATATGGAACCGACCAAAGTGCTCGTGGCACTAATATCCTTTTCTTTGTCTTTTACTCCCTGTTGTTCGACATCAACATCAGTGTCCAGGAGGGAAATCTTGTCTTCGTCAATTCCGAGAGCAACGACCTTGAACTCACGTATTTTACGTTCAACAGCGCGCTCAATGGATTCTATTTCGTCCAGAGCCAGCCGATCATCAGAAAAGAACATGACCTCGTGATCTGTTATGGCTGCACTGTCCAGCGGAGGAACACTGAGCACACCATCAGACTTGCCATCGGCATAGGCTTTCTGGAGGCTTTCCAGGTCATCACTGGAAAAAGAATAAGCGATATTCTTTCTTAAATCGATCTCTCCGTTCAAAAGACCGCTTGGATCTGAAATGACAATATTCTTCTGGTCGTCAGAGCCGCGGGACATAATAAAGCCAACCAAAACAAAAAAGAGCAAGAACCCCAATGGGGTCAAGAACGTGGTCAACAAAAAAGTCTTGCTTTTAACCCTAGTTATGTATTCTCTCCGGGAAATCAGTCCTATGTTATTCATCGCTTTCTCCTACTTTTTTGATGAAGATTTCATTTAGTGTCGGCAATATTTCATTGAAGGAATGAATGTTTATATTCCGGTCGATCAATCCTTTGAGTAATTCATTAGGCTTGTGGCCTTCCCTGGCCTTAAGAATGATCTTATCTTTGGAGTCTTCAAGGACTTCAAAACTGCTGTTCCTGAGCTCTTCGGGCAGTTCTCCCTCAAAACCTACCTCAAAACAATTCTCTTTGTAGAAGTTCTTGATATCATCTACACGGCCTTCAAGGACCACTTTACCCTTGTTGATGAGAATAATTTGCTCACAGATTTCCTCAACTTGCTCCATCCGGTGTGTGGAAAAGATCACACTGGTCCCTTCCTTATTCATCCTGTAGATTTCATCCTTGATCAGATTGGTATTGATCGGGTCAAGTCCTGAGAAGGGTTCATCAAGAATCAAAAGTTTTGGCTCATGTACAACTGTGGCGATGAACTGTACCTTTTGCTGCATACCTTTTGAAAGTTCTTCGACTTTCTTATTCCACCAATCCTGGATATCAAATTTGACAAACCACTTTTCAATTTTATCTCGGGCTATTTTTGGACTAAGTCCCTTTAATTGTGCCAGATACAACAAATGATCTCCGACCTTCATTTTTTTGTAGAGTCCTCTTTCTTCGGGCATATAGCCAATCTGAGCGGGATGGAGACGATTGAGCTTTTCACCATCAATGAAGATTTCACCTTCATCTGCCCCTGTTATGGTCGTTATGATCCGGATCAGAGAGGTTTTACCTGCACCATTGGGTCCCAGCATTCCGAATATGACACCCTTCGGAACGTCAAAGGTCACCGCATCCACAGCTGTATGTTTTGAATAGCGTTTTACAACGCCTCGCAGAGAGAGTATACTCATAAGTGATTCACATTGAACCACGAGAATACATAAAATACACTTATTTTTAGAAGGACAAATAGACAAACCAAGGAAACATTAAGACCAATTTAAGTTGTTAATAACACACGTATTGTTCTGGAGAACGTCATTTATTGGATATTTGATAAATTAAAATCGATCAAAATGCATAAGTCAATTACAACCCTAGTATTCTGTTTAATAACCTTTTGTTTATCAGCACAGGTGGTTGAGAAAGATATGAATATGAGTGCCGGTGAACAAAATGGTCTTGAAGTGGACCTTACCGGTAACAGCAAAACCTCAGAAAAAATTTGGAAGGAATATACAAAGCCATATGGTAAGGTGGATTGGGACAGAAAAAACAAAGAACACGTCCTGTTCAACGTACGTGTTCCCGGTATTTCCTCAGAAGAAGTAACCATCGTGGCACGATTCAACCAATTCCGAGATATGACCAAAGGATCATTTTGGATCAAGTCAGGCGATGAATACCTGAATTCGGAAGACCACGGTGAGGCTTTCCGGGGAACAGGAGAATTCTTACAGGAATATGCCTATGAAGTGGAAAGACATTCTATCCGGGAGGCCATCAAGCAACAGGAAAAAGATCTGGATAGGCTGGAGAAAGACCTGGAGCGATTGATCAAGAAGAATAAAAATTTGCACAAGGATATAGAGAAGGCCAAGGAGGAGATTGCAAAGAAGGAAAGAGAAATTGAAGAAAACCTTATGGGTCAGAAAAGCAAAAAAGACGAAATTGAAAACCAGCGTAAAACAATTCAGCGTACCACGGTTGAGTTAACGAACGTTGGCAAAAACACATAATCTCTCTCAAAGAAAACCTACATATTACGAGTATTGAAATGTGATTAATGGACTGGCACAGTTTATGCCTTTTGATAAGGCATGAATATCGAAGAAATTAATCGCAAGCATTTCATCAAGACAGATATGTTCTTCCGCGTGGGCAAGGGTTTGTCCTCACGCCTTCTTCGATATGAACATGGTATTATCTATCTCGAAATTGAAGTACGTTCCAAGTGGAAACGCTCCATTGATGCGGCAGCCTGGACGATTGCCAATTCATGGAAGAACGAACATCCGGAATTCAAAAATGCCGTGGCATCCAAGGTATACGTCATCGACAGCAGATCGTACGATTATAAAAGAACGCTGTTGCATTTAGGTGTAAAACCGGGCTACGACGCATACAAAGGCGTATTCTTCAAATAAATTTCCCGGAACCACTTCCGACTTTAAAGAGATCTTCCTAAATCTCTATCTTTCCTGACTAAAAGAGGTCTATGTATTTCATTGGATATGATATTGGAAGCTCCTCTGTAAAGGGAAGCTTGCTGCATGCTGAGACCAATTCGATTCTAGCGTCTTCACAGCACCCACAAACAGAAATGCCCATGATTGCACACCAACCGGGTTGGGCAGAACAGCATCCTGAAGAATGGTGGACGGCAATTGTCCGTGTAACGAAGTCAATTCTTCAACAAAGCTCTGCTAAGCCCGATGAAATTGAGGCCATTGGTATCTCATATCAAATGCACGGCTTAGTACTCATCGATCAAAACCTTGAGGTGCTCAGACCGAGCATTATATGGTGCGACAGCCGGGCAGTAGACATTGGAACCAGAGCATTTGATCAACTGGGACATGACTACTGTCTGCAATCCTTGTTGAATTCACCGGGTAATTTTACCGCTGCTAAATTGGCATGGGTGGCTGAGAACGAACCGCATATTTATGAACGGGTGTACAAGGCAATGCTACCGGGGGATTATATAGCCACCAGGCTGACGGACACTCCAAACACCACATGGTCAGGTTTGTCAGAGGGGGTCTTTTACAACTTTCAGATTGAGGATCTTTCAACTGAACTCATGTCGTATTTTCAATTCGATCAAGATCTCATTCCCGATATCGTCCCAACCTTTGGTCATCAGTCCAATTTGTCAGGAAAAGCAGCCCGGGAATTGGGCTTGAAAGAAGGCACGAAGGTTACCTACAGGGCAGGGGATCAACCCAATAATGCTTTTTCACTGAATGTCCTTCAACCAGGTGAATTAGCGGCCACCGCAGGTACATCCGGAGTCATCTATGGCATTTCGGATCGGCTCGATAACGACCCTGCCTCCAGGGTCAATGCATTTGCACATGTAAATCATGACTCATCAAACAGGCGGATTGGCATCTTGCTTTGTATTAACGGGACCGGTATTCTGAATGCCTGGGCAAAACGAAATTTAAAAGCAGACAATTATCCGGAAATGAACAACCTGGCAAACCAAACGCCCATCGGTTCTGAAGGTCTGGTTGTGTTGCCGTTCGGGAACGGTGCCGAACGCGTTTTGGAAAATAAAAATATCGGAGCTCATTTCCACGGTTTGGAATTCAACCTGCATTCAGCTGCTCACGTCTATCGAGCTATTCAGGAAGGAATAGCCTGTTCACTGAAATACGGAACGGATATCATGAAAGAAATGAATATGCATCCCAGGGTAATCAGAGCCGGACATTCCAATATGTTTTTGAGTAAATTATTTCGTGAAGCTGTAGCCAATTTAACCCAGGCAACGATTGAATTATACGATACTGATGGATCTGAAGGGGCTGCCCGTGGAGCCGGAATCGGGGCCGGATATTATGATTTTCAATCGGCATTTGAAGGATTAAAAGTGATGAGCCATATAGAACCCGAATCTCGTCTTTCACAGCAATATCAGGACACTTATGAGAGATGGCTCAAGGCATTGGAAAGACATATATAAAAAATTGATATATCAACTGGCTAGTTATATCTATTTGTTCATTTTTCTCTAAATTATTGAATAACAAAATGTTAGATGAATTTGATTTGGCTATTGACATGTCAAGAAATTGTAATATGTTAATATTTGAGTCCGGGAAAAAAGGCGTCCTCAAAATGTGAGATCCTGGGAGGTCCTGGTTCGGAAAGCAACACCGAAATTACATCAAATCGAATCTCCCAATCATAATTGTTCTTGTACATATATGCAGATGCTGCTTTGGCCACCAATTTCATTTTTTTCGAACTGACGAATGCTTCAGGCGGGCCGAAATAATTAGATGAACGCGTCTTGACTTCCACAAAAACCAACATTGTATCGAATTTGCCGATAATGTCTATTTCGGCCTTGCTATATCTCCAGTTTTGCTCCAGAATTTCATACCCCTTGTTGACAAGATATTCTTTGGCATATTGCTCTCCTTTTTTTCCAATTTCCGTGTGTCTCGTCATCAGACGTTTATCTTTGTGGTCTTATGATTAAAGGTATTGAATTATGATGGATCAATTAATTGCCCGGTTTGGGGAGCAGTTGGAAGAGGCCTTGCAAATAGCGAGTAATATTCAATTAAAAAGACATACAAGGAAGATTAACAAGGTATATGTTGCAGGTCTGGGAGGTTCCGGCATTGGTGCAGACTTCGTCGCTGCCATCATTCGCAAAGAATCCAAAATACCCTTTCTGGTCGGTAAGGGTTATGATATCCCCGCCTATGTAGATGGCAACACCCTGGCCATTGCTTCCAGTTATTCCGGAAATACTGAAGAAACACTTCACTCATTCAGAAAGCTGGAAAAAACGGATGCCAAAATTGTCGTGGTCTCTTCCGGAGGAAAATTGATCAAGGCAGCACAGAGAAAAGGCTACGACTTTGTGAAGATTCCGGATAGCTGGCCTTCACCACGAGCCTGTTTGGGTTATTCTTTGGTTCAGCAGCTTGCCATCTTGCAGGAGATGGGTATTATCTCGGATAAATCTCTAAAATCCGTAAGAAGATCAATTGCCTTATTGAATAATGAAGAATCATCAATTAAAAAAGAAGCCAGGAAAATAGCCAAGCGTCTTCATCAAAGAATGCCGGTCATATATGCCGAAGATCGTATCGAACCCGTTGCTGTTCGTTTGAGGCAGCAAATCAATGAAAACTCAAAAGCATTGTGTTGGCATCACGTTATTCCTGAAATGAATCACAATGAACTAGTGGGTTGGAAGGATAAAAACAAGGATTTAGTTGTGCTTTATTTGCGCAACAAGGATGATTTCAAAAGGAACCAGATCAGGATGGAAATCAATCAGAAGATCATCAAGAAGTACACGCCAAACATTATCAATATCTTTTCAAAAGGTACGGATCTTGTTCAACGCATGTTATACCTGGTTCACCTTGGAGATTGGACGTCCTGGTATCTTGCGGAATTACGCGAACAGGATGCCATTGAAGTTAATGTTATTGATTATCTAAAAGGAGAACTGGCCAAAGTCAAATAAAAAAGCATCATCTCGTCAGACAAGGTGATGCTTCCACATTGGTGGGGAATTCTCTTCGAGAATTAACCCTCTAATTCGGATATCTTATACTCGGCTTGTTTCTTGTATTTTTCTCCGGAAATCAGCTTGTATGCAGCAATGGCTTCCGCCTTTTTACCCAACTTTTCATACTGGGTGGCCTGAGCATATAAGTATTTGTCAGGAGTTCCTTCCGGACTCAATGTAACCGCCTGACTTGCATGCTCCAATGCTTTTTCAGCATTTCCGGATTCGGCATAAGAACGAGAGACATAGTAATGCACTTCTGCAGCATCGTCTTTCAAGGATAGAAATGCCTCACCGGCAGCGATTGCAGTTTCGTATTCTTTAGCTACAAAAAGCTTTCCTACCATTGTCTGTGCTTTCTTGGCCCTTTTTGCTGCCTTATCGGCTTTGCCCTCTTCAGTACCTTTGTTTGCAGCTTCCAGATATGCCTTTATCGCATCTGTCGTTTTTCCCTGTGCTTCATAAGTTCGTGCAATTCCTTCGTAATTCGAGGAATTCATTGCATTCAATTCAATTCCTTTATTATACATAGCAAGAGCATCCTCATGAGCCCCGCTTTTTCTAAGAGTATTTGCTGCATTGTAAGCAGCTACAGCACCATTCTTTTTTGCCAGTGTTACCACCTTCTCATCATCCGGTCCTGCTTTTTCCAATGCTTGTTCCATCAAAGCGAGTCCTCCGGCGTAGTCTTTCTGTTTCAATAATGCAAGCCCTTCATTGTACAAGCCTGCAGCAGTCTTTTCTTGTGCTAAGATCATAGTGACACTTAGCATTAGGAAGCAAATTGTGGTTAATGCAAGCTGAAAAAAGTGTTTTTTCTGATGTGACGATAAAGTCATTAGACGGTCATTTTTAGATTTATAAAGTTGCAAATATCAAAAACTGAAGACAAGAAGCCAAAAATTAAGAGACGGCCAAAGGAAAATATGACCGAAAAAATTAAACTTAGAGTAAAAAAAATTCGTTTGACATATAGGATGCCAGGGTTTTACCCTTAAATTGCCCAACATTGAGATTAAAAAATTTAACTCTAAGTATAAAAAATGACGACAAATAATATCACCAAAGGATTGTTAAAAGGAGCTCACTTTTTGATCAAACCTTCAAATACCGATGAAATCTTTACTCCTGAGGATTTTTCAGAAGAGCAAGACATGATTCGGGATATGGTTGATCAGTTTGTAGAAAAAGATCACCTACCACTATCTGACCTGATGGAAGACGGAGAGCATCAGCACAACCGCATCCTGCTTAAGAAATTAGGTGATCTTGGACTTTTGGGCACCCATATGCCGGTGTCATTAGGAGGATTGGCCCTAGATACAAACACGAATACCATCGTAACTGAAGGAATCGGAAAAACCGGAGCTTTTTCCACCACCTTTGGTGCTCATACGGGAATCGGCATGCTTCCGATCCTGTATTTTGGAACGGAAGCCCAAAAGGAAAAATACCTTCCTTCATTAATCTCGGGAGACCAGGTTGCATGTTACTGCCTGACGGAACCTGGTTCAGGATCAGATGCCCTTGCCGCAAAGACAAGGGCAGATCTTTCTGAGGATGGTTCCCATTATGTCCTGAATGGTCAAAAGATGTGGATTTCCAATGCGGGATTCGCCGACATATTTGTCGTATTTGCAAAAGTTAATGGTGCTGAATTTACCGGATTTATAGTTGAAAGAGGTTGGACGGGACTTACGCTCGGTGCGGAAGAAAAGAAATTGGGAATTAAAGGCTCTTCTACAAGGCAGGTCTTTTTTGAAAATGTCAAGGTACCTGTAGACAACCTTCTTGGAGAGATAGGAAAAGGTCATTTGATTGCATTTAATGTTTTGAATACAGGAAGGTTTAAAATTGGTCCTTCTGCCCTGGGTGGAACCAAAGGATTACTAGGAGTTTCCGTAAATTATGCAAAGGAAAGGAGGCAGTTTGGCCAACCGATTGCAAGTTTTGGTGCTATCAAAAGCAAATTGGCTGATCAGGTTGTAGCCACCTATGTGAGTGAATCCGCAATATATCGCACTTCAGGCTTGATCAATGACTATGTCCTTAAATTGGAAGAAGAAGGGAAATCATTTGAAGAAGCGAAATTAGAAGCTGCGGAAGAATACGCCCTGGAGAGCTCTATAATCAAAGTGGCCACTACAGATATCGTCAACATGGTTGCAGATGAATGTGTCCAAATTCACGGAGGCATGGGGTACAGTGAAGAGACCATGGCCGCAAGAGGGTATCGCGATAGTCGTATTGCAATGATCTATGAGGGTACGAATGAGATCAACCGCCTGCTCATGCTCAACCTGATCTTCAAACGCGCGATGAAGGGACAATTGGATTTTGCCACTCCGGCGATGCGTGTTCAACAAGAATTGCTCACTGGTAAAAACGGGCAGTACAATTACAATTCAACTGAGGAAAAGGCCATTTCTAATTTTAAGAAGGTGGCTTTAATGCTCATCGGTTCTGCAGGACAACAGGCAATGAAGGGCAAGCTTGACCTAAAACACGAACAAGAAATTTTGACCAACCTTGCTAATATCATCATTGACGTCTTCCTGGCAGAGTCTGTCTATCTGCGTTCGGCCAAACATAAGCAACCGATCAATTCTGCTATTACACAGCTCTTTTTGAGGGAGGTAAATGAAAGGATACGGTCAGAAGCATTAGAGGCTGTTGGGTCATTTGTAAAACCCGAACTCCAGGAAGGATTTGTTGCAGGTATCAATAAGTTCTGTTCTTATCCACTACGCAACACAAGAAATTTGAAAAGACAAATTGCCGATCATTTGATTGCGAACAACCAATACGAAATCTAGCCCGTTGGATTTTCAATAATATGCTAACTTGGTGGACAAACCACCAGGAATGAAAAAAAGAAAATTTATCAAGACAGCATCGACACTTGTTGTTGGGGCTGCTGTCTCTCCCATAATGGCATGTAAGGCTGAACTCAAAGACGCCAGGAATGCCGCTAAGGATTCTCTGAAGGAAGCCGTCACACAAGGTGCAAATTTTGAACTACCGGCATTGCTCTATTCCTTTGACGCTCTTGCACCGAATATAGATGCTAGGACTATGGAGATCCACCATGGAAAGCACCATGCGGGATATGTTCGCAAATTCAATGCAGCGTTAGATGGAAGTTCTATGGCTGGAAAATCTATCGAAGACATCCTTGCGGACATTGGTCCGGATGATTCCGGATTGCGAAACAATGGAGGCGGGCATTACAATCATTCTCTGTTTTGGTCAGTAATGTCTCCCAATGGAGGAGGTATCCCATCCGGAGATCTGGCTGATGCGATCAATGGTACCTTTGACAGCTTTGATTCATTTAAGGAGCAGTTTTCGAAAGCGGCAGCCACGAGATTTGGGTCAGGTTGGGCATGGCTATGCCAGGGAGGAGATGGAAAATTATTTGTTTGTTCGACTCCCAACCAGGATAACCCGATGATGGCCAATATTTCAGAGCACCAGGGAATGCCGCTTTTGGGATTAGATGTCTGGGAACATGCCTACTACCTGAATTATCAAAATCGAAGAGGAGACTACATTGCTAATTTTTTCAATATTATCGATTGGAATGCCGTAGCAGCGCGTATGACGTAAATGGTTAAAACCAACCGATTCATATAGTTTTTGACCCGAGTACCAACCCAGGTATTCGGGTTTTTTATGCCCTATTTAAAATCCCGAAATGTGTTTAGAATATCAAACTTTATTATGCGATGCATTGAATAATTTCTTAAATTAGAAGAAGCTGTGTCGATTGGATTGAGACAGCTAACCATCCCACTGGCCGTGCATTCAATAATAAAATGAATCCACGAATACGCAACCAAAAAGTAACTCTCTACACCCTTTTTGTCTTAAGGGGTGACAGGATGATTTTTTCCATAGGACAATGTGTTAACCATTCAGATGAATCGGATAAAAATATTGACAATGGACCTTACTTGAGGCTGCCGGAAAAAGTCTATATCAATCCAATTAAATTATTTGTGAAGTACAATCACTCGATTCAAAGAGCATAATGGAATTCATTTTTGGCATATTCGATAACGATGAAAATCGCAAACTCACCAACCTTAAATCTGAGCAGGATGCAATTGAAAAAATATTAACTCCATTACAGGAGAAGAATGAATTGGGATTTGATACAGAGTACAATATGGGCATTGAGGAGATGGTCAAAAAACTTACTGAATATGCCAACTCAATGACCGTATTCCATTTTAGTGGGCATCACGATAAGGGAGAACTGAAATTATCAGACAAGTCATTCGTAGATGAGGGACTCATCGATATCTTAAATAATGCCGAGAAATTAAAATTGGTTTTTATCAATGGTTGCTCAAGCAAAAAACTGGTATCGAGTCTTGATAATGTACCAATCGTCATCGGTACAGAAACCCCCGTATATGACGATTTCGCCAAAGAACTTTCCATTAAGTTTTATGAATTAATGACTCAGAAAATTGAAAACTTCAGAGATGCAGAAACCATAGAATCCATATTTGAACAGTCAAAGGGATTTTATAAAGGACAAGGTGGAGGCAAAGAGAGAGGCATCAAGATAAAGAAGGAGCCAGATGCCACGATCAACAAGTATATTTTTCAAGTAAACAAGAATGCCAAAGATTTTGAGGACCGGGTAATCTACAATATAGATCCTGGATCTTTTCCCGTTCATGAAAACTATTTGAATTATACAAAGGAAATCAGCAAGTCAGAAGATCTTGAGTTTGATTTCCATGCATATTTTCCATTTTTTATTTCATTAAGATTAGAATCATTAGTCGACAGTGAAAAAGTAGAATTTCATCAATTTGGCTTAAAGAGATACAGATTAATCAAAAGGATCATAGTCGATTTTTTCAATTTTCTCAGGTATTCAGGTTTCTCATTATTGTGGCAACTCTCGAAGACAGAGAAAATATCAAAGAAAGAATTTCCCGATCAAGTAAGGAGCAGAATTAAAGATAGTCTGAACGAAGATTGGGTCAACGATTTTGATTTGATTAAGATCGAATTATTGGTTGATATTTTTAATCTCATTCGAGACCATAGTAAGGAAAAGGACAGTCTTGGAAAGATCATCAGCGATTCCGTCCTAAAGAACCAGGAACTTCTATTGGAATGTAGGAATTTGTTTAACAATCCGGGAGAAGAAAGAGAAAAAGACTATGTACTTTTTTATAAAGCAGAAATGAAATTAAAGACATTTCTTGAGTCATTCCGTTTTCTGAACGGCATCGGAGTAGAATCAGTGTATGACATATATTATAATCAATATAAATATACGACAGAGCAAAGCTACAGAATTACGAGGTCTTTTTATCCGACCGAAATGAGGCCCGATCGCACATATAAAAAACATGATGAAATAAAAGAATCTGACAGAAAGACAGAGGTAGAAACAATGGACATTCAATCGGTCTATCTGACATACGACTTTCATAGGGTGCTGAATATCTCTCCGTTTTATATAGATGCCAATGCGGCAAATGATGCCGTGGATAAGATCAGGTTGTGTTTCTTGAAAAAACATTATTCAAAAAGCAATACGCTGAAATACGAATATTTTGATAAAGACAAAGACGAAGGGGACATCACCGTCAAAAAGGATGAAAACCTTACCGATCAATTCAAGGAATTAGAAGAGAAAAAACTGATCTACAGACACTTCGAAGAATTTCTAAAAGTGATCACATAGCGCATGTTTACGGAAGAAAACGGAAGAATAGATTCGCCTTTTAAGTTTCTTTATTCTTATGAGAAAGAAGACCTAAACTTCTTTTTTGGCAGGGATAGAGAAACCAGGGATCTATTGAAACTCTTCCGAAATGCATCCCTGCTCGTATTGCACGGTCCATCGGGTTGCGGCAAGACCAGCCTCATTAATTGTGGGCTGATGAATAACGTAGGCATTCACGAATCAGTCATCTTTAATATCAGGAGAAAGGACAATCTGATCAACTCTATTAAAGAGTCTTTGTTTTATGCCCGAAATGACCAGAAGCATGATGGAATTCACTTTCGTCCACAATTTGAAGAATATCTGTCCAATCAAAAATTATTCAGGTCTGTTCAGATTGAGTACGATGAAACAGATCATACGATTAATGAGGCCGAAGACAAATTGCTTTCCATTCAGAGGCGGATGAGACGAATCAATGCTCAAAAAGAACAAGACCCTGACCTGATCACTCAACTTTCCAAGGAATTGGAAGAGTTAAATGAAATTATTAAAAATAACCAAGTAACCAAGAATAATCTAAGAATAGAAAAAGAACGAATTAGATCTGAAAGCACAAAAATCATCCAGGAATCTTTAAACTTCTTCAAAGGTTTGTATAAAAGATACCGATCCATTCCATTGATGATATTTGACCAGTTTGAAGAACTCTTTTTAAGAGGTTCTGAAGAGGAAATTGATCAATTCGGCCTTTTCTTAAAACTTCTCATAGAAAATAGCTATCCTGTAAATGTCATTCTTTCTTTGAGGGAGGAGTGGTTTGGCCATCTGGATGTTTTACAACACCATATTCCCAATCTTTTTTATAAAAAATTGAGGTTGACCAACCCGGATATTGATACCATCCGATTGATCATTGATCAATCTTTTGAACAGTTTAATATCAATCAATACAAAGATCATGGAAATTTGGAAAATAGGGTTGAGTTATCCGATGATGAAAAAGCAGCACGAACCAATTTGATCATTGATCAATTAAAAATCAACCGCGACTCTAGATCAAGGTATCATCTTCCATATCTGCAATTATACCTGGACAGGATCTACAAAAAAGATTTTGAAAGAACATATAAAAAGAGCAATGACGATACCATAAAAATACTTCAAAACCATTACGGACATCATCTTCCCCTGGAAATCACCCCTTCTGAAATTGAAAGTTTTGGAAATATTACCAAGGTCCTGGAAGAATACATTACGGACATCAGTAAGGAGAAAACACTTATCGATTTGTTGGGTAAAGAAAATAGTAAAAATGTCCTTATTAAGATTTTAAGACAATTCTCATCCACAGCTACCAATAAAAGATATGTACCTGTCCAAAGACAAAATAGTTCTATCGTTATAAAAGATCTATCATTAGAAAAAGACATCCATAGACTCTTTGGGGCAAAGGTAGACAAGAGCCTAGCTTTCACAACGATTATAAATCACCTCATTGATGCCAGAATTCTCAAGGAGTCTCAAAAGATCATAGAGCTTTCTCATGATACTCTGTCGCATGTAATTAACAGAATACGTATCGAGGATGATTTGATCGAATTATATCGTGAAAATTTTATCACGGCATTTAATTTATATCAAAAGACAAAAGATCAGAAAGATTTATTAGGTGGCAATCAAATTGGAAAATACGCCGAATACGAAGATTTTGTGGTTGCCGATGGAGATGAAAAAATTGAAAAGGAGAAAAGAAATTATATTGTAGAAAGCAATAAAAAGGCTACCAGAGAAACGAGAAGAAAATTTCAATTTCTTTCAGGTATCATTGTCGCTATCACACTCTTATTAGCGGCTACAGTCTACGCAGTATTCCAAATAAATTATCAACTTGTTGAATCGAAAATTGATAAAGCAAGCTTTTTAAAAAGGGAAATGAGATATGAAGAAGCGCTAAATTCATTAGACATAATTGATGTCAAATTATACACTGCTCATAGAAAGGCAAAACTTGACACGATAAAACTGTTAACTGCTCAATGGAATCAAATCAATGAATTAGTTTCAAGATCCACGCAACTTTTAAATAATTCAGATAGTGTACCTTTTCCAAAGTCTGCTCAATTTTACCAGGGAGTTGTGTTAATGGATTCTGCATTTCAGATATCACCTGACGCAATATTGGCTTCAGCAAGTGAACAATTAAAAGATAGCTTGGACCTGCTTTGTATTGAAAGAATAATTAGTACAGAGAGATTCATTGCTACGGAACAATACGAAATTGCCAGCGACCAGGTCGAACATGCCATGAGCTTCTGTAGGAATAATGATCAAAACCTGAATAGAGCAATTGAATTAAGAGACAGTATAACCTTATTGGTTAGTCAGAACCAATAGGTGTTTGTTTTTCCAAAACACGAATGTCCTGTTCATCAACCATTCGCTTAATAAGGGCAGGGTCAAAATATTTTGACTTATCATTTTTAATCATTTCATACGCGTAGCTGGGGATCGGGCATTTGAATAACAGTAGATTTTTGGAAATGGAATACAGGTAATTGCCATCTGTAGAAAAAAATGCTGAAAAGGGTTGTGGATCTAAATCTTCAAGGATCATTAGTCTGTTGCCTTTTTGATCCCATAGTGTAGCAACTCCCTGGTCAGTCAGTGTCAGTATTTCTTTACCAGAAGGAGAGAACCGGACCTGAATTACCTTTCCCGAGAGGTGGTCAAGAGCTTGAAGAGGTGTCAAGGCCTTAAAGTCAAATTTCCATATAATTGCTTTACCATCATCCGAGCCTGTTATGAATAAGTTTTGAGTAGGATGGAAACTTATACAATTGATGACATCATCATGCCGAGATTCGAGAATTTTTCCGGAATTATGCCTGAGCTGAAAGTGCTCCAGGGAAGCAGTGGCAATCCAATTTCCATCAGAAGAATATTGGGCAATATCTATGTATGGACCATGCCTTATTGATCCCAAGAGTGTTTTCGGATCCATTTTCCAAATTCGCACACTCCCATCTGAAGATCTGGTGAACAATTCTCCATTGTTTTTTGGAGAGAATTGACCGTCGTATATATTTCCGCTGTGGCTAAATGTACTCGTGTCCAACGTTCTTGATTTAGTATTCCAGATAAAACCCCTATCGTCACGAGAACCCGTTAGCAGAAATCGGTCATCACTCGAAAAAACCCCAAACAAAACAACTTCACGATGTTTGGAGAGACTGTCAGTCGTTTCTTCAGTAAAGTTTTGAATGATATTCAAACGATCATCAGATGCCGTAAACAGGAATTGTCCGAGGCTGGAAGTTGCAATGCTTCGAACATACTTTGATCTTTTTTCCAGGAACTTCGGAGGACGGCTGTTCAACTCAGAAACGTATACGGACTGATTGTCAGAAACCAAAAAGATTCTATCCGTATCAGAAGCCTTGACAAGATGTTGTAATCGACCATCTATTTGCAAGGCGGTTAGAGTATCATTGAGTGAATCTCTGACTTTTTGTCCAAAAGTCAGGATAATTGCACTTGATGTATCCATTGACGTCTGGTCGTATTCATGTGCATAGCGGTTGAGCGAATCAATAAGTCTTTTTTGGAGGACATTTGCTACTGAATCTGTTACTGTTTTTTGGATCGCATTTTTCAGTTCGGCATCAGTGGAAAAAACCTCCTTTC
>JANQHF010000040.1 GCA_028282725.1 Saprospiraceae bacterium
GATCTTACGGGCCACTCCACATACCGGGATTTCGATATCGTTCATGCCCACTTCAAAATGATCGCAAACGCCGATTTCGGGTTCGCCAAGTTTTGCAGGCGAAAGATCGGCCTCGTCCAGACAATCTATAATTGTATCCTTTGGATAGATGATCTCGTTCAATTCCGCACGCAGCAGATAAATGGTCTGTGTAGTATCACACCTGTTACCGGCATGATCAAAGACAGTAAATATCCTGCGAATGATCTTGACGGTATCTCTACAGGGAAAGATGGTTTCGTTAAAATCCGTGATACTGAAGGTATCAGGCTTTTGACAATTGTCATCAAAGCTGATATGCGTAATCAATGCGATCGGATCCAATTCAAAAGGCATTGCGATACAATTGACAGTGGTGTCAATGGGCTCTACCCTGAGGGTTGGTTTTATTTTATCCTCCACAATGATACTACCCCAACAGTACAGGTTGTTGGATTTACAGTAAACGCGGACTTCCAATCGTTGACCCTGGTATTCATAGGTCAATAAATTGGGGATTACATTACCTGAAGTATCGCGAACCTCCACCCGATACAATGAGGTATCGATATTGAGATCTTTCAGAATTACATCAGGTGTAATCAATGCCGTACATGTAGAATCCAGCGATACCCGCACGAGATTATTGCAGACCAGGGCGGAACTTCCACATCCTGACTGTGCTTTTGCATTAGTTGAAAAAAGTAGTATGAGTAGTGCCCAGGTTGCTAATATTCGTTGGGTGCGCAAAAAACTTCTCTTTGCCTTTATCATCGATTCTCGGTTTTTTCTTTGTGATCTGATATTGTTCAAGTTGTTCATGGTCTTATTCATCATCTTGCCTTTATCAGATTAGTCAATGGTGATCATTCTCTTTCGTATGACATCTGTCCCGTTGGACATTTCATATATATAGATTCCCGAACCCGGCAAATCATCGGTGGTCAGCTGCATCGTATGCCAGCCTTTATCGTATGTACCGATATTGTTGACCAATTGTCTGCCAGACAGATCTGTTACAGTAAACCTGACTTCGCTCTTAGTCGGTTGATAGAATCTAATGCTCGTGTTGCCCCTGAATGGGTTTGGAACATTTTGTTCTACCGTAAATACCTCATCAGCCACTACTTCTTTGAATTCAAGTAGTATGTGATGCACTCCCAATGTTCCATCTTCTTGAGTATAGATTTCGGATGTGAACCTTTGATCGGAAAGTCTGATCAACTCCCCGACTGCGCGGTCGATATCTTTAATCCTCAATTTGATCGTCAGAATCGATTCAGCATTTAAACGGGCCGACTGCAATTCATTCCAGCTGATTCTCAACTCATCGTCGATCACACTGTAGTGATCCGATGTAATGTCAATTTGATCAGAGTGTACATCGATGACCTCTACTCCATCCATCAATCCCAATGAAAGTTGCATACCAGCCACATGAGCACCTGAATTTGGTGTCAGGCTAATGGTAACTTCATTGCCCGACCGGTCAACTTCCTCGATATTGATCACTTCAATTGATCGTGTAAGACCCAGAAGTGCGCTTTGCAACTGAACATTTCCATTGACATCTCCTATTTTCACAGCGATGAAGTTCATGTCCATATGATTCTCATTCAAATCATCGATCAGGATGGTCTGAGCATAAGGGAATGGTCTCACCGTATTCGGGAAATTCTGATGTGCATCAACGAATGTCCATGAACGGTCAATCGGAAGTTTATCAGTCAATCCAAGGATCAACCTTCTCATATGTACAAGGTCTACTGCAGATACATGATCGGATCCATCCACATCGGCTGCAATGACCTTATACGGGCTATCGAGATCCCGTAATCCCAGGATATGCCTCTGAATCAACAGGAGGTCAAGGGTGGACACACCGTTGAGGTAATCGTCCCGTCTGGCGGCAGATAGTTCATAGGTGTCATTCATCGGTACTTCGACAAAGGAGAATGCTCCTTCCAGCGGTGTCATCGCCAATAGAGAGGCACCCGTATTCATCGAAGTCAGTGTAACCTCGACTTCATCTACTGTGAAATCTCTCTCTGTGAATATCTCTCCTGCTACTATAACTGAGCCTGTGTTAGGACATACGTTGTTTACATCTTCTATTGTTATATCGGCATGTCCTTTGAATGCATTGCCCGATTCATCGACTGCATAGATGTCAGGATGAACAGTCAATGAATTCATTCCAGTCAGATCAGAACAAGAGAATGATCTGGAGGCAGGCCCATCCGGAGCGTCGAAGTGATATGTGATGGTTCCTTGCGGACTACAGTTATCCTCTGACGTACTCACTAATTCCGAAGCATCGACGGTTACATTGCCGGCATTGCCCATCATCCTCGTAATATCTCTGAATGCTACAGTCGGGGCCGTTCCGTCAAACACCTGGATTTCTTTTACACAGGTCGCATCATTTCCACACGGATCTGCGACGGTCCATGTAACATTGTATACACCCACTTCAAGGGACGTATTGATAATATTTGTATTTCCCTGTAATACGGTAGTACCGTTGAAGTCAACGATTTCGTACGACCAGATCAAGTCATCGTTATCATGACAATCATCAGCTGTTGCCATCGTATTAACTGAAGCACTACAGTTGGATGCACTTCCCGTAAGGAATGATTCCGTATCGCACCCGGAGTCGATCACCGGAGCTGTCGTATCATTCAATCTCAGGATCTGGACATATTCCCAGCTCTGTGGCTGCCCGGTTACAGGATCCCTCTGGCACCAATCGTACAGGTACCACGTCCGGATCACCTTGGCGCAGAATCCTTCAACATTCCTGAATATGAGATCTTCATGATCAAGTCCCAGGCTGCTGCATGTATACGCGGCAAGATCGATGTTTGGCAAGTATGCTGCCGGTATATTGTCGACACTTGTATTTTGTCCAACACATCCTTCCCCTGTATAATCAGGAGGCCAGATATTGACAAGATCGGCAGGGTCAAAGATTTCACCCGCGAGTCCCCTTGTAATCACCTGAGAATGTGTCAGTGTATTGCCCAGATCATCGGTAATAATCCAATTCCTCATAATCGTACCGACACCACAGTCATTGGTATCAACCACTGCACTAAAGATGTCCGGTGGCGCCGGAATACCGCAAGTCATTGTCAAGAAGGTCACTGTCGAACCATCATCTACGAGATACGGATCTACAGGCTCTTCACATGAGATACTGAAATCTCCCTGCCTTCCTATCTTTTCCAATCCACTGTTGTCCTGGACAGTCACAGAGACCATACATTCATTCTCATTACCATTCACATCGGTCACTCTCAACTGTACGAGAATGGGTTCTCCCGACATGGCATCTTCACAGCAGAATTTCACATAGTCTCCAAATACCAGGTTCTCAGGGAAGTCCCCGCAATTATTGGTCATCCTTCGAATCTCGATTTTCTCGATTCCGCAATTGTCCAGACTGCCATCATCAAAGGCATGCCAATCTGCGATGGCCCAACCTCCGTCTCCTATGGATATCGTGGTATTATCATCACAGATCGGTACTGGTTTGACATCGTCTGTGATTCTGATCTCCCTTGTGATCGCTCCTTGTCTTGAATTTCCACACGCATCAGTCGCTTCGACATCTATATAGATTTGTGTTATATCCGGATCGAAGGCCAGACCAATGTAGTTACCATCAGTAATCGTATATAGAAGCCGACCTAGCTGGTCATTTTCAAAGATCCTGACAGTCACACTGATCGGAGTAGAACAATTATCAGAAATATTAATATCAGGAGTTAGATCATAAACGCCCGAACATGCATGATCAGTGGCACTAATATTGATGGCACCTGAAGTCAGAGAAATCTGAGGTGGAGTTCTATCTAAAACCTGAATTGTCTGATTATGGGTCCGTACATTTCCGGTACACCAGTCCAGGATTGTCCAGGTTCTATTAATAGTATAGTTTGCACAAGAATCCGGTTCTTCAACCCAGTCATTCCATACTACCTGGGCATTAAAACACTGCTCGGTACTAACGATGTTAAGATTTCCCGTGATTGATCCAGGATCCAATTGCTCACGAGTATACTGGTTACATTCAAATGCTTCGCTGCCTACAAAATTCTTAAGAGCGCTCAGATCGAGACTGTCCACATCGATTCTTCCGACATAAATTGTATCCGTACACGTACTCATCAAGCCTGCCTGGTTGGTCATCTTCCAATCCCGGAAAATCACGGTACCGTAATTTCCTGAACATACTTCACTGCTGATCCGATCAGTGTGCGTCAGTGTTGCCGGACCACACTTCTCAAAATTGGTGACCGTAAAGATTGGAGGATTGGTCGAAGTTCTGACGACGGTGGCCGTATTCGGAACCGGGAATCCAATATCCTCCGGAAGTACGCTTTCTACACATGAGATGGTATCCGAAGCACACAGCAAGTCCGGGATATTCTTGTCTTCAAGGGTGATATAACCCCAGCAAGTCTGACCGGAACACTCATGAGTGATGATCACTTTCAGCTGGATACCGAGCAGTGAAGCGTCTACGAGTCCCTCGGAGAGCATTACTCCTGACTGTGCGTCCTCAACAATAATTTCGTACTGTTCGTCCGGTATCAATGTATCCGGATCTGCCAATATCTGTTCGGGTCTCAGCTCCAGTTCGCAATTATCGGGAAGAGTTACATTGATGTCGTTATGACATGCCAATTGTCCAACATTCGCTGCGTCGATTATTACAGTTCTTTTTAAGTCTGTGAACGTACATCCGCCTTTAGTATAACCAGTTACAATTATTTCGAAATTATATGGACGCGGTGCTAATGGAACAGAAGTCCATAACACTTCAATCTGAGTAGTGCCCTGTCCATTCAGAATCGTTCTTGCAGCATTTGGAGTTCCCGCATTTCCATTTACTTCCCAACGAATACTATCCAACAAGGACATATCTACATCCACATAGAAAATATCGGTTGTATTCACACAAGTATTAAGGTCACCCTTAATCTCCGGATTTGGATTTTCGTTTACTGTCAATGGGAAAGTATAATCCACCTTGCAACTATCACCGGTTGTATAGCCGATGGCCCTGACTGTGAAATTGCCGGCTTCTGTCCACGTCACCACCGTATCACCATCCGATTCAATGAATTTGTCAAGTGTCGTACCAGCTATAGTAATGGTATCATTGCCCGGACTAAAGATCCAGGTCAACTCTGCCACGTCTGTGATCATCGATGAGTCCGTACCGTTAAGCAGTTGTAAATTCACCGCATCACCCTGGCATATATTGTTGTTTGCCGTGATAATGAAATCACGATTACGTATTCCTACAATGAATGCCTCATTGATGGCACATCCGCTATCGGTATATCCGTTAAAGAATATTGTATCAAAAGTCCTGACAGAATCTTGTGGAAAATCCCAGATGACGGTGATGCTGTCCTGGCTCGCATTCAGAACACTTCCCCACTGGACAGACCAATGAACACTTGAGTCAGGATGGAAATCGTTGATCTCCGAACTGTCAATATTCAGGATTTTGTATCCTGTAGTATCTCCCTGACAAACTGAGTCATCACCATAGATGAAGAAGTCCATGTTGTCCCTGACCAATACGGTGTCCCTAACCATGAGCGGACAACATATCGTACTGTCCATGACGGAGATCAACTTCGATCCCGGATCTTTCCAGACGACGCAGAGCGTGTCGCCTATTCCACCATTTACGATAAATGTATCCACAAAGTTGAACGCACCTGGTGTATAAATACTGACACTTGAACCCGTCATCGCATTTCCGACCATCCAATTGACAGAGTCATTACCCGGAAAGTCAGTCAGCGGCATCATATTGGCATCCAGAAGTACGCATTTAACCGTGTCACCCAGACACGTTTGTGGATCATTTTCTATAAAGTAGGTTGTATCTTTTACGGTAACTGTCAGGAATTCATCGAATTCGCATCCGGTTCCGATTTCTTCACCGCGAACCCTATGGGTATAGATACCCGGTCCAGGGTAGACATAAGCAATGGATAAGAAGGAAGCACTTCCCGTCATGGTATTGCTACCTGTCATAGCCGGGAAAACAACTTCATTGGTTGCCGTATTCGTAATACTCCAGATCGTACTGGCAATATTGATGCGACTTGTATCAATATTCACCGCATACCAGGTGCTGTCCGCCGTGAGACAAAGGGTATCCAGGTTGGCAGCATTGATGATTTCCAGGGTATCAATAAGGATGAGCTTATGCTTAGTGGTAAATGTACAAGTTGGCCCAGCCATTCCAGTTACCTCTACGTAAAAAGTATCTGCAACATTCGGGAAATTGATAATTGCCGTATCTCCCCTTGACTGATCAATGGCCCCCGGAAGCAATGGTTGCTGAACCCCCATATCATTGACATGATATCCGCTCCAATTTAATGAACCATTGTAAAGGGTGTCATTCAAGTTGAAGAAGAAGGTATCTATGCCACCTGCGCACAATTGTGAAGGACCTTGAATCAGCAAATCCTGATTGCCTATAGTTCTTAAGGAAAATGTATCAGCTACTATCTGACAGCCGTTGGCAGATACTCCCTCGGCAATGACAATATATGTCAGATCACCTTGGGCAATTGTTGAAGTAGCAAAAGTGTGAGTAAACATGCTGTTGCTGTCCAAATCGGTTTCTGTAACCGGAACATCCGGTGATCCGGGTTTATGTCTTAATACGGTCCATGATATACTTGTCCCCGCAACTGCAGAGCTATCCGTTGCATGAACAAGATTGAAAGTTACGGGTTGGCCTGTGCAGACTAAGGATGACGGACCCAATATGACATGGGCCGTATCCTGGACGCTGACCACAAAGGTATCCTTCAGGTCACAACCCAGCGCCGTGACACCTTCCACAAATAGCATGTAGTCACCAATAGCTCCCCACGTCACCGTCAATGAATCATCGGCAGTGATGACAGTGTCGAGTTTCTGTACGTTGGCCGAATCCATCGGTACGATGTTCCAGTTTATCGTCGTGAACTGGGCAATCGAAGAGTCCGTATACATGGCACGATATCCGGCTGTATCACCCAAGCAAACCATCATATCTCCTGCCAACATGATTTGTGAATCCTTCACATCGACAAAGAATGTATCCCTTACGATACAACCATTCGTCGTCGTACCAGCTACGGTGATGGTATCGATTCCCGCAGCATTGAATCTTATATCTGCATTGGGAAGCATGCTGCTTCCCAAAATAGTTCCTGAGGTAGTAGACCATGTTATGGTATTTAAGTTCAGAACATTCGACGTGTAATTTCTTATATCATTCACACAAACGACCGTGTCTCCCATGATACCAGCTTCAATCTCTGCTGCTACCGTTGTAGTAAATGTTGTATCTAATGAGCATCCAAATCCTGGAACAGAAGCCGAAACTGAAATCACATAAGTTCCGGCACTATCCAATCGAATTTCAGCATCATCTCCTAAACTATCAATCATTACTGCAGCACCAGGGAACGGCTCCGTAGTGACACTCCATTTTATTGTGTCATAGAGTGATAAATCCGTGTCAACGGGTATACTATAAGGTACTTGTGAACCAACACACGCAAATCCGAAACCAGTAATAGGATAGTTGTCATTGATGACGTATATATCTATTTCACTGTCTATAGGACAATCTTTATCTGTCTTTCCGTCGACAGTAACTTTGTAAGAACCAGGAGTAAAAAAGGAGATTGCGGTCATCGAACCGGTTAGTGGTGTTGGTGTCGCAGACCCGGTCATGGGATCTCCATAGATAACATTCCACTCGACATTAGCAGGACTAAGCTGTCCCGCCAACATGGGTAAGGTAAAATTAATCACACTCTGACTCAAACAAATAGTATCATTAGGACTGGCTGTGATTGCATCATCCACCGTAGCGGCACATGCAGGATATATATTTACCAATGTATCGGTGAGTCCATCCGTGTTCATAAATATTATAGTATCAAATGCAACATTTGCATTCCGATAACTGATGAATTTGAATGTATCCGGAGCGATTTGAACCAAAGTATCTCTCGATATAGTAAGTGAATCCCCATTCAAATAATAGTTATCACTAACCGAAGGGTGATCCAAATAGAGGATACTATCAGGTTCTTCAAAAGGTGACCACCCTTTGATAAACACTGGAGAACTTGATCTGAAGATTATTGAGTCCTTGGATTGTTGAGCAGGCATGTTAAATGCATCAGGGCGCGTACCATCCACGCAATGACATGTGCTCACGCTCACTGTGTCAAGGAATTGTGCCGTCAAATGCTGTTGTCCTCCAAGAATGAGCATGGCCAGAATGAGCCATCTCAAGCAACTTATCTTTCTCATCGATCTTTGGTTTTCGTATGATTTTTTGGGACCTCGTCCAATAGTCGTATGGTTCATATCCATTTGAGATACTATTATTCATTGCTTTAATGCCAAGTATTTTGCCAAAAACCGACTTGTATTAAGAAAAATCTATATGTGTTCAACAATAGGAAAAATCCTATTTATAACTCATTGATTATCTGATGATTAGGCTAAGGGTGAAATGCGAGAAAAATGTGAATTTTTTTGGCTTTTCAAGGCGATATTGTACTCAAAATCGTCGATTTAGGTTGGAAACTGAAACTTTCGCGAAAAAGCACTTTTGGTACTTACAGGGACGAAATAAGGGTATGCAAAAGCTCAGATTTTCTGCATTTTTTTAGTCGTTTCCAAAGAGTGATCCGTGAAAAGTTCAGTTTCCTGTCCACGGAAATTGGCTGCATTCAATATCATTGATCAGAACCATAACGGCATCGGCCTCAGGTTCGCACGAGCCGGGTGGATCGTCGGAAGTCAGGGATAAAATGAACATTTGATTCGCCAGATCAGATGTGCCGGGTGTATAGGTTGTAGCAGGAGTCGGACCTCCAAAATTACCCTCGTTGTCAAACGCTCCGTCCCCCAAGGTAGTCCACGTACCACTGGTTACACTTCCCGATATGGATGCCATCAATTCAGACAGTGGAAGCACTGAATTGGAGCACAGCGGATCAGGTAATCCGCCGGCGTTCACTACCGGAGGCTGGTGAAAGACAAGGTTGATGTAAATCAATGAGTCGCAGCTATTCGGAGAGGTAATGACGATCGTATCTGTTGGATTTGATTCATTGTACAAATTGCCTTCGACCATGATGGTATAGCCATCCCCGGAACATCCTGCATAGCCTATACTGTCAATATGAGGTGGCTGAACATAGACCGTCTTGTCACAAGAAGAAGTGCAACCGGTCGCCGATGTTACTGTAACGCTGTACAAGGTGGTAGAATCGGGCATAACCGTGATCTGCGGGGTCGTGTCCCCGGTACTCCACAGGAAGGAGGATCCGAGATTTCCTATGGCTTCAATTGACCAGGAGCCACTTACCGGACCGGCTGTATTTTGTATGCCGAACTGTAGCGTATTATCTCCCTCAACAAAAGGTCTGGGAGTGGTGGTCCAGTTTGTAGGAAATACCTCGGTCATGGCTGCTGAAGTAGTTGTCAAACTGCTAAAATACCGCACTTCGGTACTCGTGATTTCTATGATCGAACGCGGCAGACCGTTGACATTGGCATTCCACGGTGATTGACAATTCATTCCATTGATGTCATACGATGCCGGTTGAAATACCTCCGGGAAAATCATTTGGCCATTCAGCATCATTGTATCAAAATGATCATCCCACGTCGGTATGGTAATAGTCACTGTAACGGAGGAAGGGTCCTGTACTCCCCGGATCAGGTGTGTTTCTGTCAAACCGGAACCACTTCCCACAGGGATGATCGAACCACTGGGGGGCATAACATTGAACTGCGACTCGGCATCCAGCATTAATAATTCGTTCAGGCATATTGTATCCGAAACGCTGTAAATCGAACATGCGGGATTGCTGTTAATGTATATTAAGACAGTATCTGAAGTCGTACACAGGGCTGTAGAGGCGGAGTACCCGAGATGCACAATTCCTGCTGTTGCATTTGTGCCATCCAATGTGACTACCTGGCGATCCGTGTTCATAAGGACATAACCCGATGCACTACCCAATCCGAGATCTGTCCACAGATGGCTGATGACAAGGCTATCAGATAGTGGGTTTCCGTCAATGCTTAATATATCTCCCTGGCAAATCGATTCGAGACTCAAGTCAATTTTCGGACAGCCCGGTGTTACCGGAATAACGCAACCCGTTACTGCTATTTCATCCAGGTAGATGCGATCGTTGTTATTTGATGCATTATTCCTGAATCTGAGTCGTGTCATATGGGTAAAGGGACCGGGTATCCTGACGCTTTCAAAGTATCGGACATTATTTACAAACTCCATACCGGCAGTCCATGTATTGATCGTAGAAAAAGTACTGCCGTTGTCATCAGAGAGTTGCAACCAGAAGTGTTCATTTGTTTCCATTCCCCTTGCGATAAATGAAAAGTCAACGATAATCGTATCGTATGTACTTAGATCCACGGTTGTAGACGTCGTCATGGAAGTATTGGTATTGTCCCTGATACGGACACTGAATGTGCCATTCGATGCATGAGCGGCATCATTGATCAGGGAACAATCGCTTCCCGGGTCATCCCAGTTTCCCAAATCCGTCTCAAAATCGTCACTGATCACGATGGTACATGGATTCGACCGCAGACTTACTGTATTAATAATTTCAATCCTGTCCATGGAAGCTTCGACTTTGCTGGGATTGGATAAATCGGCAGCCTCAACATAGATGTAGACGGTCTGTCCGCTAAAGCCACTGATATCCGAGGACATCAACTTCCACGAGGCATTTCGCCCGGCTGACGTGCCTTGTTCATTGACGAGGGTGAGCAAGGTCAGATCTGTCTCCTCATCCCTTAATTCAACAGTAAAATAGTCGGCTGCACTGGAATTGGTGTAACAGGAAAAGTAGTATTGAAAATCTATGGTAGTCGTTCCACCTGGAATGGAAATGGAGGGGGATCTGGCAGATGTAGGTCCCGCATCGACATCTTGTATAAACTCATTACCGGTCAACAGATCTCCGTTGCCCTCATAGGCAGTGATCTCCATGGTTACAGATCCCGTGTTGTATGGATTGGGTGCCCCTATAAGCCAGTTGCCATCACTGGCATCGTCTTGCATTTGCCAGGCATTGTCCCCTGAAGTATTTTCAAAATCAGCATAATAGATCGTAGTCTGTGTATAGGCACAGAGAGGTATTATCATATACGACAGGCATATGATCCCACATGTCCATAGGCAAAGCGTACTTGACATTGCCCTTCTCAGGTTTGGCATGTTCTACTAAGTATGTCCGGGGAAAGTGGTACGTCAGACCCCCCTTTAGTACTTTTTTAATTGAGCCAAATTTGGTCAGAATCAGACTTAATTCAAGAGCAAGGTAAAGGTCTGGGCTCAGAACATAAAGATAAATTAGAAATTTTGTTAATAAATCAAAGGGTTATGATGATGATATGGTCAGTTTGACTTCCTATCCTAAGGAAATCACCAGTGACATAAAATAGTCGGACCGGGCCCCAATGACATCTTGATCACATCTAATAGTGTCTTCCGTATCTTTTTTCAGACTGGCCATACCGGTGTACAAATCGAATGATTGAGCGATATCAATGGGAAAACTCCGGAGTGGCAAATTGGTCATTTTATAAGAGTCATTACTATGAACATATATGATCATTGACCTCCTGTAAATGGAAATTGACTGCACCGGTTATCGTTAATAATAATCAGAACGGCATCTGCTTCAGGTTCACACAGTCCCGGCGGATCATTAGAAGTGAGCGTCAGTATCACTATTTTATTGTCTATGTCCTCATTGGACAAAACGTATTGCATGGAAGGAGTAACACCTCCAAAATCTCCGTTATTATCGAATGCGCCAGTTCCGGATGTGGTCCATTTTCCAGTGTTGATGCCACCGGTAATCGAAGCACTTAATTCCGCCAGGGTAATCGGTACATTTGGACAAACAGGTCCGGGCAGCATACCTGCATCTACCACAACCTTAGGATTGTATTGCAAATCCACTACGATTATACTATCGCAACCATCTATTGAAGTAAATGTATCAATGCCCGTTGGATTATTTTCATTATAAGTTGTCGTACCTACCATGATCGCATAGCCGTCATCCTCACATCCGGTATATTCTATCGTATCCCGGTATACTGTATAAAATGTAAGGATCGTAGTAATAATGCTGTCGCACCCCTGAATATTGGTCAGGGTGTCCTCTCCCATCGGATTGGTTTCATCATAAGTGCTTGATCCGACATTTACGAAATACCCATCACCCTCGCAACCCGAATAACGAATGGTGTCGTGGTCCTCCTGACAGACAATGAAACCGAAGTCATAGAAAAGACTTGTCGTGCCCAGAAAACCGGTAAAGAACTGTGCGACCACCGTATCGTTCAGCATTTCCTGTGTCCCATCCGAGTCAATGAAATCATTGGTGTCCAATTGAACCTTTTCCTCGGTTACTGAGGTTATACCCGTTACGGATCCATCATTGGACCGGACACTGGTAAACGGGATTTTGATCTCTGTATATGTGAGTGGTCGAATACTGACACCATCAAAGACATTTTCATTATTAACTCCTCCAAAATGGTACTTACCGTTGGCATCAGTAGTATCCCTTCCTATCAGGATGCTGTCCTGGTAGAGTTCGAGCGCAACATTCACCAATGGCGGCTCCCCGGGATCCTGGATTCCATTTTGATTTTCATCAAACCAAACATAATTGCCAATAGAAATGGGTAGCATACATGCTGCTTCTAGATCTCCCAGTCCATTTGCCTTTCCTGCATAAACAGAACTCGATGGAGGCGCCCCATCCCAGTCGTGAAGATCAAAAATGGTATACCCTCCCGTCATCGTATCACGTGAAATAGCTGAAGTGCCGACTCCCACTCTTCTGCCCGTACTGTTGTCCAACTTAAGTACGCCACCCGAAAAATCGTCATAAGGATCCATGGCAGTAGTCATTACGTACGTGTTCCCGGGAATCTGGAGCAGTCCGCCCTGGGTAGTTTCCCAATGAAAGCTACCGTTATTTGTATTAGGATTCCAGAGAAAACCCTCTTCTTCAAAAACATCCCAATAGTAAAACTCCTGACCACCCGGTCCGGAGTTGGGTAGTCCCCCTGTTCCGGGACATTGGCCGGTCAAGCCGGTCTCGAGCACATAACTTCCTGAAATCAAACATGCTTTCAGGATATCTCCTGAAGCTATGGCAGAAGTGAAAGCAACCTGGGTGGTATCAAAATATCTGTGAGCCCCCGACTGATCTCCGAATCTATCCCTGAATCCCAAGATCATATCTCCATTATCAGCAAATTCCATATCGGTCAACATTGCTTGAGGAAATCCTATTTCCCGACCGGCATCATAAGGGCTAAAGCCGTATGGAGAGGATTCCCAGGTATTCCATGCAGAAGGATAGCTAGACCAATTACCTGCATTCCCATAAAAGGCCTGTCTGGGATAGTTAAGAGGAACAGTTAGTTGCAGCGAAAATAATCCGCTGGTCACGTCCAACGTGTGAACATAGGCAAACAAGCTGTTTTCATCCACTGATCCCACCCAAAGCTTCTCATCATGCCAGGCCAGTCCAAATGGTCTGTGATCACCATTGCCCAATTGATCCGGTGTACTCCAGGAATTGATGATCGACACGGAACCGGCAAGACCATCACTGACATCAAGGGCATAAATCTTGCGATCAAACAGATTCACAACAAATAAAGCATTCTGGTCCGAGGATAATTCGATATCGCCAAATCCCCGTTTACCCACGGCATCATAGCTGACTGCACCCCGGCCGATGTCATAAACGTGGCTATTGGGCCCGACAGACCAATCATGTACATCTCCACCCGTGCTATTGGTAGTACCCAGTAAAGCGTCCAGTTGAATCACTCCCAAAATATTGCCATCGAGATCCAACTGATAAATGGCATCAGGACCATTGGGGCCAAACCCACTATATCTCTTATGGAAAGCAGAGGTAAAGATCGTGCCGGATTTAGCCTGCCAGGTGATTCCATAAACAGTCCCAACTTCATCGTGCCGGACCAGTTTTTCCACCTGATACGAAGGATCAGGAGTTGTCCCTGTAAAATCATGGCCATCGGCAGAGAGCGGAAATCGAACCAGGACAGGCTCTGAGGCATAAGTGCCATTGTATTCACCATCCACATAACAGGGCGTGATAATGAATGGATCAGACTCACAGTAATCAGCAAGAGTATACAATCCAAGATGTTGCTGGCAATCTCCGGGGAAAGCGAATTGCACTTCGGATTCAGAATCAGGACCAACGGATACGTTATATCCCGTTGGTATGTCTATAAATTCCAATCGATATTCCATACCCGGGACCAATCCTGGTAACGAGTATTTCCCGAAAGAATCTGAGGTATCTACACTTACCGGCACATTGAGATCGTCATAAGCATGGGCGATAATATTTCCAATTCCCGATTCACCTACCTCTTTGACTCCATTTGCATTGCCATCGTTAAAGACCGTTCCGGTGATTGCCATTGAATCACTCTCGATGATCAGCATTACTTCGAGGCTGTCAACACATCCGTTATTATCTGTTACAGTAACACTATAAGTGCCCGTGCCGAGGTTGAAAATATCCTGAGTTGTTTCAGAATTGGACCAATTATAGATATATGGGGCACTTCCACCGCTTACCATAAGGTCGACACTTCCATCCATTTGCATTGCACAAGAGATGTGACCGACCATATCACTTAAATCAAGGTTCCCCGGTTCAGCGATTTCCACAGAAAGGGAATCAATACAACCATTCGAATCCGTGACCACCACCTTATAAGTTCCGCCGGGAAGATTTGTCAGATCCTCAGGATCATCGGTGTCGCCAAGACCATTATTGTCCCAATCGATTTGAAATGGACCGATTCCTCCGGATATTGTCAGGTCTGCGGACCCATCTCCTGCTCCATAACAGGATACGTCTGAATGGAATTCGGTCAACATCAATTCGGCAGGTTCCGTTATGGTGATCACTAAGCTGTCCTTTTGACCAACAGTGTCCGTGACAACGACTTTATACACTCCACCCTGAATATTCGCCAAGTCCTGCGCATCATCAAAATCACCAATACCATCGTTGTCCCAATCGTAGGAATATGATAAAGCACCGGCTTGGACAGTCAGGTCGATACTGCCGGTGCTTTCTCCATAGCAATTTACATCTACATGTGTCTCCGAGAGTGATAAAGGAGGTATTTCACAAAATGCAAAATAGAATTCTATGGCATCAAGAGCTATTGGAGCCGTTGCCCCTGAAAGCTTGATATATCTTGCTCCCGCGGATTGGGTGATCTCATATTTGAACTGTTGAAAGTGAGGGACAGGTGTAATTGTTGTGACATTTTGAGGATTGACATAGGTGGTGTTGTCATCTGATCCCGATATGAATACGGCGGAAGGCACTGTATCTGCTTGAATAACATCAACATTAACATTGTCAATCCAAAAATCCTCGTTACCAGCAGTTGTACTACCGGTAATCATTCTGAACCTCGCTGTAGAAGATCCCGGGAGAATTGATGGGGATCCAACATTGATCTCAATATTTTCCGGAAGATTGACGGCCCCACCCGGTGTAATGTAGGTCAGTAAAGTGAAGTAACTGGCACCGTTATCATTTGAAACCTGGACATGAAGCTCCTCCCCTCCCTCCATACTACTGTCATCGATGTCCAGGTCAAATTTGACGACCATCGAATCTGCCACAGACAAATCCACAAGCCTGTAGACACCGGCCGAATCATCTTTTAATCTCAGGACGCGCTCAGAGTCTCCAAAATTATTATCCCTATCTTCAAATGTTCCGGCACTTACATCTCCGCCATTCGAACCTCCGTACGTGTCCTTGGTCCAACTATCACTCGCCCAATGATGCGTTCCGCTATTATTGTCGGTTTCAGAAAAGACATCTCCGCTGAAATCATCCGCGTAGTTAAATGTATTGTTGATCTCATTACTTGCCAGGTAAGCATAAACGTACGAACCTTGAGGAAGAATGGTATCGAGATCCATCACCAATTCTCCAGTCTTTAGCGATGCATAAGAATTGTCTGGTGCACCAATGGCATTGGTTCCATTCATTCCTCCCGAAACATAGGTTGTCGCAAATCCTTCATCGCTTACCAGTATTTCGGGAATTCGACAGTCTAATGGGACACAGCTGTAACGATGGTAAGTAATGCCGTCAACTTCGAGACCTTCAGCATTGGTATTGCCATTCTTTTCAATCCTGATATATTGAATGTTGTCGCTTCCGACGATATATCCCAGGGAAGAAAGTAATGCTGTAGCAGTCAATGCTGTTGTATCTGCCCACAAAGGCCCGCCATCTGAATTTGCAGAGACTTCGAAGGTTGAAGCCTTGAAACTGGCTGACTTTGCATTGATCCAAATGGTATCGTTTGTGTTGAGCGTTTCGGATAATTTAATTGAAATCCACGAAGTCCCACCGGAATTGATAGAAGCCAATCCACCGTCGGGTACTCCAACGATGAAGACTTCATTACGGGTACCACTTGTGGAATGAGCATATTCAAAGCCATATCCGGGACCGATATATGTATTTGCTGCCGGTGGTGCTCCTAAAAGTTCAACAGAATCCATCTTGCTGCAACCCTGGTCATCGGTTACAGTGACATAATATGTCCCAGCCGGAAGATTAAAAATTGTATCTGTGGAGGCACCTGTACTCCAGGAGTAGGTAAAAGGCTCATCCCCGACTGTCACTTCTACGTAGACAGAGCCCAAACTATTTTCACAAGTTATCGGTTCTAACATCCTGGCATCTATCTCCAATGGAAAAGGCTCTGATAATTCGAAACTATCTATGACCTCGCAAAGGTCACTATCCGTGACCGTCACAATGTACCTCCCGGGAGTCAGATCAAAAATGGTATCATTTGTCGAACCGGTATTCCAAAGAAAAGTATAAGGTGCAACTCCTCCACTGACATTGACATTTGCTATTCCCATAGAATCAGAAGAGCAAGTGAAATTATTGATTACTGAAAATGATAACTCCGCCGATACAGGCTCGTACAACACTATTTCTTCCGAGACCACACATCCATCTGGTGCCAGCACATTGACCTTGTATACACCGGCAGCGAGGCCTGACAGATCCTCGGAATCATCGTAATCACCTGTTCCATCGTTATCCCAATCAAACATGAACGGGCCTGTACCTGTCATTACCGTGAGATCAATCGAACCATCCATACCGTCATAACAAGTAACATCGCTTTGTGTGTAGGAGACCGTCACATTGTTGAGTGAAAAGACAAGGCTGTTACTGGTAGAACAGTTAGCCTGACCCAATGAATCAAAAGTGACTAATTGCCTTTGCGGAGACCCGAGGCAGTACGATGATGAAGGAAAGGATGACGTATCAATTTCCACAATGTAATTTTGATGGGTGATTTCGGTATAGATTACTTCAAGCTGTGCAGCTCTATCGGGAGAAAAGTCATAGGAATAGGACTGTCTGAAACCCGTACCATCAATTTTGAACAGAATACTGCTGTCTGCATCCCAATTTACCAAATCGACTATTTCCTGTATGATGGAAGAAAGATCCGGACTGGTGTATGCCGTATTGGCAATCCACGACGGCACTGAATTCCAGGTAACGGTATTGCCCGTAGCACTTCTGCTTGTGATACTGTTTTGACTACCGTCAAATGTTGAAAAATCCGATGTGATCCCATGAAAAGTCAGATGGGTGCCAAAACTCGACGAGGCTGAACTTTCAAATTCTATAGATGCGTCGATGATGGTGGCACCTTTGGGAATGCCATGGTCCGAAAAGCGCAATCCATTGGTTCGGTTTCCGCATATGCCAAACAGGCCGAAACTTCCAAAATCAATATTCCTTGATGTGAGGTTCAGACACCCGGGATTCCAGTCAGGAGACTGACAAACAAAGCAAAAACTGCCGTACTCAGTAACATCATCAGATGAGAATTCTATGCTGGAAATTGTCGTGTCCGGAAGACCGTTGAAGTCCGGCACAACCTGAAAAAAGTAATTGCCCAGCTGATCCGTAATATCGATGGCTATTAGTGGTTCTCCCGAATCAATGATTCCATTGTTATTTGTGTCTTCATAAAGTCTGATCCGGATACTGTCAAAAACAACTTCTGACGGGTCGAGTAACCTATTCAAATTGGCATCTTCAAATACCGACCCTGTAATGGTAATACTACCGGGATCTGTGTAGCAATCCACATCCAGGAAAACCCAGGCGGTATCACAGATCCCAAGAGTATCACACAAAAAATACTGAAATGAGTCTTGACCTATGAATCCATGATCAGGAAGATATGTAAAGAAGGCGTTTAAAGTGTCTAATCCGGTAATCGTGCCGTGAGAAGGGCCAACAAGACCTGAAGTATCTATACTTGTCGAATCCATTTGTCCGGAATCGTCCGTATCATTGAGCAGTACATAGATCGATGTCAAATGGTCCAACACTACACCCATCGTGTCATTGACTGCACATATGCCTCCCGGATTATGTACTTCATTGAAGACTTCGACAGGGTTCTTGATTTTGGCTGTTGAATGAAACCAGGAATTGGTGGAAATTGAGGTGAAAGATCCAAGGGCAAGTACTGTGAAAATACCTCCCATCCAAAAGACGAATTTTCGAATTCGCCAAACTATGGTTAACCCATCAATAGGCATCTATCACTCTCAGAAAGTCAGAGGAAATTGCCCTCTTAACATATTAAAAAATAAATATATATATTAAATTTTTAATATGAGAATGAACAGAGTACTTTAAATCGCTGGTGTTCAACGATTTATCACAAAATTGAGGTCAAATCAGACAAGGAGGAATGAGTGAACGGGAGTCTACAAATAAAACAGGAAGCATTATGAACAAAGTTTCCTATTTATTTTACTGATTATTAATATTTTACGTATGTTAATTTTTTATTATACGTTGTACTATAGTTCGTGTATTGTTCGAAAGCTTTACAATATGTAGACCTGATCTAAATAAGCTGCCATCCAGTACTTTTTTGTTGAATCCTCTGTCAACCGCCCAATTTTGACTGAATATCAATCTTCCGCCGGCATCGAAGATGTCAATATTCAAGGTTTCTTGTGCATCTGTCTTCAGACTAATTTCAAAGAACTCGTCGAAAGGATTGGGCCGGATAACAATACCGGGATTATCTTCAAATACCTTTTCCTCCAATCGCCAATTGATGGCTCTTCCCTCTTCTTCTATTTGTGTGTCAAACAGAATTCCGCTCTTATTGATTGATAAGTCGGCGGAGGTCTCGATATGGACTAAAACTCCGGATAACGAGGACTCAGACAATATGATCAGTGCTGTCTTTCCGTCGATTTCCTCTATAACAAATGGTAATGATTCAGATCCATTGCTTACCCTGGTTGTTGATCCAACAGCATTTTCGTCGATAAAAATAGCCGCCGTACGAATATCCCCTTCTGACGGTATATGGACTTGAATGGATTTCATTTGAGTGCCGGGCTTCTGCGTGTAGTAAGATATTGCATTGGACCGGCTTGTAGCCGACTTAAAAGGAGTCCAGGAGAAATTCACATCTCCGGTCTTGATACCAATCAGGTTGTACTCATGCTTAAATCGATACATTTTTACCGGACTCGTGAATTTGATATGATTGGTAATTCCCGAAAACCTTAAATGATCACCGTAGAATTTCCAGGGTTCGTATTCCACCTCAACACCCGGGAGATCGTAAATAATATAGGTCAGATCCCAGTAATCCTTCATGTCAACGGTGCCATCGTTATTGATATCCGCTACAGCCAACTGTTCGACTCTTTTGAATGGAGCAACCCCAGTCACATGTCGCAACATGTAGATCAGGTCCACAGCATCAATGCCTCTCTTGGATTTTTCACTCACGATGGCAGTAACTTCGGCTTTATTGAAATCCAGCGGGATTCCCTGGACACCGTAGATTCCCCGGGCATTGGATTTCGACGAAGCAATCATTTCACCATCGCCATAAACCACTGCTGATGCTCCTTCGATAACATTTCCATACCTGGTGGTGATCTTACCGGCTATCTGCATACTTGTATCACTGCACTCATAATGATCGGCAACCATAAGGGTCACATTACAAGAAGCCCAGACGCCATTGCTCGCCGTAACATATACTTCCATTTCCTGGATTCCCGGTCCGTCGGGACACTGGAAATTCAAACTGGTGACGACAGAGTCCTTTGCAAAAGAATATGTCAGGTAGTTGTCGTAACAGGGGCCGGTGGCCTTATGTACAAAGTCCTTTGCCCATATCGTCGCACCGTATTCATTACTAATGGCAGTACTCAAGTCCTTGATACAAATCAAATGAGGAGGATTCTTATCAACTATTTTCAATTTGTGATAGATGTCATTCACATTGTTGCAACCGTCCTTCAGGTGGTAGTGTACTTTGTACCATCCCGCAGGGAGATATCCTACGTTTAATTTAAACTCTTCGTAATTCTTTACACTTAGCCACCTGTTGTAAACAAGATCATCTTCCGAATCATAAATTGTCACTTCCACCTGCGTCTTATACCCAGGACAAGGTCCGTAATCAACAACTTTATTCTTCAGCCAAATTTTGGCATGACATTCTCCTTCCAAATCAAATTCCTGATCTTCGGTATGCGCCAATTCCGGCGGATCTTCATCTAATACCTTAATGACTTGCTGGAAAGTATACCACCCATCATGTTCGATATCGTGAGGATGTTTTCCATAGGCGAAATAAATGGAATGGTCCCATAGATTTTTTACCAACGCATATTTTTCCGGCTTAGAGTTATTGATTCCATTAGGTTCCCATTTACACCAGTCTATGATCGTCCATTCACGAATTATTTTGCTACAACCGGGGCCATCGAAGTGTATCACTTTATCTTCATATCCAGCCTGAACCATGGCACAAGTGTTGTCCTTCCATTTCGGTTCGTCGTGCAAATATGCTTCACACTTAAATGGGTCATTCATCGCAATTCCCTTGTCTAAGAACCAGGGATCTTTATGATAAGCAGAACCCCTGTAATCTTTTAAATGAACCCTGTGTTTTTTACCATAATGATGAAATTCTACATCTATTTGATGATTACCACCATCGGCATAATCTTTATAAACGTCACCTGTATAATGAAGTGGCCATCGTATTGTATGAGGATCGAAGAGTCCCTTACCATTTTTCCAATCCCAATCATTGCATGAGTACTTTGTACAACCCTTAGGTTTTTTGGGTTTCTTAGGGTCTGATACTCCACTCATTATGAATGAGAAAAATAGTACAAGTGTACATATACGTTTCATATATTAGATATTTGTCTAATTGATTGATTATCAGTGTCCGACAATATATAAATACACTTTTAATTTATAATTAAAATGTTCATGTATTTTGGTAACTGCGGTAGCAATTCATGGTAAACTCGTATATGAATTTCTTTAATATTATCCTTATTCTGACCAATATGTCCTTTCTGATCAGCTGTCAAAATGAAAAGGCCGAAGCACCTCAGTCTGCTTATTCGGAAGTGTACAGAAATCAACTTCATTTCTCGCCCGAGGCGAATTGGATGAATGATCCGAACGGCTTGGTTTATTTTGACGGGGAATACCACCTTTTTTATCAATACTACCCGGACAGCAATGTTTGGGGCCCTATGCATTGGGGACATGCTGTTAGTACGGATCTCGTTACCTGGCAACATATGCCTGTCGCACTTTACCCGGACAGCCTGGGATATATATTTTCAGGGAGTGCTGTAATCGATCACGAAAATACGAGTGGATTTGGTCGGGAAGGCGGTCCCCCGCCCATGGTGGCCATCTTCACACATCACGAGCCCAAAGGAGCCGATGCAGGTACTTCAACCTTTCAATATCAAAGCCTGGCATACAGCCTTGACAAAGGAAGATCATGGACGAAATATGAAGGCAACCCAGTGGTCCCAAACCCTGGAATCAGGGATTTCCGGGACCCCAAGGTCATCCGGCATAATGAGGAATGGATTATGGTATTTGCCGCAAATGACCGTGTGAAATTTTATACGTCCCCTGATTTAAGGAATTGGACGTTTCAAAGTGATTTTGGCATGGGACATGGTGCCCAGGGACGACCCTGGGAATGCCCTGATCTCTTTCCCCTGGTTGCGGATGATGGGATTGAAAAATGGGTACTCATCGTAAGCATAGGAAGTGAAGCATCCAATGGAGGTTCGGGCACCCAATACTTCATTGGTCATTGGGATGGAGAGCGTTTCATCAACGACAATGATCCGACCCAGGTCTTGTGGTTGGACGAAGGAAAGGACAATTATGCGGGAGTGACATGGTCGGATATACCTGAGGCAGATGGACGCCGTCTTTTCATCGGTTGGATGTCCAACTGGCAGTATGCCCAGGTGGTACCGACCACCGAATGGAGAAGTGCGATGACTCTTCCCAGAAAATTAACATTGAACAACACTAAATCGGGATATAGGGTGCTCCAAACACCTGTTAGAGAGTTGGAGCAGCTTCGCGTACAAACACTGCAATTAGCATCGGGCCTGATCGAAGAACCGCTCGATCTCCTGGCTGAAATCAGCGAAAGATCGGGTCTCTACGAATTGGAACTGACATTTCAAAAACCGGATTCTTTTCCGATAACGATTACCTATGGAGACGGGGTCGGTGCTTCCATTGCGACGGGTTATAATCCGGTTACCCAGCAATTTTTCATTGACCGCACTTTTTCCGGACATAGCGAATTCAGCAAGGAATTTGCCGGGCTACACCAAACTACAAGAATCGATGAAATGGGTGATCACATTTTTCTGAGAATTTATATTGACAAGGCGTCTATCGAAGTCTTTGCCAATGGTGGTGCACCAGTACTGACAGATATCTTTTTTCCAAAAACAGATTTTTCTGATCTGGAAATTATCCCGTCTCAAGGTCCGATTAGCCTGGTTGAAGGGAAAGTACACACTTTGAAAAGTATGTGGTGAGTATACCACCTGGCCGCCTTCCATCCGGCCTGCTGATGCAGCCAGTCGGACGGGTAAGCCAGGGGGGTGTCACCTTGCTTTAAGCTGTCACCTTGCTTTAAGTCGTCACCTTGCTTTAAGCTGTCACCTTGCTTTAAGCTGTCACCTTGCTTTAAGTCGTCACCTTGCTTTAAGTCGTCACCTTGCTTTAAGCTGTCACCTTGCTTTAAGTCGTCGCCCGCTTTATAATTAAACTTTTTCCTCACTTATCCAACTCATGTTCTACTTTGGTCGATTTTGGTGGTTTTCGGACGGGTAAGCCCCAGGTTTCGCTATAGTATGGACTTTCTCGAAATACTCAAATATTCCGTCCAGCCGGTACCGGAATTCATTATGTTGAAATCCATCCTGTAGAGCTGTAATCCATAAAAAGAACCGATGTCGTTATAGTTGGCCTGGAGACAGAAGATCAACTCCAATTTTTCATCGTTGTCAAGATCACCCAGCCATGGGGTTGAGCCAATGTTCTTTGCCTGGATTGGTGGAAACCATTCTTCTGTCTTATCACGGTGATAGTCGTACACCAGAAGTCTGAATTGTGTTTGACCAAGATATATTCCTCTGCAATTGTATTCATTGACAGAAAATAAGAATTCCTCAGTGCCATTTCCATCGGAATCAAATGACAACGCACTTGAAAACCCCGTGCAACCAATAGTGTCCTGATGGAGTACGACTCCGGATCTTCCATCAACCAAAATCTGAATGGCACCAGTATTTGATGGCCATGCTCCCTGACTGAACACTGTAAAAAAATCGGCTATGCCGTCACCATTTGCATCTCCCGGAGTAGGTGTTGTATTGAGTTCGGTCCCTTCTATGGTCTTTTCCCAAAGAACATGAAAGGAACTCCCATCAATGGCCATCATCGCACCTCCATGCCAATTGGCAATAATGTCCTTGACACCGTCATCATTTAAATCTTCAATCACTGGTGGAGCAATGAATCCATGTCCGTGTTTTTTGGATAAGACCCTTGATTTTGAAATGTCTCCCTTGATCAATTGATCCAATGTAGTCATGTAGAGCGATCCACCCATTGTTTCTCCCCCACTCCCATAGATAATCTCCAAAGCACCATCCCTTTCAAGATCCGTGACTATTGGGGACATATATGTTTCCCTTCCATCGGGCATTGTATCTGCTACGATCAATTGACCTGTACTTCCACTGATCATGGTCAAAACACCGGGATAACGGTCTGTTCCATCGGCCTTGTATGCTGAAATGTTGCCTCCATTTGCGATAAGCAAATCTGAAATCCCATCATTATTTTGGTCTTTAATCACCTGAGGAGAGAAGAAATTGAAACGCGTCAGACCATAAGGGTCATAGCCGTGGTGCTCAATTTCGAAGCGCCAAAGTTGCACTCCGTTGCTGCCATCAATAGCCTTCAACTGAGCGGATCGTCCACCAATGACGACATCTGGTATTTTGTCGTCATTGATCCGGGTAAATACAGCTGATCCAACCATTTGATCCGTACCAGGTACAGACCACAAGACAGTGCCATCCAATCCATTGATTGCGACAACGGCAGAGTCCGAATTTTCTTTCTCGTTCATTCCGGCTCCTATTACTATGTCCATTATTTCATCACCATTCAAATCGGCACACTTGGGAGATGAATAAGTCCCGAGTGACTTCAGATTCGTGGACCAGGTGACCTGTCTTTCGGGTTCTATAGAACAGGAAACCAAAATTGAAATGGACCACGCGATACCAATTCGAATCATGCCTAATACTCTATCTCATAGTGATATAATGGCAATGGCTTTGACATCCACCTCTTGACTAATTCATCCGGGTGATCACGAATCAACATCTCGTTACCACCGACATAAATTTCAGCTTTACCATTTTGATCAAGATCACAGACTGCGCACAAGGCCATATTGTTCAATGCAGATTCCTGAATTTCAAAGGCCTCGTACTGAAACGGCTTTGATGACAGCAATAATGTCAGTTGTTCCCCTTTATTCAGAAACAAATTTGGATATAGAGATGAAACCAGAAAATCCTCAGCTCCATCGCGATTAAAATCATAGGGGTGTATACGAGCTGCTCCGTTGATCGGGATGAATAATGATTCCTTTAATGTTCCATTCTCTAAATTCACGAAGACACGGAATCCATGGTAAGCCTTAAAAATCGTGGAATAGTCGGCGTTGTCTCCATTGACAAGGGCTACATCCCAGTCTCCGTCTGCGTCAAAATCACGGATTACAAAGTCATTACACCCATACAAAGGATGCACTCTCAACAAGGTATGCTCCTCGAAATTAAAGTCACCCTTATTTTCAAACCATTGAATTTTTTCATCCCCTTGTGCAAAGAGCGCAACAATATCAGTCAAGCCATCTCCATTCCAATCTACAATTTTCGATTTTAGCGCTCCGGTGTTACGAGAAATTTGCACGCGCTTTGTGTGTCCGGATGAAAGATCAAATAAGGACAGCCCCCCACTGTGCAAGCTATCAATGGACATCCCAAACGACGATACGATATATTCATCCGTCCCGTCTCCATTGAAATCATATTTTTCGAAGTGCACAGGCCTGATCAGACTATCAATGAGCGTCATAAGTTGTCCCTCCCGAAAGAGTTGTAGGGACCCAAATTCCGGAATCAAAGGATTGAAAGTACCCATAGAGAGAATTTCAAATGAGTCGTCTTTTTTATCCGTCTTCAGCTGGACCGGGAAATTGCCAGCCTGGACCAAAGGTTGTAGTACACTTCCTTCATAGGTGGAAATTTGCCCATTTCTGCCGCCTATATAAAATGCGGAGTCTTTGTTCTGACAATCCATTAAGAAAATAAAGGGTGCAAGCTCCGATTGAAAAGTAGTGGTATCTAATCTTCGCGGAGCAAATTCCAGGTTTCTTGGAGACTGAGGCGGAAGAAACAGATCAGAACCATTAACATAGAAGTCGTACAATTGGCTCCATTCCTCTTTTGTAATCAGCACGTCTGCTTGATGTGCTTCATTCCGCATGGCATCGAGTACGGTAGACCAACTGGTCTTATCCAAGAGATCAGGGGGCGTATATAGATGACAAGCCGAACAAATTCTTTTCGCCAATCGCTCTTGTTTGTTAGCAGTGCTGTCAATGAAGTGATCGCAGGATGAAACCAACAGAGTATATAGAGCGACTACAAGAACGGATGTGCGTAGTATTCTCATTCATTTTATTCCGGAATCAAAATTGTGCTGTACGACACGACAGATTCCACTTTTTCTCGAGAATAGAACAGAGGAAAAAATTGATCCTTAACCCAGATTTCAAATAAGTTATCGTAGTGTGGATGATCAGGATCTCCATTTTGTCCCGGTGTATTTGTTGCAAGACAGTGATCCCAATCTCCTGTATCAACAATAATCCGGAAAGAGCCACCGGAAGGTTGATTATCTGCACCCCCCGTATGGTTTACAGTAAAACTATTCCCTCCTCTTGGAGCAGGTCCGACATCCAGTTTCTCCCTGATTGATGGCAAAACAGCATTGCTCAATGGATGTTTGATCGTTGCATGTTTATAATATTCACTGCCATATCTCCATTGATTGATATCTCCTCCTAAACGCTGTGTCAAATTAATCAGAGCTGCATACATGGCTTGCAGGAGGATGGTATTCCTCGTATTGATCGGATCGTCACCAAAATCACCATCAGGCATATACAACCATTCTATGATACGCTTCATCTGAACACCGACAAAAGGCCTGGCTTTTTCCGGCACCTTTATAGCAATCAGGCTTTCCCGTATTCTCTTTTCCAATTCATTATAAATAGCCGCTTCCCGGGATCCCGGAGTCATCTGACCATCCCAATTGACCAGCATGTCAATTACCCTTCTTATGTTTTCGTCATTGGTTTCGAGGTTCTTGTACAGTGGTATGATTTGTCTGGAAGGGATGGACATGTAGTCAGTTTGTAACGCAGCCATATCTGCCATGCTGTGTCGTCTTCCATTTTCCAGCACCTCCATCACCCGGTCACCGCGATATGGATCGGACCATTGAAAGCCTATTGCATCCCAATTCTCATACGTAAGCGGAGTTACATTTTCATTACTCGTATTGATGATTCCATTGTCCGGATTATATATGGAAGGTTTTGCTATAATCGGAATATAGCCACTCCATTCGTATCGACCATCCCCAGGTACAGGTACCATTCCACTCCACTCCTGGCGTATGGGGGCTATTCCAACAGCCTGCCATCCAATATTTCCATCGCGATCTGCCCAGACCATGTTTTCTCCGGGAATATGGCTGTAATTGCATGCATTGCGAAATTCTGTCCAATTCCGTGCCTGATCCATTCGCAAGCTTGCCAAATACGGTGATCCGCCTATCTCCAGCCAACCACAGCGCATGGCATAGGCAACGTGGTTAAGCGTATCAATTTTGGTTACTGGTCCATGCCTGGTATACTTGTGAAGTACATGCACGGGATCGCGATCCTTGACCATTATCGTATCGGCAATGGCGGTCATTGCTTCCCATATGCCATTGTACAGATATTGATCCGGGTTTTCCGGATTGAGCTGGTAAACGTACAGATCCTCCGCATCCGTGCTGTAAACTGTTAAGCCCCATGCACCATATTCATTATGACCGATTGAAATTCCTGGGATCTCGGGTTCTCCTCCGCCAATCACGTTCCATCCAGGACCTACGAGATGTGCCATATAACGAAGCGAAGGTGTGGAAAGACGCCGGTGGGGATCATTAGCCATCATTGGATAACCTGATTCCGTCAAACTTCCATCCACCACCCAATTATTACTTCCAACTCCATTGATGTCTTCTACGATCCATTGATCATAAGTACGTTCATCTTTTTCAACCAGATAACGATATGAATCCGCATTATTTACAAAGGCCGTGAGGTCATCCGGGGTAAACCTCAGGGGTCTTCTGAATGCATGATAAGGGGCTATAATATCCTCTTTTAACAGATCGACATTAATAGTCGAATCGATAGAGAGATTCGGTCTTTTCGGATGAAACCAGGACACCTCCCGTAATTTTTCCTCTCCCAGGATGGACAATGCTCTCGCCGTACTGATTTCCCTGTCTATATTACCCAATAATCCCTGATGACGGGAGATTACGATGGCAGGTGTCCATAAATGAGGTTGGATACCCAAAAGATCGAATTCTATGGGTAGTAAATCAGGATTCTTCAGAACGTGATTGATATATGCATTCACACCGTCAACATAGGCTTCAATAATGAGTTTACCCTGGGGGTGGTAGAAATTCATTTCGGCATCCATATCTCCCCTAAACTGAAACAAACGGGTACCTATATCTCTTTCCAATGTCTTAGCCCCAAGGATTTCTGATAGTGTGCCCGAAGCCTGGCGTCTCCAGATTTCAAATTGAAAAAGGCGGTCTTTTGCGGCATAGAAGCCTTGTGCAAAGAAGAGGTCATACTCTGAATTGGCATAGATATGTGGGATTCCCCAATGGTCCGTCAGGATTTCTACTGTGTCGGATAGTTGCCCTGATGTAAATTGCTGATCCTGAGCAACTAAAACACTGGACATAATAGATATCAACAGATATGTTTTTAGTCGTTTCATTTCAAAAAATTACTACCTGTCAAGGTAGAACATAATCTTCGTTTGAGAAGAGGAGGTAGCTGTATTTCTTTATTTCTAAATCTTCCCATTGCAACCCTGCAGGTAAGAATGAATCATTTGGATAAATCCCAGTGAGATGATTCAATGGATAAGACGAAATGAAGTGATTTTTTTTCGTTGGAGTGAATTACATCTTTTCATAGGTATTTTTATATCCATGTTATCAGGCACTTATTAGGGCTGAAGAGAATACGTTTCCACACCTCGCCCTGCTTGGCATTTTAGGGGGATTTGTCCCTTCCATCGCAGCAGTCTTTACTGTTGGGAACACGAAAGGAAAATCTGCAGCGATCGATTTATTGAAGAAACTCCTCAATTTCCAAGTTTCGATCAAATGGGTGATCCTGGCCATTCTGCTTCCTGTTATTATTTATTTGATCGCCCTGGCTACCGCTTCTTTTCGCAGATATGACATCGGACAGGCAAACGTCAAGGAAGGCCTCCAAATGATCGTACCCCATTTCTTAATCACCCTTCCCTTTGGTCCGATTATGGAGGAATGGGGTTGGGAAGGCTAAATGCCGCCGGAATTAATGAAAAAATTCAACATTTATGAAAGCATTTTAATCATTGGCGTAGTATGGACTTTCTGGCATCTTACATCCTTTAGTTTTCCGGTGCAGCCATTCCTTCGGTTTTTGAAGTAAACGCACAATCCGTATTCCTTTTCCTTCTTATACCAATTGCAGAATCATTTCTGATCTCCTATTTTTTTCTAAAAACGAATGGAGTCCTGCTCATTATCATCTTACTGCAGAAGGCATTCAATGCGTCTTCAAATATTGGTTTGACATTCTTCCCGGATGTGACCGCAATGTTGACCAAAGAATACTTTTGTACCTGATTACAATCATCCTGGTATTCATTGCATCGGCAGTACTTTTTGGAATTATGAATGGGAATAAAAGAGGAAAGGAATACTCAATCAGATAGATATTGAGCTATTTGTGGCCAATCTCTTTTCCAATATTCCGAATAATCTCTACAGTCAGAGGCTTCGTATAAAAATCATCGATCAGGTAGTGATCATTCATGGCCACAATATCTTCCGGGATTTTCGTAGTACTTAGAACGATTAAGTGCCTGGCACGTTTTATAGCATTAATCTTTCCATATTCCTTCAAAAAATCCCAACCTGATTTAAAAGGCATATTGATATCAAGAATGATCAAGTCCGGGGATTTAGTTGAAGATTTTATACTGGAAATTGCATCGTCTACGGTAGTACACACTTCTACGTCCATCGACAGTCCGGCTTCCTCAATAATGATTTCATGATAAACATTCGTCGAATGATCATCATCGATTAGTAACACCTTATTGATCATAGACAGGTAATTCAAAAAATTCCATTCCTGCCTTCTTTATAATCTGTCAAAAACATGGAGACGATTTATTTAGAATCCAACAATCGATTTGCAAGCCTCTGTACAACTTCAGGAGTCAATTCCTTTTGCGATCCAATCTCATTTATATCATTGGTATATTCATTTAATTTTTGCTTTATCAATCCATCAAGTTTTATGTTCATTGCTCCATTTCCGGACTGATTTGATTCCATCTTTGTCCATTCTATCAACTGGCTTATTATTTTTATGAATCGGTTACTTTGTTTTTCTACGAAGTCTCCCAATTGCAGAACATCATCAGTGCGATTCTTTTGTATCAGGAAATTGATCTTTTCAGAAAATTTGTTCTGGCTATACGATATCTCTTTCAGATGGTGACCCAAAAGTCCCAGGACTCGGTTTTTAACCTCGTTAAGTTCTTTGACTTCTTCATTTTCTATTCTCAAGATCTCATTCTCAGTCCGCAATTCTTGCAAAACTCTCCGGACAGATTGATATTTATTAAAAAGAACCAGTAAGAAAATGACGAGTACAACTGATATGAACAAACTGACGATAAGCATTTGAATAAATTTCCAGGTTGGAACAGGAACAGCGAAGTTAGGTCAATCATTGGAGTGGTACAAATGGCCTTTTCTTATCTCTTTAAAGGGATGAATCGGCATGCAGTACCTGAAGTCTCACGATTCAAAATAGTAATGGCTTTTTTTAGAATATCCTGGTAGGACGAGACAGCAGACAAATCCACTTCTTCCGCAGGATCCCTCGTCAGATCGTATAATTCTACGGGATCCGCCGGGCCTTGATTTACTTTACGGATTGCTTTGTACTGATCAAATCGAACGGCCTGATGGTCTCTCCATTCCCAATACAGGAATTCATGCCGGGCGCGATCTTTTTCTTCAATCAGGGATGATAGAAAACTTACTCCATCGGTATTCCTGAGATTTGGAGATCGGGTCAGGTTGAGAATGGTGGCACCAATATCATAGTTGGCAAAATAATCATCAACTCTGAGTCCTTCTCTGATCCTACCCGGCCACCAGGCGATCATCGGTACCCTGATTCCTCCTTCATGCAAGCTTCTCTTGAACCCCTGGAAGATCCCATTGCTGTTAAATGGGCTCTCAATCTTTCCGTCAATCTGATGTCTGTCAATTCCTCCTTCATCTGCCGGACCATTATCACTGGTCAAAAGAACAAGTGTATTTTTTTCAATTTCCAGGCTCCTTAATAGAGCCAGTATTTCTCCCACATCTCTGTCGAGGTGACTGACCATAGCGGCAAAGGTGGCACGACTCAGATACGGAACAGGCCTTGCGTATATGTTATCTCCTCTATAGTCAAATTCCGGAAAAATACTTTGACCATCGTCATCCAGGTATTGTTCCCAAAGATGCTCGTGTCTTTCAGAATCATGATTCGGATCGCCAGGTTTGGGAACTGCCAATTCTGCATGCCCTATTGTGAAAGGCAAGTACAGGAAAAACGATGTGTCTTTATTCTTTTGAATAAAATCAAGACCGTGAGACAAAAATTCGTTCTGCACGTATCTCGTCGCGTTGATCCTATAGGGCATTATGGTTCCGTCAGGATGAGATCGGAACAGGTAATCGCGACGGTCCCATCCATTGGTCTTCCCATCGATAAAATGTTGATGGGCATCTACGGCATTTAACCATCCCATGAACTCATCAAATCCACGGTCAATCGGACTGTCCCCGATCACAACGGTGCTATCCAGCAGAGCTCCATGTTGCTTGCCAAACATAGCCGTGCGGTATCCATTCTTTTGCAATAACTGTGGCCATGTCTCAAAATGAATCGACAAACTATCCTGGCCATTTCCACAATCACGCAAATTCCCGGTATGCAATCCGGTCAATAGTGCGGCCCTAGAAGGACCACATACTGTGGATCCCGCATAGAAATTAGAAAATAATGCACCCTCACGTGCCATTTGATTGATGAAAGGAGTCTTGATCAATTGCTGACCATAAGGTTCAAAATCCCCATACCCAATGTCATCAACATTGATCAGTATTATATTAGGTGGAGACGATACCGGATCGACTTTTGTACACGCCGGTAAAAGAGTAATAAACAGAAAATATATCCAATGCTTGTTCATGATGAACAAGAAAAATACCTCAATTTGTCCTGACTAGCGTTTCTTTTTCTTCTTTTTCTTACTTGGTGTGGGCGGATTTTTCATGATGAATTTGTGACCATCCAGGAGCTCCAGCAGATCAAAGGAACTGATCAAACCAACAATTTCCTTTTCATGGGTCACAACAACATGATGAATCTTATGCTTGCGCATGATCTTCGCAGCCACTGAAACGTCATTATAAGCCGGGACCTGATACACATGAGAAAACAACAGCTTGCTCACCGGGCTATTGTCCTTGATATTCATTCTGAAATCATTGGATGTCACGATACCCACCGGGACATTATTCTCATCGATCACAGGAACCGAACTTATCTTGTTCTTCCGCATGATGTCCTTGACATGTGCAATTGATTTGTGGGGACGTGTCGTAATTACATTTTTAGACATTAAGTCTGCAATCTTCAAATTCATTCCATTCTTTTGTCACCAAAATCAAACTAATTCTGTTGACCACAATTGATGATAATCAGCATCAATCATGATCCTAATATGTTTATCATGAAACTTTTAATTGAAGAACGTGGGACTTCAATGGTGCCAGGTCAATTGAAATCTGACCTTCATCTTCCGTGACGTCCAGTACCTTCTCAATATCATCTGTCAGTAAATCTGTCAATAGATATTGACCTTCAACTACATTCCATTTCTCCAGGAGGTCACCGGGAATCCTTAATGAAAAGGAATATGTGTCAGAGTCACTAAAATTTGAAGCGACGATGACCCGTGAATTTTCTGTCCATCTGGCAAAGGCAAAGAGACGATCGTTATACAATTCAGAACGACCTCGATTATAGTCATGAAGACTGTAGAAATCTCCTGTAAAAGCTCTATGGTCAACAGATACATTGAGTAATCTCTTATAAAAATCTCGTAATTCTTTCTCTTCGGGCCAAGATTGGCCACCATCAAATAACCCTTCGTTCATCCATCGTTGATGATGAGGGACACCGATGTAATCAAAAATTGATGTACGAGACGAAGTACCGAAACCCGCATTTTCAGCGCCGGGCTCTCCTACCTCCTGTCCAAAATAGATCATCGTAGGTGCTGAAGTGGATAATGCCGATATGACCATAGCAGGCATTCCCTTCTTGGCATCACCTGCAAATTCAGGGCTGGCAATCCTTTGCTCATCATGATTCTCAAGAAAGTGTAACATATGATGTTCGATATCGTATAACCAATCAAATATGGGAAACAACCGGTCCGCACTACCGTGTCCCTGTATTATGGTCTTCAAGGTATCATAGAGCTGCACTTTGTCGTACAGGTAGTCCATTTTGCCCTGGCGGATATAACTGCGATACAACTGCGGGTTATATACTTCGGCCAACAGGAAGGCTTGAGGATTCTTATTCTTTATAGAACTATTTAAGAAACTCCAAAACTCAACAGGAACCATTTCCGCCATGTCAAATCGAAATCCATCCACTCCTTTATCCAACCAATAATGGGTGATATCCCGAAATTTATACCATGAGTCTGGCAAGTCCTTGTCCTTCCAAAATTCGAAGTGGGTTTGTACATCTTTCTCGCCGTAATCGCCTGGCAATGATGGAAAATCATAGGCTCCATCAGGCCGGACACCATAATTGACTTTGACGGTTTCGTACCAATCGTAAAAATTCGGTTGTGCGGATCGGGCGCCATTTCCCGTCCATTTAGCTGGTTCTTCCTTGTAATGCCCATCTGACAAGGGGTGTGATGCTCCTCCTAATGGTTGGTAACCATTTTGCCATTCCGGAACACGGAAATTCTCTCCCGGGACGTAGTAGAAATTATTGTTTCGTGCATATTCAACAGACGTGTCATCATCACTTCCGAAGTCTTTTACTCCTTCGGGATTGGTCAATCCCTCATAGCCGCGAGCAATATGATTAGGAACGATATCAATAATGACCTTCATACCTGCCTTGTGTGTGCGATCGATGAGTGCTTTAAATTCCTCCAGTCTTTGGGAAGGATTCAGAGCCAAATCGGGATTGACATTGAAGTAATCTTTGACGGCATAGGGTGAACCTGCTCTGCCTTTTACGACATCAGGATCGTCAGGAGATATACCATGATCCGAATAATCACGAATCACAGCATGGTGAAGAATACCAGTATACCATACATGGGTGACGCCAAGATCACGAATTTCAGATAAGGCCTTATCGGTAAAGTCGTCAAACTTCCCTACTCCATTTTCTTCAATAGTACCCCATGGTTTGTTGGTCGAATTTGTATTTCCAAAGAGACGGGTAAATACCTGGTAGACAACTTTCTTCTTCATTTGAGGTGCCTCTTTCTTGGATGTAATATGATCATCAGGATTGCATGATAGCAAAATCATCGTAATTGACAGGATCAGAACAAAAAAGTTGAATTGCATAAAGCCAAGGTTTGACGTCAGAAAGGTAGGATTTTTGATTTGATTGGTTTAATAGGCTTGAATGGTTTGATTGTGAGTAGGTAATTCATCACCCAACTTTGATTATAGCCGATGAATTGGGCTTTTGTGCTTATCTGACAACAGTCAATCTTTTCGACTAACAGGAAGCTTTATACGGCATCTTGTTCAATAATTCGCAGGATTGATCCGGGTCAAAGTTCATGGCAAATCGTCGGGACAAAACTTTAATCATACTCGTGAATATTCATTCATTTTTGGGGAAGGCTACATTTTGAAACATTCACAAAGATAAATTTCGGTTCTTCCGTTTTGAAGTCAGTATTCGATCCTCATATCAGGATTTACTGGTCATCTGATGAATTTTGTGAATTCCGTGATACAAATGATGCCAATATCATACGATAGATGTCTGGAAGCAATGTCCTGCAAAGCACTTTCTCAATGACCCCATGTTTGCATCGTTGAGAAGGTGAACTCCTTCTAAAATGGTGCAAGAGAAACCAAAATCGGCCAAAGTCGAACATGCGTTGGATAAGTGGGAAAAAAGTTTAATTATAAAGTAGGCGATAACTTAAAGCAAGGTGACAGCTTAAAGCAAGGTGACAGCTTAAAGCAAGGTGACAGCTTAAAGCAAGGTGATAACTTAAAGCAAGGTGATAACTTAAAGCAAGGCGACATTTGATACTAACTCCAATTTTTAAAAAATGATGAAGCACAAAATCATAGACGTCTGGATGCAACATCCTACAAAGCACTTTCTCAATCACCCCATGTTTGCATCCCTACGAAGGTGGACCCATTCTGACATTGTCCGGGAAGAACCAAAATTGGCTGATACAATCAAAGAAATGGACAAAGCTCAAGTCGTTAAAGGTCTCATCTGTAGTTGGCAAAATGAACATGGGGTATTGATTTCCAATGATGAGGTCGCTGAGTGTATTCGGCAGTATCCTGACCGGTTTTCAGGTATCGCATCCGTTCCTCTGAATAAGCCAATGGAAGCCATCCTGGAATTGAGAAGATGTGTGCATGATCTGGGATTTATTGGATTGCGAGTTGTCCAATGGCTCTGGAATCTTCCTCCAACCCACCCTTACTATTACCCGCTCTATACGGAATGCATTCAATTAAATATTCCTATATGTTTTCAGGTCGGACATACAGGACCATTGATGCCATCCGAGGTAGGCAGACCTATTCCGTATATCGATCAGGTTGCCCTGGACTTCCCTGAATTGAAAATTGTATGCGGACATATTGGTTATCCATGGACGACGGAAATGATCGCGGTAACTACGAAACATCAAAATGTCTATATTGACACCTCGGCTTATTCTGCAAATCGTTACCCAATAGAATTGATTCACTATATGAATCATCACGGTGGAAACAAAGTTATGTTTGGGACCAACTACCCCATGATCACTCCTTTAAAATGTCTTGAAGACCTTGACAAATTGAAGTTGAAAGAAGATGTAACTGCAAAGTTTTTGTATCAGAATGCAGAGAAAGTATTCCAACTTTGATCTGGTGAGGAAATTTTCTTGGAAAGGTATTCTTATCAATTCCCGAAATGATATAAATTGAACGTTTTAATCATTTAAAATTGAGCAATGAAAAAAATGACTTGTCGTCAATTAGGAGGTGCTTGTGAACAGGTTTTCATTGCTGCTACATTTGATGACATGGCAGCTCAAAGTCAGCAACATGGCAAGGAAATGTATCGGCAAGGAGATCCCGCACATCTTGAAGCAATGAATAAAATGCGCGAATTGATGCAATCGCCCCAGGCAATGCAAGAATGGATGAATGAAAGAAGAAAGGAATTTGAAAATTTGTCGGATGAATAAGATGGCTTGTTGAATTGAAAACCTATGGCTTGCCCATAAGGAGCGCTTATTTTGGTGTTTGCATTCGCCACACCATGCCCCGGAATCCATGAATATGTTCGTCGGGGAAATTCATTCTTTTTTAGAGGTTATCTTTTACATGCCCTTTTTCCTTGGATTCATGCCAACTCTCTTCGGAGTGCATCCGGTGATCGTGCTGTCCATAGCCATTGCCGGTATCACCTCGGGCAATCTGTTACACATCAATGAAAAAGTAGTTTCTGGCAAATACGGAATACTTGAAAAGGTCATACAAACTCCTTCCTACCATAGGGTACATCATACCCAGAATATCCGTTACATGGATACCAATTACAACTCCAGTACCGTGCTTTGGGATTGGCTCCTTGACACCTTACAACCCCTGCGCCCTGATGAAAAGGTCCGATATGGAATCACCCGGGATGTGAAAACTGATAGTTTTTTCGATGTTCAATTTGGTAGCTTCATTTTGCTGTTCAAGGATGTTTGGAAAGCACCAGGCTTCATGAATAAATTAAAATATCTGTTCAAACCTCCCGGCTGGTCTCATACAGGTAATCACACCGGACTGGTCTCAGAACTAAAAACGCAATTGATTTCAAAAGGATAATGATACAAGTCAAAAGATCGAAACGTTCTCTTAACAAACCAACTACCATGTCTCGCAGATTCGGTATTATCCTGGCATTGGCTCTGCTTTTTCTGACGTGCTCACAAGAAGACAGTATTGTGATCTCTTCATACAGCAATGCCAATGTTGAGGAGATAGCTTCAGGATACCAGGTTCCCTGGTCGATCGAGGTCATACAGGAAGAAGAATTTCTTTTTACAGACCGGTTAAATACCCTCTTTTACTACAAGGATGGTGACGTCCGGGTCATTGAAAATATTCCTCAATCGAGGGATGCAAATGGTTATGGTGGTTTGATGGATGTCAGCTTACATCCGGATTTTGAATCCAACCGACTTGTCTATATAGCATTTGTCGGAAACGATTACAAATTGAGAGTAGCACGATTTGAACTGAAGGGATTGAAAGCAGAACAACTTCAGATCATCTACACGGGAAGTCAGTTTTCTATCGGTTCGCGCATCGAATGGGAAGATGATGATCACTTCTTTTTAAGTTATGGTGTAGGCGGGGACCCCTATCCGGAACCTGGCCCCCAGGATTTAAATGATCCGAGGGGAAAGATTCATCGCTTCAGGATGACCGGACAAATTCCATCTGATAATCCCGTATTCCCGGGAAGTAGTGATCCGGCATCCGTTTGGAGCTATGGTCATAGAAATCCACAAGGGCTCTATATGGATAAGGAGACAGGTCGGTTATATGCCCATGAACATGGTCCGCTTGGTGGCGACGAATTCAATGAAATTCAAAAAGGAGGGAATTACGGCTGGCCCTTATTTTCCTACGGCCTGAATTATGACAATACGGAAGTCTCTGATATGAGTGAGGCCGAAGCAGCTGTCCATACAGTCCTGCCCATCAAGGCCTGGGGAACAGACTTCAGAATTGCGCCATCCGGCCTGATCAGGGCTAAAGGCAGTGTATTTGAAGAGTGGAATGATACTTTTCTACTTGGAGCCCTGAATCTGGAGCACCTCATTTCCTATAACATGGAGACAGGAGCCACCCGTATTCTGTTGTCCGGAATTGGAAGAGTAAGAGATATTGCACAGCTTCCCAGTGGTAATTTTTTGATCAGTATTGATCAGAATAGTCCTGATAATTTGGATTCAGGCAGGATCCTGAAACTGACGCCAAAATAGATCAAATACAGGTAATGCTAACAGATTATGTTTACATCAGAATTTTTTGAACCATGTACCACATGGCGCCCTCTAAATCCTGGTATTTCTTCTGCCTGTTTTTGATGTCCGTAAGTTTTGGTAAGTGTTCTGCAAAGAAAATCTGATTGTTTGCCATTTCAAACATATTACTTGCCAAAATATGCGGATATGGAAAATCCGGATTTACTTCTGAAATGAGGGAAGAAACCGTAGAAACCAATTCTTTGTAACTCTTAAACAACCCTTCCTTATTCTCTTCGTCAATATCGTGAACGTGGTAGGCTTTCGAACCCTCTTTGATCACGACTTCATGCAATTTATTTTCATTGATGTATTCGGTAAGAGGGCTCTCATTTGAAGCATTGACAATGTTGTGTACTGCAATCTTTAGTCTTTTGACAGGGTCTTCAATATTCCTTGTATATGTGATGATCAGGTAGTGTACCCATTCCCAATACCAACAGGTCAAAAAGAGCAATAGGAAGTGCTTGTTGTTAAAATATCTGTAGACTGAAGATTCCGTGGAATCTATTCGAATAGCCAATTTTTTAAAAGTAAACCCCTCAAATCCAATTTCATCTAGTAGTAAAATACTGTTTTTCAATAGTTTATGCCCGTATTCGGAGTCTTGAGGGTCTCTGTTAAACAGCTTGGGGTTAATATTAAACTTGATATCGAATCTTCCCAATGAACTTTTTGATTAACAATATACAAATACTATCAAACAATGTTGCTTTAGTTTTGTTAACTATTATTTAACAACCATAAATGATAGTAACACTATCTAATATGGGAGTAAATTATATTTTTGTTCTTTTAAAAACATTGTTAAGTCTTTCAACACTTCAACTTTTACAGAATGAATAGCACCTTAAAACTTTTTACAGCAAACAATTTGAAGAATGATATTCCCGCGAGTATTGTAGTCTTCTTTGTTGCTATACCATTGTGTCTTGGAATCGCGTTAGCAAGCGGCGCACCACTTTTTTCCGGACTAATTGCAGGAATCGTCGGTGGTATTGTAGTAGGTTCTCTTAGCGGATCGCAGGTTGGGGTGAGTGGTCCTGCTGCCGGATTAGCGGCGATTGTATTAGCTGCAATAGCAAGTCTGGGTGGATATCAAAATTTTCTTCTGGCGGTCGTCTTAGGAGGTGCTATCCAAATACTTTTCGGTGTTCTCCGGGCAGGAATAATCGGATATTATTTCCCGTCATCGGTTATTAAAGGAATGTTGACAGGAATTGGCATTATCATTATTCTCAAGCAAATACCACATTTCTTTGGGTACGACGCTGATCCCGAGGGGGATTTTGCATTTGTTCAAGTCGATGGAGAAAATACATTTTCAGAAATCTTTGTCGCTCTCAATTACATCAGCATTGGTCCTACGGTAATAGCCCTTGTATCACTCGGAATTCTGATTCTTTGGAATAATGTTCTTTCTAAAAAAGCAAAGATCTTTCAATTAGTACAAGGACCATTGGTCGCAGTAGTGATTGGCATTATATATCACGTTTTCACAAGAGGCAGTTCTAACTTTGGTATGAATACAGATCAACTTGTGAAAGTCCCTATTCCGGAAGATACAGCGTCCTTTCTTGCCCAATTTAATTTTCCCAATTTTGGTGCCATAACGAATCCGGAAATTTGGGTTGTAGCCTTTACTTTAGCACTAGTGGCAAGTTTAGAAACTTTGTTATGTGTAGAAGCCACGGACCGCTTGGATCCACAAAAGAGGGTGACGCCGACCAATCGTGAACTCCTTGCTCAAGGTACGGGAAACGTAATTTCAGGTCTCATCGGTGGACTACCAATCACCCAGGTTATTGTACGTAGTTCTGCAAATATTCAATCAGGAGTAAAAACCAAGATGTCAGCAGTCATCCACGGCTTTCTTTTGTTGATATCAATCGTTTTGATACCACGATTGTTGAATATGATCCCACTATCTGTACTTGCGGCCATACTATTTATGGTTGGATATAAACTGGCAAAACCTGCCCTTTTCAAAACGATGTACAACTTGGGCTGGAAGCAATTTGTACCCTTTATGGTCACTGTTACCGGAATTATATTTACAGACTTGCTTATTGGTCTGGGACTGGGATTGGCCGTAGGGGTTGTCGTTGTTCTTATAAAGAGTTACCAGAATTCACATTTCCTCCATATTGAAGGAGAAGATGTGCCGGATGGCAGGATAAAAATGACTTTAGCAGAAGAAGTAACGTTTTTCAACAAAGGGTCAATACTAAAGGAACTGGATAACCTGCCTGAAAACTCATATCTGGAGTTAGATGTCAGGAATACGCGTTACCTTGACAATGATATAATTGAAATTTTAGATGATTTCGCTTATAAAGCCGATCTCAGAAATATAACCATTAAGCTTATTTCGGAAAGAGGAATTGTTGAAAACCCGAGTAGTTATCTGGAATTTTTTAGACTAACGCCAAAAAATGATTTATATAAAACGGTTGGTGAAAGCAAGTAATAGCACCTTAGCGAATACTAGCAAAGAAACCAGCTACATTTTTCTTAAAAAAATTAATTCAAAACATGGAGAATTTATTAATACATCACACACATACCAAGGAGTCTCAATCGGTGGTCAGTCCTTCAACAGCACTGCAACTCTTGAAAGATGGAAATCAAAGATTTCTTGGAAAGTCCACTATATCCCGATCTTTTGATGAGCAAATAAAACTCACGTCAACAGGTCAATACCCATTCGCGGCAGTTGTAAGTTGCATAGATTCCAGGATACCGACAGAAATTGTATTTGACCAGGGCATCGGAGATATTTTCAATGCGCGTATAGCAGGCAATTTCGTTAATGAGGATATATTAGGAAGTCTTGAGTTTGCTTGCAAACTGGCCGGATCTAAATTGATCGTGATCATGGGCCATACTTCTTGTGGCGCCGTAAAAGGTGCCTGCGATGATGCTAAGCTTGGGAATCTGACAAACATGCTCGCCAAGATCAGACCTGCCGTAGATGCAGTGAAAACTGAAGAAGGAGCAGACAGGAGTAGTAAGAATATTCAATTCGTTAATAAGGTCGCTAAAGTGAATGTTCAAAAAACGATTGAGAACTTACTGGATGGAAGTCAGGTACTTAAAGAAATGCAGGATAACGGTGAGATACAGATCGTAGGAGCCATGTATGATGTAGGGTCGGGAAAAGTAGAATTCGACATATAATCAATAAGCACATAAGAACTTGGTTCTTTATTCGTTTGGTCAATGCTGTAAGCTTCCTTCAATTTTTGCACTTGCTATCAGAACACTTCAAATACATGGGACTGTCTTAGCTACATAAATACTTATAAATATGTATTTTCTAAGTTCCCTCTGGAAGTTGGAATTATGAATTGAATATTAGCGGCAGGTTACACAAAATTGCATTATCCCTCTTCTGCCTTTCTTCTGTTGTCCTCGCTGTTTGTGTCAATCAATTTATTGAATGGATCGATACCAATTTCAAAAGGCTCTTTTTCTACAATAATTGAAAACTCATTTTCAATTTCTGTGATTTTGTGTTTTTTCAAATAGAGTATTTCTTCCTCGCCTTCATCATTCAATGCAAAAATTCCAACTTCAATATAGTCGGTCAGCGGAAATGATTGTTTAGGCCTGCTTGAGCCCTCCCTGTATACTGCAAGACTGTCACCCTGTGCATTTTTATAAATTCTCCTACCGCGGTCATCTGCACGATATTTCACGACCTCTGCAGAGAATGACACCTCAAAGGTTCCGTCTTCCAATTCTTTGTAAGAATTGTCGATGATCCTGTTATTATAGACAGTAATATGTTCAAAACTGTCATCAATAAAATACTGCAGGCTGTCCGGCGTCGCAGCTCTCAGGTACTCCAACAACTCCAGGCAGGTCGTATAAGGGGGTTCCTGAAATCCGACATCCTGGACATATCTACTGAGTGCCATATTCAAAGAGTCTTCTCCTATATAATCGCTCAATGCATAAAAAATCAAAGAACCCTTATTGTAGTGAATATGCGGTTGATTCTCGACATAAGCCAATGGCAATTCCTTTTTCCGTTCGATTGTCCTTCCCAAAAGATATTTGTCCAGGGCATCCTTTAAAAATGTGCGCATCTGGTCCTTCCCATTTTCTTGTTCAAGTACTTTCAGCGACACATATTCCGAAAGACTTTCAGACATCACCGTTGCACCCTGGACCTTTGCACCAATTACCTGGTGAGCCCACCATTGATGAGCAATTTCGTGGGCGCTGATCGAAAATGGATAGTCCACTCCGTCTCCTTCATCGTCTACATCGGCAATAAATCCCACACCTTCCGAAAAGGGTACGGTATTGGCAAATGATTGTGCAAATCCCCCACCTGATACGGGAAATTCCAAAATTCTCATTTGATCGTGCTGATAGGGAGAAAAGTGATCCGAGCAATAGGATAATGCTGCTTTAGCCCCCTTCATCATCCGTTCCAGGTTAAAGTCATGCCCTTTGTGATAATAAATGGTGACCGGCAATCCGCGCCATTCATCCTTATACTCTTCGTACCGGGCAGAAATGATACTGTAGAAATGCAACATCCTGGATTGCATTTTATAGTGGAAATATCTTCGGCCATCTTCAGTCCATTCCCGCTGAAGTTTACCCGGAGTCATGGCAATTTGATCTTCTGATGTACTTACGACGGCTTCGAAGTCTATCCAGTCTGCATCGACAGAGATATAATTATTTTGCAGAGAAAGAGAGTCCGTAGGCGGGGCAAACCGTTCCTTTGGCTCAAGTTCATATCTCCTGCGCGTCTTGTCATCCGTCAATTCTACAAAATCGTTATAGCCGATGCTTGGAAAATATGAACTGTTAAAAAATGTCCCATTCTTTCTTACAGGCGATCGATTATGCAATACTGTGTTGGGGCGATTCTCAATGATAAATGTCAATTCGATGCTATCACCAGGCTGCATCGGCGCGTTCAGGGCAAAGAGTTGCACGTTGTGAATGGTATCTTTTTTAAAGGTTCCGGGTACGCTGATATTAATTTGTGGGATCGCTCGATTGTGATGGATCATAATGGTATCAATTGGATCTGCAGTCTTATTGACAAGGAGATAAATTCCATCTCCCCTGATGTCACGTGATTTTGGATACAGATCCACATTGAGACCTATATCGACAATTCGCGGTTGAGCCAGGTATTGAAATTTCTTGTATTTCTTTTCGATTTCTGCCGTGCGTGCTTCTCGCTCCTTACTTGAAATAAACGGCTCATTGATATTGGTCTCGGTATAGATCCAGCCTCCAAATCCGAGGAACATAATCAGGCCTAGTGAAATACTCCCAAGAACTAACGGATTCATTCGATGCCTGACACTTCTGAAAATTTTTACAAATGAATCTCTCATACCCCTTCTCCATAGCGTAAATGAAATGGTGGCCAACACAAGTCCCAATCCCAGCCAGTAAAACTTGTATAAAAAATAGCCGGGAAGCGTGCTTCCATACTTCGACATATCAGAATAAAAGGCATTTGGTCCTTCATTAAATTTGAACAGATCTTGTTCAATGCCGGCATTGTCCAGGAAGTTGGTACCTATCGAAATGGTCAATAGCACAAATAAGGCCAGGTAAAAATTTGGGAATAGTGTGAAAAAGAAAAAGGCAAGAAGTGCCCATACAACATAATTGATCAATTTTACTCCATACAGGTCAAACAGGTATAAGTCAAATTCAAAATTGAAATATCCATAGTATATCTGGATGATCACACCAGTAACCATAATGATCGCTAATAAGATTACTTGCATGATCACAACACTAAAAAACTTGGAGAGCAGAAAACCGAATGACCTGGCCGCAGTGGCATCTTCAAGTTGAAAGATCCTGACAGTTTCGGGACGATGAATAAGCAAACCCGTATATATAAATGTCAGCAATGTGATAAACATGCTAAAAGTAAAACCAGGAATGGTCAACAATTGCCTCGTTACGGGAAGAGTATTGGTTTGGAAAATCTGGCCACTGACTGCAACCAGAATTATGATGAACAACACTCCAATAATACTGACAACGATAAAGGGTCCACCTTTTAAAATATATTTCAGATCGATCTTTGACAATGCCCAGGCCGAGCCCAGGGTATGCCCCACTCCAAATTGATATGATGCGGGTGGCAATTTGATCCTTTGGATCAGTCCTGGTTTTTCATCGACCCTTGTCCTGGGCCCGACTTCCTTTTTCCAGAATTTCAGGGATATTGGTTCATAGTCGAATGAAAATTTATAGTAGGTCACTAAAAAAATGACCAGGCTCACGAGGATCCAGATAACCCGATTCTGAATGACCACCGAATTGCCGATTGGAGGAAGCAATTCATTTTGCTCGGTTATCGTCCAATATTTCGTGTAATAAAGGACTGAGTTCAAACCGAAGGGATCGAGATAGGCACCCAGCCTGTCATAATCCAGGTTTGCCAGGAAGGCATCTGCCATTCCCTGGCCAAAGAACAGGACGGCAATGGCTATAAATCCGGCAATGATACTCCGGGAATATAAAGTTACCGCAAATACGATGGCGCTGAAAAGAAATAGATTGGGCAAAACAAAAATGAGATAAATCTGCAAGAAGGCAGACCAATTGGTCGGTGCAACAAGGTTTTGATCCACACCTGGTAAGGTGACACCCATTTGAATACCTACACCCAGGATGAGCAACAAAATGAAAGAGATCAACAGACCAACCAAAAATTTCCCCAGGATATAATCGCGTTTGCTGAAGGGAAAACTATACAGCAAATGGTAGGCATCACTTTTAAAATCCTTCTGTACCGTAGCTCCAACGATCGAAGGCAGCAGGAAGAAAGCAATGGATGTAAAACTCCCGATGAATAAAGTCAATTGTAAAGGCGAGTTGATATAGACCAGGCCGCTCACTGTCGATGTACTACTTTCAAATATTCCACCTTGTGCAGCCATCATCAGTGCTCCAAAACCCGCAAGTGCAAGGGCATATACATAAAAAAGTGGCTTGTTAAACCATTGATTAAACTCGAATGAAAAAATAGTTTTAAACATCTATTTCTTTTGATCTAATTCTGGAATCCATTCAGATAGGAAAAATATACATCATGCAAAACCGGTTTGACACTTTGGAATTCAGGCCCGGGGTGCTCCGGATGAAAGACCCTTAGATTCAAGGTGTCATCCGGGTTAAAGGAAGTGGATAATACCTGGTATTCTGCTGAAGCAGCATCCAATTCATCCCTGTGCACCACTTTGGTAAACACCTTGGACTCAAGCTTTTCCATAGCCTCTCCGGGAACTGTGCGCACCAGGATCCGCCCTTCATGCATGATAGCCATATCATTGCAAAGTTCTTCTACATCTTCGACAATGTGTGTGCTGAAAACAACGATGTGATCACGACCGATCTCTCTCAGGACATTTAAGAATCGTCTTCTTTCGGCAGGATCCAGACCCGCTGTGGGCTCATCTACTATGATAAGTTTGGGTTTGTTCAACAGCATTTGGGCAATACCAAATCTTTGCTTCATTCCTCCTGAGTAACTGGAAACACTCTTCTTCCGTACATCTGTCAGATTGGTTATTTCAAGCAGGTACTTCACCATTTCGTTGCGTTCCTTTTTATTCGTAATACCCTTCAGGGTTGCGAAATACTGAAGTAGTTCCCATGCCGATATCCCGGGATAAACACCAAACTCCTGCGGAAGATAGCCCAAAACCTTCCTGAGGGCAGCTTTGTCCTCCAGGATATTGATATCATCCAGGGTAATAGTACCGCCATCCGGCTCCTGTAAGGTGGCAATGGTACGCATCATTGTGGATTTTCCTGCACCATTCGGTCCCAATAATCCAAACATTCCGGTATTGATATCCAGGTGGATATCATCAAGGGCCTTCACACCGTTTTTGTAGGTTTTGCTAAGGTTTTTTATACTGAGCAGCATCAACGTTTTATTTAGACGCCCAAGATAAAACCTTAATACGGGACCAATGACGAATTAGACGATTGGAGTGGAATTATCGATGTAAGTAAGCCTATCCCGTCCATCCTGGATACTACACAGGATGTCAAGCCTTTAAGGCAATGATATCTTCTATGATGGAAATGGTCTCTTCAAGATAAAAGTCTTCTTTGACACCTTTTCGCCAGGCCTCAGTCCGGGCCTCTTTTTCCTCAGGGCTGATCTCAGACTCAAAATTCATTGGAATTACTTCTACATTCAATGATTCGAGAGGTTTGTCCAATAATTCTTCATATTCGTCAGCCCTGTTTTCCATTTCATTTACTCTCTTCAAATAATCATCAAGGTTGAGTGAATAACTGGTATTCTCCTTATTGTCGTGTAGCAATACCGCATATTCCTTTACGAGATTGAAGGATTCATTTGTAGCCACCCTTGCCTTACTCTTTTCCTGCAAACTTGTCAACTGATTATTATGTAAAACTTTCTGATTGTAATTCAATGACTTGATCCGGGACCAGTCGAGAGCCCTTGGATTTTCACGCTCACCAGTCGGGATGAGATCATAGGTATCGGGAAGAATGATGTGCGGAAGAACACCTTCCAATTGAGTAGAAGCTCCATTGACCCTGTAATACTTCTGTATCGTTAGCTTGACTTCCCCCAGTGGCTTTAAGCTGGAGTTTCCGCGAATCGCACGATCAAGATCGATGAAATTCTGTACACTTCCTTTGCCAAAGGTCTGGCTTCCCACAACAATAGCCCTTCCATAATCTTTCAGGGCACCTGCAACAATCTCTGATGCAGATGCGCTGAAATTATTCACCAAAATCACCAACGGACCATCATAGGCAACATTTCTGTTATTGTCCTTGTGAATGTAGGGGCTGCGATCCCGTGATTTTACCTGGACTATGGGTCCTTCTTCAATAAAGAGACCACTAATGTCAATTGCATCTACAAGTGCCCCTCCCAGATTGTCCCGTAAATCAAGAACCAATCCATCGATTCCCTTCTCTTTCATCTTCTTAATCTGTAGGGCAACGTCTTTAGTGCAACTGTTTCCTTCGGGTCCATCAAAGCTATTATAGAACATTGGCAAATCGATATATCCGATTTTTTCATTCCCTTCTCCCGAAAGAATGGCTGCCCTTGAACGTGCTATTTCCAGGTTGATCACATCGCGTTCCAACTCTACCTCGATTTGACTTTCATCCTTTTTTTGAATCGTCAGTACGACTCGCGTTCCCTTCGGTCCCCTGATTTTGGATATGACGTCATCCAGACGCATACCGGTGATGTCTATGGCCTCTTCACCTTTTTGAGCAACTTTCAATATGAAGTCATTCACATCTATCCGTTCGTCCTTCCACACCGGGCCTCCGGGCACAATGGTAACTACCTGCGTCAGCTCCCCAACCTTAGTCAATTGTGCACCTATTCCCTCTAATTTTCCTCCCATACGCATATTGAAATCCTGTTTGCCCTTGGGGCTGAAATATTGTGAATGCGGATCAAATTGCTGGGTGATGGAATTGATGTATTGTTCAAACCGGTCAGCTCTTCTCACCTGGTCATAGTTGGTATACCAGCGATCATAAGCATCCCTTATGTTCTGTCTTGATTCTTCTTCAAGGACTTCAAATGAACGAATGGAATCAGGCGACATCTTTTCCTGTGCACTAATTCGTCCTTCTAATTCCTGAAGAGTGTAAAACTTCAAACGCTTTCTCCACCTTTCTTTCAATTGGGATTCATCCTCAACAAACTCCACCTTGTCATAATCTGTCTCAATCTCTTCGAATTCCGAATACGAAAACTGCTCATCGAGAATTTCCTTATACAGATCCTGGGCTGCCTTAATCTTGTTGTCGATAATTTCTGTAACGAGATCAAAAAATGTCAAATCTGAATTTTTCAAAAGATCATCCAGTTCATATTTGTACACAGAAATTTTTACAAGATCTTCCTGGGTCAGAAACCTCTTCCGGCTATCGAGAGCCTTTATGAAATCATTATATACTCCTTCGGAAAATTCATCGTCGATTTTTATGGGCTGCAAATGAGCCTGCGTCATCGCCATATAGATGGCTTGCTGAATGAGCGCTTCCTTTTCCGGATTTGGCTTGCCTTCCTTGTCAATAAAAAAGTAAGATGCTGTACCCGTGAATAGTATTGCGAGAAAAATTCTGATCATCATTTTATAATTCATAACGACATCCTAAAGATAGTACATCAGCTTGTCAAAAGTTGAACTTGCGTGTCGCAAGATTTTATGTGACTACATCTTAACGCATGAGCGATGAAATAGTTATATGGCTGAGGAGTCATTTGAAGCTTCCGGGAGTTTCACCCCGTTTTTCGTTCGATCATCACTCAATTGCCAAAAAGATTGTCTATTCCGAAAACTAGTCATATTTTTACATATTAAATTTTTTTACAATGTGTAATTCATTTTATCACAGACAGTTATTGATAGTCTCATGGATTTCTATAACAATGTTGCCGTCTGCGTTTTCCCAACAGAATCTGTATGAATCGAGAAGCATACAACTCGAGGGTATTGTGGAAGAAGAACTATATCACCAGGCTCTATTTGAATTTAATCCATACCGGGATCTGTCCGATGTGTTTTACATGGAACGACAAAAGGTCGTCAGCTTATTGAATACACGCTATCCTCAACTCACCTACGAGCTGGAAAAGACACCCAAGCAGGCCCTGGCCGGAGGAGAAATAGCCAATTTAATGATACGAATTTTGCAATCGGAAACTGCCGCAGGAGTCGTCGAAACAGAAAACGGTCTATGGCAACTGGCCCAGCAATCCGAACTCAGCCAACACGACAAAGCGGTATTTAAGTTCCTGTATGCCTATGAACTGTTCAAACAAAAAAGGTTTGCCGATGCCGATCGGATCTTTGAAAAAATCCTTTTGACCAGGAAAGGAGAATATGAATATGCCTTTTTTTATTCCGGGCTGATCGACTTGCTTAATGAGGATTATACATCAGCCGCAGCCAAATTGAAAAAAATTGGGAAAAATGAAATGTTACAGCTGCATGCACCTTATTACCTGGCAGCTGCACATTATGGAAATAAGGATTATGATACAATTGAAAAATTTTATTCACCCCGTTTAAAGGAAACCAACCTGCACAACATAACAGGTCTGACCAAGATCGTCGGTTATGCCCAATTCAATAAAGAAGACTATGAAGCTTCGATAGCGACGCTCAAAACGCTTGAACAATATCGCAAGCTGAATTCTGACGAACAATTCGTCTTGGGCATGGCCTATCAGAAGTCAGGGAATCGCGAATTGTCGACCAAATTGTTGAGTAAAGTAGCGGATCAAAGTAAACCTTTGGCGGGAAGGGCAAGGTACGAACAAGCTGTCAACCTGTCGAAAGAGAAAAAATACAGTGAGTCCATCGCCTTATTTGAAGAACTCCTCACACAGGAAGGATTTAATCGATATGAGGTCGTATGGAATCTGGCCGTGCTGAATGGCCAGACCAAGAAATATGACCAATCCGTCCAATACGCCACAGAACTGTTGGATAGTTATAAAAAAGACCAGGCGATCGGCTTGCTCGAGCAACTCATTGACAATGTCAAAAACGAGAGATTATATGTCCAGTTGATTCGAACCCTATATCAGAAACTGGCAGATGATGATGTTCTCAAAACTTCCGTCTACGGTAAGGCCATGGTCGCCTTGAAGAATCAGGACAAGAAAAAAGCAAACACGTATTTCGAACTATTGGCTGATATTGATCCCCTTGTGGAAGAACGAGGTACAGTTGCTGCCTGGCGCGGAATTATGGCCTTCGAAGAAGGCAATTTCCCTAAGGCGGTGCGACTGCTGACCAATTATCAGAATGCAAGACCTCTTAACCACCAGTACAATACGCTGGATTTCAACAGTGATTATTTCCTTGGTTATGCCAACTTCAAATTAAAGAATCATTCGGGTGCATTGGGTCACTTTGCCAATACGCTTGACGCTTTAAATAAAAACAATGAGCTCACTGTACCAAATTCCACTGAAACGATAGATGACCTTTATCTGAGGATGGGAGATTGTTACTTCCTGCTTGATGAGTATCCAAGTGCCCAAAGAGCATATAATTATCTGGTCCAAAATAATCGTCCTCAAAAAGACTATGCGCTATGGCAAACATCCATAATTGCAGAACTACAAAATAAGCCCTATGATCAGATAGTCATTCTGGATGAACTGATCAACGACTTTACGGAAAGCAAATATCGAAACAGGGCCATTTTTAGTACCGCCAATGCACTTTTTGCAATCAATCGTTTCGAAAAATCAGCAAAATTCTATCAGCACATTCTACAATCAAATGCTCCCTTGGGATTGCAGGAAGAGTCAAAGATCCAATTGGGTTTGATCAATGTGAATGCTGGAAATTATCAGCAGGCTGCAAATTTATTCCAGGAATTAATTGACTCTTCTCAAAATCAAGATGTAGTGCATCGCTCACACATTGCTTTACGGGAAATCTATTCAGATTACACATATGATACGGATGCCTACCTACAATTAATAGCTTCAGATCATAAGGGAGAACGCGAGGTAGATTTGGCATCTGAACTCTTTGATCTTGCAATGAACAATTTCGAAAAGGGCAACTCAGAAGAAGCGATCCGGCAGTGGAAAAAACTAATACAAGAGTATCCGGAATCACCGATTCTCGGAGCAAGCTATAAGAATCTTGCAGTGGCCTACGAATCAACGCAACAGTGGGAATTGGCTATGGAGGCTTACAATGAGGCCGCCAGTCACAATTCAAAAAATGAACAAATCAATGCCTTCATCAAAGCAGAGGCTATTGCATATGACGAAATGAATGATCTGAGGGAATATCTTGAAATAAGAAAAAAAAGGCGTTCGAATTTCCCCGACCAGGATTTTACAACAGAAGAGATCTACCGTGAGTGCATTGCAAATTTTGAATTGGGTAATTTTAAGAATAGCGAGAAATTGATGCTGGAGATCGTCTCAGACCAGGACTTTTCTACCCGAAAGAAGAAAAATGTGATTGCCAGGGTTTCACTCCAATTATCCAGATCGAAACAGTGGTCCGGATTATTGACCATTTATGAAAACCCTTCTGTCGAGAATATCGTTGACGGCAGTCCCAAACTCGTCTATCAACGAAGTCTGGCACTTTTCAATGAGGATCAATTGGATGAAGCAATTGTCAGTATTACAGACCACTATGATACACTACTGGAAGATCCCGCGTGGCTGGCCAAAGGAATTATTTTGCTCTCGGATATCTACGTACTCAAAGATGATAAGATCAGTGCCGAAGCTGCATTGGAAGCCTTGATAGGATCGGAGAGCAAAATCCCGGAAGGACAAATTGAAATAGCAAAAAAGAGACGAGACGCTCTCGAACCTCAAAATTAAATGGACGATATAATTTATAAATGATGAAGACGACATTATATATCCTGCTTACTCTATTATTGACTCTTGGAATAAAGGCCCAGGAAAGCTCATTGGAAAAACGTGAACTCCTGGTCGAAAAGGAATACAGCGATGAAATTTATGCGTCAAACCCCTTGTTTGACTATTCATCAATTCTGACTCCGGATGAAATGAGGGCAAGTATTACAGATTCTCTCAGTCGCATGAATCTCTTTACGCCTGATCTGGACATCAGTGTTCGACCTGTGGCATATAAAAACATTGCCGAAGACAAAACAAAAAAGGGATTCTTAAAATTTGACAAGGGTCAATTGATCCCCTTGCACCTTCAGGGAGGTTATACTTATTCGAGTCCCAATTATTTTAATGTGCATACCACATTCTCTTACGATCATCGATCCGAGTCGAATTTTGAGAACAAATACATCAAAACGATCCAGGGCAAGGTCGGTCTGGACTATTATCTCACTAACGAGCTGCTGACCAAATTTAAGATCACCGTAGATCATAATACCTTTGGACTTTTCGGACATGGAGATTTGGATTGGGAAAATGTCGCAAACCACTCTACGGGATATACAATCGTTGAAGCCAAGTTGAACCTACAATCATTTAAAACAGCTCCGTCAAAATGGAATTACGGTATCCAGGGAAGTGTTTCCAGGTGGCAGGCTCAGGAAGAAGATGTCACTGAGCGAAATCTTGAATTTATCGGGAAACTGGAATTCAGGATCAACGATCGCTGGGGAATTTACTTTTTACCCTCGTTTCAGACATCACTGGAAACCTCCAAAAGTAATAATCACATCCTAGGGTCTTCGCTGAGACTGACGCATAACAGCAAATCAGTCTACTTGCGAATGGGCAGTCGGATCGATCGGTTTGATGGCACGATTAATTTCTGGCCGGACGTCGATCTGAGATGGAATATGAGCAAGCAGACCGTCTTCAACTTCAGGTCCAATGCTATTCCTGAAATCTTGAGTCATCAGAGAATTACACAGATCAACCCATATAGTCTAATGGGTACATCTTATGATATTCGATACTTCAGAACCCTGGACGCCGACATTTCTTCCCAACTTTCAAATGATCTCGATTTTACGGTTCGAGTCGGCTATCTGCGTGCAGCCAACGATTTGAACTTCTTTTCCAATCCTTCGGACATTCGATTTTTCCGTAAAGAGCTGATTACTTATAATCGACTCCGGTTTTCAATCATGGGACAAAAGAGATTATTGAAGGACTACCTCGTGGCAGGATTGGCGCTTCAATACGATAAATATGACAAGAGTCAGCGTGAGTTGTTGCACAGGCCAACTCTATTTATACGGCCCTCACTGGCTTCAAAGCTATTTAACGACCGATTGACCTTGGCCGTCGAAGGCTTGCTGAATAACCCACAGGAAATAGATAGAATTCCTGCACTTATTAGCCGATCAGGCTGGAATCGAAATCTAAATGCCGAAATTTCAATTGAAGTTAATGATCATCTGAAGATTCATCTGAATGCCGACAACATCTTTGATACAAAGTACGCGGTGTGGAATGGCTATGACAATTTCGGGAGAAATCTATCGGGAGGCCTGCTTTTGAAAATGTAGAGACAATAGACAAGGGATTTTACACCCCCTGCAAACTCGCTATCGCCTTTCTTCTTCTGTTTTTGAGACACTCATAGTTCCTTTCAAGATAATTTCCCGGGGACCCATACATGCCTTATCAATCATATCCCTCACATCGGGATCAAATGCACAAAGCATATTTTTACCCCATCTTCCCAAATGTTTATAGTGATTGTTTTGAATATATGCAGTCGCCAGATTCAGATGGCGATCATCCTTAATCAACCGACGGTTAAATTTTTGTGCCCATATCTTACCTTTAAATCCTGACAATTTCCTGAATCTTGTAGAACTATACCCTTTCAAATTCCCAATGACAACAGAAAGATCCTTGTCTCTTTCTAACGCTATTAACATGTGAACGTGATCTGGAAGGACGTTGAAAGCTACAGTCAGAATGTGATACCTTCTGATCCCTTCAATCAAATTCCTGACTATAACTTTTTGATCTTCCTTGTTGAAAATAACGCAGTTCAGTTCATTAATGAACTCCTCAGATAAGTAAGACGACATCCTTTTAGATACTCTGCAATTATGATTCACCCAGGTGATCATCCAGAAGTCGATGGTGGACGTCATATTCTTTGATTCGATAAATGATGAAACAATAACAATGGGTATAAAACCCATTGTCTAATCCCTGATGCCAAGAAAGGGTATCTTAACCACTCATTCTTCACCAAAATCGTCCAAATCCACACAGCTTCCCTACTCACACTCACATTGGACAAGGGGTTTTACACCCCTTGCTGACAAAAGACAAAAAACCATTTCCAGCCAACGGGTGGCAACACCCGCCCCCGCTCACACCCCGCCCTTCCATTCATTTCGCAAAACAGCTAACAACTTCTTTTCGTTGTGATTTTGATAATCATTTGATCCTCAATACCTTGTGTACGGATCAATGAAAATGCCTAACCCGATTGTGACGAAAGGATTCTACATCTCATGCCTTTGTCTGCTGACTACTACGATCACCGGTCAAGTACTTATCGAGGAAATGGAATTTGACGGAGGAGACAGAATTCTATTTACAATAGATGCCAGTGATTGTGACAATAATCCGGGCACCTTCGGAGCAAATGGCAATGGCGCCTTTGAAATAAATGACAGGGAAGGTGAGGATTGCTGTCCATGCGCCTTTTCCGGTGGGTCCAGTGAATGCGGTGATAACGGCTCTGCCGCGATCTCGCAAATCATTCCGATAGACCGATTCTGCAACGTTACGGTACGGGCAGATGTAAGTCTTTCAAATGCGGTATTTGAATGCGATATGCCAGGCTTCGCCCCTATTACCCCTTTTCCGTGTAATCCAACCTTAGATGCAGGTCGGGATGCTATGAAGATTGAAATTCTTACACCCCTGAATGGTATTCAACTTCTGGGTGGGTATTGTGGGGATCAGCAAATCGAAGATTTCATAATCGAGGGCATCGAAGATATTCTGCTGACCATCTTTATTACAGGAGGGACAGAAGCTCAGGATGAATCATACTTCATTCAACGAATCATTGTTGAAGGCTCTATCAAGTCCCTGGTGCAGGCCAGACTTGATGCCAAACCGGAATTTTGCAATGGTCAGGAGTCTCTTGTCATCAATGCAATAGCAGAACCCGGATCAACTTACGAATGGGAGTTCAATGGAAATCCCTTAAATCTACCACCCAATACTCCCACATATATCCAGGCATTAGCTGCGCCCAGTCATGCCGGTCTATATACAGTCACAGTATTCGAGCCCGGTGGCTGCATTTCCACTGCCCAGACAATGGTTGATATCGTCACCTGTATTCCCAGTACTGCAACATTTTCATTTGATACCAATTTTTGCCGGGACGAAGACAGTTTGATGCTACCGCCTACTTCTGATGAGGGAGTAACTGGAAACTGGAACGTAAATCCGGTTCAGGTTTTAGCCGATACCTCCTTCTTTGATGAAATCACATTCACACCCGGTCCTCAATTCGGCATTGCTCCGGTGACCATTGCACTCGACGTAGACACGCTCCCCATACTTGGAGATTTCCCTTCAGGAGGTCTTGATGTCTGTGTGTTAGAAGGAAGCTCCGAACAGGTAGATTTCAGCAGTTTGTTGAATGTAAGAGAACCCCGGATATTCGAAGCAACGGGATTCGACGGTGTCATACTCGATGTGATGGATCTGCGCAATCTTGACGTATCCGATCAAGATCCCGGAACCTATAAATTCACGTTTCGATCTGAACCTGCCGGAAATTGTGGTGAGAAAATTGATTCGGTAGACATCACCCTAATCAGACTGAATGCCGGCCAAAATGCGTCATTTGTACATTGTGCGGAAGATAATGATCCCGTTGATTTCCAGGCATTGATCAATGATCCGTCTATGTCAGGAAGATGGTCGGATATCCAAAACTCGGGGATCATTTTGACTGACCCAACTTCTGTAGACGTATCATCTCTGGCTGTCGGGAATTATATTTATCAATATATCGTTGGCGGGGATTCATCATGCCTTCAACTATCTGATACCTCTGAATTGCAACTGGAGGTCATTCCGGGGGCTTCCCTCAACGTAGGCACCTTCGTACCCGCGGTGGTGCTTTGTGAAAATTCGGATACTGTTTTCATAATAGGGAATGATCGCTATGATAGTAATCAACGTTCCGGCCAAACCCTCCTGCCCGGACAAGCTGCTAACAGTTGTGACAGTCTTGTTATAGTCAATCTTAATTTCTTACCAATACTGAGAGACACAGTTCTGCATAGGGGTTGTATTGGCGATGGATATGACACTCTTATAAATAACGTCCTGTACTTTGAAGACAATCGTGCAGGGACGGAAATTCTTACGGCTTCAAATGGATGTGACAGCATCATTACCATCAATCTGACCTTTGGTAGCCCGACCTTTGGAACCTTCAGTCCTACGAGATGCACCGGCGATGGTTTTGAACAGACAATAGGAGGCATTGCTTTCAATGAACAAAACAAGACAGGAACAGCCATCATTACCGGTTCGAACGGATGCGATAGCACCGTTACTGTGAATATAGAATTCCTGCCTCCGGAGACCAAGGCAGTTCCTTATGATGGTTGCATAAATGATGGTTATTTTATCATAGTCAATGGAGTCAGATATGATGAAAATAATCCGACCGGAACCGAACAAATAAGAGCATCAACCGGGTGCGACACATTGGTCGATATAAATTTAGTGTTCAAACCTGATACGACTGGTGCAGTGGACATCGTCAGGCGTCAAGACGATGGTTTTTTCATCGAAGTCGGTTCGACTGTTTATGATGAAAACAATCCGACCGGAACGGAAGTCTTTACCGCAGCAAACGGATGTGACAGCATTGTAACGGTCAACCTCACATTCCTGGAAGGAGTCTTTGATTCATTGGTGACGGATCGTTGTATGGGAGATGATTTTGAATACATATCAGGGAATTCCATCTATAATGAATCCAACCCATCCGGGGTTGACACGTTTTCTTCAAGTGATAACCGCGATTCTTTTTTTATCACAAGATTGACCTTCTTACCCCCGGGAATTAATCAAATCGATCTATTCAAGACTTCCGGAAGTGGCTTTGACACGATCATCAATGGCATCCGATATGACGAGTCTATTCCTTCCAATATGGATACAATTCAGGGAGGTGCTGTAAATAGTTGTGATAGCATCATTATCGTGAATATCCAATTCCTGGATGCCCTCCGTACGAGAATTGACACGACAATTTGTTTTGAAGATGAATATTCCATAACGGTAGGTAATTCCACCTATGGTCGAGAAAATCCGAGTGGACTTGATACTTTTCAGAGTTCATTAGGAATCGATTCATTTGTCATAACGGATTTACATTTCCCCGGCAGGGCCATAATGATTTTTGACACTTTGCTTTGCAGTGGCGATCCCTTCGAATTTGTAGTGGGTAACAAGGTCTATAATGAATCCAATCAATCGGGTCTGGATACTCTTGTAGGAGCGACTGCCTACCAATGTGACAGCTTTATTCAAACTCTATTGAGATATGCAGATGACATCCAGGTCACGGTTATGGATACAATTTGTCCGGGGGATCAAATTGCCGTCGGCAACAGTATTTATAATGTTGATAATCTTTCCGGGATGGACACGATACCCGGAGTTGTCGGATGCGATACCGTAGTGACTGTAAACCTTTCAATTGACACGATCTCTTATTCTATTGATGTTTTTCCTTCCTGCCCAAATGCAGCCGACGGTATTCTAACCGTATTCAATGACAGACCAATAGCTACATATCTATTGAGCATTGATAATCAAACCTATACAATTTCAGTGGATCCTGTTGAGATTGCCGGGTTGTCAGGAGGGCAATATGAACTGATGGTGGAGAGTACATTGGGGTGCCGGATCAGCGAATCAATTATCATTGATGAATTTCAAATTGATGCGCCACAGATCAACACAGAAGTTGTTGGTTTGGATTCACAAAGGTTGGATATCGAATTTCAGGGTATCATTGACAGTATCTCCTGGTCGAGTACAAGTACCCGGATCTGTTCGAATTGTCCATCTATCATAATCGATCCCAGGATCACAGAAACATATACAGTCGATATCCTCGAGTCCTCCGGTTGTACGTTTTCAACGTCACTCCAGGTTGGTGACGGGTCTCCAATACCGGTTAGATTTTACATGCCCAACACGATTTCCCCTAACGTCACAACAGCAAACTCAAGGCTTTATCTGCAAACTTCTGATCCGAATATCGTTTCATATGACCTCTTCATTTACAACCGATGGGGAGACCTTCTTTTTGAAAATTTCAATGTCCCACCGAATGAATTCAATGGTGGATGGGATGGAACCAACCGGGGAATAAGAATCGAACAAGGAGTCTATGTCTACCTGGTTGAGATTCTCAAGCGGGACGGACAAGTGGAATTAAATACCGGAGATATTCTAGTTATCTATTGATTGAAATGATTCAATCAATTTAATTTTAATTTGCTCCCATTTAAAATACCGATTATGAATGTAACATTCTACTACAAAATCGACCAAAATCGCACAAAACGTAACATAATTTTTTGATTCATAAGATCTTGGTTCTCTTTATACTTTTATCAATATTATGTGCCTAATGAGGTGATTGAAATCCTCGGTACAAATGATCGACTTGAGCATAGGACTAAGGCCATATCAACTCCATGGTTGGAAGGATATACTGTTAACTAATAAGGCCCACACCTTTTTATTTGGTCTCATTCTTATACTCAATTCAATCTCAATTTTTAGTCAACCTTCATCACCTGGTGATATTACATTCGTGGGTTTTAATGCTGACACGGAAGATGGTTTTGCATTCATTTCATTTGTAGAAATTCCTGACGGTGCTTCAATACACTTCACCGATAACGAATGGAATGGTTCGCCCATCGGATCCGGAGGTACCTTCAACACGAATGAACAATTTCATACGTGGACAAACAACAATGGATGTCCCATTGCGGCCGGAACGGTCATAACGGTAATTGGAACAGGTCTCATTAATTTAAATGTATCGAACGAAGTACTTTATGCTTATTCAGGACCGAACCAGACCAATCCAACTGCCTTCTTAACTGCTTTTGCCAGCGGAGGATTCAATATGACGAATGGAACATTAATGAATACCGGTCTAACAGCAGGTACGGATGCAGTTGAGTTCACCAATGATATTGACGTAGCTGTTTACTCCGGGACCACAATTTGCAATGCCACAATAGCTGCATGCAGGAGAACGATCAACACGATTGCAAATTGGACGACAGATGATGGAAGTGGTCAACAGGATGAAGACGGTGTGGCTGCCGATTTTCCCATTGCCGCAGGTGCAGGTGCTACCGGTTTGCCGATGGACTTTTCCGGTTCAGCCATATCGCCAATCTCGTCATCTGTTTCCGGGAAAGATGCTACCATCTGTGCTGGCGATACTGTCCTGCCCGATTCCCTCATCACAGGCAACATGAACAATACCCAATACGGAACCAACTTCGGCACATATCCCGATACCATCACCAGAAAAGTAACTCCAACAATGACCACTACTTACTTCGTTCGAGACAGCAACGAGGCCACAGGATGCATTGACACCACCATGCTGACCATCACCGTCAACCCTGCTCCGTCCATTTCCGGTAAAGACATCATCATTTGTACGGGAGATTCCGTCCTGCTCGATTCCCTCATTACAGGCAATATGAACAATACACAGTACGGAACCAACTTCGGCACATATCCCGATACCATCACCAGAAAAGTAGCTCCATCGATTACGACAACCTACTTCTTTCGGGACAGCACCAATATGGGGTGTGTTGATACAACCATGCTGACCATCACAGTGCTGCCACAGAAGTTTTTTGCCCAAACCATCATGAGGTGTACAGGCGATGGATTCTCGATAACGGTGGGTACTTCCACTTATAATGAAGCCAATCCCTCGGGTATGGATACCATCATGGCCAACAATGGTTGTGATTCCATCGTGACGACCAACCTCATCTTTAAGACGCTTCCTCCCAAACCAATCATCGCACCCATAGTCTTGTGCAAGGATCAAATGTTTTCAACCAATCTTGTGCCCAAGGTTGCCACTACTCCTTATACCGTTACTTGGGATTTTGAAGGTGAGGTCAATTCTGCAGTCTCCAACAATGCCAATGTCACTGGTCAAAATGCTATGACCGGACCCGATCTGGGCACCATCTCTTATCCCACAGGTAATGGCAGTACCGATGCCCTCAATGCCAATGGATGGTCGAATCAAACCGGGGACTACTTTGAATTCTGTATCACTGCCACTTCTGCTGATATCGTCATCTCCGACCTCTCTTTCTTTGAACGAAGATCCGGAACCGGTCCTGTTGACTACGAGGTTCGTTCTGCTCATGACAACTTCGCCTCTGTCATCACCATAGGTACAACAACAGACGGCGCCTTTAACCAGGTAACACTATCAGGTCTTGAGATCGTTCTCAATACCGGTCAGTCCAATTGCTTCAGGGTTTTTGGACTCAATGCCTCTAATACCTCAGCCGGAACATGGAGAGTCGATGACGTCCTCATATCCGGTTCCCTACTGGGTGCTCCTCCTATGGGTACAACATTTTCTTTCTTCAGTGATGCGGCTGGAACCATGACACTGGCTTTCATGATCCCCTCATACGATCCAATGACCGCAATGCCAGGAACATACAATTACTGGATCACAACTTCTGACGGTATGTGTTACAGCGATACGGTCATGACTTCCATTACCGTCAACCCAACTCCATCCATTTCCGGTAAGGGCATTATCATCTGTGCAGGGGATTCCGTTCTGATCGACTCCCTGGTTACCGGTAATATGA
>JANQHF010000114.1 GCA_028282725.1 Saprospiraceae bacterium
TCTTCTTCGGTATTCATGGCCTTTCCTCCTGGAAGCGCGTTACCTTCAAGGTTGGGTGCAATACCTCCGGATACGATCAGTCCGACCTGGCCTCTGGCTCTCTCGGCATAGTATTGTGCCATACGAGGCATACCTCCTGGTATGTCTTCAAGCCCTGTGTGCATGGAGCCCATCAATACACGGTTTTTCAGAATTACAAAACCGAGATCAAGAGGTGAGAGGAGGTGCGGATATGTGGGGTGCATAACTATTCTGATTTGAAAATCTAAAATTATGAATACTACCAAAAGGATGAAATAAGAATATTGGCGCACCCCCGCCCTTTAGCATTGTAAAATTGTACGTCGTCAAACGAAAGTGGACTTAACAATGGGAAATTTAAAGTCAGTCATATGGCGAATAAAAAGATGAAAAGTCTGTTACCCAATAGAGCCGGGTGCAATGACTTATGACAAACAAATCCACGCTTATTACAATAAAAAAAGATTGCAAGGGAAACCTAAAGGAGTCATTATTTACGCCATCAAAAAACAAACTCATTCATCGAGTATTTTCAGTTGTAAAAAAGATATAGCCCATATGTACAACTAAATAACCATGCATAAATATTTTCTAAATCTATTATTGGGTTATATGTAGAAACGTCGAAGTCTACTTTTCTAATTCAAAAATAGACACACAAAATCCCTCCCATGAGAATAAAGCACACGATCCAGTATCCCGTATGGATCATGGTATACTTGAAGGACCTAGCTTCAAACATAGCAGGCACGCCTACAAAAACCAGCCCAGAAAGAAGGGCCAATTCAAGACCATGGATGATGCCATGTCCGAATGACCTGTGTGTGCCTCCAAATTCGGCCATAAAATTGCTTACCATTTGATAAGTATCAGAAGACTCATCTGAAAAGGAAGGGTCACTGAAGACCAGTTGGAAGATTGAGGTTTGATGCACGGCAAACATGGCAAGCAGGTAAGCCGCAAAAATGCTGTATAAGAAGGTCAGTCCGTAGGTCTTTACAGGATTGATCGATCGGACCCTTTCTTCATCTACCTCGGCAGCTTTCATCCAGGCTTTGCCAAAGACAGCGGGGTTGTACCAAATGAATCCGATGATTAATGGGATGATTGCCACGGCTGGTATCAGCCACCAATTGGGTTGTTCCATGTGTAATTAGTTTTGAGTTTTGAATGAATAAATGATTGAATGATTAGTTGATTGAACATTGTGAAAATAAGGATTTGATGGCAAAATGAAGTGGAAAGTGTAAAAGCTGTCTATGAGTGATCTCAATACCGAGGCTCTCTGTTTCATATGCAAATATTTGTTCATATTTGTGACAACAACTCTGACGATGCGACAATACCTCGATTTACTTGATCACGTTCTGCAAAATGGTGTTCCGAAGAATGACAGAACAGGGACGGGTACCCTGGCCTGTTTCGGCTATCAAATGAGATTTGATCTTTCCGAAGGCTTTCCGTTGTTAACGACCAAAAAACTACATCTCAGGTCGATCATCCACGAATTGCTTTGGTTTATTAAAGGAGATACAAATATCAGGTACTTAAAGGAAAATAAAGTACGTATATGGGATGAGTGGGCCGATGAAAATGGTGATCTGGGTCCTGTCTATGGGAAGCAATGGAGAAGTTGGGAGGGAGCTGATGGTCAAACCTTCGATCAGATCAAAGAGGTCATCCGAATGATCAGGGAAGAACCGGATTCCAGGAGAATCATGATCAGCGCATGGAATGTCGCGGATATCCCCAAGATGGCCCTTGCCCCATGTCACTGCCTTTTCCAGTTTTTTGTCGCTGACAGAAAATTATCCTGCCAGTTATATCAAAGATCCGCAGATACATTCCTGGGTGTCCCCTTTAATATTGCCTCCTATTCATTGTTTACCATGATGATTGCCCAGGTCTGTGACCTTGAGCCGGGTACTTTTATTCATTCCTTTGGTGATGTACACCTTTATAACAACCACCTGGAGCAAGCCAGCCTCCAATTAACGAGAGATCCAAGACCCCTTCCGATCATGAAAATCAACCCCTTGATCCGGGATATCGAAGCGTTTGAATATGAGGATTTCGTCCTGGAAAATTATGACCCGCATCCCCATATTAAGGCAATGGTTTCGGTTTGATTATTTGTAATAAATCTTAATAAGAACAGGCCTCAGGTATTATTGTAATAAATAGGGTTGGAAGGTTAAATTTGCGGCGAAATTCGGGTCATATGACCAAAATATATATTTGTAACGAATTTAGAATGATATCTTTTTACCGTAGGCTTTTCAGTTTACTTCTCCTCCTTCCACTTTCCTTTTCTTTAATGGCTCAACCTTCGGCCGACGCCGGGAAAACGCTATTCAGGAATTATTGCGCACAGTGTCATTCCAAGGACATGAAAACGGTGGCAACGGGCCCCGCTCTGGCAGGATACGATGAGCGATGGGCGGATTATCCCCAGGAAGATCTTTATGCCTGGATTCGAAATTCCCAGGCGATGATTTCAGCAGATCATCCGAGGGCAACGGAATTGTGGGACGAGTGGAAACCAACAGTGATGAATCCGTTCCCCAATTTGACGGACGACGATATTGCATCACTCTTTTTGTACATCGACGAACAATTAGCCGGACCTGCTACTGCGGCCGGACCGGTTGTGTCTACAGGAGAAGCGGCAGATACATCCGGGGAGTACAACTGGCTGTATTGGATCCTGTTTGCCATACTCGGTGCATTGTCGATCATATTGATGCGCATCATTGGAAGCCTGAACAAGGTCGTTGCACACCAGGAAGGTCGCACGGTGATCGAGCAGCCTTTGATTAAACAGATTTTCAGCAAGCGAGTGATCTCATTCCTGATATTCGGATTGGTCGTATTCGGAGGTTATACCACGGTCTCCAATGCCATCAATTTTGGAAGACAACAGGGATATGCTCCTGATCAGCCCATTCAATTCTCTCATGAGACCCATGCAGGCTTGCATCAGATCGAATGTCAATATTGTCATGATGGAGCCAGAAGGTCGAAGCATGCCGTCATTCCAGCAGCTAATACCTGTATGAATTGTCATTCCGCTATCCAGGTGGGATCCACATATGGCACCGCGGAATTGACAAAGATATTTGCCTCAATAGGTTACGATCCTTCCACGGATCAATACATAGAGAATTATTCGGATCTGGAAACTTCTGAGATAGAAACGATCTACAAAAAGTGGATCACCGATAAATACCTGGAGGATGCTGGATTGGATGAACTGGACAGCAGAGGTAATAAACTGGTGAATGACCAATGGGAAGGTATTGTGACTTCATTGACGAATGACCAGAAGAAGGAAATACCCGGGCCGATAGAATGGACAAGGGTGCACAATCTGCCTGACCATGTCTACTTCAACCATGCCCAACATGTCACAGTGGGTGAAGTTGAGTGTCAGTCATGCCACGGGAAGGTGGAAGAAATGGAATTGTTACAACAACATGCACCACTCAGTATGGGATGGTGTATCAATTGTCACAGGCAGACAGAAGTGAATTTTGAGGACAATGTGTACTATGCAAGCTATGAGTCATATCATGCCCAATTAGCAGAAGGAAAAAAGGAAAAAATAACAGTAGAAGACATTGGCGGATTGGAATGCCAGAAATGTCATTACTAAAAATTATACATCAATTCGGATGAGTAAAAAGATAGAAGGCATATGGATCGGGGAAAAAGACCTGACAAGAGATCCCGAATTCATCAAAGATGCCCGGAAAGAATTGCAAAATTCAAATCTGATCGAAACAATAGGTGAATCTGAAGAGGTAGAAGATTTAGGAGGTAGCCGGCGGGATTTTTTGAAAATGATGGGATTTGGGGTCGGTGCGGCAGCAATGGCAGCTGGTTGTGACATTCCTGTCAAACGAGCAATTCCATATGTGATCAAACCGGATGAAATCGTTCCGGGAGTTGCCAGCTATTACGCTTCTTCCTTTGTAGACGGAGGTGACTACTGTTCGATACTCGTAAAGACTAGAGAGGGCAGACCTATAAAAATTGAAGGAAATAGCCTATCCAAGGTTACGCATGGTGGAACATCCGCACGTGCCCAGGCCTCGGTGCTGTCTTTATACGATGTCAATCGTCTAAAAAATCCGGCGGCGAATGGAGAAACCATGAGTTGGGATGAGTTGGACACGCAGGTCCAATCAATTTTGAGCAATAGCAGGGGAGTGCGATTTGTCACTCATACCATGCTCAGTCCGACTGATAAAAAAGCACTGGGAGAATTTATTGCCAGGTATCCGGGGGCAAGTACTGTTACATATGATCCCGTATCCTCAGCAGCAATTCTTGAAGCCAACGAATCCTCATTCGGGGAGCGCGTCATCCCAAGTTATCATTTTGATCAGGCGGATATTATCGTTGGGTTCAATGCAGATTTTCTGGGTACGTGGATATCTCCTATTGAGTTTGCGCATCAATATGCCAAAAACCGGAAAATAAAGGATGTTCACGATGCAAAGATGTCTCACCATGTCCAGGTTGAATCACAAATGTCGGTTACCGGTTCGAATGCCGACAACCGGATTCTTGTAAAACCATCCGAACAAGGAGCAGCCATTGCCTACCTCTATCAACAGGTAATGGGACTAGGAGATCGATCGGCGGGCTTGAATGCTGAAGCTGAGAATTCATTGAGACAACTTGCTACAAAACTGACCAGTCACAAGGGCCGTTCACTCATTGTGAGCGGAAGCAACAATACTGCTGAACAAGTATTGGTCAATGCGCTGAATCTCTCTTTAGGAAACTATGGTCAGACATTGTCCTTTGAACACGCTTCCTTGCAAAGACAAGGTGATGAAGCGGAATTGGCCCAGCTTATCCGGGATATCAATAATGGCACTGTGGATACGGTGATTTTCAATAAATGTAACCCGGCCTTCGAATATGCCGGTATGCCCGGATTGCAGGATGCATTAAATTCTGTGACTAATAAAATCGCTCTTTCTTACCAGGCAACCGAGACGACTACTATGTGCGACCTGGTTGCACCTATTCACCATACACTTGAGAGCTGGGGAGATGCAGAACCCAAAAAAGGACTCATCTCATTAATCCAGCCAGCCATTCATCCACTGTTCGATACTCGTCAAATGGGACTTTCTTTGCTGACATGGGCCCAGAGTAGTCAATTGGATAGCAGTGCAGAACAGCCATACTATGAATATTTGAAGAGCAACTGGGAGAATACCCATTTTGCAAATCAATCAGAATACCAGAGTTTCCAGGCATTTTGGGATAAAACGCTCCACGATGGGACCTATTCTGGCAATGGGGCAACAAAGATCACCACAGAAGGAGTGAGGATTGACGGTACGGCTGCAATGTCCGGAATTAGCAGACCTGAGGAAGGGACGCTCGAAATCCAGTTCGTCGAGCCCATCTCGATTGGAAATGGACAGTATTCCAATAATCCATGGTTGCAGGAAATGCCTGATCCGGTGAATCGATGTGCCTGGGGGAATTACCTGGCGGTCCCGGTAGATTATGATGGAAAGAAGAAGTTTAACGGACTGAATGGTCTGAAAGATGGCGATATGGCGGACATTACCGTTGGAGGTGCAACATACAGAGTACCTGTTGTTCAGCAATTCGGTCAAATGAAGGGCACTGTTGCGCTTGCCATAGGATATGGACGCACTGCTGGTGGAGCTTGTGCTGCAGGAATCGGGAATGATGTCAATCCATCGATTGGTTTTGAAAGTGGTCGGGCGAAATATTACTCTTCCGACGTGACCCTTTCAGGACCGAAAGGGAAGGAAAAGCACTTCAGCGCCGTACAGTATCACCACACAATGGGTGTTACAGCCGAAGATGCCCATGGAGAGGAATTCAATGCCGATGAGACGACTCTTGCCCCGGGGTATGGTAATATTTTCAGGGGATTCCAGGGAGCTTTGGTCGATCGTTCGATCATACGGCAAACACATATCAACAATATTGAAGAAGCTATAGAAGACCTGGCACATGAGCGTGAGCATCATGAAGGATTGAACCAGGAAACGCTTTACCCTTATACCAAGTACGTTGCTGAGAAATACAGCCAGGGTCATCACTGGGGGATGCATGTCGATTTGAATGCTTGTACAGGTTGTGGTGCCTGCACCGTGGCATGTATGGCCGAAAACAATGTACCCGTCGTTGGTAAAAAGCAGGTAGCCCGTCACCAGGAAATGTCATGGATCAGGATTGACAGGTATTACTACGGAGATGTAGATAACCCCAATGTGGTCTACCAACCCATGATGTGTCAGCATTGCGATAATGCTCCATGTGAGAACGTGTGTCCGGTAAATGCCACCAACCATAGTTCGGAAGGATTGAATCAAATGACCTATAACCGATGCATTGGAACGAGGTACTGTGCAAACAACTGTCCATACAAAGTCCGAAGATTCAACTGGCTTGATTATACGACGGCAGATACATTTCCTGCCAACCAATTCTCGATCAATGGTGAGGATATTCCGTATGGTGCTGATAATTTGACCAGGATGGTTCTGAATCCGGATGTTACGGTCAGATCGAGAGGGGTTATAGAAAAGTGCAGTTTCTGCGTCCAAAGGATACAAGAAGGAAAACTGACTGCAAAACAAGAGCAGAGGGCTCTGACGGACGGTGATGTGCGAACAGCATGTCAGACAGCTTGTCCGACAGGAGCGATTACTTTCGGAGATCAAAATGCCAAAGGAGGAGAATTATCAACGAAGTTTGAATCTCCACTGAATATGATTGTATTAGAAGAAACGAATGTGAGATCCTCGGTGCAATATACCATGAAGGTGCACAACCGGGACGAATCACTTGACGTATAAAAGCTTATTGCGAATATGAGTGCAACAGTTAGTCCATTACGAGAACCGTTAATCGAAGGGAATAAATCGTATCACGATATTTCCGTTGACCTTGCGCGTTCCACTGAAAAAGCTCCAAGTAAAACCTGGTGGGTCGCTTTTTTAATCTCTGTAAGTGTCCTGCTATTTGGTGTTTTCTGTATTCTCTGGACCATCTGGGTCGGAATCGGAACCTGGGATTTAAACAGGACTATTGGTTGGGGATGGGACATCACCAATTTCGTTTGGTGGATCGGGATCGGACATGCAGGAACGTTGATATCGGCCATCCTGCTGTTATTCCGTCAAAAGTGGCGCACAGGAGTAAACAGGGCTGCAGAAGCGATGACCATATTTGCCGTGATGTGCGCCGGCCTCTTTCCTCTGATCCACATGGGAAGAATCTGGATGGCCTTCTTTATTTTTCCTTATCCGAATACCAGAGGGTCTCTCTGGCCAAACTTTAATTCGCCCTTACTCTGGGACGTATTTGCGATCAGCACGTACTTCACCGTATCGGTCCTGTTCTGGTATACGGGACTTGTGCCGGATTTTGCTACAGTAAGAGACAGGGCAAGGGGATTGCGAAAGAAATTTTACAACTTCCTGAGCTTTGGATGGACAGGTTCTGCCAAGCACTGGCAAAGATGGGAATCATTATCACTGGTTCTTGCCGGTCTGGCAACACCGCTGGTCCTCTCAGTTCATACGATCGTTAGTTTTGACTTTGCCACTTCTGTAATACCCGGCTGGCACACGACTATATTTCCACCATACTTTGTTGCTGGGGCGGTTTTTTCAGGATTTGCCATGGTGCAGACCTTGATGTTGATTACGAGAAAAGTCCTGCACCTTGAAGAATATATTACGATCGGCCACATCGAATCCATGAACAAGGTGATCCTGGTCACGGGAACTATCGTTGGTGTAGCTTACCTTACAGAACTGTTTATTGCATGGTATTCAGGTTATATCTACGAACAATTTGCCTTCTTTAACAGGGCACTTGGTCCATACTACTGGGCATATTTTGGAATGATGTTTTGCAATGTGGTATCACCGCAGTTTTTCTGGGTGGAGAAGTTCAGGAAGAGCCTCTGGTGGACCTTCTTTTTGTCTATCGTTGTGAATATCGGAATGTGGTTTGAGCGATTTGTAATCATTGCAACTACTCTTGCACGTGATTACCTGCCATCGAGCTGGAGCTTTTACGTACCGACATGGGTGGAAGTCGGCATATTCCTGGGGACACTGGGACTATTCTTTACCTGCTATCTACTCTTTACCCGAGTAGCGCCGGTGGTGGCCATTGCAGAAGTAAAACACATATTGAAAGCCGCCGGAGATCAATTTGTGAAGAAAAATACAGAACATCATGAGCATGTACTAACGGAATTTCAGGAAGCAGAAGCAAGCGGAACCGTTTATGCCTCTGCCCATGACCATGATGATCATCACGAAAGCCATTAATTGTTATGAGAAAATTCAATAAAGATCTAATATTCGGTCTCTACGACGACGAGACTGATTTGATGGCTGCAGTTAAATCGGCCAAAAAGGATCATCTTGAGATCTATGACGTTTATTCTCCATTTCCCGTTCACGGATTGGATCCGATCCTGGGATTATCAGAATCGAGGTTGCACATTGCGGGTTTCATATACGGTGCTCTTGGAGCCTTGACTGCTTTTCTTGGGATGACCTGGATATTTACAATGGACTGGCCCATCATCTTTGGTGGAAAACCATATTGGTCCGTTCCGGCCTTTATTCCGATTACGTTTGAGTTGACGGTATTATTCGCCGCCATAGGAATGACGGTGACATTCTACGTCATTAACGGGCAGGGTCCTGGTGTAACCAATCCTGTCCTCCATGACCGGATAACCGATGATAAGTTTTGCCTTGCCTTTGATACACACCATGTGGAAGTCAATGATGCCGAAGCCTTTTTTGAAAAGACCGGCGCTTCACTGGTGGACAGAAAGAATATTTAATGATCAAAATGTTATGATGATTATTTTAGAAAGACTAAGAAGTATAACACTCTACATTGTGATCGTTGTATTCTTCAGTTGTCAGCAACCCGGAAAGAATTCAACAGGAAGTGAGTACATACCGGAAATGGGCCATTCCATAGCCTATGAGGCCAATTACTACAACTATTATTATTACAATACGTGGGGCGGCCAAGATGAATACTACGAATTTGCAAAGCCCAGATTACCTGTAAATGGTACTATTCCGAGAGGTTACGCGGGTGGTGCTCATCCCGTAAGTGATGCTGTTGCCTTTGCCCCAAATGGAAGTGTTCCTTACTACTATGGGGACTCGGATGTTGAAAGAGTGCGCGCCGCTAATGAAATGATCAATAATCCTTACAAGATCACAGATGCAGGTTTAGCTGTTGGAAAGGAATTATACGATATCTATTGCGGAATCTGTCATGGAGAGAAAGGAGATGGTCTCGGTTATATAGTAAGAGACGATGGGGGCAAATATCCGGTTCAACCGGCCAACATGCTGTTGCCAACTTTTATTGATACGACCAATGGTCTTTACTACCACGCGATAATGGCAGGTAAGAACAAAATGGGTGATTACAAGGATAAGCTCTCATACGAAGAAAGATGGCAGGTGATTCACTACATCAGGTCATTACAGGCCAAAGAACTGAAACTGGAGTATAATCAGCTGGTCAATACATTAAACGATATAGATGAACCGGCAGGCATCTCCGGGGACGAGGATGCCGTTGCCGCGGATCATGATGGAGACCACGATGCCGGTGAGATGCACGAAGATGAGGACCACGACAGTAGTGCTCATGGTCATTCGGACAATGATCACGAATCTTCGTCAGACCATTAATTTATTAAAAGGGTATTAAGAAATATAAATGACAACATACACTATACCGAGTAGACAAAGAAATCTCCTGGTTGCCGGAATGATTATCGGGATCCTTTGCCTGGCTTTATCATGGTTTTCAGATACCGATGGTCAGCATACCCGTTTCTGGTCCAATTTTCTTCATAATTCTGTGTTCTTTACAGGCATTGCTCTTATGGCTCTTTTCTTTTATTCAGTCTGCAATACAGCCTGGGCCGGATGGCATGTCCAGTTCAAACGCGTTTGGGAGGCAATGGGTCTCTTTCTGGGAGCAGGATTGATCCTGATGGCCATTATGGCCCTGGGATTAATATTTGGATGGCATCATTTATATCACTGGGCAGACAGTGCTTCCGTTGAATCTGATTCCATTTTGCAGCACAAGTCTTCTTTCCTGAATCCCACCTGGTACATCATAAGTATTGTCATCATTGGAGTCTGGTATTTCTTTGCCAGGAAGCTTCGGTCATTTTCTGTCACAGAGGACGAGCAGGGTGGGCTCAAGGATTTCAAATTGCACATCAAGTCTCGATGGTGGACGGCCGGATTCCTGCCAATAGCAGGATTTTCAAGTGCCCTGGTGATCTGGCAATGGGTAATGAGTATAGATGCCCATTGGTACAGTACGTTGTTTGCCTGGTACTCCGGAGCCAGCTTATTTGTATCGATGATTGCAATGACGATACTCATTCTCATTTACATGAAGAGCAATGGATATTATCAAAATGTATCCATGGAACATTTTCACGATCTTGGAAAATTTCTGTTCGCCTTCTCGATTTTCTGGACCTACTTATGGTTCTCACAATACATGCTTATTTGGTACTCCAACAACGGTGAAGAGACTGTCTATTTCAATACGAGACATGATCAATACCCTGTTTTATTTTATGCTAACCTTGCGATCAACTTTTTGGTGCCTTTTTTCATTTTAATGAGAAATGATACCAAACGAAAATATGGGTCATTGATCATTACCTCGTTGCTCGTAATATTTGGACACTGGCTTGATTTCTTTTTGATGATCAAACCAGGCGCCGCTCATACCGCACATGAGTTGGCGGGTCATGGTGAACATCATGGACATGGTGGGGCAATGCCAGACGAGCACGCAGCCGAAGCAGGGCATCATGGAGTGGAAGCAGCAGGTAGTCACGGAGCCGACGCAGGACATGCTGCAGAGGCAGCACTACACGGTGGATCTTCTTTTGAGGCAGGATTTACAATACCCGGCTTCATAGAGTTGGGCACAATGATTGGTTTTCTTTGCCTGTTTTTGTATGTATTTTATACGTACATGGGCAGGGCCAACTTAGTAGCTAAAAATGATCCGTATTTATCTGAAAGCTTACATCATCACGTATAAATAGAGTTATGATAGGATTTTTGATAGTAGCGATAACAATTCTGATCGGAATCATCCTGGTTCAAATAGGAAAGGTGACAGACCTTGCCGGCAGGATTCGGGGAGAAGAAGAGTCAGAAAGACGAAGTAACAATGCTCAGGCAATATGGCTACTCGTATTCATGGTGGTATTTTTAGTATTCTGTGTGGTCTCAGCCATTTATTACAAAAATGAAATGCTGGGATATGGACCTCATATTTCCGCATCCGAACATGGTGGGAGAATTGATAATCTTTTCAATGTTACCTTATTCTTCACCGGTATCGTCTTTATAGTTACACATATTGCACTTTTCTGGTTTTCTTACAAGTACAAGGCCAGGGAAGGTGGAGTAGGGAAGTTCTTTGCACACAGTAATATGCTGGAAGGTATCTGGACGATTGTCCCCGCTATCGTAATGGTCATCCTGGTTACCCAGGGGCTTGTGGTCTGGAATGATGTCATGCCCGATGTAGATCCCGACGAAGAATATATTGAAGTAGAGGCAACGGGTTACCAATTTGCATGGGATATCAGGTATCCCGGACCTGACGGTAAATTGGGCACGAGGCATTTTCAGCTCATCAATCTGGCCAACAACCCATTGGGACAGGATTGGACAGATGAAAAAAATATAGATGATTTTCATGCCACCGAAATTGTACTTCCGGTCAATAAGAAAGTCCGGGTGAGAATTACTGCAAAAGATGTATTGCACAATTTCTACCTGCCACATTTTCGTGTAAAAATGGATGCAATACCCGGCTTACCGACCTATTTCATCTTTACTCCGACAACGACGACCGAAGAATATAGAGAAAGATTAAGTGAGTACCCCGAATGGCAGGTCCCGGCAGATCCTGACGATGCCGGCGGACCCCAGAGATGGGAGTTGTTTGACTATGAATTGGCATGTGCGGAGCTCTGTGGAAAAGGGCATTGGAGTATGAAGAGGATTGTCAAGATTGTTTCGGAAGAAGAATATAACGAATGGATGTTGTCACAACCTTCCTATTATAAGACCAATATCCGGGGAACAGCAGATGATCCTCTTGGAAGATTACTTGATTACGAGATCGAGGAGCGTGCCGATGAATTGACAACAGATTTTGAATCCGCTTTGATCCTGGATGATCCTTCTGAAGCATCGATCATTTTGAAGAATCTCTTCTTTGACTCCGGATCAGCCGAACTCGAAGAGGATTCCCAGTACGAATTAAACAGTCTATTGGAAATTTTAACAGACTATAATGATGTCTCCGTTGAGATCTCCGGTCATACCGATAATACGGGTGATGCGAATGCCAATCAGCTTCTTTCAGAAGCACGGGCGGATGCTGTCCTGCAGTATTTGACCGGTCAGGGATTGGACGCTTCAAGAATACAGGCTGTAGGATTTGGTCAAAACCGTCCTGCAGATACAAATGATACGCCAGAAGGCAGACAAAACAATCGAAGAATTGAAATGCGAATCATCTCTCAAAATTTCTAAAAAATCACAGGCATGGCAGAAGTAACAAAATACAATGAAGAGGTACTGATAGAAGAACAGGGATTCGATGATCAATTTCATGAACATCATCACGGAGACAAATACCAATCGAGTTTCATATTCAAGTATATCTTCAGTATGGACCACAAGATCATTGCAAGGCAATTCTTGATTACAGGTATTTTCTGGGCATTGATCGGTGCCGCCATGTCCATTATTTTCCGGTTGCAACTTGGGTTCCCTGATGAAAGCATTGCATGGCTCAAACCCTTCCTGGGTCGATGGGTCCAGATCAATGCGGAAACCGGGATCGGAACACTGGATTCTCAATTTTATTATGCCCTTGTCACAATGCACGGAACCATCATCGTTTTCTTCGTTCTCACGGCAGGACTCAGTGGTACGTTCAGTAACCTGTTAATACCCTTGCAATTGGGCGCACGGGATATGGCGTCACCATTCCTGAACATGTTGTCCTACTGGTTTTTCTTCCTGGCGGGAATTGTCATGTTTTACTCTCTCTTCCTGAGCACCGGGCCGTTTTCAGGGGGATGGACCGCGTATCCACCCTTAAGTGCCTTGCCGCAGGCCTCATCGGGTTCCGGGGCGGGGATGACGCTTTGGTTAGTCAGTCTGACGCTGTTTGTGGTCTCGGTCTTGTTAGGCGGTATGAACTACATAACCACAGTGCTCAACCTACGCACTAGGGGAATGAGTTTGTGGAGAATGCCTTTGACCATATGGGCGTTTTTTGTGACGGCTATTATAGCCCTACTTTCATTTCCGGTTCTTGCCTCTGGTTTCTTCCTGTTGATAGCAGACAGAGGATTGGGAACAAGCTTTTACCTCAGTGACATTTTTGTAGCAGGTCAGGCTCTGGAATACGTTGGTGGCAGCCCCATATTATTCCAACATTTATTCTGGTTCCTCGGACATCCTGAAGTTTATATCATCATCTTGCCTGCCATGGGCATCGTGAGCGAGGTGCTTTCTGTACAGGCGCGCAAGCCCATTTTCGGATACAAGGCCATGGTTTATTCTATTCTGGCTATTGCATTTTTAAGTTTCATCGTATGGGCTCATCATATGTTTATGGCCGGAGTGAATCCGTTTATTTCCAACTTCTTTGTCATATTCACATTGATCATTGCCGTGCCTTCTGCGGTCAAGGTCTTCAACTGGATTACGACATTATGGGGAGGTAACATCCGGCTGAATTCACCTATGCTATTCGCCATAGGATTCGTCTCCCTGTTCATCTCCGGAGGACTAACCGGAATCTTCTTAGGAAACTCTGCGATTGACATACAATTACACGATACCTACTTTGTCGTGGCTCATTTCCATATAGTGATGGGAGTGGCGGCCATGTTTGGAATGTTCGCCGGGATCTATCATTGGTTCCCGAAGATGTTTGGGACATTTATGAATGAGACCTTAGGGAAAATACATTTCTGGCTGACGTTGATTGGAGCCTATGCCATTTTCTGGCCTATGCACTACATTGGTATGGCCGGAGTGCCGAGGCGTTATTACCGGTTTGACGGCTTTGATGCTTTCGGTCAATTTACGGTAATGAATGAATTCATCACCATTGCTGCAATTATTGTTTTTGCGGCTCAGGTGCTTTTCGTAGTGAATTTCTTCTGGAGTATCAACAACGGAAAAAAAATGAAGACCAAAAATCCATGGGGTGCAACAACTCTTGAGTGGACTACTCCTATTGAGGCCGGACATGGAAACTGGCCGGGTAAAATCCCAACGGTTCACCGTTGGGCATATGACTACGGAAAGGACGGTAAAGATTTTATTTCACAGATCATACCCTTGTCAGAAGAGGAAAAAGCAGAAGAGCAACATCATTAGATGAATCGCACAAGGACAGAATATATAAGCACAAAAAGCTTGGGTGCTTCCCGGCTGAGTGATTACGTGAGTCTGATCAAACCACGTTTGACCTCCGTGGTGGTATTCACCGCGGTAGCTTCTTTCGTGGTAGCCGCCCAATTAGCGGTAAATGGAATAGATATCCTGTTGTTGGCAATCGGGGGGTTTGGTGTGGCAGGTGCTTCCAATACATTGAATCAGGCTTTGGAGAAGGATTTTGATATCCTGATGAAAAGGACTAAAAATCGCCCGGTAGCGGCCGGAAGACTTACCATGTCAAATGCTGTAATGTTTGCCGGTTTTTTGTGCTTGCTAGGAATTACGGCACTGGCTGTTTTTAATGTATTGACCGCCTTTCTCGGTATGCTGGCCTTCATAACATATGCTTTTGTATATACACCATTGAAGAGATATTCGAGTGCAGCAATATTTGTAGGAGCCGTTGCAGGAGCTATGCCCATGGTCATTGGTGTGGTTGCATTCACGGGTTCTTTTACTTGGTTGGCACTGAGTCTTTTTGTCATTCAGTTTGCATGGCAATATCCACACTTCTGGGCTATTGGTTATCTGGGCTTCGAGGATTACACGAAGGCAGGATTTAGATTCATACCAACTGAAGATGGTGCAATCTCGAGATCCTTAGGAATGAGTTCCTTGTTTTATTCGTGCCTGGTCACCTTGGTTTCCATACTGATGACCATTTATGGTCTGGTGGGACTTCCTGCCGGAATGGTCATGATTCTTTTGGGTTCCATGTACGTTCGATACGCATATATCTTTCATCGCAAGTTTGACGAGCGGTCTGCACGTTCATTGATGTTTACCTCACTACTGTATATTCCTTTGGTATTGATCATATTGATAATCGACAAAATTTAGACAGATGGCGATTATTACTACTCCATACGAACATACCTCAAGCAAAATTCATCCATTAAAATTTGCTTTGTGGATTGCTATGGCAAGTATGACGATGATGTTTGGAGCCTTTACTTCGGCATACATCGTACGGCAATCTGCCGGGAATTGGCTCGAGTTTGAATTGCCCAATATCTTTTTTGTAAGCACTGTAGTATTATTGGTATCAAGTCTTACATTACATACGGCATACAGATCTTTTGTAAATAATATGGAAATCCGGTACAAGAGCCTGCTTGTAGTAAGTTTCTTGCTGGGAATTACCTTCCTGATCCTACAATACCTGGGATGGACGAGCTTATTTTCGGTTGGAATCGACCTGAAAGGTAACCCCTCCGGTTCGTTCCTATATGTGATCACCGGTATGCACGCCTTACATATTGTAGGTGGCCTGGCAGCAATGCTTGTTGGTGTGCTGATCGCATTTACAAGAAAGTACAAGATTACCCAAAGACGTAAAATAAATTTTGAACTGACCTTGCAATATTGGCATTTCGTCGATTTACTATGGGTCTATTTATTGATCTTTTTATACCTCAGTAGATAATAAAATGGCAGTAGATACTTTAGCACATACTGATTTGAGCCACCATGACAATGAAGTTTCATGGGATGGTGCTTCAAGACCATTCAAGGCGAGTTACGGCAAATTGATGATGTGGTATTTCCTATTATCAGATGCGTTTACTTTTGCAGGATTTCTGATTTCCTACGGAGCCTTGCGGATGAGCAGTCCGGCCTGGCCTGTACCGGACTTTGTCTTTAGCACATTTCCGGGTGGATTGCATCACAAGCCATTATACTTTGTTACACTGATGACGTTTATTCTCTTGTTCAGTTCGTTCACCATGGTTCGAGCGGTACAGGAAGGTCAACAGGAGAATAAAAATGGTGTGGCTTTTTGGATGATTCTGACGATCCTTGGTGGTTTGGGATTTCTGGGATGTCAGGCATGGGAATGGACAACCTTGATTGGAAAAGAGCATATGTCATATCATACAAACCCATTTGGTACACATACCGAACACGGCGTCTACCTTGAGGGTGATGGAGTGGATATAAAAGAAGGAGATATCTTCGCTCCGGGAGATTCCTATTTAATACACCAGCACGATGGTGAGTTTCATCAGCTCTCCTACCGGGTTACTGAAGGAGAGGATACCGGAATGGTGAAGGAGATGAGTTTTGGCCCTAAGGCATTTGGAGCATTGTTTTTCTTCATTACGGGCTTTCATGGCTTTCACGTTTTTTCAGGTGTTGTATTCCTGATTATTATCTGTGTCAATGTGATTTCCGGTTTGTATGTCAAACGGAAGAACGGGTATGAAATGGTCGAAAAAATAGGTTTGTACTGGCACTTTGTAGACTTGGTCTGGGTATTTGTATTCCTGGTCTTTTATCTCCTTTAAACATCGTAAATGAATTGAAAAATGGGACACGATTACGAAACGTCAAAGAAGTTAGTCTTAAAGATCATCATCATCCTGGGTATCATTACCCTGGCTGAAGTTTTTTTCGCCCTGCTGGGCAAAGGATATATTGTAGAAGGATGGCATTTCCCAACGGTGATCATGGGTGGAGTAATGATCATCATGAGTGCTGTAAAGGCATATCTCATCATTTATGAATTTATGCATATGAAGTATGAGGTTCCGGGATTGGTGAAATCCGTACTCCTGCCAACCTTCCTCCTGGTCTGGGGCATTATTGCCTTCTTGTATGAAGGAAATGACTGGGGAAACAGAAGAGATTTGATTTCAGATAAAAATAAAGAGGAGCGATTTGAAGAGCCGCGGGAGACAGGATTAATTTATGATCTGAAATATTCGGAGAATCAATGAACAAAAGGCGGTCAACCGCCTTTTTTACTTGAAACATTCAATGACATTTAATTCGAAGTGCCCAAAAAAAGTAACAGAGTCATTATTCTTGGATCAGCGGTAGTGCTGATATTGATCATCGCACCAATTGGTTCCTATTTTTTTCTGAAACACGGGATCGAATACCGGATTGAATCATTAGATCAATTGAGTCCCAAGACGATCGATTCCGAATTGTCCGGTTACCTGGATAACTTCATTCCCGAAAATGGAAATGCACGGCTTATTCACATCCCCGGAAAGGAGCGCTCGGGGGAATTGGACTTGTTATACAAGATCGATGAAAGAATAACAGATCGCGAACGATTTGATATTTATTCCTTTGCAAAAGACGCTGATCATGAAGACCTCAGGGATATTAAATTTATAATGAATGGCAGTCCTCCAAATTCGGATCTTCAATTCATTTTGATTGATACTTCCAATGTCATTCGTTCGACATATGCCTATGATGAAAATACGGGGAAGGAAATCATTCGACACCTGTCCGTAGTAATACCGATGCCCAAACAGAAGAAAATTGTTCTTGATCGCTAATTGACCTTTTGATATGAATATTCAAATCTTGCCTCCCAATCTCGAACTGGCTAAAAGGCTGAACAGGTGGGCCTGGGTTCTCTCAGGTCTCGTCTTTATTCTTGTGGTATCCATGAGACGGATCAAGATTGATACGGCCATTGACTTTGTATTTTTACCTCCAATTTATTCTTCTTTGAATGCGGTAACGGCGTTGACACTGATTGCGGCCTTACTGGCGATCAAAAAGGGTAATGCCAGCTTGCATAGAAAGCTCATGACATGGGCCTTGGTCTTTAGCACCCTTTTTCTTGCCTGTTATGTGATCTATCATATCACAACTCCTGAAACATCATATTGCGTATCCGGACCCATTCGCTACGTCTATTTTACCTTGCTGATTTCGCATATCATCTTAGCGGCGGTAATCCTGCCTTTTATCCTGTTTACTTATATAAGAGCATATACGCATCAGTTTACCAAACACGTGAAAATGGCCAAATGGGTGTTTCCCTTTTGGCTCTATGTTGCCCTCACGGGGCCGATTCTGTACATAATGCTTTACCCTTGTTATCAATGAGAATCCGGCTTTTAAATAACCTATATTTGTATGTCATATGAAGTATAGAATGGCACTCCGATCATTATCAGTTTTCCTCTTGCTTTTCATAGTAGTCAATGAAATGTCCGCTCAATGCCCCATGTGTCGAATGGCGGCTGAATCGAATCTTGAAAATGGTGGTACAGCCGGTACCGGGTTGAACACCGGAATCCTCTACATGCTTACCTTGCCCTATTTGTTAGTCGGTGTAATTGCCTTTGTATGGTACAAGAATCGCAAGACCGATATCGATATTCTGGAAGAACAATTGCGGGCTGGGGATTACGAAGTACAGTAAATTCGAAAAGCCGCCATTACCATTGCAATGACGGCTGGTGTCATCGACTTAACCATAGCCGATACCTACTGAAAAACCTTCACTCTTTCTTTTGGATGATCAATTTTAAGACTGAGATTGAGTGTTAAAAGAAGTTAATTCAGCATTAAGATTTTCGTAAATAAATTGCCGGTTCAATCCGTAGCGCAAGAATCGGGTATTGTGGAAAATGTTCTATTGGATCTGAAGATTTCCAAGATCAAGATTCCCCCGACGATCAGATATTCAAGACCCACTATCCAAAAGTTTTCCCGGTAAGGTTCATAGCTGTAATTTATATAGGTCAGCATGATCAGAAAGGACCAGATTATGGGAAACTTGAAGTTCGTAAACAAACTCAATGGGATCAATATAGTGACATACCAGGGATGAATGGTTGTAGCAAAAACCAGGTACGCCGTGAACGAAAATAATAAGAGATGGATAAGTGATCTTGTCGAATCCATTTTTCCCTTGCATAAAAATGCACTTCCAATGATCAGGATCATGGAGATTCCCGAAAGAACGGGCCCCAGGCTATGTATGATGTTGTATTCATAAATGAGATATCCCAACCATCGGAAGAAGTAGTAGATACTTGCATTGAATTCAAACTTCCTGAAGTAGAGGTCCGCACTGTTCATCAAATTCTGAAAAACCCCGGGTGAAGACAAAAAGGGAATGAAGATCAGGCATGATGCCAAAACCGTGATCCCGAGAAATTTCCATCTCTCTTTATTATCCAGGTAAAAAAAGGTTGCTGGTAGAAATAGACCAGGTAGGATCTTAGAAGCAATAGCACCTGCGAAAGAAATTGCTGCTATGGATAAATTCTTTTTCTGAATAAAAAACAAAAAGACCAGGATGAAAAAAATAACCAGTCCTTCGTGATGCAAATTATTGATCAATTCAATTACGATCAGTGGGTTCATCGCATACCAAAGTGTCTTTGAGTGATCCATTTTCAAAATGGACAAAAGGCGATAAAGAAAATAGATTGACCCGACGTCGAACAATACGTGAATGGTCTTTATGATGAATACCTCTGACATGAGATCATTACTCATAAACACAGTGGACAGCCAAAAGAGTAGCTGGGGTATTGGGGGATATATGCTGTAGTATTCCTTAGAATTTAAATTTGAGAACAATTCGTTATTCAATGCTTCACCATGACCCACTATATCCGTCGGCAGATGAAGAAAAGGATGAATTCCGTCATGCCAGAGACGTCCGTCCCAAATAAACCGATAGATATCATCGGACAAGTTTGGGAATGCCGGAATGATGATGATCCTGGCGATTATTGCCAGAATGATCAGACGAAGGACATCCCTTTCTCCGACATGGACAATTAGATACAAATAGGAAATAAAACTTCCGATGATTCCCGGAAGAATCAGGTGAAATTGGTCCTGGGAAGGAATATAGGAAAGATATGTGATGCTTCCGACCCAGATTAGAACTGCAATCCAAAGCTTCATGAAAAATTATCTTTTGACCAGTGAATTCTTGACAGAAAAATAGAAAATCAGCCCATAGCCAATGGCCAGTAATAAGTGCATGATGATGAAAGTGGGTTCATTGACCACAATCCCCCATACAAATGCTCCGAGGAAAAACAGAAAGAAAAAGCCCTCCCAAAGGCTAGCTTTCGAAAGCTTGGTATTGAAGTAGTCTTTTTGACTAATTTTTTCACCAATATTCAAAATATTGAATTTAGGGGTTCTGACAAAGGGAGATTTTTTCCCGAAATATCCTTGCAGAACGGCTATAGAATTGTGAAATGAAAGGCCCATCGATAGTGCCAGAAATATTGGAAAAAGGATGAGGAATTTAAAGATCATTTTGACCTTATTTTCCTTCTGCCATGCAACTTCTACGTTGGCCACATAGTAGACGATAATGATGGATACAAGACTGATCAGGAAGATGGCAAAGAGATTTGGATTATATCCCATCGGACGTAAAATAAAGGCCAGTGGTACGCTGAACAATCCCACCGTGAAGACCGCAAGAAATACACTCGAACCTAAAAGATGAGTGGATGCGTGGACTTTTTGCCGAAATGAAAGTGAGCTTTTCCAAACTTTTGGCAGCACTTTCTTCGCGGTTTCTGCACCTCCCTTCATCCACCTGTATTGCTGCGATTTCAATCCATTGATTTCTGCCGGGAGTTCTGCAGGTGATACAACATTCTCCAGGTAGATAATTTTCCAGCCTTTGAGTTGGGCCCGGTAACTCAAATCGAGATCTTCGGTCAGTGTGTCTGCTTCCCAGCCTCCGGCATCCTCAATCGTCTCCTTCCTCCACAGTCCGGCGGTTCCATTGAATTGCAGGAGCAGGTTGCCTACACGTCGACCTAATTGTTCTACGGTGAAATGGACATTCAGTTGAATCGCCTGGACCCTCGTCAATAGCGAATAATCCTGGTTTAGATGTTCCCACCTTGTCTGAACAACGCCCACTCTGGGATCTTCAAAATGTCCAAGTGTATTCTTCAGAAAATCCGGCTGTGGTATGAAGTCGGCATCGAAAATTGCAATTAGCTTACCCTTTGCAGAACCGGTAGCAGATCTTAATGCACCGGCTTTGTACCCCTTCCGGTCAATGCGGTGAATATGTTTGATATCGAATCCCTGCTTTTTGTACTTGTCAATCTCCTCAAGACAAATATTGACCGTTTCATCTGTAGAATCGTCCAGGACCTGTATTTCAAGTTTTTCTTTGGGATATGCAAGTTGAGTTACAGCCTTCAGCAACCTCTTTGTGACGTACATTTCATTATATATCGGCAGTTGAATGGTTATAAGCGGCAATTTCTCTGTTGCTTCAGGGTAATTCTGATCAATGCAGTTTACTATTTTCTTCCGGGTCTTATAGTAATACAACAAGTGAAACTGGAGAAGACAGTAGATGGTTATTGTGATCAGGGAAATGAAGTATACGATGAGCGTTATGGACACTCCAATTTCCCAAAAAGATTGTGTCACCTGTTCCAATACATACATCAACATCATATCAATTTAAAGATGGTCCACAATATTTTATGTCCTGCGAGAATTGTTCCTTTAACCGTCCCGGATACTTTAGAAACGCCAATGCGTTTGCGATAGTCTACAGGGATTTCAGTACATTTTAATCCCATTTTTGCTGCCTTCACCTGCATCTCTACAGTCCATCCAAAATCCTTATCCTTCATATTCAAATCCAATAATCGATCATATCTTATTGCCCTGAAAGGACCGAGATCAGTAAATTCCACACCATAAATCAACCTGATCAAATTGGTTGCGAGCCAATTACCGAATACCTGTGGAATCGTCATTGCTCCCTTTTGCAAATTACCCAAAGACCTGGACCCGATGACGAGGTCATATCCCTGGATCAGAGGCTCGATCAACTCTTCCAATTGCTCCGGGTAATCCGAATAATCACCATCGATAAAAACAATAATATCCGGCTTGATGGCAAGACATTCGACATGTTTCATGGCCGCCAGACACGCACTCCCGTATCCTGTTCTTGGTT
>JANQHF010000126.1 GCA_028282725.1 Saprospiraceae bacterium
CTTTAATGAATGATCACCCTCCTCCGCCGAATGCGCAGAAACCTGATCCATTCAAATAACACTAGAAAGTATATTCTATATGCCCTTGGAGAAATCGCATTGGTCGTCATTGGAATTTTACTGGCCCTTCAGATCAACAATTGGAATGAGGATCGAAAAAACCGGAATTTAGAACGCTCTACTCTGGTTGAAATCAGAAGTTCGATCAACGAGGAAATTGATCTTTTCAAAAAAGAAATTCAATATCAAAAGTCTCTCGGGGACGTTTCCATCTTCTTATTGGATCATATCAAATCCGGACAAGCCTATGAACCAAAATTGGATACCTTATGGGAAAAAACTGCCCGGTTTTATTGGCCAGTGTTCAACAGAGTGGCCTTCGATCTGCTGGAATCCCGGGGTATCGATTTGATCAGGAATGATCATCTGAGGAATGAAATTGTTCAACTTTTTAATGCTCACCAGGAGGATCTTCACAATAGTATAAGAATAGCGCAAAAATTCAGCGATCGATATATTGAGGATTTGTTTGATCGTTTTTCTAATCCTATTACTGCAGATTTTGGCAATGAATTCAGTTACAAACAAGAAGTACTCACGCCCATTAATTATAACGAATTAATACAGGATTCGGTATTTATCAACAAATTAGGGCATAGCATAAAAGTTCGATATCGTATGTCCCAACTTGTCGGCGACTATATAGAAAAGGCAGAGGAAGTCATGGAAATCATTGATGCTGAATTATCTCAGTAAATCTGCGGATCCACCAGACTTTGGCATATCCATGAGAATTCACATTTTTTCACCATATTTAGTATCATTAAAATGCAACCAACTATGAAACGAATCAGTCTACTCTTTCCAATCCTGATCATTGTATTTTTCCTTGTAATCTCGAGCAATCAAAACTCCATTTTTGCTCAGGAACTGACGAAAGAGCAAATGAGTCAGCTCAAATTTCGTCACGTAGGTCCGATCGGCAATCGAATTATTTCAGTTGCCGGAATACCGGGAGATCCCATGACTTATTTTGTGGGAGCAGCATCAGGTGGAATATGGAAAACCAAAGATGGAGGACTGAATTGGGCATCTATTTTTGATGATAAAAATGTTCATTCCATTGGCTCCCTGGCCATTGCACCTTCTGATTCGGAAGTAATATATGCGGGCACAGGGGAAAGTTCGATTCGTTCGAATGTCTCTCTTGGAAATGGAGTGTGGAAATCCATCGACGGCGGGGAATCCTGGATGCACATGGGATTGGAAAATTCCGGAAGAATCGGCAGAATTGTGGTCCATCCGGATGACCCCAATACAGCGTTTGCCGCAGTCCTCGGACATGGATATGCACCTCAGGAAGAAAGAGGTATTTGGAAAACAACAGATGGTGGGGAGACATGGAATCACGTCCTGTTTGTGGATAAAAACACAGGTGCATCTGATATTGAATTCAATCCGGCCAATCCTCGCATCCTTTATGCGGGAATGTGGCAATTGGAATTAAAGACATGGGTCAGGGTCAGTGGAGGTCCCGGCAGTGGTCTGTACAGATCTACGGATGGCGGTCAGACATGGAAGAAGCTTTCAGGTAGTGGTTTGCCCAAGAAACCGGTTGGCAAAATCGCCATTACCGTTACACCTGCCAATCCGGATCGCGTATATGCACTCATAGAGACGGGTGATGGAGTGCCTTATAATGGGGAAGAAACGGAAAGTGGTGAATTATGGAGATCCGATGACAGGGGAAAGAATTGGAAGTTGATGAGCCACGACAGGAATATGGGAGGCAGGCAAGCTTATTATACGCATTGTGAAGCGGCTCCGGACAATGCCGATGTCATTTACTTTATGGCCTCCGGATTTTACACGAGTATTGATGGAGGAGCTTCTATAACAGCAGCTGCACGTCCTGATCAACCCAACTGGGACCATCATGCTATGTGGATCGATCCTACAGATTCCAAAAGAATGATTGTTGTGGGAGATGGTGGGTTGTCCATTTCTCAGAACAAGGGAAAATCCTGGTTGAGACAACAACTTGCTGTGGCTCAGTTATATCATGTGACTACTGATAATGCCGTTCCGTACAATGTTCTTACGAACAGACAGGATGGCCCTGCTATGAAGGGGCCGAGCCGTAGCGGTACATCTGGACGTAGAGGTGGCATGATCCCAAATGGTCTGTGGTATGATATCGGAGGTGGAGAAAGTGGTTTTGCAACTGCCGATCCGACCGATCCGGATATCGTATGGTCGAGCGCCTCCGGACGAGGACCTCTGGGTGGTATCGTAACAAGGTATGACGAAAAGACCAGGCAATTCCGGTATGTTGAAGTATGGCCGGAACAAACCACCGGACATCCTGCCAGCGATGTCAAATATAGATTCCAATGGACCTTTCCACTTCTGATCTCCCCACATGACAACGAGACGATTTATGTGACCAGTCAGCATGTTCACAGGACGACCAATCGTGGTCAATCCTGGGAAGTGATTAGTCCTGACCTGTCATTGAATGATAAAGAGATGCAAGGATTTTCAGGAGGTTTAACCGGTGATAACATCAATGTTGAATATGCCAATGTCATCTATGCCTTTGACGAATCTCCTGTTGAGCAAGGAGTATTCTGGGCAGGTACGAATGACGGACTCGTCCACGTAAGTCGTGACAACGGTGCCACCTGGACGAATGTCACAGTCAATATTCCGGGACTGCCCGAATTGGGTGTAGTTCGAAATATCGATGCATCCAAATGGGATGCCGGCAAGGCCTATATATCAGTAGAATTTCATCAGGTCGGAAATTTTGAACCCTTTGCTTATAAAACTGAAGACTATGGAAATTCCTGGACTAAAATCGTTGATGGTATTCCCGTCGATCAGTTGAGCTATGTACGCCATATAAAGGAGGATCCTGTACGCCCGGGTCTGCTGTATCTGGGTACGGAAAATGCAATGTATGTCTCATTTAACGACGGGGCTTCATGGCAATCCCTGATGACGAATCTACCTCCGGCACCCATGTATTGGATCGACATTCAGGAAAAATTTAATGATCTGGTAATCGGGACTTATGGAAGAGGCATCTGGATTATGGATGATTTATCCCCGCTTCAACAGCTTACCGAAGAAATCTCCGAATCAGATGCCCATCTCTTTACACCTAAGGAAATGATCAGGTTCAGACCAGTGACCAACATCATGCAATTTTTCCCCGAGCCACATTTTGGCACCGATCCAAAACCGGGAGGGGCTATCGATTACTGGTTGGCCGAGAAAAATGATTCCATCCGTCTGCATATCGCCAACTCATCAGGAGATACGATCCGGACATTGAAGCATAAAGGGAAAGAAGGCATCAACAGGGTGATGTGGGATTTTCTTGGAGAGCCATCAGATGAAATCAAATTACTGACCAAACCGAGATATGCCGACTGGTTTCAATTAGACGATAATGGACAAAGAGATGCGGGAATTGGACGCATCCGCATACTTTCTCCACCAGGCACTTATACCGTACAATCCACGATCAAAGGGCAGGATTTTGCCAGAACTTTTGAACTGGTCAAAGACCCTAACTCAGAAGGTACACAAGAGGATATTGCGGCGCAACATGCCATCTTGAGCGACCTGCGGGCGGATATGAATAAAGTTGTTAAAATGATCAACGAGGTGGAAGGTGTGCGCAGACAATTAATTGATCTTCAAAAAATTGCAGGTCCGGAACAAAAAAAGATAATTCAAAAAGAACTGAAGGCCCTTTCTTCCAAATTGGAGGATTTTGAAGGCAAGTTGTTCCAAACGAAAGTAACTGGTACCGGACAGGATGTAGTCAGGTGGCCTGTTCAATTGGCTGAGCGCATATTTTACCTCGCAAGCACAATTTGGAACGCCGACTTCCCTCCGACCGATGCAAACATAGAAGTTCATGAAATCTTGAAGGATCGGATTACAAAGTACCAGGAAGAATTGGATGGCATAATGAATACCGATATACCCAAATTTGCCGCCTTGCTAAACGAACATGGCATTGGTGCATGGGCTTATCGGATCAAACCTTAAAGTTTCGATATCAGGCTGACCGCGGCCTGTCCCTGGTCAGCCTGTGACCTTGACATTGAGCATTTCAGACATTCCAAAGGCAGAATAGATGCCATTGGTAACCTGATCCAGGTGATCATTATATTTCAAAATGTGATCACCCATCCCCATGTTGTCCACCACCGTTCTGAAGGGTCGTTCACCAACAGGTGAATTGATCAGTCCGGGGATAGCATCTGCCACTTGTTGCGGATTCTGGGCCGGGTTGGGAGCCAGAGCACCTTCGAAACTCTCTAACATTTGTGCAGGCGCATTCAAATATTCGCCTTAGGCCTCATTCCTGCTTTTATCACTCGGTCTCAACAAGGCATCCATGAAAGAATGTGGCATAACCACCGGTTTCGGCAATTACGGACTCAATGCCAAAACCCGAAAGTTGGGATCTGTATCTTTCCGCCATCGCCTCAAGCGCCTATTTCGAAGCATTATAGGGACCGCAATATGGCATTGTAATCCATCCCAGCAAGCTGACACGTGAATCAGCAATCCGCTCCCCTGCTTTCTTAAATGAGGCAAGACAGCCCGGTTTACACGATGGACTCCGTATACATTGATATCAAATAATTTTTGAAAATCATCGATGGTAAAATGTTCAAGGAAACCAATCACTCCGGACCGGACAGAGTGTTCATTGGTTACATCCATATCAATGATATGGGCTCCGGCTGAAACAAACTCATCTGCTGTATTTTTATTCCTTCATTCCGGATCTCTCACAGTAGCGGCTACTTCATGACCCACCCCTAACAATGAATGAACGGTCAACTTTCCCAGACCCCATTTGCTCCGGTAACGAAAACTTTCTTTTTCATATTAATTCATATTATAGTTTCATCAATTTAAAGGCATGTGTCCAGCGGTTCTCCTGAAATCCTGGAATACACCACAACATAGCCAGTGGTTCGATGGCCCTTGCCGCCTCTACTGCCCCCATATCCTCCGTCTCCCATCCAAATTGGTCAAGGATCGATCGAACATCCTTTTTGGCTGTTTCGTCATTTCCACAGATAAACATCGTAGGGGTGCTTTCAAATTCGGGGTTCACCATAAAAGCACTGCCAACGCAACTGAAGGCCTTGACAAAGCTGCTTTCAGGAAAAGCCTTTTGCAATTGTTCCATCAGCGACTCATTGGGTCCCGTGAAGTATTGAAGAACACCATTAACAGGAGGCGCTTCTTCAATTGGATTGGTCGCATCGATAATGACTTTCGACGATAAGTCTTCGGGCTCCACTTTTTCGAGTACTGTTCGGGCCACTCTTCCTGCAACTGCCAGGACGAGAAGATCACCAAAGGATGCCGTTTCCTCAACACTCCCTGCAGAAGCAGCATTCCCGGTTTCTTCAATCCAATCGGATAGCTGATCCGGATTTCGCGTCCCGAGCATTACCTCGTAACCATGTTTGATAAATCCTCTGCCCAATGACTGGGCTACAACACCTGATCCTAGAATTCCAATTTTGTTCATCGATACCTATTTTTGAAATTGTGCAAAAAAAAATGCAGACTCAAACGGCACGGTCTCTCCTAAGCCGAACACCGGATAATCTTCTTCACTACCTTCCTTTGACGGATCTGATTTATCAGGTTGGTCTGGTGGATAAGTGATAAGTACTATTCTTATTAACGCAATCCATCCGTTCCTGTCCTTCCAGGACTTTTTTATACTCATCAATCGGGATGAACACTCCTTCTTCATTTCCAATCCTGACAATAGTAAAAAGATTCATAGTATTGGAAATAATGGATTTTTTTAATATTTCGAATAATGGTTGAGATCATTGTCTGGCAATAGATATGAGAGTAACATCATGGAGTTCAAATTGTTTCTAAAGGAATGCGATGACGAATCAATCAATATTACATGATTCGGGGAACTCAGAATGAACGCCGGATTTTTTGAAAACCAACGATTAAATGTTATTATAGTCTGTGATCACAATTTATAATTCAATTGAAGCTTTCCTGCATCGGATTACGAACCTTGATTATGACAATACTGGCATTGGTATTCCTATTCGCTTGCAAAGAAAAACAGTCTGAAGCGGACTTAAAAGACATTGATTTCTACCTGGGATCGGAATCCGTGGCACTCACCGGGGATGCTATCACACTAGACGTTCATGATCTTGAGATCTACGATGTGGAATATCACAAGGACAAAAGCTATCAGGCCTTTTTATTTGACGACGTTTTGAAGGCCGTCTTTGGGCAGGAGGTAAGTTCAGATCGATGGAACTCTGTATCATTCGTGGCTTTAGACGGATACAACGCCGTGATTGATAAGGACTTCTTTGGGCAGGGAGATGCCTTTTTGATTTTTCATGACAAAGAATACCCGGAATGGGAAGCCATTCCTGATCACGGTAATGAAACCGCTGCTCCCTACTACCTGGTTTGGACGGAAAAAGAAAAAATTCCTCAAAACGGCTACTCATGGCCATGGGGGATCAGCGAGATCGCACTGGTTAATATGGCAGAAGAATATACTCATGCCACTCCTGATTCAGGCAATGTAAGTACCGAAGTCTTTGCCGGCTACAAATTATTCATGAGACGATGTAACAGTTGCCACTCTCTGGGAGGGCAAGGAGGATATATAGGACCGGATCTGAACGAACCTATGAACATATTGGAATACAGGACTGAAGAAATGGTGAGGATGTTTATCACGGAACCATCCAGCTTCAGAAGAGGACGTATGCCGGATTTCAAGGATTTGACATCAACTGAGGTAGATCAGTTGATCGGCTACCTTACTTATTTAAAAGATGAAAAAAATGCCCCAAGCTAATAGGACAAGACATCTTACTGTTATGAAGACATGTTTCATCATTCTCCTGATATTCATTCAGAGTGCACCATCTTCATCCCAAACGAGTAAGGAAGAAATCAGATCAGTGATTAGTGAATTTCTAAAGTGTTGGGAGACAAACGACATTGAAACATTTGACAGGCTGCTTCATGACAGCGTTCTGTTTGCCTACCCAGGAGATCGATTGAATAAATCGGAACTGCTTGACATGTTCAAAGTTTACCAGATGGAAAAGAAGGATATCAAAATATACCTGTGGGAGACTCTTCTATCAGACAGTAACAGGTTTGCCTCGGCTTATCAATTTGCGGCAACCGATAGAGTCACCGGTAAAAGACAAGCTGTCGGTACCGGCATCGTCGGTGAGGTAAAGGATGCTAGAATCATCTTGTTCAAGGAATACTATGACGAAAGTGTATCCACCTTACAGTATCAGGGCAAGCTTCCGCTGGATGAAGGAATTGTAACCCCATGGCCCGCTTCTGTTTGGTTGAGACCTGAAACAATCGATTGACATGAATATAAAAAGGATAACAGTTGCACCTTTTCTCACATTGCTGACCAGCGTTGTGCTTCTTCCGCTCATGACCATTGCACAGCATGAAACAGAGGGCACTTCGGCAAATATTGCTGAAACCTGGGTTGCGACCTGGGGCGATAAATGGTACGAACGCTATCATGAAAACGTCGATGCCCAATATCCCGGAGGACGATCCAATTTGTTTCACGACCAGTATATACAGGAAGCCCTCAGGAATATGAAAGACGAGGCCTGGATAGACTGGAAGATCACTAATCGTCACTATCTCTTTGACAATGAATGGTTTGCGGCAGAATGGTTTTATCAATCCACCCAGGAATCTACTGGAATTGTCCAAAGAGAAAGCACTTTGGCATTTGGTAAGATAGTGGATGACCATTTGATTTACTGGATTGAATATTTTGATGATAAAGTCGGTGAATATCAGATGATCAATGCCATGAAATTATTTAACATGGAAAAAGAATTGCCATTTCCATGGCCTGAAAATACTGTCCTGAGAAAAAAATACAGGCCATAAAAAAACAGCTTTGATGAGTGTACGAAGAAAAACGGCATTGGTAACAGGAGGTGCACAAGGAATTGGCCTGGCCATATGCGAACGTCTGGCCGGAGGTGGCTCAGCTGTGGTAATTGCAGACCTGAATGCAGAAAAGGCAAAAGAGGCGTCTGAGGCACTTACACGCTCTGGCTCCAGGACAATGGCTGTGAAAATGGATGTTTCAGATGAAAAAAGTATTCAGGTTGCGATCGACAGAATAGTCAGTAAATTTGGGACGGTTGACATCCTCGTGAACAATGCCGGAGTCTATAAGAGCACTCCACTGGTTAATGAATCCTCTACGTCCAATTGGAAATTGTGCCTGGATGTCATGCTGACCGGTTCATTCATGGTCGCCAGGGCTGTAGCTCCAATGATGATTGATAAGGGATGGGGAAGAATCGTCAACCTGGGATCGCTCATGAGTCATAATGCCTTTGGAGAGGATGCGGCGTACTGTGCTGCCAAAACGGGCATGCTCGGTTTGACCCGGTCATTATCAGCAGACCTTGCGAGATACAATATTTGTGTCAACACTATATGTCCGGGAAATATTCTGACAGATATGCTCAGAAACACCGCGACTGCAATAGAAAGTCGTGACGGACTTGTACCCGGTTCCTGGCTGAGAGAACAGGGAGCCAGAATTCCGATGGGTCGGCTTGGACAACCTGAAGATGTGGCCAAGGCTGTTGCTTTTTTCTGCGGTGATGAAGCCGCATATATAACCGGACAAACCTTGCATGTAAATGGCGGTCAATATTATCAATAACAGTCAGAGATAAAAATTAAAAAATGACACAATTGAGCAAAGAGAAAAAAGGCAAAACAGGTATACAGGAAATGGTCTACCAGGAAATTCGTCAAAATCTCATGGTGGGTACATTCATACCCGGTCAGAAAGTAAGTCTTAGATTTTTAGCAGACCAAATGGGGACCAGTTTGACTCCCGTGCGTGGTGCGGTAAACCGGCTCATTGCCGAAGGGGCCTTCCAAATCTTGCCCAATCGATGTGTCTATATACCGCATATGACAGAAAAAAAATTCAATGAAATTATTCACTGGCGGGTACAATTGGAATCGGAAGCCATCAAAATGGCAGTGAAGAGAATTTCTAATAATACTATAAAGTCAATCGAATCAATTAACAATAAAATGATTCGGGTCGCTTCCCGAAAAAATGACCGAAAGGATCTTCTCGCTTTGAATTACAAATTTCATTTCACCATCTACGAGGAGGCAAATTCCAATGTACTCCTGCCGATGATCGAAAGTCTGTGGTTACAGTGTGGTCCCTTCACATATTATTCACTGCTTTCCCCCAGGGATCTATGGGATACGAAGCATCATGTAACCATTATCGATGCATTGAAAAACCGTCAATCCACCAAAGCGATAGCCGCCCTGAAGAAGGATATCCTCAACACCGCAAAATTTTTGAAGGACAATGGTCATTACCATCAGCAAAAATTGCGGAAAATCCTCAATTAACGATTAATGCCCCGGAGATTGTCTTTTATGAGTGATATACGGAATGACTAATAATATCAGGGCCATTGCCACGTATCCCGTGGTCCATTTTGACCATGTTGGCGTCGGTATGGACAAAGAACCAATAATATCCCCACCGGTAAATACATATGTATGTGTAAAGCCAATCAAGGTTAGTACTGCCCCGATGATGCTCCACTTGGCTGCCAATTTGAATTTTTGCTCGATGATGTAATAGGTGATTCCAGCCAGGATCATGGAACTGTAGATAAACCCCTGCCCTATGGCAAACATTCCCTCTGCATAAAAGCTCCTCATCGTTATGAATTCGCCGATGAATGCTGCATTATAAAAATTGGTACCGGTCAGGTTTCCGGCGACGGTCATAGCGTGTTTCACACCCAAACCGACATATGCCCCGATAGCCGGTGTGAGTCCTATGACTACGGCCGGAATATGTTTTTTCTCCGCGATCTCAAAATTCTGGGCACAAACCACGATTCCGATCCAAATGAGAATCGGCATAATTGCCTCTATCGGAATGACGTATGCAATCACGCTCAAGGTTCCCGTCAATCCAACGATCGTCCAGACAATGGCATTGATTGTCGAATAGCCTGCTCGTGCTCCAATGCTCTTGTATCCCGGATGTCCGAGAAAAATTGATGTGGGAAATGGTGACCCAAAGAAGGCCGCACTCAGGCTTCCCGCACCATTCATTAATAAGAGTGGTTTGGGATTATAAGAATCACCCGCCGCGGCTGCAGCTTCGATATTCTGAAGGGATCCAATCAGAAATATGAAACCGAACGGAATGACAATCGGGAGAAACTCCACGATCATGTCCACCGAGGAAAAGACCCTGAACACCTCCAGTTGCGGAAGATGAATGCCAAAGTAATCCAGGGTGAACTCTGTGGAAGGTACCACGCTTGGAAGACCCAACTGGTACAAACCCCAGGCCATGATCGTTCCTACGGACAAGATGACCAATCCGCCCGGAATACCAAACTTGGGTCGAACACCGCCATAGTAGAAAATGAGAACAAGGGCCAATGATGTAAAGCCAATCAATGGAAAGGCAAACGTCCGGAATACATAATCCATGCTGATCAAGGCCAGACCGGTCCCCGCTACAGCTACAAGCATGACTACGGTCGGGGTAACTTTGCGAATGTAATGAACAACAAAGGATCCAAAAAACTCTATGCTACCCGAGGCGATGCACGCAAGAATTCCCGTGTGCCATGCCAGGATATCGGCTTCCTCCTTTGACATGCCAAGGCTGAGTCCTTTTTGCTGGGTGGGATACATGACCAGGAATATGTAGATGATGATTGTCAGGGTACTGGTCCCGTAAGGTATGGCACAGACGTCCGTACGGTTTTCTTTTTTGGCAAGCTTTAGAGCTTGATAGGCATAAAATAAATTTCCAATGATCAGGCCAATGATCGAAGCCGGGAGGATTCGATGGTAGAATAATTCTTCGCTGAATCCCAGAAATTCAATGCATAATTTATTCATCAGGATAAATGCAATCAGTGCATCCAGACCAAAAGCAAAAAAACCTTCCCAGTCACCCTTAACAAAAAGCTTCATAAGTAGTATATTTAGACAAGAGTTTAGACCACAATTTGTGATCACAAATTGCAGGGAAAAGATAGTGTTTATTCTATTGAACTTAGCCAATGATCCATATAAGAATTAGTAAAATCATCGTTGCCCTTTCCTGTGCGCTACTCGCCTTTTTGCCCGGGATCAATAATATCATTGACTATGAAGTCAACCTGGTCCATGTACAGCATGTTTTGATGATGGATACGCATGTAGTAACTGTTGACTCTTCCGGCATCCGGTCGATTGATTCACCTTTCGTCCATCACCTCGCTTACATCCTCATCATTATTACCGAATTATTAATAGGAATTCTGGGTTTCTGGGGCAGTCTGGATCTTTGGAAGGCACGACATGATGTGCAACTGTTCAACCGGAAGAAAGGAAAGGTCATTTGGTCCATGACACTCGGGGTACTTGTTTGGTTTACCGGATTCCTTGTGATAGGCGGTGAATGGTTTTTGATGTGGTTATCAGAAGAATGGAATTCACAACAGGCTGCATTCAGACTCGTGATCCCATTTTTACTTGGATTGATCTTCATTTCCTCAAAAGACGAAGACTTCAAAACACCAGAAATAAAAGCCTGATCATTCAGATAATATGGACAACTTGATCAAATTATTCATAGCTGGGCAATGGACTGAGGGACATGGCGGAGACATCTTGGAAGTAGTGAACCCCGCCACGGAAGAAGTCATATCGCGGGTATGCATGGCGGAAAAAGAAGACCTTACCAGAGCTCTGGTCTCAACACATAAAGGGTTCGAATTGTGGAAGAATACTGCTGCAACAGAAAGATCGAGGATCATTCACAAATCCGCCGATTTGATGAGAGTGCGAATGGATAAAATAGCAGAGGTATGTACCCGGGAACAAGGCAAACCCATCGGTCAGTCGAAATTTGAGATTATGATTACAGCCAATTACTTTGATGATTTGGCTGAATGCGGACTTCGGGTGGCAGGCCGCACGACGCCTCAAGAGCCCTCAGGCGTCCGTCGACATATCCGATATGAGCCAATAGGTCCTGTATATGCAGCGGCTCCATGGAATCTTCCGGCAATGATGCCCGGACGCAAGATAGCCACGGCACTGGCAGCGGGTTGCTCTGTCATCGTCAAACCATCTGAGGAGACGCCACAAACTCCGGCAATGATCGTCCAATGCCTGCTCGATGCCGGTCTTCCGGAAGATGTAATCAATCTCGTTTACGGCGATCCACCCTTTATCTCTGATTTTCTGTTGTCATCTCCGGTCATCAGGAAGATATCATTTACAGGATCCACACCAGTGGGTAAAGAACTGGCTGCGAAAGCAGGGGCACAAATGAAAAAGATTACCATGGAGTTGGGAGGCCATGCTCCTTTGATCGTTGATCAGGATGTCGACCTGGATAATCTGATCCATACGATTGTTCCTGCACGATATGCCAACTCCGGTCAATCCTGCATGGCTGCAACTCGCTTCTTTGTACACGAACAAATTTATGATGACTTCATTGCCCGGTTTGTGGAAGGCGTCCGGGCACTCCGGGTCGGCAATGGAATGGATGACGGAGTCACCATGGGACCCCTGACAAGCAAAAGGAGGATCAATCATATGCACCGCTTGATCAATGATGCTGTTGATCAAGGGGCCAACCTGCAATGCGGCGGAAAGAAAATCCCGGGTCCCGGGTATTTCTTTGAGCCCACTGTCATCAGTGATGTTGATGATGATATGATCATCATGAAGGAGGAACCTTTTGGTCCGGTCACACCCATATCATCTTTTAATGATTGGGACACGGTTATCGGAAGGGCAAATTCCACACCTTATGGTCTGGCTGCTTATCTCTTCACAAATGATCTTCAGATTGCTCAAAAGGTAAGTGACGAACTTGATGTTGGCTTATTGGGTATCAATACCATGCAGGTCGCCGGCACCGCCGTACCATTCGGCGGAGTAAAAGACAGTGGCATAGGCAGAGAAGGTGCCATTGAAGGGATACTGGAATGCATGGTTATTAAAGCGATCAGTCAGGGGTGATCCAATCACAAAGAGTTTAAATCCACCGCCCCGGTTTTGTACTGAATCCAGTGACGAAATCATTTTTTGCACGATCAGTTCCCTGAACCAGCCAAAGAGGAATTTTTGCATAATTCATCAGCGGAAAAACCTCAGTTAATTGCTCCTGCTCCTTGCTCGAGGCCTCGCGAATGAACCCCGACGTGGCAGGAAAATATCGAATGATATATTCATAATTTTCCGGTATTTCTGTCTTACTTTCAATCCTGTACCGAATACGGGCATCATGAACAATGATCTCTGCGCCTGTTATGGAAAAGTAGTGGGTGCCGCTCTTTTGATCTGGTGGACTGGGACCGGCTTTCCAGATGAAAATTGGCCGCTCTTCATTTCTCTCGCTCAGGGGAATTCGTACTGTTACCCCTTCCAGGGGATGGACAGGAAAAAAAACCTGGTCACTGCAGAAGACATCTTTTTTGGTTTGTGTGTCGCGAGGGTAAGCCATCAGGCGACTGTCAAAGAGAATGATATCCGGTCCAATCAATTTTCCTAAACGCTCAAGTAAGTTATGACTCTGACACAGATCCAAAAATCCCCAACTATCTACTATCGTGGAGGAAGTTGACCACGGGTTGTGTAATTCCCAGTAATGCCAGGGACGGCTTTTTCCCTTTTGACTTTGGATCCGATTGAACTGTTCATTCAGGAAAGGAATAAAATCGCTGATGATATCAACGGGCCATCTGATCACTCCATCTTTTTCAAGCTCCAATGCTCTTGTTCTTTCACTGTCCAAATCAAATGGATTCAATTTTGAATACATCTTTGACACTGTTTTTTGCTGCCCTCTCCGAAAAGTCACTTGTGATGAAGGTCAATTCCGTCATCGGTTCTTGATTGGGCCATTCTGGAAGGTGTCCCGGCGGATAAAAAGAATGTTGTACTCCCTGTATGACTACTGGCCTGCTCTCCCCTTCGATGCAAAGCAAGCCTTTCAATCTTAAGATGCTGTTACCCCTTACAAATAATAACCTGTCCAGCCAGGCTTCAAAATCGTCCCAATTGACCGGATCGGACCATTTCAAACAATACGAGGAATATCTTCCGGCATGCTGAACACCATTTTTCGGTGAGTCCCGGACACTTATTGCAATTTCCTTAGAAGAAGTATTTTTTCCGGGATCCGTTTGGGCTTCATTCAGCATCAAATCGAAATCAGGGCTATCCTCCAGTCCGATTTGTGAGATGGATGCAGTTGAATTCAATGCATGCATTCTCTCCCCCAACTCCCTGAGATCTTGTGCAACTGCCAAATCCGCTTTTGCGAGTACGATTTCATCTGCTAACACGACCTGATGGATTGCCTCGGCGTGTTGATCAAGATTGGTCAATCCATAGACCCCATCGACAATGGTAATGATCTTCATGTAAGTAAAGTACTGTTTGAGATCGTTGTCATTGACCAATAAGTGATAAATAGAAAGTGGATCGGCAATCCCCGTTGTTTCAAGCACGACCCGGCTGAATGCAGGTATCTTGTTTTGCTCTTTCTTTGAAATAAGATCCAATAAGGTCTGTGAAAAATCATCCTTAACACTGCAGCAAACACATCCGGAATCCAACAGGATCACTTCTTCATCAATGGCATTTACAAGGAGATGATCCAATCCAACTTCTCCAAATTCATTGATCAACACGGCCGTATCCGCCAATAGTGGTGAGGCGATCATTTTCTTGAGAAACGTAGTCTTCCCGCTTCCGAGGAAGCCGGTAAGAATGAGAACAGGAATTTTATGTTCTTCAGAGTTCAAGTATTCGGCAGCTTTATAAAGTGGAAAGAATTCTCTCAATGATAAAATTAGTGATCACACTTTGGAATTACAATTAGTAGTTCGTTAACTTAGCCAGAGACCTTCATAATCAGGTCCTATGCCATGAAAATCACAGGTTGTACTACATATCTTGTCGCCCTGCCCAACCGCAGACACCATACCTGGGCATCAAAAATGATCGCCCCCATCGGTTATCACGCCTATGTCAGAATTGATACAGATGAAGGGATCAGTGGATGGGGGGAGTCTCCTGCAGGCATTACATGGGGAGGATCTCATATGCGCTATTACGGAGAATCGCCGGACACGGTAAGACTGATCATTGAAAAACATCTGAAACCCGCGATCCTGGATCAGGACCCCCGTGATATCGCAGTCATCCACGAGCGTATGGACAAGGTGGTCAAGGGACATCCTTATGCAAAATCACCAATCGATATAGCTTGCTATGATATTGCCGGTAAGGCTGCGGGCGTTCCCGTATGCAAGTTGCTGGGCGGAGCATTTCGGGATAGAATTGAGGTTGCTCATTCTCTTGGGATCATGCCGGTTGAGAAATGCGTGGATGAAGCTATCGAGGCAGTGAATGAGGGTGTCAAAACCATAAAGTGCAAGACAGGGCTGGATCCTGCCCGCGATGTAGAAGTAGTCAAGCAACTGCGACACCATCTCGGTGATCAAATAAAGATCAGGGTGGACGGAAACGAAGGCTACAATAATGTGTGGGAAGCCATCGACGTAACCTTACGCCAGGAAGAATTTGACATCATGCTTTGCGAACAACCTATGAGGGGAACTGAGCAGTTGGCCTTTGTGGCTCAAAGAATCAATTGCCCCGTTATGGCAGATGAATCGGCATGGACGGTACAGGATATCCTGGAATTAGACCGGCTCAAGGCTGCCTCTTGTTTTTCTTGCTACGTCACCAAACCCGGAGGCTTATATCGCGCAAAACAACAAGCCGATATTGCCGCTGCCCTGGGTATGTATAGTGATATCGGAGGATCTATAGAATCGGGCATTGGCAATGCCGCCAATCTTCATCTGGGTGCAGCTTCAAAAATCGCTTACTTGCCAAGTGTTGCCCCGGTCTCCAAACCCGAGGGCATGCAGGGCCCAAACATTGCCGGTATTTACTACCTCGATGACCTGATCTCCGAGCCATTTCAATTTGAAGACGGGTGCGTACTCATTCCACAAGGCCCAGGACTTGGTGTAACTGTTGACATGGAGAAGATTGAGAAATACAAGGTGGATTCATGAACATATCCATCCTTGGTTCCGGAAATGGAGGCTTGGCCGCGGCCGTTGATCTGACGCTCCAGGGATTTCATATTCGCTTATGGAGTCGTACGGCATCGACTTTGATACCAATTATCGAAAAAAAAGGTGTCGAATATAGAGGCGTGCTCGGAAACGGATTTGCACCCTTAGACATGATTTCCACCGATCTTGAAAAGGTCGTGGATGGTGCAGAACTGATTATGATCTGTCTTCCTACGCTTGCACTGGCAGATATAGGTCAAAAACTCTCACAATTCAAAAGACAACTTCCTCCCGTTTTTTTGAACCCGGGCCATACAGGAGGAGCACTGGAATTTATGGCGAATTTTAAAAAGGAAAATCAAAATCCCCTTTCTTTGGCAGAATGCTCTACCCTGACCTATGTTGCCAGAAAACAGCCAGGAGGAATTATCAATATATCAGGTGTGGCAAGACATGTATGGATAGCTGCTTTGCCCGGTGGTCGGCAGGCACTCGAATCAGCACAGACGATTTACCCTTTCTCAAAAGAGCTGAAAGATGTGATCGGCACAGGGCTTGCCAATGTAAACATGGTGCTTCATCCACCCGGAGCAATATTGGGGGCATCCTGGATAGAATCTACAAAGGGCGATTTTACATTTTACGTTGAAGGATTGACAAAAGGAGTCAGTAAAATCATGGATGCATTGGACAACGAACGCCTATCAGTCGCCGGGGCATACGATCACGATTTGCCTGACCTGTTCCATGAAATGCAAATGATTGGAACGATCGAAAAGGATGCCGATCCATTGGAAGGTCTGGATTCCGCGATAAAGTCAGGAAAGGCCAATCGATACATTCAAGCCCCCCATTCGCTGGATCACCGCTATTATAAGGAGGATTTTTGGTATGGTATTCAACCCTTTCTTGCATTGGCCGATATTGCCAATGTCGATGTACCGATTGCACAATCGCTTATGAATATAGCAAAGGGGCTGACCGGTCCTGTAGAAATTATCGATGGCCGAACCAAATCCAGTATGGGAATTGATACATTTACCAGGGATCAATTATTGAATTATTTAATCATGAATCATTAATGGCTGCAGAAATAAAATATCCCGAAAAGTGGAAGGAAATAAAAATTGCCATCCTCGGAGGGGACGACCGGGAACAAGAAATTGCCAGGTTGGCAGCGTCTACAGGGGCAACAGTTACAGCTTTCGGATTTCCCTGGCCTGAAGACGGAATAGCCGGAGTACAACAAGCCAACAGTGCTGAAGAGTGTATAGAAGGTGCAGATTTCTGTTTCATGCCCATACCGGGAATTGCTCTTGACGGGAGCTTATTTGCCGATGAAAAAATTATCCCCCGGCAGGACTTGCTCAGCCGAATGAATCAAAATAGTCACATCATTCTCGGCAAGGCTGACCTGGGATTAAAAGAGGCAGCACAAGCACTCAACATTGGCATTCATGAATATGAGCACGACAACGAGCTCATGCTTCTTCGCGCTCCCGCTATAGTGGAGGCCGCGCTCAGGATCATCATTGAGAACACCGCTTTTACCATACATAATGCGAAGATCTGTATAGTGGGAATGGGAAATGTCGGCTCAGTACTGTGCAAAACACTCGTTGGACTTGGTGCACACGTAACAGTAGCGGCCCGGAATCCCGTTCAACGAGCCCTGGCATATACCCTGGGAGCCGAAAGCATGACACTTGGTCAATTGAACAATTCTGCGGGTTCCTTTGATATCGTAATGTCTTCTGTTCCGGCCCCGGTTGTGACTTCCGGAATCATTGATGGATTTGCACCCGGAATCCTGGTCATGGACCTGGCCGCTCCTCCGGGAGGAGTAGATCTGCCTTATGCCAGGCAAAAAGGGCACACGGCCATCTGGGCACGTGCCTTGGGAAGGAGGGCCCCGATTACCGTAGGTGAAAGCCAATGGGTGGGCATAACCAAAATCATGAATGAATTGCTCAGGTAAACCAAAAAGATGAAGGCTGATCTAGTCATACGAAATGCAAGAGTCGTTGACCATATGAATGAATTTCATGGAGGAATCGCTGTTCTCAACGGTAAGATCCTCATGACCGGAACGAATGATAGTCTTCCGAATGCCCGTCGAATGATCGATGCGGAAGGCAGATGTCTTATGCCTGGCGTCGTCGATACGCATTGTCATCTTGGAGTTGCCTTTCCCTACGATGAGGATATGCGTGAAGAAACTGCTCAGGCCGCCCGGGGAGGATTAACGACGGTCTTTCTGTATATCAGGAATAAAAAGCCTTCCTATCTTCCTTTTTATGATGAAAAGAAAAGAGTCGGTGAGGAGCATGTTTGTATTGATTTTGGATTTCATTTCGGCATACAACGAGAAGAACACATACACGAAATTCCCCGGATCGCTGAACATACGGGAGTTCAGTCTTTCAAACTGTACTTCGGATATGAACCGGATAATCCTATTGGCATCGTACCCGCCAATGACGGCTGGGTATATGCCACTATGCTACAAGCTGCAAAATTGCCCAAAGGGATCGTATCTGTGCATTGCGAAAACACAGCCATCGCTTCCTGGATCAAAAAGGATATGATCGCTTCCGGGCGGCAGGATCTGGGGGCCTATACCGAGTCGAGACCCGTCTTTTGCGAGGTTGAAACGATTAAAAGGATGATCTTTCTCGCCGAGCGTACGGGTTGCCCCCTTCAACTCGTACATACTTCCGTTGGAGCAGGTCCTGACTTGGCGTTTGAAGCGCAGTCGAGGGGAGTGGACGTGACAGTGGAAACCTGTCATCACTATCTGACAAGGACAGCCTATGATACCGACCTGGATATGCGCGCCAAAATATCACCTCCATTGAGAGATGAAGAACAAAAAGAATGGTTATGGAGGGGCATGTTAACGGACAAGGTTGGATCCGTAGGCAGCGACCACGTGCCATTTTTACCCAAGAAAGGATTGGATCTCTGGACGGAGTTTCCCGGAGTCGTTACATTTCCCTGGGAAATCCCCTTACTTGTCACTCATGGTGTCCATCAAAGGGGACTGACGATACAACAATTAGTCAGGGTCAATTCTTATGGACCTGCCAAACGCTTTGGGTTTTATCCGCAAAAAGGATCACTCGAACCAGGAACAGATGCCGATCTCGTCCTGATGGACCTGGATGAGGAAAGAGTCGTAGAACACCATGGGAAAGGAACTTGTGTCTATGAAGGAATGAAGCTGAAAGGATGGCCCCATATCACCGTTGCAGGTGGAAGAATTGTTTATGAAAATGGTGAAGTTGATGAAAGCCAATTTGGCAAAGGATCCTGTATTACCATCCCCGAAAATGCAAAGTAGTCATGGAAATCCTTGGTAGAAACCTGGAATTCATGGGTAAAAACCAGGTGGTCAAAGTAAGAAATGTTGGTTTCGTTACCAGTGACGGATCATGGAATCTAACAATCCACAATGGACACATTCAGTCCATCACCCTTTCCAATGAAGAACAGCAATGGCTTTGTCTTCCACCCCTGGCCGATTTGCATCTTCATGCCAACCGGGCCTATACGATACAGGATCGACGTCCCGTAAACTTTGACGATGCAGTGAATATGACATTGCATCTGTTCAAAGATTTTTCCACAGAAGCATACAGGCGACAAGCACTACGCTTGTTCAAAGCATCGCTTTCTCATGGAACCACAAAAATGAGAACGCATGCAGATCTTGACTTCGAAATTGGTCGGAGGGCCATTGAGGGTAGCCTGATGGCAAGGGATGATCTAAAGGGAGAGATGGACGTAGAAATCGTTGCATTTGCCACAAGTCGTCTGGATCCGGTAGAGTCACGATCACTTGAGTTATTTGAAAATGCCATTTCGCTGGGCTGCTCACATATAGGAGCGACACCTGTCTTGTATCCTTCTCCTGAACAGTCATTGAAAGCATTGATGGAGTTCGCATCCGGATGGGATGTCCCTGTTGACCTTCATCTGGATGAACATCTTGTGAAGGACAAAATGATGTCCGGTTTATTGGCCGATCTGACAATTGCAAATGGAATGGAAGGCAAGGTTACCTTGAGTCATGGATGTGCAATTTCCATCCTCGAACCCATCGAGAGGAGGATGGTTATAGAAAAATTGGTGCGGGCTCAAATTACTGTTATCGCACTTCCTTTGACCAATTGCTACCTGCAAGATCGCAATTCCGGTTTCCCGTTGAAAAGAGGACTGACCCCTGTAAAGGAATTGCTTGATCATGGCGTTCCCGTCTTCATGGCTACGGATAACGTTCGGGATGCATTTTACCCTTATGGTAACGGTGACCTGATTGAATCACTTTTTATCGGTATGCTCGCCAGCCAGGTCGATGATCCAAAAGAACTTGTGAAATTTATTTGTGAAGGGCGAACAAAAGTTCAAAAAGGAGACACTGCAGATATGGTTTTAATCCCGGCATCTTCTTTTGATGAGATCCTTTCCAATCGTCAAACCGCACGCCTTGTCATTCGTAGAGGAGTGTTGAAAACACAAATTTCATAGGATTGTTGGCGACCAAAGAGCACAGTAAATATTTGTTTTAGGCAAAAAATTGTAATCTGATTTTGTGATCACACTTCTTAATCATAATTTTCCAATGACAATTTGAATGACCATCGGTCAAGCTATGCGACCTGAGATAATCAAAAGAGTGAAAAAGATGCTTGCGGCCAATGATTTGGACGCCGTCATCTGTCTTTCACCTGAAAACTTTACCTATGTATCCGGCTTTGTCGTTCCTTCTCAACCGCTCATGAGATGGAGACATGCTGCCGCCATTGTTGACAGAGAAGGCGAACTGGCATTTTTGTCGGTGGACATGGAAGAGAGCACCGTAAGAAAGAACATAGGCTCAAATGCCATCAAAGTCTGGGGAGAGTTCACCGACCATCCAATGGAAATCCTCGCTGACCTGATCAAAGATCTGAAGCTCGGGAGCAGTCGCATAGGAATCGAAATGGATTTTCTTTGTGCGGGTGATTTTCTCACTTTGGACACTCAACTCCCAGGTGTCAATTTCATTCCCATCGAACGTCAACTGGCAAGACTCCGTCAAATCAAAACCCCGGAAGAGATAGACCTGATGAAAAGACTGTCACGGATAGCCGATGAATCCATCTGCCGGGCGCTAAAATCGGTTCATATAGGAAGTTCGGAAATGGAACTCGCAGGTCAATTGACAACGAATGTTTACAAACTCGGTGGCGATAACTTTGCTCTAATGATTGTTGCCACCGGGGAAAGAAGTGTTTTCCCGAATGTCGGTCCGTCTATGAGAATATTAAAATCCCAGGATATTTGCAGGGTAGAGATATTTTCGATCATCAATGGCTATCACGCCGGAGTCTGTCGTACGGCATTTGTAGAGAAGCCACCAGAGTACGCCGAAGAAATCTGGAAGAATCTAGTTGAATGCAAATATCTCGTCCTGGATATGATCAAACCAGGTGCAAGTTCCAGGGCCATTTATGAAGCATTTATAAAGCATTTAAGCAAGCTCAACCTCCCTCCTATTCAGTTCATTGGACATGGTATTGGTCTGCACCTTCATGAAGATCCATACCTCGGCATGTACTCCGATGTACCTCTCGAGGCGGGAATGGTATTGGGTATTGAACCCCTGGTTTACAATACCGGATACGGATTTGGCATGCAGAATAAAGACATCGTCCTGGTGACAGAATCAGGATCCGAATTATTATCAGACTATACGAATACAGATCAATTGATAGAGATCACATAATTTCATGTTTTTACATTTATGAAACGACTCATCGAGCACCTTGAATTTATTCTGACCGTTGATGAAGACGATTGGATCATACGGGATGGTGCCATTGTCATAGCAAATGATCGAATCCTGGACATTGGCACGACGGATGAAATACTGGAACGTCATGAACGACAATCCTTTGATGGGATCAAAGATGGCAAGATGCGCGGGATGTGTCCCGGCTTCATAGATGCACACGTCCACCTCTCGGAGACCCTGTCAAGAGCTGTCTTCCCCGATCATTTGAACACGCGGGCCTGGGTATTTCATTGGGCCAAACCTTTTTATGCTCACATTACGGAAGAGGACGAATACTGGGGTGCTTTACTGGGGATCACTGAAATGCTGAGATGTGGAACGACTTGTTTCCTCGATATGGGTTCACAATACGATCCGGGCATTACGGTCAGAGCCATGGAAAAAACAGGCATCCGGGGCATCACAGGTCGACATGCAGCTGATAATCCACCTGAAGTGCCTCCACGCGGATGGGATGAAGATATGATGAAACATCATTTCTTCAACAACGCTGAAGAAGCATTGAAGGAATTGGAAGAATGCGTTAAAAAATATAATGGAGCCCTGGACGGACGCGTACGATGCTGGGTTAATATAGAGGGGAAAGAACCCTGTAGCCTGGAATTGCACGTCGGGGCACGAAAGCTGGCCGATCAGCTAGGTGTGGGCACTACCTATCATCTTGCAACGAGCATTGAAGAGGCCGAGGTTTGTTCCAAAAAGTACGGTGTTTGGCCGATCACCAGGATTGCACAGGCGGGCGGTTTGGGACACAACCTTGTCATCGCCCACGGAGCGGCTGTAGCTGATGAGGAGATCAGCACTTTGAAATCTCATGATACCAAAATAGCCTTTTGCCCTTCCTCTTCGTTCAAATTGGGAAAAGGAGCCACATCCATCGGCAAATATCCGGAACTGGTTCAGGCTGGCGTAACAGTAGGGCTTGGCACCGATGGGGTGTCTGCCGCCGGAAATATGAACCTGATGCGGCAGATGTTTCTCGTTGCAGGAATGTTCAAGGACGCAAGGATCCAGCCGGATATATTTACAGTCAAACAAGCCTTAAGGGCGGCAACGATTGAGGGTGCCAAAGCATTGATGTGGGATGACGAGATCGGATCGTTGGAAATCGGAAAGAAGGCGGATTTCATTCTGTTTGATCTGAATCATGTGGAATGGACTCCATTCTATGATCCTGTCCAGGCACTTGTTTTTTCTGCCTCTACCTCCTCAGTGGTTGAAACATGGGTGGACGGCATTCCGCTTTATCAAAACGGGAAGGTCAATGGTGTGGACGAAGAACAGATTAAACGGAAAGCACGGGAACTTGCTGCAGCTGCAGTCAAACGTGCAGGACTGGAGGCATCTGATGTGCCAACCACAACGACATTATACGACGATGGGAATTAATTGCTTATAAAACCTATAAACATCAAATTATGCCAGTAGTAACAGTGCAAATGTGGAAAGGAAGATCTACTGACCAAAAGAGAAAGTTGGCAAAGGCCATAACCCATGCAATGGTTGAATGCGCAGATGCCAACCCGGAAGCCTTGCATGTAATCATCCAGGAATATGAATTGGACAATTGGGCACGTGCCGGAGTATTAGGTGTTGACAGAACCGATATTTGATGGACCTGTTGAACCATCTGGATATCCGTAAGTCAGCATTGGTCATCATCGACCTTCAAAATGCCTTTTGTCATAAAGAAGGCACATTGGGCAAATCCGGATTGGATACGGATCGGTTAAGTTCGGTGGTTGAGCCATTGCGGAAGGTGATCACCAGGTGTCATGAGGTGGATATCCCTGTCCTTTGGACCGTACAAGAACACTTCGAAAGGGATAAAAGAAGAGCGCGGAAGAAGCTGCCCTCTCACACTTCAAAAAGAAAGCAGGTCTCTGCACTGGCAGGGTCATGGGACGCCGAAATTATCGATGAATTGAAAGATCTCGTTGGTGATCCAACGATGATCATTCGCAAACATCGGTTTGGTGGTTTTTATGAAACCCGTCTGGATATTGTACTTGAACAACTTGGTGTCGATCACTTGTTTGTCGCTGGTCTCACTACCAATGCATGCGTAGAAACGACGATAAGGGAAGCATATCTGAGAGACTATGATGTCATCGGTATCAATGAATGTATTTCAGGCGTTAATGAGGACTGGGAAGAAAGTGCAAAAAAAGTATGGCGACAATATTTTGGTATCACTTGTACTACGAAAGATTTGATGAGTTGGATATCGAAAGCACTTGAGCCCAAACCCAGGTACCTGCATCATTTGCTCTTGATGGTGAGTGATTTGAATAAATCAAAAGACTTTTATTTAAATACCCTGGGCTTTACCGAGCGCATGAATGCCAAGCCCTTGCCCGACGGCAGACCCTTCATAGCCACTATGGAAGGCCTTGGAATTACTGCCGGAGGTCCCGGTGATCTCAAACAGGTGGATCACCTGGCTTTTGAAGTCTGCAATTTGACGGCACTTTACGAGAAGTTGTCAAATATGGATATTGTTTTTACAAGGGGCGGTATTGGTCCCGGACCCTATGGCCAGGCAATTTACATCCTTGATCCTGATGGGAATGAAATTGAGTTATTCGAAACGGAGTAATAGTACATTATGAAAAGAGAACTACTACTGGAGGCATATCGCCAAATGCGGTTGATCAGGGAATTCGAAGACCGGATTCACATTAATAATGCAAAGGGTGAAGTTCCCGGTTTTATTCATCTTTCCGCAGGACAGGAAGCCAGTGCTGTTGGTATTTGCATGCATCTGACCGATGATGATTATATCTCCAGTACACACAGGGGACATGGTCACAGCCTGGCGAAAGGATGTGATGTAATTGCCATGATGGATGAGATCTATGCTAAAAAAACCGGTCTTTGCGGGGGTAAAGGTGGATCCATGCACATGGCAGATATCAGTAAAGGCATGATTGGGGCAAATGGTATTGTAGGCGGAGGAGTTCCCCTGGCTGCAGGGGCAGCACTCAAATGTAAAGTACTTGGAAATGACCGGGTCAGTGTCGCATTTTTCGGGGATGGGGCTTTAAACGAAGGGGCCACCATGGAAACGATGAACCTGGCCAAGGTACTCAACCTTCCGATGATCTTTGCCATGGAAGACAATGGCTACGGAGAAGCAACTCCATCAACTTGGGCCATAGGAGGCAATGTATTGGAAAGAGCCGGCGGATTCGGACTGAGTACGCACCGGATCAATGGTCATGACTTCTACGAAGTGTATGAAGCATTTGGAAAAATCGTTGAGGAAGTCCGGTCCGGAAGAGGTCCCGCGTTCATGCATATCAGCGTATACCGATATTATGGTCATTTCGAAGGAGATTCTTCGACCTATCGTCCGGAAGGAGAAGCTGATCGCATTCGGAATGAAAGAGACTGCCTTATGTTGTTCAGAAATCATCCCGTGACCGGGCAGATCTTATCGGCGGGAGAATTAGATCAAATTGACGCGGAAATCATCGATCTGCTCGACAAGGCTATCGAACATGCCGAGGGAGCCCCGGCTCCGACAGAAGCTGATTTGACTACTGACGTCTATGTGACTTATTGATATAAATGATTCGTATGAGCGAAAAAAGTTTAAGAGAAGCCATTAACGAAGCCCTGCGGCTGGAGATGCAGCGCGATGCCAAAGTATTCCTGATCGGAGAAGATATTGCCGGAGGTACGGGAGGAGAAGGTGAGGAAGATGCCTGGGGAGGTGTCATGGGTGTAACCAAAGGTCTCTTTGGCGAATTTGGTGGACATCGCGTCATCGATACACCGATATCTGAGACTGCATATATCGGTGCTGCGGTGGGAGCAGCCGTAACGGGTATGAGACCTGTCGCCGAATTGATGTTTTGCGATTTTGCCGGTGTCTGCTTTGACCAGATCATGAATCAGGCTGCCAAATTGCGGTACATGCTTGGTGGCCAGGCTAAAGTGCCTCTTGTGATCAGAATGCAGTGTGGAGGCGGCTTCAATGCAGCAGCCCAGCACAGTCAGACGCTACATGCTCTTTTTACCCATATTCCGGGATTAAAGGTTGTAATGCCTTCGAATGCCTATGAGGCAAAGGGTCTGTTGATCGAATCCATTCGCGATGATGATCCTGTAATGTTTATGGAACACAAGTATATGTATGATGACAAGTGGGAAGTCCCGGATGAATCGTACACGATTCCTCTTGGAGAAGCAAACTACTCCAGGGATGGTGAGGATGTCACGGTATGTGCCCTGGGACGAATGGTCAATCTTTGCAACCAGGCAGCTGACGAGCTCAAAGGAGAAGGGATCGACTGTACGGTTATAGACTTGAGGTGTACGTCGCCACTTGATGAAATATCCATATGCGAATCCATTGAAGAAACAGGTCGTTTGGTAGTCGTCGATGAGGGATATCCAAGATGTGGTTTTGCCACAGATGTGGCAGCCCTGGCGGCTGAAAAAGCATTGCGATCGCTTAAGGCGCCCGTAAAGTTGGTCACCCCTCCGCACACAACCATACCTTTTGCACCGACCTTGGAAGAATTGTATATTCCAAGTATCGATAGAATTATGACTGCCATTCAAGAGGTTTACCATTCAAAATGATAATATGAGTGATCGGATCCAGGCAATAGTCATGCCCAAACTCGGGCTTTCAATGACAGAAGGAATGGTGACCAAATGGTACGTTTCCAACGGCAGCAAGGTCCAGGCCGGTGAAATACTTGCTGACATAGAGACCAGCAAGATCACCAACGAACTTGAGGCATTCAGCCCGGGCATCATCCGCGGAGATCTCGCAGAAGAGGGCATCGATTTACCCGTAGGCACATTGTTGGGCCTGATCGTCACAGAAGATGTTTCCAATGAAGAGATCCGGGAATTTATAGATAGGTTCGATCAGACGAGTATTGAAGATCCTGGTATAGCCATTCAAAATGAAGCCTCAGTGCCATCCACGACTCGTCATTCAAAACCAGCCACTACTGTAGGAGCAGCTTCCCAAGGAATCATTGTGCCTGTCTCTTTGGGAGGAAGTTTCGAGACCGAACAAATACATGCCACCCACCTGGCGAAGAAACTGGCTGCAAAACATAATATTGATTTAGGGAAGGTTGAAGGTACGGGGAGAAGAGGTCGAATTTCGATTGCTGATATTCAGACGGCAATCCTGAGTCAGGGGGGTACATGGAATACGGATCTGGCTCATTCATCAGGGCCTGCTAAATCTGTTGCAGGCTCACCTCAGATTTCGGCTACTCCCCTCGCCCGTAAAATGGCAACGCAAAACAAGATCGATCTGAATCTCATTACCCCTTCAGGCAGAAATGGAAGAATCACAAGATCGGATGTCGAAGAATTTATCAGGAATCATATGGCCCAGTCATCTTCGAATATCCCGGAACTACCCGATCATGGGGATTTTGAAGAGATTCCAATTTCAACGATGCGAAAAAGGATCGGGCAAAGAATGAGCGAATCCGTAAACACGGCACCTCATTTCAGATTATCGATCGATGTCAATATTGATCGATTGCTTGCACTACGGAAATCAATCAATACAGATGATCCTGACATCAGGATTTCAATCAACGATCTATTGATCAGGGCGTGTGCAAAATCCTTATTGGAAGTACCTGAGATCAATTGTCAATATGATGGATACAGCTTAAAAAGATTTACCCATGCAGACATTGCCGTTGCAGTAGCCATAGATGACGGTCTGATTACTCCCATTGTCAGAAAGGCTAATACTTACGACATCAGGAGCCTATCCGAGAAAGTGGAAAATCTCATCATCCGTGCTAAGACAGGAAGATTAATGCCAGACGATATATTGGGTGGAACGTTTACCATTTCTAATTTGGGGATGTTTGGCATCACCTCTTTTGACGCCATTATCAATCCGCCCCAGATAGCCATCCTTGCGATTGGACAGGTAGAACGGAAAATGGTGGAAATCGACTCCAGACCGGAATTCGTCAACATAATGAATATGACCCTTTCCTGTGATCACCGTGTGCTGGATGGTGCGATAGGGGCAAAATTCTTGTCCTGTCTGAAGAAATATCTTGAAAACCCTTCCGAAATGATATGACACGACCTGAATTCAGTTTGCACCATGGCGGTTTGTCGGTATCCAACCTGGAACGATCGATGGAATTTTACAGACGTGTATTTGGTTTCGAATTGGATACAAAAGTGACGAGCTCTGATGGATCCCTGGTAATCGTTCATCTGAAAAGAGGGAATGATTACCTGGAACTCTTTTGTCATCAGTCTCCTAAACCTATGCCCGAACATGCACATGATCCTATGAGCGACTTTGCAGTCATAGGTACCAAGCACATCGCATTTGCGACCTATCAAGCAGAGCAAATGCATGCCTTCTTACGAAAACAGAAGGTAGAGGGACTAACCGGGATTTATGAGAACAACCCTCATTATCTCTATTTCTTCTTAAAAGATCCCGACGGTATCATTATAGAAATCGTATCACCTAAGCATTGAATATTGGTTCAAATGGGAGATCAAAATGCTACAATAGTTTATTGGGTAAAGATGACGCTCCCCTTTTTCACTTGCTTGTTGTTGTCCTGCGATCAAAAGCAACAAGAGGAATCACTTACCATTTCAAATCCAATTGTTCAATTGAATGATGATCTGTTTGAAGGCATGAATAAAGTGGTTGTGCATCAGTCTCCTGATGCCGTTTACAAAAAAGATGTTTCATATGAAGCCTTCCCTTTGAGCGAGGTATTGATAAAGGCGTATCCCGAATGGAAAGAGCTGTTACAGCAGGACGCAGTTTTGATCATGCGTGCCATTGGAGGATATGTTCCTCAAATGCCATTTAGTGACGGGTTTTCCGGCCGGGTATACGTGGCCACAAATATTGAAGGGCGTGGATCTGACCAAGCTTATGATTGCTGGGATGAAGGAGGAGAAGAACATTGCGATCTGGGATATTTCCTCATTTGGACGGATGGATTTTATCCCGAACGTCCTCAACCATGGGGTACCTATGAATTTGAAGTTATTCCATTTGAAACGGCATATGGTGATGCCATTCCCCAATCGTCAGAAATGAATGTGATTGCCGGGTTTAATAAATACCGAAAATACTGTATTGAGTGTCACCAAATTAATTTTGTAGGAGGCAATAAGGCAACCGAACATATTGCGAGAAAAATTCCCCTCGAACAAAACTTACTGGATCACTTTTTATTCAATTTTAGAAAATTGGATCCCACTACTTACATGCCCGATTTTAATGGAATTCTGACACCGGGTGATTCGAAGGAGATTATGGCGTACATCGATCACATGCAAACACATCAAAATTATTGCGTCTCGGAACCAGACGATCCAAGATGTGAAGAGTTGCGTTTTTAGATTCAAACCATAAGGCAGAATAACATTCCTGACATCCAGGCTGACAGAAATCATTGCACACACTAATTATGATCAGTCGGCATTATCTGACTGGTCAGGATCTTTACTCTGAGAAATGACAGGAACATTTCAAATTTATAAGCTCTAATCCGTACAAATGCTACACTCTTTCCGGACGACTCTTCTATTCGTATTACTCAGTATCCAAGTTTCAAGTCAGGACGATCACACGATGCATCATCAGGACAAGTTGGACAATGATATGCAACATGATTCTCATTTAATCACGAGCGGTCCTATTGGTGTCATGGGAGATCACATGCATCACAAAGGAACATTTATGTTTTCATACAGATATATGAAAATGAATATGTCAGGTATGTACGCAAATTCCTCGATAGTGGGTGAAAGTGAGGTATTGACCGATTTTGTAATTGTTCCGTCGACCATGAGCATGTCTATGCATATGTTAGGGGGAATGTATGCCGTTTCAAATGATGTGACCATCATGGCAATGGCAAATTATTCCACAAACGATATGTCGCTGAAAATGAGATCCGGGACGGAATTTGAAACAGAATCCAATGGCTTTGGAGATTTGAAGCTGGCTATACTTGCTAAGCTATTTGCTAAGGACAATTATACCTCTCATTTAACGATAGGCACGAGTATTCCCACTGGCAATCTGGAAAAAAGAGACCAGACGCCAATGTCTGAAAATGCCTTATTAGCATATCCCATGCAACTGGGTTCGGGCACATGGGATCCATTTGTTGGATTTACAATTGCAGGAATTGAGAGCTCATTAATATGGGGCGTACAAAGTCAGTTTCAATATCGAATTTCAAAAAACGACATGGAATACGCATTGGGCAATCAATTTATTATGACTTCCTGGCTCGGTTATAAAACGTCTGAACATTTGAATTTTACCCTTCGTGCAAGTTTCGAAGACCATGGATCCATTAGCGGTTCGAATCCCGAAATGAATCCAATGATGATGCCGCTATTCAATACTGAAAATTCCGGCCAAAGGAGGGTGAACCTTTATGCCGGCACTAATTGGCTCATCAATGATGGACCCTTCAAGGGCACGAGAATAGGAATTGAAGGAGGTCAAACTGTCTACCAAAATGTTGACGGAATACAGATGAATCAAGGTTTTCAATTTACAACAGGTATTCAGTTTGTGTTTGGGTCAAGCCATTAAAAAATCATCAATTGTACCCTGATCAAAATTGAAATCGAATTTGTATAGATCAGTATAGTCTGTACTACTTTCTCTACATTTCCACTTTCGATATTAACCTGCTGATTGTAATCGATACGGCGGTGAGACTGCCAATCATGATGAGAGATTTTGTACAGAGAAAATATACAGAGTGTAGATCCTGCCAGACACTTCTTCTGGTCCTATAAGATCTTTCGTAAATTGAGAGGTACTTCACCGACATGAGATACTCCTGCCTCGCATATTTACATAGTTTCATTTTTATTTTTTTGATCACAGAGGGTTTTGGTCAGCAAATTGAAGTGAATCAGAATTTTGCTACGCTTCAATTAGATCGACATGTGGAGATATTCGAGGATGCTACTAAATCCTTGCAGATCCGTGACATATTCAACCAAAACCCTGATTTCAAAAAAGCTCAGGGAAGCACATTAAATTTTGGTTATCAAAACAGTTATTTCTGGATTCACTTCAACATACGGAATGCAGACACGATCCCTGCAGACTTGATCCTGGAAATTGAAAATCCGCATATCAATAAAGTTCAATTATTCACAATCCATAACCAGAATTTGGTGGAAAGTCCACTGACTGGTGACAATTTGCCTTTTGCGACCCGAATCTTAAACCACCCGCATTTCTTGTTTCCCATTTCCATTGGTTCCAAAGACTCCAAGTCTTTCTATTTATGGATAGACAAACATGGAGAACAGGTTCAATGCCCTATTAGATTGAGCAACTCCACGGCTTTCAGTGAGCACAATTCGAGGTTAATGGTATTTTGGGGATTTCTGATTGGCATCGTAGTGCTGTTTGCATTTCTGAGTGCCATGATATTCATTTTGTACAATCAGAGCATTAGTTTTTACTATATGGGATATGCAATGAGTTCCTGCATATTCTTAATTGCTCATACGGGAATTGGTTTCCAGTATTTATGGTCGAATCAAACCTGGTGGCAGAGCGCCGCACGTCCCACTACAGCACTTCTGATTTATTCCTTTTATGTCTTATTTGCGCAATCTTTCTTTCGAATCAAGGAGCGATCAAGATTGCTATTTGGGTATACGACTTTGCTCATTATTGCTCTTTATTTTTTCATCCTTATTCTATGGGTCCAACATCCGGTTATCGGTATAGTAGAAAATTATTGGTACCATCCTACATTCTACAGTGGGGTGAATTTACTGACTTATATGAAGACAGTCAGTCTCACGGCTTCTCTGGTATTAATATCTGTGTTGCTGATCGGTATCTATTATTTTATAAGAGAGCGAAAATTAGAAAACCTCTGGTTTATGCTCAGTGCGGCGATGTTGTTCATGGGAGCGATAAGCACCCTGCTTGTATTTTCAGGAGCACTGCCTGGTAATTTAATTACTAAAAATCTTCCATTATTGACAACTTCAGCCGAGACCTTGATTCTTGCCTTGCTGCTCGCAAATAGATGGAGCGCAGTGCGCAGAAAAAATGTGCAAATAACATCTGAACTCATCGAACAACGTCAACAGAGTGCAATGAATTTGATTGAAGGGCAAATGATTGAACGCAAACGATTGTCTCAACAACTCCATGACAGCATCAGTGCCACCCTTGCTAACATGCGAATGAGGCTGTCCATGTATTTGGATGCTAGTCATAATAATGACGAAGACCTTCGGGTCATTGAGAATGATTTAAAAAGAACCGGAGAAGACGTCAGACAAATTTCACATGATCTGTCTCCTGTTTTGCTGGAACGATATGGCCTTGGACCTGCACTGGATGAACTGGTTGAAATGACAAGAACTGCCCATCCAAAAAAGGAAATCAAATATATATCTGATTCGGAGGAACTCAGCAACATCCCTGATGTCATTCAAAAAACAGTTTTTTATACAATGCAGGAAATTTTAAATAATATTACCAAACATGGGCAGGCTTCATCCATAGCAATTATTCTTTCAAAAAAACAAGATCAATTAATATTGGAATTTAAGGATGACGGGATCAATTATGATCCTTCCGTAGATTCCAATGGTATCGGACTCAGTAATTTGATTTCGCGGATTGATCTGTTAAATGGTATATCTGAGATTCGAAAAAATGAACAGGGAATGATTCATAAATTTGAAATTCCAATTCATTCAGCACAATCTCCGCTGTAATTCGATGAATATTTAGAAACAGACCGATTCAAAACTCTTTTACACTGAAATTCGACTGAATAACTTATGCTCAAAAGCAAATCGTACGATCTCAGCATTTGAATGGAGTTGAAGCTTTTTCAGTATATTTTTCTTATGAGTATGTACGGTATTTTTACTGATAGAAAGCAAATCAGCTATTTCCTGTTCTTTCTTTCCATCTACAATACATTGTACAATTTCAACTTCGCGCTTTGACAATCGTTGTATTCGATCAAAGACGTCATCCTCCACTTTTTTCAATGAAAAAGTTGGTTGGGTCTTTTTTAGCTGTGCACTCAGGTATATGCCTCCGTCGATAACAGTATCTATAGCATTCATCCACTCGCTATACGGGGCATCTTTTAACACATAACCGTGAATGTCAGATTGCAAAGCTCTCTTAACAATACCGGGTGTGTCATAAGATGAGAAAATGAGAATTTTCAAATTTGGAAATCGGTTTTTGAATCGGGCTATAACATCCAGGGAGTTTTTGCCTTGAAAATTGATATCCAGGATCAACACCTGCGGTAATGCCTCTGCGCAGAGGCTTTCTGCCTTTTCCAAGGTATTCGCAGTACCCACTACCTCAAGATCCGACCGGTGAGAAAATAACAATTTCATACCCTCCAATACGACAGGGTGATCATCAGCTATGACGACTTTTTGTGTAGACATCTCGTCAATTCTATTAATACATAAAGCTAATGGGATTTCTCCTCGAAAAAAATACCCTCCTGAGGGCATTTGACAGGAACTCTCGCAGCAGGATTTTTGATGGAAATTAATGATCATGAAATCTATTGAACTAAATCACACCTCCAATAAGGAAAATCAATATTTGAAATTGTTTCGGCGAATTCAGTATTGGAAGGATCTCTACCATTCCTTTTACTCACTATGCATCATTTTCATGATATTTTTGATTTCATCTCTTCATCTGGATGGTCAGGCAAGAGTTTGGACAGACAGGACCAGCTATGTAAATGGCGAAACGGTCATCATACATTTCACGGGAATGTCAGGAGCCAAGTCCGACTGGATTGCCGTGACGAAGTCTTCCAAACCTACGAGTACATACGATACATACAAGTATACATCGGGTGTGAGGAATGGACAGATTTCTTTCGAAGGTTTGAAACCAGGCCGATATGAAGCAAGGGCGTACTTTAAAAATACCTATAATCTGGAAGCCAGATCCAGCTTTGAAATCGGATCTGCAGAAAGAAGGCAGACATTGCCCGGAAATGCGAATACAAGGATATGGCTCGATCAATCAAACTTCCGATCCGGGCAAGCGGTCACGGTTTACTTTTCCGGAATGTCAGGTGCGACTTCAGACTGGATTTCCATAGCAAAAGCAGGATCGGCTGAAAGTTCTTATCATACTTATCAATATACAGGAGGAAAAAGGCAAGGCTCATTGGTCTTCCAAAATCTGAAGGACGGAAATTACGAAGCACGAGCCTATTTCAACAACAATTATACATTGGTCACAAAGACTAATTTCACAATAGGAGGCAGTCAAAGCCCGACTCTGCCACCTGATAACCCATTCGTACAACTTCCACCTCCAAACTCCCAATCGAACAATGGCAATACTTCACAAAATGGCTCATCAGCTATTGAAACAGGAATTGCTCTGGGCCAATATGACCATCCGAATAAATTAGGGCTTGATGATCCAAGCAAGATTGGGCAGGCGTACTGCTATACATGTGGTAAAGATAATGGTTGGCATAGCGTAAGAGGAGATGTCATCTATACTCCTGATTCTTATATCTGTAGTGCAGCCATTCACGCAGGTAAAATAAGTACTTCAGGGGGTAAGGTGTGTATCAGGATCACCCCTCCCGAAAAGAAATGGGGTAAAGGCAAAAGAAATGGGATTACAAGTTATAGCACTGGCACTCCTCATAAGACCGGCTTTATATTCGTCAATCCATCCAATTCTAACGGGCAGGGAAATCAAACCAACAATTCAAATCCCAATGGAAATCCTTCTTCATCCAATTACAATCCCAACGAGTGGCGAATAGACAAGGGAACCTACACCATAAATGGCCAGACGATCTATGCTTCTCCACATATTGACGGTCAAACAAGTTACTTCATTTCACCTACCAGTTTTCATGGCAATTGGGTTGGTCTGAAGTGGATCCGGTTTGAATTAAAAAGTTCAGGGGGGTCTTATTATTTACCTCAAAGCAGAGGGGCAGACGGAGATGTTGTGCTTCGCAATGGAAACATGAAGGCTACTTATCAATTTGACAGAAACCACAACGGGCCTTTTGCCAGGTATGATGTCCCCATAATGAGTACTCGTTGGCGACTCTCCGGTGGAGCACGCACCTTAAATGATGTGCTTAGAAATGTAACAGAATTCAAAATACGAGCAGAATTTGGAATTGGTGAGGACTACACCACCATTAGAAATATCCATTTGAAATAATGTGAAAATCCAAAGACTTAAAAATGAAAAAAATACTTTTTTCTTATCTCGCACTTATCCTTACCCTATCATCTTGCGGACTAAAGGCTGATAATTGTTCTAAAGAAAGTTGCGGACATAGTGTGACGATCAAAAAAGAAATCTACATGCATACACTATTCCAGGGAACTGTGACTTCCGAAGGTGCCGCCCGGTATCTCTGGTATACGGAAGAAGGGTTTGCCTGTACGGTAACAGATGCCCTTGTCATTTTCAAAATGAATCTCAACGAACAGAACAAAATTGTTCCGACTGATGTAAAGTTGTGGGTAATCACCGGTGGGAATCTGGACGAACTAACATTAGAACCCCGTCAGAGTGCCAGTGCGACCTCGTTTAATGATATTCTCACTTTTCGATTATTTGATGCCACTAATCTCTGTCATGCTTCCGTTCAGCTTCGCTTACAGATAGATTTTGAAAGTTTTGGTACATCAGCCCTCAATGATGCCTACATGGAGGAATTATTGGAAGGAGAACCCGCGATGCAAATCACATTTGCCCAGGGCCTGGATTAAACGGTGTTGAACTATACGTTCCAGGCTACATTTTCCGGATTTTGTTCAGTTCGAATATGTCCTCGAATGGTTTCTTTTCGTCCGGACTTGTACCAAATCTCAATACATGTCCATCCGGATCTTCTATCTGCATCTCCAGTGCCCATGAGAAGTTAGTGGGTGGTAGCTTGATAACCACCCCACGACTTTTCAATTCGTTGTATAATTTGAAAATGTCTCCATCAAATCCCATCCACACCCATGTACCCGGTTGACCTTGTCCGCCCTTGCACAGATACATTCCTTTCCCATCTTTTTGAAAAGCCGTGAATTCGTTATTTCCCCAACTCGCTTCTTTGAAACCTAAAGTATCTGTATAAAATGTCCTGGAAACAGCAATATCCTTTACGGATAAAATGACGGTTATATTTTCTAATCTGTAATCCATAGGGTGTGCAAGTTTAACTATTGGTTATATAAACAATATTGCTCAAGATAAGAGATCGGGAAATTACATTCTAAGCAATAATTCGTTAATCATCAGTATGTGGTAGATTTTAGCTCGGATCAGCCCTGGATGATACTACTTGGTTTATTCATTTGATCCCTTCCCAATTGATTGACCTGTAAAGGACTTTGAGACTCTATGACATACTTGTTATATTGGTTCAGCAACAGCAGTGATTTTAAGTCTTGGATCGCAAATCAGTTCTCATAGGAATCATTTGGCTAGTCCTTCATTTAGGATTGCAAAAGATCGTGTGTCAGGATGTTGGAATAGTTCATTTGCCGCCGGAATCTGAAATGATCGAATTGAAGCCATTTCTGACTTTTCATTTCCCCGAATCCGATCATGAAGATCCCGACTCTATAAAAGATGAAACATTTGAGCGATTAAACGCAGGGCTTCCGGCAATGGCATCCGAAAAAGTCTGGGTAAAGTTTCGCTTAGGAGAAATGGAAGTGAAAAAGGCCTTCGTCTTACTATCCAGACTTGGCAATTACGCCAATAAATTCACCCTGTTTTATCAAGTCACCCCGGGTCTATGGACCCGAAAATCATACTCTTACGAAACACCAATCAATCAGCGCGAATTTCCAGTCGGCGAGGCGGCCTTGAAGATACCTGCTGGATTATCAAGCCAGGATATTTATATCCTTATGGAGATAAACCATTGGATGACATCGGATTGGGCTCTTTATACGCAAGAAGGTTTTGCACGACACCAGAGAATATTGACGATCCAAATCAATGTTTACATCGTAGTCTTTATGCTCTTTGCCTGTTTTGGAATGGCAGCTTCCGTACTCCTGAGGAATAGATTAACAGGTATTTTTGCTTTGTATGCGCTGTCAATGGGGATCTATATTTTACTTGAAGCCAATTGGCTATCAGAATATATTTTCTACGGCAACCCGGCCATAACCTTGCAATCCTCTCAATTTATCTTTGGCCTGCTCGTTCTCGCAACATTGATGTATGCAAGAGAGACTATCCGAGAAGGAAATTTACCGAAAATTCTCGGCCTTGCTTACAAAGTGTTCATCGTAATATCGATAGGATACATGTTAGTAGGGCACTTGTCTTTGGGTCACCAATTACTCAATACCACTTCAGTCATATTGGCTTATGGCACGACGATCATCATCATCGTTTCTGCCATTCTGAATATAAGATCCAATCCCACAATGCGATGGCTAATAGGTGGATTGGTCATTATGGCCCTGGCTGGCATCCTCATCGATCTTCATGCACGCAATGTAATTTATATGCCATCGAGTATCTACCTGACAATTCCTGCACTCATCCTGGAATTAATCTGTGTAGGAATCGGTACGCTGTTGGCAGCCAGACTTGCACTTTCCAAACTAAAGTTGGCCAACAGCCAAAATGAACATTTACAAAATAATGTCAATCGACTTAAAAGCGAGATCAATCACACTCTTTCTGCTTACGAGACCTTTGTCAATCGCAGTAACCGTGGCGAGCTCAATGTCCCATCCAAATACTATGACAATCCATTATCTGCGAGAGAGTTTCAGATCCTGCAACTCCTGAGTAACGGCCATAACAACCGGCAGATCGCCCATGAACTTTATTTGAGTCGCAATACGATTAAAACACACCTGAAAGAATCTATCAAAAACTGGGCACAAACAGTCGTGAAGAAACAGTCGAAAAAGCCAGGGAGTACGGTTTGATTTGAAGTTTAAGTTTAAGCCGAAGGAATAACTCGACCGCAATCACGACTTCAATGGCCATCACAACTTCAAACTCAAACTCAATCCACAAATTGTTCGTTTTGTCTTCAGACCGCTCTCAATTCATCACCCAACTGAAAGTTGAGTGATGATCCCTCTCCCCCGACAACAGACTTTAGCCTGTTCACACACAAATCCGCACCCACTCCTTAAACAATCTCAATCGCAATGGCAATCTCAATGACAATTGCAAGCCCAACTTCTATCTCAATAGAAATTCGACTTAATCTTATCCACTCACACTCAAACCCACACTCACACCCGACCCTGGGTGACCATATTCACCCACCCTTAAATGGTTGAGTATCAAAAATTTATAAAATTTTCCTGCCCTGGGTGACGATTATCGCCCTAGGTCAACAATCAGTCTTTCAATCTCCCTGCAAATCTTTGAATCGTGCCAAATGAGGCCAAAAAATTCGGCGAAAGCGGCTTGTACGCTCAATCAAAGAAGAAATTCTATTCACTTACTGTTGAGGTCAGTGAATGGAGGCAGGGTGATCTTGTTCACCCTGCTTTTGAATATCCATTCAATATAAAATTTATGACATGACACGCATAATCATCACATTCTTCCTATTCGGAATAATCTATACTTCTCTAAGGGCCCAAATTCCACAATTAGAAATTAACGGGTATATCCAAAGCGACTCGCTTGCGGGAAGTGGAGTGAGCAATGTGGTCGCTGACGCCAATGGAATGCTCAAGATAGATTCAAACACCGTGTCTTCAAGTCTCATAGAGTTAAGAGACAGTACCGGTGATCTTAAGTTCCGTCTTGATGCCAATCAGAATCTTTTCCAGATGCTCAATGGGGGCGACACGATGTTCATGTTTGCCCACTTTGTAAACCTGAATGTGGATTCAGCTCAATTCTTTCAACAAGGAAGTCAATTCAAATCTTTAAATACCAACAATTCACTGCCGGAATTGACGAAGTTTCAATTTCATCAGATTAGACAAAAGTTGATACTGAATAAAACCAAATATGAAAATAACACATTGCAGTGCTACCCGATACCGCCTGCTAATACCGTTTACAAAGAAGCAACTACGGAAATTGGAGTAAACAATCTTATCGATAAACAACCAAGGATCAATGTCAGCGGTATAACAAGTGTTATCAATCACGGTGATTTGCACTTTAGTGGCGATTTTCTCCCTACAGGAGAATTGGTTGAAATATTAGTGTCTGGAACTGGTGGAAGTCCATTTGGTTGGAAACTCGAGTTTGACTCAAGTGGGAACTTAATTGCCGTTGAGTATCATGGAATTGAAGAATATTGCAAGGTAGAACTGACCAATGCATGCAATCCTGTTAAAACAACTGAGATAGATCGTTCCGGAGGAGGTGATACCAAGACCAAATGGAAATCTGGTGATGGCAATAAGTCCTCAACAGTGGCTGGAGGTCAGATCGAATCTACTGACGTGTCCGGTACTCCGAAATCATCGATTGTAACACCGGGAAGAGTAGCAGTTGTAGAAGGTACGGATATCGTTGTGATGGATAAGAACAGCGTGAGCTTTTCCGGCAGTTCCGGAACTGTAAATGTCACCGTCGATCGAGTAAACAAGAAGGTAGATTTTGGTTCCGCAGATATTTGTGCCAATTCATTTGTACCCTCAGACAGAAGACTCAAAACCAACCTTCGTTCATTAGATGCGGTATTACCTGATCTGATGAAATTGCAATCTCAATCATACAACTATAGAAATGAAGGTTCGAAGTTTCATGCAGGTTTGATCGCCCAGGATGTTCAAAAAATCTATCCTCACCTGGTCACGCTGAACCAGACACCTCACGAGGATTTCTCTGACCAGCCCTATCTTATATTGAATTATACGGGTTTAATACCAATTCTTATAAAAGGGTTACAAGAGGTGGCGGACTTGGGCAATGAACGAGATGATTTGATTCATTCTTTAGTTATGAAGAGCAAAGAAATCAACGAATTGAAGGAACAATTGAATAAGCAGGATGAGCTGCTGACTGAACTGGAGAAACGTATCGAATCACTGGAGTCCGAAACCAAATGAGCGTACAGTACATCACCCCGACCTTTATGACATAAAAGCATAAATATCATAAATCATTCTGGAATGGAACCACATATAGTCGAAAAGAACATATCGGATCGGGAAGCTGAAGTATTATTCCTGATTGCCCGGGAATACACGATCAATGAAATTGCGACACAACTGTTCATCTCTCATCACACTGCTATCTCTCACCGAAAAAATATGATGCAGAAATGGGCGGTTCGCAATACGGCCGGATTGATCAGACGAGGATTTGAGTTAGGAGTGCTGACAGTCTAAACAAGCTCATTTGCTAAGGCAACTTCAATTGCAAGCTCAATAGCAATTGCAATGGCAATCTCAGGCTCAAACTCGATCCACAAATTACTCGTTTCGTCTTCAGGCCGCTCTCAATTCATCACCCAACTGAAAGTTGAGTGATGATCCCTCTCCCTGGACAATAGGCTTTAGCCTGTTCACACCCAAATCCACACCCACTTCTTGGATAATCTCAACGTCAATTGCAATCGCAACTTCATCTTAAGGTCACTTAATCTTAAACTTAACCTTAATCTTATCCACTTCATGTTGGGGCTTTGCTAGAATTTTTATGAAGTCACTTTATCCCATGTTCCTACCTATTTAGATGTCTGCCCGAATACTTACATTTAATCCAAAAATGTGCCTCAAGATGTCAAAATTGCTTTGTCTGCTGATCATTTTATGTTTAGGAGTTAAACCGTCATATTGCCAGGATAGCCCCGAACAAAATCAATCTTTCTATTTGCAATACCTCGAACCGTCTGAAGAAACGTTGTTTTATGCCCAATTGTTAGAGGATAGTAAAATCGTAGATGACGCTATCGCTGATTTGAATGACTTCTTTGCCTTACCTCATCCCGTTCTGATCACTTTTGGATCCGGTATTCCGGGCCCGCAATACAATGGCGACGGCACGATCAATATGCCATATGAATTCATGTTGACTTCAGATCTTGTTTTAGGTGCTTCTGAATTGAATTTGCAACCGGATCAAGCAGCTGCTATGATCTTAAATACGGAGAGTTTGTATTGTATCATGAGGTGGGACATGCTCTTGTTCATGTGCTCGATTTACCAGTTCTGGGGAAAGAAGAGGATGCCGTGGATGGATTTGCCGCAGTCCTTGCCAGCATTTGGGATCTCGATGAAATAGCACTATCCGCAGCTGATATCATGGGAGCCCAGGCTAATTTGAAGGCAGGCACTGAAATTACGGAAGCTGAATTCTGGGACTCTCATTCTCTTGACGAACAAAGGATGTATTCAATTTTTTGTCTGATATACGGAAGCAATCCCAGGGAACACTCCGACCTGCTCAATCAGATTGGCATGCCTGTAGAAGAAAGTACTCGCTGCCAGTATGAATACCAGACTTTATACAAGAATTGGGGTCGCGTTCTTGAAGCTTATCTCAACGATTGACTTCAGGAGCATACTGGGTACCGACACGTGATATTGTGGACAAAACAGGATTACGACACATTTTGTAGTTAGCTCAAATCCTTTTTTAGTTTCATTTTTGACGTTTATGAACATTGTACGAACACGCAATCTTCCCCGTAGCCTTTGCTTGCATCTGGTATTCCTATTTGCATATACTGCCATCATTGGTCAGATTCCGACTGAAGTGACCACCCAATGAAATTTTTCTGAAGCGCGACAATTTGACTTCTGGATTGGAGCGTGGGATGTCAATCTGCGAATGATCCAGGAAGATCTGACTTGAAAAGATCAAATTCAATCGAAAGCAAAAATATACCGAATCCTGGATGGAAAGGCTATTCCGGAGTTTTGGAATTCTCGATCCATGAAAGGGTACAGTTTGAGGCATTATGATCAGGAAAAGGAGAAATGGATCCTATATCTGAATTGGCCTTGAAACAATACCTCAGGAACATCTATCCTGGAATGAGGTTTTAGACACGGGCGAGGAGAATTTTTCTCGACTCGTAAGGACGTGGAAGGCCAGGATGTGCTCAGCAGGTATACTTTTAGTGATGTATCCAATGATCGGTTCAGGTGGGATGATGGCTATTCCACAGACGGCGGAAAGACGTGGACCCATAACCGGATCATGGAATTTATCAGGTCTGCAGATCTCGCTGACCGGCCTGAATCCGGAAGACAAGCACACACCTGTGAATCCGGTACATGATGTACATTGACCAATTTCCGCGAGTTTGAACGATTGATCGGCAATTGGCAGGGAACCATTCGTTTTCTTTCTGACGAAGACGAATGGAGCGAACCTGATGCAAACCTGAAGGGCCGGAAAGTATTGGACGGTTGTGCGGTGATGAACTTGCTTGAATACAGACAGGGGGAAAAGACTATAAATCCTTCCCTTTGAAAACCTGGAATACCTATCCCAATGTATTTGAAGATACACGGTTGAATAATCTACCGAATTCATCTGTAGGACTTTATTATGGAAGTAAGACAGATGATCAGATCGAACTGATAGAATCAAGTGAAGGAGCGGAAAAACAAGTTTTCAAAAAACACGTCTGGACATTTCCTGATGATCATACGGTAGCGGTGCAGATTTATATCTCCGATGATAACAAGACAACGTGGTTCAATGTGATGAAAAGATGGGAAGTTAGAAGCTATGCCATTTGTCCAAAAAAAGGGCAAAAGAAAGAATTCTTTTGCCCGAATCGATTTTTGTTATGGATATTGTTCTAATTCCCACCTGAGCCTCGTCCGAGTGCCCAGCCGACTCCGGCTCCACCAGCTGCCCAAACAATTGCACCGGCGATTGCCCCTACAAAAATTGGAACTACACCCCCCGAGGTGTAAAATTCATAACCGCCATACAGGTAACAATTCATTCCCAGTGAGAACAAGAAGCCGATTGTAGCGGCAGCTTTTGCTCCGGTGGCAGCAGTACTGATCCCTGCCCATTGCAGACAGATGTATGTGAACAAGAGTGAAAAAATGATATGCCCTAAAACAAGCCAGACAAATTGAGGTGTTTCAACTGCGGAGCTCGTTTGCATTGAATAATTCTTAAGGGCTAATCCGAAAATTAGAAATCCAGCGATAAAACTGGTCACGGTGCCGGCAAGAGTGCCGAACAAAAGTTTCGTAGAATCCATGAGTGTAAAAGTTGGTTTGCTTAAAGATAATTATTGTATCTATCAAAATGGAATGCACTCTTAAACTATATTTAGAAAGATAATCTCAAAATATAAATAATGAATTTGCAATTTCAAAATACGTTTATTCTCTAATAAATTATTCAATAAACCGGAGACTTTCGATAAAATGAATCAATTGTGAAATTAGAAAATAATTGATCAAAAAACGCTGTTTTCACATAACCACAGGTAAAGGGCGAGAGCCCGAAGTTCAGGCAGATCCTCGAAGTGAATCAATAGCTGAATTGCAAAAGTTCACACTGCCATTTTCCATTTATGCCACTGTCAAGGGTGCGAACAGCAATACTATTCAGGGGTTTGAAGGTACGGAAATCGTTCAGTTGGACATCCTCGGATTCCAACTCCATATGCGGGCACTCAGGTAGTGATGAATCCAGGTGGTTTTTCCATCTTTCCAGTAAAAAATGCTTAAGGGATGATCTCTTTTAAGCCGGTCATGTATCTCGCTATAATCGACTTCCGTCTTTGCTGCCATGTTCACCGGAATGATATTCATCTCTACTTTTGAGAAAAGTCAAAAATCAAGGGTCCGGATATCCATAGCACAATTAAAGTCATTCTTTCTCATGATCCCTTCTTCAAAATTATAGGTCGTGCCCAACCGGTATAGTTTAATCTTTTTGGCAATATCCGGAGCAATGGCAACAGCAGAGGCAACATTGGTCATAGCCCCTAAGGCGATTACATAGTGTGGCTCATTTTCATTCCTGAGTCGAGCCTGTTGAACGATCTCATAGGCAGCAGCAGAATGTTGTGCCTGATCACCCCAGTCATACATACGGGCAGTTGCACTGCGGGGTGTTTTAATATTCATCTCCGGGAGCCCGAGAATGACCTGGTTTAAGCGATGACTACTTTCCACCGACCTTGGTTCTGTCCAGTGACTCGTCTGCCTAAGAGCCGTATTCAAAGGCAATAATATTCCAGTTGGGCTCGAGAAGTGCCCTGACCAGGGTATACGGATCGTCTACTTCATTTCCCGTGTCCGCATCAATAGTCACATCCGGTTTTTCCCGGGAATACAATATGCCAGTGAAACAAATAAATATGATCAGGAATTTCCAGAGCCTAGATTTAAATTTGATTTCGAATGAAGTGAAGATTGAACTTTCATGGAAGAATCCATTTGCCATTCAATATTTTTCAAACTCCCAGGGCTCTATGCGCTCCAATCTTACATTGCGCACTCTGCCCTGCCCAAGTTCCAAACGTGTGATCCGGCCAAGATCATCTCTCACAATCCTGATCGGGTTGATAAAATTTGAGGAAAGCAGATTTCGATTTTCCAATTTCAGGCTTGAAACTCCAAGACGTTGATGTCTGCCGGTCAAGGCTCCTTCCTCTAACTCAATTTCATAGAATGTCTTTAATTCAGGACTGTAATAAAGCCCCTCAACTTCTTCAAGATCTACGAGTGACGCTTTAAATGACTCGACACGCGTCGCTCCCCGCTCACCATTCTGGAGCAACGTCAATCGATTGACACTTCCATCTTTATCACGATGAAAAATCACCGTAGCAGCAAATTGTTCAATAAAAAATGAAGAATCCGAACTCGGTGTCATTTCAAATTCCGGTTGACCCGTAGCCTGGGTAAAGAATTTCTCATCATCCCTTCTAAATGAAAGAACAAATCCAGGCATCATTTCAAAATCTCCTTCATAGTCATCGAGTACTTCCGGATCAATTTCAGCCTCAACATATAGAGTTGAGTCTTCCTCTTTTTCGGATTCCTCTTCCTCTTCAATGGACAGAATGGTCTCTGCAATCTCAAATGCCTTCTGACCGGGATTCAAAGAGCCATTATTGCTCAATACGATAATAGCCAGGTTTTCAGCAGGAAAACGAACCAGAAATGTCCTGAAACCTGCCCATCCTCCGCTATGTGAGATCCGCTGAAAACCCTTATAATCGCCGATAGTGTGTCCGAAAGCATACGCAATAGTATCTCCGTTGTTCAGCACGCCTCGCTCATGGACCATTTCCATGACATCCGATCCACCGACACTGCCGGTTTCAAAATTAGCAGACCACTTTGCAAGGTCCTCTACCGTAGTGTATAAAGAACTGGATCCTAAGGCCATCAGGCTATTGGCCATCATTTTATATGTATCTCCATCCTGAAAATAGCCCTGAACTCTTCGTGGTACCACTTCCTGGTGATCATCATGAAAATGCGTGTCGTTCATTCCCAATGGTTGAAAAATATGCTCATCTGTCCATTCCCGAAAGGTCTGTCCGGTAACCCGTTCCACGGTCATTGCCAGCAAGTTATACCCCGTGTTGGAATAAGTGTATTCATCCCCGGGTCTGAAATTGAGATCTTCCTGGGTTTCCACCATCCTGAGAATCTGGTCCATAGATATCACCTCATCAAATTGCCATCCACCTATTGCCAAAGTCACAGGCCAATCGCGAATTCCACTGGTATGATGGACCAGGTTTCTGAGTGTAATCGTATGACCAAAGTCCGGAACCTCCGGAATATGCTTTCTTATATCATCATCAAGAGAAATGACCCCCTGATCAACCAACATCGCAATCGCAAATGCCCCAAATTGTTTGGACACAGAAGCAATGTCGAAAACACTGTTGGGTTCAATGGGAATGCCATGATCGAGATTGGACATACCATATCCTTTTTTATACACGAGCTGGCCATCCTGCACAATGCCCAGTGCTGCACCTGGCGTGGATTCGTTATCCCATTCTGCGAAAAGTGCATCGATCTGAACAGACAGATCATTTATGTCCTGGCTTCTGCTATCAGTGACTGCGGCGGCCAGGATGATGATAGAAAGGACGAGTGACTGAATTCTTGTCATAACTGTTTCATTAATGTGAGCTGACAAATTACAATTTAAGAACTGATGCGCAGAGATTCCGGATCAGATATCTTTTCATCCACTTCTTCTACCTATACTAAAGCGACGACATAACTCGCTAATGATCATTGAACCTTCTTCGACAAGTTTTACAAAATCCATCCTCTGGTGCATAGTCTTCGTGCTTCGAAAGGCATTTTCTCTCAAAAATGACTTTTGAAACAAAGATAGGTTTACTAAACTTCGGAAGTTTAGTAAACCTTTTTCCTCCCCTTCTCAAGATCCGATATAATCCCCCACCCGATTGATAAAAAACTCATAAGTGAGCAATAGGGTTATGGACCGGTGATGGTATGAAGCAGGATTTGTGTCGAACCTTTCAATATTTGGAAATCGCTCGAATTGACCCACCTTGTTTTGCAATGAAAAACCCCAGTCCAAACCCAATACAAATGCCGAACTCTTGTGCTGAACTTTAAACCCCAGAGCCAGGTTGATCCTGTCCTGCTCCAGGATCACTAATTGTTCTGATTCATCATTAGTCGGCGATTCACGAAAGGCACTAATATTGGTTCGCAGGCTGCCCATGAACTGAATTTTTGGTGTAATGAATCGAGAATGGCCCACAGAAATATTGGTTACTGCCCCGAGTCCGCGGCTGAATGCAAGCGGATCTCCCTGGGTGCGTTCAATAGTAAGTACATCATGTCTGGCTACACCGGTATGTATGGATCCGTTAATCCAGATTTCCGAACTATCTGAAAACATCCTGGCATATCCCAAATCTAATTGCCAGCCGCTTTTCAAATTAGGTTGCAAGTCAAAATCAACGATATTATCCAGGGTATAGCTGTCCGCATCAAATATAGAAGTAGTTCGCTCAAAACTTCCCGAAAGTCTTGCGGGCTGGTAATAAGGAGTAGTGATGACAACCCCGATCCGATCCTCCGGACGATCCACCGCAAGCCCCACCTTGGTGACCATTGCAAAAAGAGACCGGTAATCCAGGTCAAGAATCTGGTTAAAAAAATTGGCTTGAATGCCCCTATTGGTCACAACCTCTGAAGAAACATGGTAGTTATAATCTGTACTTTGAACTCTCCAGAACTGGCTGAATCCTACGGAAACTGTTTCAGAAAGTGAAAAATGGGAACCGAACCCAAACCACTTTTCATCTCCTTTATAACTGTATGTAAAAGATTCATTCTTATCGAAGAGCTCGCTGTTTTTGATTTGGTTATATGAGACTTCCGTATCCCATACATCTTTTTGCAAAATGCCGAAGACGATGTTAAAATTCTTTATGGATGTTTTGTAAGTGATCAAACTCGGATTCAGGGATAACTCACTTGATCTTAATTCTTCCCCACTATTGAAAACATCCCCGTAGTTGCTCACATTGTAAGAAGGCATGAAAATGGCTACATCAAAACCCCTGTCCTTCGAATACCTCAAAGCTGCAGGATTATAGTAAACCATACTTAGGTCAGAACTTCCTGCCGTAACCGCCCCACCCAGGAGAGTAGATTGGAGGCCGAAATGTTGGGTATTGTAAAAGTAAGACTGGCAGCTACCTGCTTTCGCATTCAATATCAATAAGAGGACGGTCACCCACTTCATGGCTTCTCAATTTAGGCCATATTTTGGAGATAATCCTAGTTGAAGTTCTGATGAGAATTCTCAGGCTCCCCCATAAATCTTCTCGTCCGTTAATCCAGTGCCTCTGAACAACAACCAAATTGTGAATATTAATTCTCCAAAATATGTGTACATCAGAAAATCCAGATCCACATCAGGATATAGAAACGGTTGAAGACTGGTCAGAAAGTAGCCCACACCTGCTATTACAAGCAGAACTCCTAAAAATTTAGGAATATACCTGGCCCGATACACTAATACTCCCAGGGCAACCAGGTAGATAGCGAATACAGTAAAAGACATCATAGATGTATCCTTATATAGTTGAAGAGTGCTATCGATCTGCTCATAAAATAAACTAGACTCATCTGTAACTTGAAAACCTGTATCAATCAGTCGAACAACCTGAAAGAGAAGAGCAACGGTGGACATTGCCAAAGCTGCGTATATCAATCTGATCCATGCAACGAGCATTGAAGTCAATTTATGTGATGGAAGGAGCAGAACATACAGGGCCCATGCCAACAAAATATCGACTATATAGGTAAAAAGGAAACAATAAATACCACCAATAAAAAGCCCCCGGTTTGCCCCAATATTCTGGACTGTTTGATTGATTTCACCAGGAATTACCAGTCTCTGGTAAACGTAAAATTCTGCAATTGGCGCAGTTGGAATAAATAGGATAATACCCGCTAAGAATGCAGCAGTACGAATCATTCGTATGCTAACAGGTCTCGCTTGCATGTATAAATTTAAGGGTGAATCTAAAAACTTATTTAAAGATATTATCCATTCCTGTGTTCAGAAGACTTGAATTCGCTATCCATCTTGTCTTATTGATTTTGATTTACGACTAATCTGATCAACGCACCCGAAACTTTCCAATCCAACGTACTTCAAACCCCTTAAAATCCAGGATCTCGTAACAGACTCCTGCACTGCATTGTGGCCCTCCCCTGCGCTCTCCAAAAAACAACTGAAAGGTATGTCTGTAAGTAGGACTATATCTGACTGTATTGCCGAGGTATATTCTCGTACCCTTTCCCTCATTAATGATAAATGGATCATTCGTTATTTCACCTAAAATAGAATAGAAGAATCTCGATCGAATATTGATACCCAATAATGCATTGAAATTGTAAACACCATTTTGACTCCTCTCAAAACTCTGGTATTCAAATTCCGGCAGGATCCTCAAATTTTCATTGATGCCAATATCAGAATACAGCCCGACCGAAAATCGATTACTCTCTCCTTTGAAGGGGTCCTGACTATAATCCAAAAAACCTTTGTATTCAATATTTTCACCAATAGAAGATTGCAGTTCAAAAAAGAATTGACGGAATGTTGTCGAATTACCTCCAAAAGTATTTTTTGCAAGTGAGTGATTCATATTGATGATCGTTCCATTTTTGAAATTATAAAAGAGATCGATCTGATACCCTTCTTCATTCAGAGGATTAGACACGTGAATGCTTCGATTCAGTACCCGATAGGTCTGTTGTTTCACACCGGCCGGGGGCTCATTAATACCTGCACCCAAAACAAAATCGCTGTATTTCTTGTATTCCAGTGAAAAACTGAATGACCCCTTGTACCCGGTAAGACCGGAATAAATTGCAAAATTATCACTGTCAACATTACCTGCATATTCACCATAGTAGTCCAATCCGGAGAAAAAGGAGCCTCTCAAAGAACCACTCACGAAATTTTGATCTCCCCTTCCGGATTGCTCTAAAGAAAGAAAGGTCAATCCAACTTCGTGACTCTTCAGAAATTTCAATTTGGCCTGTACAGCCGTGATCAAATCTGTTCTTCTTTCCGGCCGGTCAAAGGTGGGAGGTAAGACATTATTGAGTACATCGGCCCGCAAGACTTGAACTGAGACCTTTTTTGACCGGTATTTGGCTGAAGCCCCCAGAACATCCCTATGGAAATAATTGCGAGATCTGAAGCCAATATCTTCCAGTAGTGCGCCAGGTATTTCAAAAGATCTCAAAAGCAAACCTCGCCCCAGGGTCTCATAGAAGTTGCCCAATTTGAATTCCCATTTTTTCTTTTTATAACCTACAGCCAATTGAGATAAATCCAAATATCCTCTTCCATCAAAAGTGGTATGGTATTGTTCAATGGTAGCGTTGACACTAAATCCTTTTTTCCTGTAATCAATTTCCGTTCGATCGTAAAAAGAGGGAAATATATCTGCTGTCTCATTAGGCAATTTGCCAATTTGAGTCTCTAGAAGATTGACAATACTTACTTGGCCTGGTAGTAGAAAAGCGGAAGAAGAGATGAAGATTGTGATGAGAATAATTCGATCAATCTTCATTTTAATCTTTGTTCGATCACCTGCTTGAACTCTCTGTCATCACCTGTACTGAATCCCTCATGGACATAAATCACTTCATTCTCAGAATCGAGCATAATCAATGTTGGGAATGCCTGGAATTGATATGTATTCATGACCTCGCAATCGATATCCTTCAATATATGATACTCGATTCCCAGGGTATTGACTACGGCAGGTACTTTGGCAATACTGCGCGGACCATCACAACTAATGCCGATCATGGATAATCCGTCATCTTTAAACTCCTTGTAAATCTCATTGAGTTTGGGCATAGCCTTGGTGCAGGGCTTGCACCAGGTCGCCCAAAAATCGATAATGGTCAATTGTTCACCCTTTAATTCTTCAAGACTGACCCACTCATTGTCGACATTCTCCAATTCAAAATCATCAATGACCTGGGCTTGAGCAGCATACAAAAAAAACACTGGTACCGTGAGCACCAGTGATCGTAAAATTTTCATGTTGTATTTTCTTCTAATTTAAAAGGGAATCAACGAGATCTACGACCTCATCCAAATTATTGGCGACAATACTGTTGCCCCTGTACACAATCTTTCCTTCTGCATTGACAACTACTATGCGGTCATAAGTCGTACCAAAATCTTTGGCCATTTGGGCTCCTTTTCTTCCCAAAGGAAATGTAATTCCGGTGGTTTCCTGAAAATTGTCTACACCTGCATCATTGCCCTCCCATTGATCCGCTCCGATGATGGCAAATTTGCTATCATCTTTGAATGCCTGGTGCAACCTGGACTCCACATCAGGTCCTACCGCCTTGCACGGTGAACAATTGTACCCGAAAAAGAATATGACTAAATTCTTACCCGCAAACTGGGAAGATTCTATTGTTGTACCCGATGTCGTCTGCAATGAAAATGTGGGGGCCGTTTCACCGTCATCCCCGGGAGAGATGATTCCCGTATTATTCGACCGTGGCGGTTCATCCTCTGTGTTCGAACAGGAGTATCCCAAAAAAAGCAATGAGAAGATGAGTAAATACAAGGAATATTTTATGTCCATAATTGGTAAATCTTAGTTTTCAACGATTCAAGTTTGAATGTACATTGATTATACAAGCAAGTAACGGAAATGGTTGCGTCTATATTTCAAAATCAAATGTAAGGCACTTCCTGATTACCTGAATAATAATCCCGTCAAATTACAGTAGCTTGAAGTCACGGGGTATACCATGAATTGTCCAAATTTGTGCAATCGCAAGTGTCCACTATCATGAGTCACAAATCAAAAGTCGCAGTCATTGGGGGAGATATTATTGGCTCATGGGCAGCCCTGCATTTACAGGAGGAAGGTATCGATACTATTCTTATTGAACAATTTCCATTGCCACATACCCGGGGAGGTTCTCACGGTCAGTCACGCGCCTTTAGATTCCTCGGAGAACTGGAAATGGGCCGTCTCGATTATTCACTGAAAAGATGGATGCAATTAGAAAAGAGTAGCGGATGGAATAGTGAAATTATCCATGGAGAATCTAAAAGGTAAACGCTCTTTTCATTTATTTGATCAAATCATCATTTGTGCCGGACCGTGGACTTCAAAACTGCTCCCAAAATTAGCGCCCATTCTCTGTTGTATGCTTATCCCAGTAACTTATTGGCACGACCCACATGGAAGGTACCGTCTATCAAATGGATTTCCGATCATATTCAATGCCCGATTGACAAATATTTATGGCTTGCCGTCCTGTGAATATCCCGGTCATGTTAAGATTTTATATCACGGAGGACCGGAAACAGATCCGGACAAACGTGATATGAGTTCTGTTGAAAAGTACATCGATGAAGTCAGGGAATATGTGCAAGTGAGGTTACCCTATCTCACATCAGACCATCCTTCAATCCGGGAGACTTGCATGTACACCAGGACTCCTGATGGCTTACCCATCATCGATCGAATTTCGAAAACCGTCATTGCCGGTTGCGGATTTTCCGGAAGTGGGTTTAAGCACGCTCCTGCCACGGGAAAAATGTTAGCTTCTCTGGCATTGCGAAAAGAAGGCCGGATTCCGGATTCATTTGGAGCTGAGCGTTACATGCTCAGCAGGTATAGTCAGGATAAAAAGCAAAAGAAGTCAATTGATATCATTTTCCTTGCGACCAAACGGAATCACAATTCCTAACCAGGGAACCAGAACCAGAGTGTCAATGTCCTCACCAACCGGAATGATTCCACCAAAATCTAATGACATCTTATTCCAGACCCTCCGTCCTCCAAAACTCAAAAGACCTGCTGTGGCATCTCCCGGATCAAACAGGTAATTGTGAATGGAATGGATGCATGCTTAATACAAATATTGGAAGTTTGGCAAAAGCCAGGAATACTAAAGGATCAAATCACATTAATTGATATGCAGGAAACGATTACTAGTATAGATATTGGTAATTTTAGAGGCACAATTTTTTAGATCATCAACGATGTAAATATGTAAAAAGGTTGATGGAAATCATCTAATGATCTGTTATAATGTTTTTGTTCGTACTGCACGTGTTGGTTTCTTTGGGTTTTTGCTTTTCTCATCAAAATTTAAAAAGACCTTTATCGGCAATATATGTTGACGAATGGAAAAAATTCTATCCATCAAAAGCGTACCGGAGAGGTTTCCATGCATCGATTTATGATATGGAAGACTATTCTACCGCCTCAATTCGGAATTGGATCGCATTCAATGAAAGTGTTTTATCGTCTCTATCCAAAGAAACCGGTGAAAAACCTCTGTCTAAAGAGATCAATGAACGCTTGTTGAGATCACAGATTCATTCAGAACTGGTGCAGTGGAAAGAAAAAGAAAAATTTAAAAGCTCCCTGACTCTATACTCCTCTGTTTTAGCGAATTCCCTATCCAACGTTTTGAATGCTCGCTTTCTAAATGCTTCGGAAAAAAATGAGATCATTTGTTCGAGGTTTGATTTGATCATTCAATTGATTCAAAACTCAAAAGAGAACTTAAAGAGAGGAAGTACCCAGGAATTACATCGCGGAATTGCACAACTGAAAAGATTCCGCGAATATGTAATCTCAGAAATTTCAAATTACGAGCAATCATCATTGATTGAAATCACGTGCTTCGACTTCCAGCTAAAGAAGATCCGTTTGATGGATGCTATTGATGACCTTGTCGTATTTGTGACGGATCAAATTTTGCCTTACGGAACAGATGAAAGCCGAATTTTAGGACAGAAAGAATATGCATCTGCTCTCAAACAATATATTGGATTTGAACTCACTCCTGATCAATTGGCCGAAATGGCCCTGGCCGAGATTAAATCGGTAAAATCTCTGATTACAAAGAAGTCTGAATCCTATGTCTTGCAGCGATATCCGGATCAATCCCTTCCGGTAAACGACGGGGAAATCATTGATCTCGCTTTTGCGGATATGGAAAAAGACGCGCCCGGGAATGGTACTGAATACCTGGCCTTTTGGGAAAACCTGGCCGATGCATCCCTGGCATTCTTAAAAGAGCGGGATATCATGACTATTCCTGAAGAAAATTATCTAAGCATTCGTCCGGCCCCTGAAAGTGCGGGATCTGCAGCACGAATTGGTTGGGTGGACGTAGCGCCACCTTTTACTCCCAATCCCTGGACCACTTTGTATCTGCCATCTATTCCCGATACGCTGGATACACAGGAACAAATTGATTTTTGGTCATCGTTTAACAAACCGTTCAACCGCATGATCGTCATCCATGAATTAATCCCGGGTCATTACATGCAAAACCTGATTGCCCGCAAAAATCCACATGCGGTGCGACTCTTATTTCCATATGGTCCCTATTCCGAGGGATGGGCCACATTTTGTGAAATGGTGGCACTCGATGAAGGTTGGGAATCAGAACGTCCATTGACCTACCTGGCACACTTGCGCAAAAGACTGGAAAATGCCAATCGTGCGTATACTTCCGTAATGGCTCATTGTCAGGAATGGAACGAAGAAGATGTATACCAATTTTCCATTGAGCAATCATTGCTTGCTCCGCAATTTGCCAAGAGTTTGTGGGGACGATTGATGCGATCACCCATGCAAATGACCTCTTACTTTTTCGGTGGAGTGCAATTCAGAGAACTTTATAAAAATGAAAAAGAGAGATTGGGAGATAGATTCCAGCTAAAGGAATTTATGGATACGATTCTTAAGAGTGGCCCGATTGCCATTGATGATTTTTATCAAATATTTGAACGATCAAAAGGATAATTAGCAAGTCGATGGACTAGAATGAAAGGACGTCATAAGTTTCTGGCATATTAAGTACAGGATTGGACATTACTTTAATATCATGATCATTCGAAAACTGATTTTCACAGCTTTGATGATGTATTGTCACGCGGCCCTCATATCTCAAAGAGACATTTCGACTGATTCACTATTACAAATAAAGGATGCAAAAAGACTTACGGATGATTGCGCTTTCGAACGTCTTTATCTCAAAAGTCCCGGAATCTCTGTCTCCCGGTCGAGTGGAAGTCCGGAAGATCCGCTCTTCATTAGAATTAGATGTATCAACACCTTGCAAAGAGATATGGATCCACTAATTGTAGTCAATGGTATGCCGGGTTACCCTGCTTCATTGCTTCGGCCGGAGAACATTAGGCACATACGCGTCCTGAAAACCGCTGCCCAATCTTCTTATTGTGGCATCAAAGGCGGGAAAGGTGTCATATAAGTTCCGCTAAAAGATCAACAGGAAGACTTTATTTCATTTCAATCCGGGCTCAGATTATCCAATGTGTTAAGATATGTTGACGTCTTATCCCGCCGAAGGGTACCGGAGTTTCTTCGGATCAAATAATAACAGAGGACTAATTCAAAAAATAAGGATCTATACCTTAGTCATACACTTAGTTCACCTCTGCTATTTTGTTTTCCACAAATTCTTGTTTAACTAACAAAAGAAAAAAGCCAAAAAGAAAATTATATATAACGATAGTCGCTAATGTCTAAAAATCCTTGCTATCGCAATACTATAGGTCATACACGCACATCGGTTGTAAAATTCCTGTCAAAGCATTATTCCGTATCTTGAATATGCAGGTGAATTTTGATGCTCAAAATCTCTTTGTCATCACCGGATATCGCGGAATTGACCCCGGGGTAAGATGGTAGGGTCAAGTCTCATATATCAATCCATTGACCATAGGTACAGACCGAAGAAACACTCAATACTTTGAGAGAAGTTTTCATACTTCGCTGTCCATTTCATTCTAAAATAGGATATTGTTGCAGTCTGCGGAAGAAGAAAGACAAATAACAGTTTTATGGTGAGACGATTTGAATTAAGACCGGGTTATACTATTTCAAAAATAATCAAAGGAGCATGGCATCTTGCCGGAGGTCACGGTACAATTGATCCCGACAGGGCCATTGAAGATATGCGAGCCTTTGTAGAAGCTGGTATCACAACATTTGATTGCGCCGACATATATACAGGAGTAGAAGAATTGATCGGACAATTTCTGTCCCGTTACAAATCTTCTTTTTCAAATGGCAATCTCCCTCCAGTCCAGGTCCACACTAAATATGTCCCGGATTATGATGCCCTGGCAACGCTTAGTTCACGAGACACCGAGGCAATCATTGATCGCTCGTTAAAGCGTCTTGGAGTTGAACGTTTGGACCTTGTACAATTTGCCTGGTGGGACTATTCTATACCGGGATATATTGAAACCGCCTTGGATCTCAAACAGCTTCAGCAAAAAGGAAAAATCAGATATATCGGACTTACCAATTTCGACGCACACCGAATCCGGGAATTTGTCGATAATGAAATCGACATCATTGCCCACCAGGTACAATATTCCATACTCGATCGTCGCATTGAGGCGAATCAATTGGAATTAGCCAAAGCCCATGACTTTTCATTTTTGACATACGGTTCTGTGGCAGGAGGATTTTTGAGCAATCGTTACCTTCATCTTGAAGAACCATCCTCACCACTTGAAAATCGATCCCTGACCAAGTACAAGCTAATCGTAGATGAATTTGGTGGTTGGGATCTATTCCAGGAATCCTTGCGGAACCTGGATGAAATTTCCAAAAAGTATCAGGTTGGTATTGCAGAAATAGCCATCCGGTACGTCCTTCAGAAGGACTGTGTTGCCGCAGTGATTGTCGGTGCAAGAAACAAAGCACATCTTTCCAATTTATCCCGCATCGGCACCCTTCAATTAAATGAAAGCGACATTGCTTTGATCCATTCGGTAACGAACAAAGCCCGAGGTCCCCAAGGTCCATTTTATGCATTAGAGCGGGATAAGGAAGGCAAACATGGCTCCATAATGAAATACAATCTCAATAAACAGGAAGGCTAACAATCGAACAATAGACAGTATTCAGAATTATCTTTAAAGTGAGCAGTGAATCAATAGCCAATTCTTCAGATCCGGAAACAGGTCAGGATCTTTTGCAATACCACGGAGGTCTGATGGGTGCCATTCTACCTTTCCTCGTCTTGATTATCGGTGTAATGGCAATAGCCTTGTCCGGGGCTCCTGATGAAAAGGGATTCTGGCCTATATTGATTCTTGCCCTTGGTGTGGGATTGATGTTGTGCAAGGACAGGACGGCGTACAGCAATGCAGTGATCGATGGCATGTCTGACAGGATTGTCATGATCATGATCACAGCCTGGATCCTGGCGTCGATTGTCGGTGTTCTGATGACCATTACAGGCTTTGTTGAGGCTCTGACCTGGCTTGTATCAAGTTTTGAGTTAGGTCCTTCCGGATATGTGCTTTCTGCATTTATTATTTGTTGTATTGTTTCATTATCGACGGGATCAAGTTTCGCTACGATCTTAATCTGTGCACCGATCCTTTATCCCGTCGGGGGGCTCCTGGGGGCACATACTCCTACCCTTGCAGGTACGATATTAGCCGGGGCTACATTCGGAGATTTCATTGCACCCATATCCGACACAACGATATCGAGTGCCCTGAGTCAGAAGGCCGATATAGGGGCCACCGTAAAAAGCAGGATCAAATATATTTGGCCCGCTACTCTCCTGGCAATTATTGCATTCTGGATCAGTTCTGTGATCAACAGCGGATCTTCGGTTCAACAGACAATTGATCATTCCGGAAGTCCAAATGGACTGCCCATGCTCCTTGTACCCGTGCTCATCATCTGGCTGTTCCTCTTAAAAAAGCACTTGTTACATGGTTTGATGGCAGGCCTTCTATTCGGAACAGTCATTAGCATTCTTTTCGGCTTACTTCCATATGATCAGCTAATTTCTCTTGACCTCGAGAATTTTGTGGCGCGAAGTTTTGTGATAGATGGTATCAATCGCGCCGTCGGAATAAGCTTTTTTACAATTCTGTTGATGGGACTGGTCGGAACGGTCAAAGCAAGCGGTTTGATGAATCAAATACTTGAATTTGCTGAAAAGCGAAGCAAGACAATACAGCAGGGAGAAACCTGGATTTCGGGAGTGGTGTCTGTCGCAGTTCTTCTCACAACTCACAGTATCGTTGCCATTCTCATGGTAGCGGACTTCACGAGATCTTCCGGAGGCAGGTTGGGCATCAATCCGGTCAGAAGAGCCAATTTGCTGAGTCTTTTCGTTTGCGTATTCCCCTTTGTTTTACCCTATTTCATCCCGGTTATACTGATGGCAGGCATGACCACATCCGGCGAAGAATTCCAAATACCTTCTGTAGCACCTCTTTATGTGGGCTTGTATAACTTTTTATCCTGGGCTCTACTGCTCACAGCAATCGTAGCCGTGCTTTTTGGTTATGGACGGAAAGAAGATAATAAGTTGTAAATTAATCAAATGAAAGAGAGCCCCGATTTAAGAGATGACCAGTTTCAAATATACGACCTGACTGTAGTCGTCGAAAGTATTGATGGAAACTGCACTTGTGCAATGTCGGTGGGAGATGAGTTTTATATGAAGGGTGGTAAGATATCGCTTCCCCCGGATCAGGACTATTGTGTGTATGCCCTGAATTCGGTGTTGCCTTTGCTTCCTGCTAAGCAACGTCAGAATGCCCCTGCGGACTGGATGGAAACGGATGCGCGAGTCATTTGCCCGGATCCGGAATGCAAGTTGATCATGCGCATTGACCGGAATCAATTGCGCACTCTGGATCACGATGATGTTAGTCCAGTCCCCTGGTCCGGGATTAAGGATGAAAGGTAAGTGATCGGACAACAACATTCTCTCTTGCGTCCTCGATTGAGAAAAGAGAAGGGTCAGCTTTACTAAACTTCAAAAGTTTGGTAAAGCTTGGAATTAAACCTTATGCGAAGACGCTTAAAGTAACGGGCAATACGTTATCACTGTATTAATTCTTATGCAAACCGCACTCATAAAATATTGAATATCAGCAATTTAGGTCTGATGTTACATATCTGAAGGTATTTGTTACATATCTGAAGCCTTCCTTCAACTTTCCGGATGAATTTTGAACCATCCGGCATCAAAGCAAGCCGAAGCATTCTTCTGGTGGCGTCGGAGTCATATAATTCATCAACTATGAAATCCTTTATTGAACCAATTACCTCAAGAGAATACGAGGTTCTGCAATTGCTGGCACATGGATACACATCACGGGAGTTGGCTCAAGAACTATTTATAAGCATTGAGACCGTCCATAGTCACAGGAAAAACCTCAATAAGAAACTCGGTGTCCGCACGACGGGAGGATTAATAGGAAAGAGCTTTGAGATCGGACTGCTCTCTGCCAGGTTCGAAACAAAATCTGATTTGCAAAAAAACTAAATACATGATTATGAAACAATTATTTACTATTTCTTATCTGACATTGCTCTTCATCATATTCAGTGCATCTGCAACACATGCCCAAATCACGGCATTATCGGCTGACGGAGGCATACAGTTGACCAGAGAAATTCCGACTCATGAAATCCTGTATACAGGTCCATCCGCTCTGAACATTTATAATCAAATGAACAACGCTGTTCACCTGGGTACAAGCAATTCGCCAAGGTTATCCATTTCCGGCGGGGGGAAAGTCGGTATTGGTCTTACCAATCCAGTCATCGATCTACAGATCAAACAACAATCGGCCGCCGATGCCAATCCGGATGGCCTTGTCAACAACCCCTCTGGCCTAATGATCGAAGCACCGGATGATTCTGCCGTATTAATGTATATAGACAACAGTAACGACTTAAATTTTGCGTTTGGTGCAGGTATATTGACTACTCAGCGATCCTGGATACAGGATACGAGTGGGGATTACTTCAACACCTCCGACCGGCGGTTAAAAACTAATATTTACGGGATGTCATCTGTCCTCGAAAATGTATTGGAATTGAGACCTTCATTTTACCAGTTTCGAGATAACAAAGATCAAACTATGGAAATTGGCTTGATTGCACAGGAAGTAGAAAAGCTCTTTCCTGAAGTCGTAACTACCAAGAACGGGATGAAAGCAATTTGCTACAGCAAATTATCAGTCCTTGCGATAAAGGCGATACAGGAGCAACAAAGAGAGATCGACAGGCTTGTTGAGCTGGAAAGTCGGCTGAATGCCCTTGAGTCCAGAATGAATACCTCGTCGTTCTCTTCTGAAGAATAATAAATATTTGTCTTAAACTGAGCAACAAAACAGGTTTTAGACCTCACTTTGAGCAAATGCCTTTGGGGTGACTCCATAGACTTCTTTAAAACAAGTAGAGAAGTAGAAGGGGCTTGAGAAACCCACCTCATAGGCAATTTCGGAAACTGACAATTGGCTTGTTCTTAGTAGATTCCTTGCCGTCTTCAATCTTTGATTGCGAAGGAAGGCTGATGCAGATAAATTAGTGAGAGCTTTCAGTTTGCGATGGAGTTGCATCCTGCTCATATACATGGCTTGAGCAAAATCATTGATCGTGAAATTGGAATTGCCAAGATGTGATTTCAACACGGATTGGATATTTCTCCAGAATTGCTTATCCGCATCGTTCTTAGATAAAAGATCAGGATTTATAAAACTGGATTCGAGGTATTTTTCCCGGATCATTTCTCTCGATCTGATCAGATTTTCAACCCTTGTTCTGAGTTCTTCCTGAGAAAAGGGCTTGGTAATAAAATCATCGGCACCGGTCTTCAATCCTTTTAATTTTTCCACCTCGTTGTGATTGGCGGTCAGCATGATAAAAGGAATATGACTCGTTTTATGATCGCGTTTAACCTCTGATAAAAATTCATGCCCATTCATAACCGGCATCATAAGATCTGAAATGATAATGTCCGGTATATACTTCCTGGCTGCTTCTATGCCTTTTTGACCATCAGGTGCACTCACAATTCGATATTCACTGTCAAACAGACGGTCCAGGTATTTTCGCATATCGACGTTGTCTTCAACTATGAGGATTGAAGACTCATCCACAATTACGGACATGGTTTGATCTGGTCCTTCCGGATGAACAAGGGACGGCTTTTCAATTTGAGGCTCAAAAAATTCATCCTCAATAATTTCCAGACCTTGATAAAATGATTTGTCTACAGGAAACTTCAATCCGAAAGTGGAACCTTCATTCTCCTTTGAAATTACAGAAAGTTCTCCTTTATGCAGTCTGGTCAGACTATGCGATAATGCAAGACCTATCCCTATTCCCTCTGGATTATTTCCATCTTTTTCAATCTTGAAATAGCGATCGAAGACTTTTTCTGCATTTTTTTCGCTGATCCCGATACCTGTATCGGATACTGTTATGTGAGCCCATTGGTTCTTTATTGAAGCCTCGACCAAGACTTGTCCTTCACGGGTAAATTTGAATGCATTACTCAATAAATTGGTTACAATGGTTTCTATACAATTAGGATCATAGAATGAGATTGATGCACAACTTTGGTCCAAATTTGCGATGAGACGGAGACCTCTTGATATGGCGGTAGACTCAAACGAAGCCACCAGGAATTTCAGATGAGAAAGTAAGTCTGCATTTCTAATTGAAAGATTTAATTTTCCATCTTCCAGCTGAGTCAAATCATTGACACTTGAAGCCAGATGATTTAACCTGTCGGCATTTCTTTTGACCATCGAAAGTTGATCTCTTACATCACCGGAAATGTTCTTTGCTTTCAACAGGACTTCGACCGGCCCCCTGATCAATGAAATTGGAGTGCGCAATTCATGTGAGATATCGGCGAACAATCGTGATTTAAGATGATCCAGCTCTTTCAATTTTTCATTTGTTTGGGTTCTTTGTTTTGCTCTATAGTAGAACATAAAGGAAAAGCCGGACAAAAGCGAAAGCAGTGCAATTCCTCCATAGATGAATTGCTGATTCCTTGCAGATTGCTGACTTTGTTTCAATTTCAAATCAACGATTTCCTTTTCCTTCAAACTCGATTGGTATCGCGCCTCCATTTCCTGTAGGTCTGCGCTTAACTTTTGAATGTTTACGGAGTCAGATAACTCCACGTAGGACATCAAGGTATCATATGCGACGGTAGCTGAACCCGCCATTCTATATGTACCGGCTAGTTTTCTAAGAATTTCACTCCTCTGGATATCTCCTATGTTGTATTCCAATGCCCTCTTGTAATAAGAGATGGATTGATCATAATCCCCCAGATCAGAATAAAACCTGGCCAGCCTGGAAGAAATATTTACCGAACCAGCCATGTCGTTGCTCTCGAGGTAAATCTTTTCAGCCTGTTCATATAATAGCCCGGCCTCAGCGATCTGATTCAATTGTTCCTTGACTAAACCATAAGTCATGCTGATTTCAGCCACTTTTCTCATATGTCCACGATTCAGATACCCGTTTACTGCAGATTGCAGCAATGAATCCGCCTTTGACAAATCTCCTAATTCCAAATAGATCTTTCCAAAGGTATAATCACTCGCATCCAATTGTTCGGCATTATCTGCTTTTCTTTCATACGCCTCTCTCGCTTTTAACATGTATTCCAATGCCTGGTCATTATCCTTGATCACATCGAGATACAAATTGGCAATATTATGTAATGCTATACCCTGTCGGTATGCCATGTTCTTCTCACTGGCTCTGCAAATGGAGTCAACTGCAATGAAATGATGCAGAGCTTCTACATGATTACCGGCACGCATCTCCAGGTTTCCCAGGGTGTTGTAACTCAGGGCAACAATATTCAGGTCATCGAAATGAGAAGATATTGTAATTCCTTTTTTCAAGTAATGCCTCGCGGAATCCGTCTCTCCCCGGATATCAAAGATCAATGCTGCCCGGGAATAACATTCCGCTTCTTGTTTCGGTCTTCGCAGTGATCTTGCATACTCCGAAGATCTCAAAATATGGTGAATGGCCTCATCATATCGAGCACGTCTAAAATGATAGTAACCAAGCCAGAATTCATAGATGACCATTCCGTATCGATAATTACCGGATTCAGATATATCCTTAATTTGATCCAGATAGATCAATGCCGTATCTCCTTCTACGTCGTTGGTATAATAAAACGAGATCCGTTGCAGTGCACTTACTTTTAAAGAATCGGATTCGAATGGACGTGTAATCGATTCCAACAATGAGTCTATTCTGGCAGGTCGTTGAGCAGAAGCAGCCGGAAATTGCAATAAGAACAATATTGAGAAGAGAAATATGGCCAGGGTTTTCTTACATGAAATGTATGTTCTTTGAGCTTCCACAACTAAAGTAAATTTACAGAATTGCCCTGTTTCCTGCCAAAAGGGATAGTAATGTGCGTTCTCGGCTGTCTTCTCCCGAGAGAAAAAAGCTCGAGGGTCAGCTTTACTAAACTTTCAAAGTTTAGTAAAGCTTGGTTGTTTCTCTTAATTCTTCATTGATATAGGCTGGCCTGTAGACTCCAACACGTTCAGCCATAAGTCTCCCTCCACGTCAATTTTCTTGCGTTCTGCCGTTACCAACGGTATAGGCAAGTGTACAATGGTATCAGACCGTTGACCGACCACCATCCCCGTTTTCCCCGCCATGGCTGCGTGTACCGCGGCAAGAGCCAACTGATTGCAAAAAATGCTGTCAACCGGATTGGCCGGGGCACTCCGTATGATGTAGCTCGGATCAATGTATTTAATTGTGGCTTTGATATTATTTTCAACCAAAAATTGTTTGATCTTGATTTTCAAATGCACACCAATGTCTTCGTGGAGAATATTGCCTGAAGCATCCGTAAGGACGTCTTTGTCAAAATCAAATAGGTTTTGTCCGGCTCCTTCAGCAACGACAATGACACAGTGATGCTTTTCCTCCAATCGATCTTTCACAAATTGCAACAACCCTTTCTTGCCATGCAAATCAAATTCTACCTCGGGAACGAGGACGACATTTACCTCGGGCATGGCCATAACGGCATTTGCTGCGATGAAGCCGGAATCGCGACCCATTAATTTGATGATGGCAAGTCCGTTATACGCACCTTTGGCTTCATTATGTGCATCCCGGATAATCGGACTGGAAATGGTAACTGAAGTCTCAAAACCAAAACTTTTTTCGATATGATTAATGTCATTATCTATGGTCTTGGGTATTCCCACAACAGAAATCTTCAATCCTCTTTTTTCTATTTCTTCGTGGATGGCGTAGGCACCTTTTAAAGTCCCGTCACCACCAATGGTAAACAGGATATTGATATTGTTCCTTTCCAGGCAATCCACAATCTCTTCCACATTTTGCTTCCCCCTTGATGAGCCCAGGATGGTCCCTCCAAACTGATTGATATTGCCTACGACCTCAGGATCAAGATCTATAAAGGGATGACCATAATCCGGGATGAATCCTTCATACCCATACCTGACACCCAGGATCTTTTTAACGCCGTACCGGTAATTTAAAGCCAATACAAGACTTCTGATCACGACATTGATACCCGGACATAATCCTCCGCAAGTCACGATTGCAGCCGATGTCTTCGATGGATCAAAGTAAATCTTCTTTCTCGGGCCAGCCCGCTCCATGTTCAGCGGATTCTTTCCAAGGCCATTCTGATCTGCATCATAGATCATATCAAAAAGGACTCGCTCTGAATCTTCAACAAAATGAAAGTGAGGCATATTTTGACTCGTCGAGCCCAGTGACGGAGAGGTCACCTTACAGGGCCCCAGGTTCTTGATCTCTAAATCTTTTTGTTTGATTTTTCTTCCCACGATTGATCAAATGATAGGTATCAGAATAAAATAGAAATATATGGATCTTTTGAAAGATTCATATTACATCAGTCCAGTGAAAACTTTAGAAACACTTAGCTCAATCAGCTTAAAGTATCTCGCCAACAACGATTGTGCGAATTGAAGAACCGGTGAGAATCGAAACCTCAGAATGTTATGATCACTTGATTCAAGCACTCGGATTTTGTAAATTATACTTTGTGAGATATCTTTTGGCATTATCCCCTCCTACACTATCGAATGTGAGTAATGTGATACTATTGTTCTTGTCTGCCATAAATCGTAGATTATGATTGAACCCAACAAAAAATATACACAAATGAAAAAACTATTCATCGTATTCATCACTTTGCTGATGATTGTGACAGCAGATGCCCAGGGTATATTGGGTAATTGGTATGGTATCCGGGAATATCCGGAGAGACCACTTCGCTTTGTTTTACATGTTGATCAAAAAGATGGTGTCTTCTTTGCAACATACGACAGTCCTGAAAATGATCTATATGGAATCGAACTGGATTCTTTTAGTTATGACGGATCGACTATGTACCTGAAGTATGAAGCGGCCGAAGTATCATTCAAAGGAATAGTTGATGCGGCTGCACAGACCATCACCGGCATTTACTATCATCCGGGGGGTGAGCTCTTTCTGACTTTAGACAGGAATCCCATTCCACCTCTTAAAAATGGATTTGCCTACCTCAAAGAGAATTTTACAAAGGACGAAGTGATGATCACAATGCGCGACGGAGTTCGCTTATTCACGTCCATATATGCTCCAAAAGATAAATCAAGGACCTACCCTATTCTTTTGTGGAGGACGCCGTACAATAGCGAACCAAGCAAAGAACGTTTCTCCGGGAGGCTTTTCGAGATGACCCACTTTCTCGAAGATGGGTATATCATTGTCTACCAGGACGTTCGGGGGCGTTTCATGAGTGAAGGTACATTTGTGGATATCCGTCCTTTCATTCCAGATAAAAGCGGACAGCAAATTGATGAGAACAGTGATACCTATGATACGATTGATTGGTTGATCAAAAATGTGGATAACAATAATGGCAATGTGGGTATCCTGGGCATCTCCTACCCTGGTTTTTACTCAACAATGGCCCTACCCGATGCCCATCCCGCTTTGAAAGCTGCCTCTCCCCAGGCTCCTGTAGGTAATTGGTTCATAGGAGATGACTGGCATCATAACGGTGCATTTTTCTTAATGGATGCCTTTTCTTTCTACTCTGCGATCGGAAGACCCCGTCCTGAACCCACAAGGGAATGGCCATCGCCTTTTCAATTCGGAAGTGAGGACAACTATGATTTCTATATGGATATTGGACCTGTCAAAAATGTACAAAAGAAATACTTCGGTGATTCCATCCAGTTTTGGTCCGATCTTATGAACCATCCCAATTATGATGATTTCTGGAAGGCACGAGACCCGATGCCGCATCTGAAAAGTATAGAGCCGGCCGTTCTCGTGGTTGGTGGTTGGTTTGATGCGGAGGATCTGTACGGACCGCTGAAGACTTATGCCGCTATCGAAGCACAAAACACCGGCAATGATAATTATCTCATCATGGGTCCATGGTCTCATGGTCAGTGGTCGAGCCTGGAAGCCATGCGATTGGGCAATATTCACTTTGACAGCAATACGGCAGATTTCTACAAAAAGCTGGAATTGGATTTTTTCAACTACTACCTGAAAAATGAGGGAGATCTCGATATACCGGAGGCCACTATCTTCATAACAGGCAGTAATGAATGGAGGGAATTCGATCAATGGCCCCCGGAACAGGCAGAAGAACAAAAACTCTTTCTCGGCGACGATGGAGCGCTTTCGATGAGCGCACCTGCTCAACAAATCAGTTTTGATGAATACGAAGCAGATCCGGACAAGCCTGTTCCTTATACGGAAGATGTGCATTTCTGGAGGACAACCGAATATCTCACTGATGATCAACGATTTGCCGGTCGACGCCAGGATGTCATGGTGTACGAGACGGATGTACTTACAGAGGACATTACCATTGCAGGACCGATCACAGTAAACTTATATGTCAGCACGACAGGTACGGACGCAGATTATGTCGTCAAGTTGATTGACGTCTTCCCAGACCAAATGGAAGACTACGCTTCCAATGATAAGGAAGTACCTATGGGAGGTTATCAAATGTTGGTCCGTGGGGAAGTTTTGCGTGGAAAATACCGGAACAGTTTTGAACAGCCGGAAGCATTTACTCCCGGGGCCGTCACCGAGGTTTCATTTGAGATCCCTGATACCGCACATAAGTTTGAGAATGGCCACAAAATCATGATCCAGGTCCAGAATTCCTGGTTCCCCCTCGTCGATCGCAATCCACAACAATTCATCAATATTTATGAGGCGGAAGAGGAGGACTTCATAGAGGCCACCCATCGAATCTACCACGACAAGGATCGGCCTTCTCACATTGTGGTTAGGGTATTGAAGGAAGAGTAAGATCGAAGCTTTACTAAACTTTGAAAGTTTAGTAAAGCTATCATAATTTATCACTGCTCTTACGTCTTACAACATCGTCGTAGGGGCCACATATTCCGTGATCTTGAAAGCTTCGTTCTCCTTCATACTTTGCAGTCCGCCGCTTACATCAATGAGATTTCTATACCCCCTTGCTTGAAGGATCGAAACGAAGGACATGGACCTGTACCCTGACCGGCAATGCACGTAGCACGTCTTATTCTTATCCACCAGTGCCATGCTTTCATTGACATAATCCAAAGGTGCATTGATGGCGTCTACAACATGCTCACTTTCAAATTCACTTGCTTTTCGCACATCTAGTATCTGAGCATCTCCTTTTTCATACAGCTTTGAAAGATCTTCGGCAGTGATGGAAGCAACAGTATCTATTTCATAGTCATCATTCTCCCAGGCCTCGAATCCTCCCTTCAGGATTCCCATGGTATTGTCAAAACCCACTCTTGCCAATCTCGTAATCGCTTCTTCTTCCCTTCCTTTTTCGGCAATGACGAGGATGGCTTGTTTGACATCAGGGATCAAAGTCCCGGCCCATGCGGCAAAACTTCCGTCTAAGGAGATATTGATAGAATTAGGAATAAAGCCTGTTTTGAATGTATCCTGGTCACGAGTATCGATGATTACGGCGTCCGTTTCATTTGCCACAAGATCAAATTCCTTTGGTGACAATTCCCTGGTTCCTTTTTCCAGGACATCATCAATACTATCATAACCTTTGATATTCATTAATACATTTTGTGGAAAATATCCCGGAGGCGGGGTCAGGCCCGTAAGAACTGCTTCTACAAAATCTTCCCGGGACATATCCGGTTGTAAGGCATAGTTGGTCTGCTTCTGGTTACCCAGGGTGTCTGTCGTCTCATTACTCATATTTTTTCCACAGGCACTTCCGGCGCCGTGGGCGGGATAAACGATGATGTCATCGGATAACGGCATTATCTTGTTTCGCAATGAATCATACAAATGACTGGCTAGCTTCTCTTGTGTCAATTCCGCAATTACCTTCTGTGCCAGATCCGGTCTGCCGACATCTCCGATAAATAAGGTATCCCCTGTAAATAAGGCTGTCTCCTTACCTTCCTCATTGACAACGAGGTAACAACTGCTTTCCATCGTATGACCCGGCGTATGGATCAATCGGATCTTGATGTCTCCCAATTCGAATTCCTGTCCATCCTCTCCTATCGTTGAGTCAAAACCCGTCTCCATTGTCGTAGGACCATAAATGATAGGAGCTCCCGTCTTTTTGGACAGGTCGACGTGCCCCGAAACAAAATCGGCATGAAAATGAGTCTCAAAGATGTATTTGATTGTAGCGTTTCTCTTATTCGCCATATCGATATAAGGCTGCACTTCCCTCAATGGATCGATGATAGCAGCTTCCCCATTACTTTCGACATAATAGGCGCCCTGTGCCAGGCATCCCGTATAGATTTGTTCGATAATCATAACTGTATATTTTTAAAATGAATGAATCAACTTTGCATTCATAAAATTAAAACAAAGCCTGTATGAGGATTGTGATAGAGGTTACACAAGAAATGAGTGGAGCTTGATGGAAGTACTTTAGGATCAATCGATCTTTACATATTCAAATTGCCCATCGTAAGTCATAGTAAGCCGACCATCCTGATCTCTTGAAAATTCCAGTTCATTCCCATCTTGAGACTGGCAAATGGTCAGTCGAAAAGATGAGTGGCACCCCTTAATATCTCCGAAAACAAATCACCGGCGTCATCGCTGTTGGTCATCATGGCGTATCCCTTCATTGTTTCGGGATCGATAATCACATATACAAAGAAACCAGGATTCCGGCCCCGTGAGCCATCAACAAGACATTTTCCGCATAACCTTGCCCTTTTGAAGGATGTGCGCACACAGCTGATGACCATTTTATCACTCTCTCCGGTATCTTCCCGGACTACGTATTCCGCAGGAAGAATTTGAACAGTTGCATTCTTAAAAATATTAAGAGCAGTGAGATAATGCGGGTAATTGACAAACTGGAAATCCCTTTCGGAAGCGTCTACATTCATTAAGTAATATTGGGATCTCTTTGTCTCGAGATGCGGATGACGCGGTCGGGCAAAAGATATATTGATCCCGTGAGGGTTTTTGAGCACCATGTTCATTTATGCGATCACATTGACAGATCTATCATCCCAGCCACCATTCCAATTATTCAAAAAACAATAACGGAATACCCGGGGCCGTATTTCAAAACGAAATCGAAAATAGATTCCAGCGACACTTGTGTCTAAAAGATTGAAGAAACATAGCATTAGTTGATAACTTTACTTTGACGAAAAACGTCATTCCAGGAATAACCGGAATGTAAAAGAAATTAGTATGACCAGGATTGAACGCATTATTATTATCTCACTTTTTAGTGTTCTACTTATACAATGTGCTCAAGATAATTCTGCCCCGGACACAAAACTTGCCGATAGCTGGGTGCGGTCTACCATTGACAGTGTAACACGGGAAAATAATGTTGTACTCCTGTCCATCGCAATCAATCGAGACCGGCAAACCCGGTATTTCCAACCATTTGGAACCTCAAAGGAGATAACTTCGTCGAAAATTGATGAGCGGACGGCTTTCCCTGTTGCCAATCTTTCCAAAATGTTCACCGGCATCATCCTCAATAACCTCATCGAAGAAGAAGAACTGGATACGGAACGCTCCATTGGTTCTTATTTGGAAGACGTCTTATCCGATGAAGCGAAGGAAGGCTATGACAATGTCCTCCTGAGCAACCTGATCAGACACAGGTCCGGAATCACCGATCAACTTCGGGTGAACAATCCAACAGTCCCGGAAGTCGGGAGGGAATATTCTGTTGAGCAATTGATAGAGGACCTGAACCAATTGGAGATGGGACCCGATGACCACCCCTTTCAATACTCAAATTTTGGGTATGAGATTCTCGGATACATATGCGAAAAAGTCTCGGGAAAATCCTTTGCAGAATTGCTCAACGAATACGTCATCCATGAATATGACTTGTCCGGTACAGGCGTTCAACCCAGCGAAGATCAGCTTCTTAATTGGACCCGATTTCAGGAAGGTCCGCACATTCCTTTAGGAGGGACCACAAATCCTGCCAGGGGTATATATTCATCACTTGCGGACCTGGCACTTCTGCAAAATATTCAAATACGCTCTTACCAGGATTATTTTGAAAGAGGAATGACTACACCGCTGATTTTGACCGAAAGAGCATACTCGACACGAATCGCTAATTGGAGGTATGGGATGGGATTTATTCAAATTCAAAATGAAGACAATAAATACCTGGGATATTACCGAAACAATGATGGTTATTCATCAGTCTATCTCTTTTCCGCATATCCCAATGTCGGCATCACAATTCTAAGTACGGATGGTGGACCCTGGCTGGGTCAACTGGCCCTGGACCTCCTGGATGGCCTGGTAGATGAGGACAAGATGAATCAGCCAAAAATCCGGTCGCTAGCATGGACTATGTTTTCCATCATAGATACGGAAGGCATCCGGGAAGGACTGGATTGGTTTGAGGAAAACAAACAGTCACCCCGGTTCGAACACATCGAAAGAGAAGTAAATAGCATTGGATATCGATTACTCAGGGAAGGAAATGTAAAAGAGTCCATTGAGGTCTTCAAACAAAACGTGAAGGATTTTCCCGAGTCCAGCAATGTCTATGACAGCCTGGGTGAGGCATACCTGGAAGACGGAGATGAAGAATTAGCAATTGTCAATTATCAGAAGTCCCTGGATATGGACCGTGATAATTCAAGGGCCAAGAGGGTGTTGAGACGGCTCAAAAACAAAGATGATAGCGACGACGGTGAGTAGCTACGTTTATTTCATCACTGTATATCCGGAATCACATGAAAATTGGGCTGGTCACCTGTAGAAAACTTCCGAATCTTACAGATAAGGATCAACAACTGATTCCACTATTCCATTCCCGACAAATCGATGCACATCCGGTGATTTGGAATGATCCATCTATTCGTTGGAAAGAATATCATGCATTGATTATCCGGTCTATCTGGGATTATCATTTGCATCCCGACACATTCATTCAATGGCTGGATCTCCTTGAAGGCGATAATGTTCCTACCCTCAACCCTATTCGCATACTCAGGAAGAATCATCATAAATTTTATTTGGAAGAACTAGAAAATCAAGGAGTCGACATCGTACCAACCCTTTTCATCAAGGGAGGTGGCCAACTGCACCTATCCAGGGTCCGTGATCAAGGCTGGGAACAAGCGGTCATCAAACCAGCGATATCGGCCAGTGCCTATTTGACGGAATTGTTTGAGACGGATCAATGGACAATCATCCGGGATAAATATCAAAGATTGGCTCCTGGGAGAGACTTTCTCATCCAAAAATTCATGCCCGAGATTCAATCCAGTGGAGAGTTGTCCATCATCTTTATCAATCGGAAATATTCTCACGCGGTCTTAAAAACTGCGTGTAGCAACGAATTCCGGGTTCAGTCCGAATTTGGAGGAGACCTGTCGATCTGTAACCCTGAATGGCACATTATTGATACGGCCAAAGACATCCTGTCAAAATTTGATGAAGACTTGCTCTATGCACGCGTGGATGGCGTGATTCACAACAACTCATTTATCCTCATGGAACTCGAACTGATCGAACCTGACCTGTTTTTTGATCGACATCCCCCATCTATCGACCTGTTCGTACAGGAGGCGATGAACTTGATATCCCGATTCTGACTCTTAATTATGGTACTCAGTCTTTCAATCTAAAAATTGACCAATGTGCAGCTTCAATAACAATCGGTCAGGATCTGCTTTTGTGTGATAAAAAAGTCAATTGTGTGCTCACTTAATCTTTCACAACCATCGGAGAGCACTTTCATTACCCCATCTTTCATTTTTAATGAACCACAGATCATTATAATACCTCCTTGTGCCAATCGGTTAATTATCATCTCTATATCGTCATTTATCAGATCCTGTACATAGCACATTGATTCAGCTTCGCGGGAATAAGCCAATTGTACTGAAAGTTGTTGAGACTGCTTGATCACATCATCAAGGTAAGGATGAAATAATTCAAGAGACTTTTTCGTACGGAGACCGAGGTACAATTGCATGTCACATCCTCTTTTTGGTTTGGAGATCATCCCAAGAAAAGGGCCAACACCTGTTCCATTGGCAATGAATGTGTATGAAGTTTTTCCTTTGGGAAGATGAAAATGTTGGTTGTTCACGATCTCTGCTTCGATATTCTGTCCCTTACCGACCTTTGACAAAATATTGGATGCCAGACCTCGCTCATGTCTTTTTATAGCAAGCAAAATAATACTCTTCTTTCTAAGGACTCCGATTGAATATTGGCGCGGTACAGTTTCATTCTCCGGTAAAAACTTAAATAAATCCCCGGACTGGACTATTACGGATCCCGGCAGACGCAATTCTAAGACAAAGGTCTTGTCGGACTCTTCCGGGGAATGTCGAATCGCCAGAACTTCAAATTCCTTTTTCTCTCTTTTGAGCGAAATGGTTTTAGGATTTAAAGAAAGTCTGGGAAGTTCCATTACACTGTTCCATTCATCTACCCACCTAAAAAATGCTGCATTATCCCTGTTGTTTATTGTCTTAATGGGTATGACTTCCTTTGCATTCTTTCTACTTTCCATTTGCTTCCTGATATCCAATGCGTATTGACAAAAATTAGGGTAGCTCGTCGAACCAAATCCAACGATGGAATAAGAGAAAGATTGATCAAAATCCTGACTGTTTAAATTTGATATGAAATGAGCTGCATTGGCTGGAGGACCACCATCGCCATAAGTAGAGGATATCATGCATAGGTGTTTCATTTCTTTGAAACCCAGAATGTGGTTCATGGGTGCTATAAACGATTTTTGACCGGCATCGATCAAAGCTTCATGAAAGGCCTTTGCAAATCTAAGTGTGGTACCATTCTCAGATCCGTAAAGCACGATAATTTCTGCTGCATTTTGAGGAAATGGGTTTTTAAGAGTACCTACAAGACGACGTAAATAAATGATCCCTCCGGAATACGTCAAATAGAGTGCGCTTATCGATGCCAACAATAGAATAAAAGACCATAACCACGAATCTTCACCCGTGTGGATTGAATAGCTCAAGGTGGACAATTGACCGGCAGCACTTTGATCGATCTCATGTACTACAGTTCCGTTAAACTGATCGATCCATAGTTCTTCCTGCTTTGACCGCAATTGAAAATACTCTTCTTCATCCTCAAAAAAAGGAAATTGCAAACTCTTCAGGTCATTGAGTTTCATTTCGCGAAACACTGCAAAGTTTTCCTTTGACATTGGTCCGGTTTCATCGCTTTTTGATCTCACTATAATGTCCTGTTCGATTGTTTCGGTATTCATAAATCTAACTGCGAACAGAATAGTCCCGGAAAGTGAAATCAGCAGCAATGGGATAAAAAATAGCCTCCCAGTCTGAATGTGCAGGTACTGTTTCCAATCATTCAACGGGATGGTACCCATTGCTGCCTTTAAACCTTCTTGTCTTTTAACCAGCAACAAAAAACCGGTGATCAATAGAAGCATCATAGCTATCGAAGTGACCCCAATGATAAAACGACCCGTCTTTTTCAAAAAAAGCGATCTGTGTAGTTGACGGTTAAAAGCAAATAGGGGGTGTTCGGGTTTCACTTTTTCTATCAGCTCCCCGTTTAGAACATTCAGGTAGAACGTCCACTGATCACCATTCTGAATGACTTCAGCCGAGAATTTGCCTTTTCGGAACTGTTCGATCCGCAAGACCTCG
>JANQHF010000033.1 GCA_028282725.1 Saprospiraceae bacterium
GTATTAAAGGCAAAACTATCCAGCCGTGTTATTACCATACCATTATCATCACCTGAAGATGTATTTACCAACATGTGGGCATAATTCGTATTGGGCTCATCGGCCTGGTAACCTAAATCGTACGATTCAGGCCCTTCACCAATATAGGCTGACCAATCCAAAACTCCTCTTTGCCCGGATTCATTGACCTGTAAGTGACTTGAAATAAAATCCTCTATCTGTGCCACTACATCAGATGTAAATTCAATTCTACTGCCTTGAGCAAGGTTGATGTCTATCGTTATCAGATTTCGCTCACTGTCCGGAAAGAAGACAAACGGAATATTTCCAAAAAGAGAAAGGCTTCCTATGAAGGCAACCAGTATACCTCCAATTACCAGAAGACGATGTACCAGGGCCCATGCAATGATTTGATCATAATAATTGCGCATCCATAGGATCAATCGATCAAACTGAAGTGAGAGTATATCAAAAGGACGCTCAATGATGCCAGTAAGACCCCGATATTGCCGCTCACCTGTGCTTATAAACCGGTAGGCCAGTAAAGCGACTACGGAAAGACTTAATATCCAGGAAAGAAGGAGGGCAGAGGAGATTACGACAAATAAGGGTCCGACAATATCACCCATTGTCGATTCTGCAAGATAGAATGAAAGAAATGCTGCGGAAGTTGTCAATGTTGAAATCAACAGCGGCACGAACAACTCACTACAAGAATTGACTGCTGCATCAAGTCTGCTCTGACCCTCATCCAATTTGACCATGATGGATTCGGCCACCACCACCGCATTGTCCACCATCATACCGAGTGCCATAATCAGTCCGGCAAGAGTCACCTGGTTGAGTCCCATATTTATAATGCCCATGAACATAAGAGTAGCCAGTGTGACAAGCGGAATCAGGCTGGCGATTACAATTCCTGTACGAAGCCCTAAAAAGATCAGCATGACGGAAAAGACGATAATGATACTTTGCATGAGATTGGACACGAAATTGTTTACCTCTCCTCCCACAAATCCATCCATGCTACTAAGGCGCTTCAGGTTCAGTCCGATAGGAAGATTGCCTTTAATTTCTTCAATTTCCTCGTCAACGATTTCTCCTAATTCCACAATATTGGCTCCTTCTTTCTGGTTGATGCTGATCGAAAGAGACGGCTTCCCATCAACCCTTGTGATACTCTCTACCGGACTTTTGTATCCTTTGTGAATATTCGTGATATCTCCGAGGTAAACCACTTCGCCAGATCCTCCTGCAGTTACGATCATCTGTTTTAGATCTTCCAGTTCATTGAAATTACCTGTAGGTTCGAGAATGATCCTCTCAGATTCCTGGTTTACAGCACCTCCGGAGTACAGGATATTGGTGGTTCCTATAATGTTTTGCAACATACCTGCAGACAATCCATATTGGCTCAATCTTGCATTGTCATATTCTATGAATACCTGTTCTTCCTGGGTTCCACCGATTTCAACTTTTGCGACATCATCTAATTTTATCAATCGATCCCTTATGTCTTCGGCATAATCTTTCAGTTCCTGATAGGTAAATCCATCACTGACCAATCCCAACATGATTCCATAAACATCACCGATACCGTCGTCATTCAGCGTCCAAGAGACTTCATTGGGAAGATCCTTTTCAATCGTCTGGATTTTACGTCGAACCAGATCCCATATGTCTTGCAATAAAACCGGGGTCACCTGATCTTTCAAGGTAATCGTTACCACAGAAAGCCCTGTACGCGACTGGCTGCTAATTTCTTTGACTTCCGGAATCTCCTGAACCTTTTTTTCGATTTTGTCAGTAACGAGTTGTTCTACTCTTTCTGGTCCGGCACCCGGGAAAGTAGAAACTACTGTAGCAACCCGAATGGTATATGGAGGCATGCTGTCCTGGGATAAATTGGAAAACATGGAAAGGCCCCCTATAATGATCAGAAATACAACACTGTAGGTAATGCGGCTTCTTTTTATTGAAAATAGGGTAATGTTCATGTCGTTCCTCCCGGGTATTGATTATTGAATAATTTACATTCTGACCTCGTCACCGTCCTGAAGGATATTCAGACCGGCTGCAGCAATGACATCACCTTCATTCAATCCTGAAATCACTTCGATCCCTTCATTTCTTATTCTTCCAATTTCAATTTCCTGCCTTTGTACAAAAGCACTGACCCCCTCTGATTTGCGAAGTTTATAGACAAATCTTCCTTGTACATCTTCGCCTACAGCTGATGTAGGGACTATGATTTTGTTCGAATCTTCAACGGGAAGGTCAAATTCAAAAGTGACATTTGCAGGCATGCCAGGTCGGATCGCATCATCACTCGTACTCAAATCCACGGTAACCGGGTATGTGGATCCCGAACCAGGACTATATCCCACCTCAATGACCCGGGCTTCAAATTGCTGATCCGGAAATGAGCTGAATGTTACAGTAGTGTTCATGCCTTCCCGAACTTTTGAAATGAGAATTTCCGGGACACCAACTTCTACTTCAGGTTTCCCCAGCGAACTTAGAGTGATGATCGGGTTTCCCGAAGCGACCAATTCATTTTCTTCCACAAATTGTTGTGAAACTACTCCACTAAATGGTGCTACGAGTCTGGTGTAGGAAACCTGGTTTTTCGCTGATTGTTTCTGTCCTATGCTGGCAGTGGTATTGAACTGTGCAGCATTAAATTGAGCCTGGGCAGCTTCATAGTTTGCTTTTGCAGCCTCATAATTGGCTTTGGCCTGTTCAAATTCATTTAAAGAGACGCTGTTGTTTTCATATAACTGGGTAATTCTCATATAAGAAGATCTGGCCGCGATATAATTGGCTTGTGAACTCTTAATTTGAGTTTCAGCACTTTGCTCTGAGGCCTGAGATGCCTGTTCCTGTGCTTCTGCCTGCTGCAGTGATACCTCGTAATCTGTAGGTTCCAGGCTTGCAATAAATTGTCCACGTCTTATAACATCACCGACTACAACCTCAAGATTATTGACCGTACCGGCGACTTTAAAGCTCAGGTTGGCTTCTTCCTTGGCCTTGGCTGAACCTGTGAACGTGTGTGCATCAATGATACCTACCTTATTAATCGTAATGTATTTGACAGGTCGAATTCGGGTCTCTTTTTCTGCCGGGGGATTAGCACACATCGAGCATAACAAGAAGGAAGTGATCAATATTTGAATTCTCATATTTTTCGGTTTAAAGTTTTGGAGGATTTCAATTTCGTTCGGTAAGGACAGCATCCATCAAGGCTCGAATAAATTCTGATTTTTCCTCTTCTGTCATTAGAAAGTAAAAAGTGCCTATGGATCGTTCAACGGTGAGATAATCTATTAATAACTGGTATACCGCATTATTTGCATTTAATTCAGACGTTAGACTTGCATTTTGCGCATCGACCAATGTGATAATATTTGTCTGACCCTGCCGGTAGAGATCCTGAATAATTTCGAAATTTTTGTTCGAATAATCTGCAGCCTGATTAGACAGCTCAACTTGCTGATATGAGGCGGACAAAATTTGCATGTTAGATCTCAATTGGGCCTCAAGACTATTCGTGAGATCTTTTTGTTGTGCACGCACCCGGTCTATGGATATCTTGTCTCTTTGAATATTCGCTTTACGAAACCCACCTTGAAAAATAGGTAAGGTAACCTGGGCAGTTACAGCCCATTGCAAGTCTTTGGTCAGTCCAGGAAACCCGGACAAAGGTGTGGATGCGCCAAAATATTCGACTGGCTGATCTGCCGATGCCTGCAGATTTAGTTTTGGAACATAGAGACTCCTCTGACTGGAGAGCAAAGAGCGCTCCTGGGCTTCCAATGAATACCCCAATTGTTTCAACTCTGGTAGATATTCAAAACATCGGATAACGAAAAAATCTGTCAACCGGTCCAAATCCCTTTGATTTCGAATTCTATTTTCCAATTCAGGATGGGCACCCAATAAGAGAGAATTGACCAGATCGATATCCACTACGTTAAATTCTTCACGCTGATCTCTGTTGATGATTCGATTAATATTAATCCTGGCTTGGTTCAAATTACTGATTGCAATATTGAGATCAATGATATTCTGGGCTAACTGCGTTCTCCATCTGTAGACTTCCGACATTGCGGAATATCCCAAGGCAGCTTTAGACTCAGAAATATTGAGATTTTGATGTGTAACATCTACATTCTCGTTTTGAATGCGCACGATGCTTTTGGCCTGTAAATAAGATAAAAAAGCCGCTGCTGTTTCAAGAATAACGTCGAGTTCAGCCTGCTGCAGAAATTCATCCTGACTTTCCTTCAAGATCTTTTGAATGGCCACGTTGGCCAATGCTGGTTCATTGTAAATGGCTTGTGTCAAGGTAGCATTAGCCAGCCAACTTAAGGTAGCCGCTTGCCCGTTAGAGTTGTCCACCCGATTTTGATCAATCAAAGTGGCTGATGAACTGACGGAGAGGTCGGGAAGAAGATTGGAGGAAGCGATTTTAACGTCCTGTTCTGCCAGGGCAACTTCTTGTCGTGAGGCAATCAGACCGAGATTTGTCTTTAGGGATTCATAGATCAAGGATTCCAGGGACCACGTCTGCTCTCCTTCGGTAACTTCCAGGTCAAGCAGAATAGCTTGATTCAATAAATCAAAATCCGGATTTAATTTTAAATGCTTTAGCGTTTGCATATTGATCACAAAGTCTTCTCCACTTGTCTCCAAAGTGACGGGAAGTTCGCTCGCATTTATGCCCTCTGCAATCTTCATTACGTCAACTGCCAGCCTTCGTATCATGGACAGAATATAATTTGGAGGAGCCATCCCAGCCATTGCTCCCAATCTGACCTGGTCTCTTCCGGTAAGAGAAAATGTCGGGATCCCTAAATGGTTCAGTTCGTGGAAAAAGTCCCTTGTTTCTGATTCGGTGTACCTGCCAAAAGAAAGAATGTAAAGGGCATCATAATGATCACCGATAGATTGTGCCGTCTCACTCGGAGTTTCTTCGAAATTTACTATTTCGAATGCCACGTCATCAGGAACTCTCTCTTCAAAATAGTCCCTCAAAAATCCTGAGAGCTGTCCTACGTTAGCATCGAGTAACAATCCAAGTTTTTTATAGGGAGTAAGCTCATAAAATATCTCGAGATCTTTTTTGACATCAAATGGGGACTGTATGTACGTGTAGTTATGAATACCGGAAGCGGCATCCTCTGTTATAGGGAGGCCGAGGAGTTCTCTATCTATAACCACGTTTGAAATTGTTGGGATTGGATAGGAATCACGTCGGGATAGAAATACAGAGGAGACCAATCCAATACCGATGACAATATCTGTTTCGCCTGCTTCGTAAATCTGCTCAATCATTTCGAATGACTGTTCAGCATTTGTTCGGAGATAATAAGATTCAAAAGTTAGATCTGTTCGAGAAGAAAGCAGGTCACTGATTTCGCTTTTGATGGTATTTTCGAACTCAACCGAAAATCCGACGTTGCTGTCATTGATCAATGCAATCTGAAGAGGAGAATTGTTTTGTGCGAAACATGGGAAGGATACAAAAACCAGAATGAAGTAGAGTATACATGGCTTCATCAATATTACTTTATTTCCAGCGGTACTAAAGATAGCAAGCTGTTTGAAATTAAGGTGGATCTTCAGGCAAATGGAGGAGCTACAGTCCTTCAGAATAGACTTCCCAATCATGGAGGGTATCTATGTCGGATAACTTTTTGGTCCGGGAAAAGGTCAGACCTTTGAGCATGATTCTCTTTTCTGTCTCAGCAAATACATTTGATACGCTCCAGGTCATTTTTTCAAATAACTCTACAGATAGTACTTTCATGCCCAGGAGGTAGTAGCCTCCATCGAATGTTGGTCCTAGTGCTATATCTTTTTCGTCCAGGATAGTAAAGGCCTCTTCAATAATCTCAGGTGATAATTGAGCACAGTCGCTTCCGATTATGATTACTTTGCCATGCGCCCTCAGGCAGTATTCAAAGGCATTCTGCATCTTTTGTCCGAGGTCTCCTCCCGATTGTAATCTTTTGATAAAAGCGTCGGATGACCATCCGTCATCAGTCCATATTTCGTTATGGTAAAACAAATATCGTTTTGACTCGACATTGAGGGCCACGTCGCGTGTATGTGCAAGTAGTCGTTTGTAGATGTCAAGAGCTGCCTGTTCGCCGGCATCCTTGGCTATTCTTGTTTTAACTTGTCCGTATACAGGATTTTTTATGAAGATGATCAGAGCCCGGTCAGTATCGTCAGCTCCGATCCTTTTTGTCATCTTCTCTTTCTTCCTTGATTTTAACCTCTGTTCCGTTTTCCAGATCCTTGGAGAGGGCAGAGTAGGGTCCGCTAATAACTTCTACCCCCTCGTCCAAACCATCACTAATCGAAATATATTCGTCATCCTGAATGTCGGTAGTAACAGCGATCATTCTTGCCGTATCGGCTTCCAGTAAAAATACAACCTCTTCGTATTCATCTTCTTCAGCTTCTTCATCCAGGACACGGACAGCTACGGACTGAATGGGGACGGCTAATACCTCATCCTTGACGTCGGTTATTATGGACACAGAAGCGGACATGCCCGGTCTGAAAGCATATGAACTATAATTTGTTTTCACATCTCTGTAAGAAGCCGCATCTATCCTGATTTTCACTATAAAATTGGTCACCTGGTCGGTATTAAGAGCAGTGGTTGCAGTTGACCCGGCTATGTTGGCTGCACTACTTGCTATTTCTGTGACATGGCCTTTAAAAATCCGATCCAGGTAAGCATCGACTTCAATATCTACTTCATCTCCCAGTGCAACTTTTAAGATGTCATTTTCGCTCACCTCCACCTGGACTTCCATGGTATTCAGATTCGAAATTCTCATGATCTCTGTTCCTGCCATTTGAGCGGTACCTACGACCCGTTCTCCTTGTTCGACGGAGAGACTTGAAATCGTACCACTATTAGGAGCTTTGATGGTCGTCCTGCTCAAATTGGTGCGCATTTCTTTCAACATGGCTTCTGAACTGGCAACCATGAACTCAGCACCTCGGGCACTTTCCTCTGCTGCCTTGATATTGGCTTCTGCAGACCTTATACTGGCTTGTGCAGATTCGACCTGTGCCAGGGTTTGATCAAAGTCAGCCTGAGAAATCACGTCTTGTTTAAACAATTCTTCATTTCTTTCATGATCGCGCTGGGCCTGCCTTAAGGTGGTCATCATTTCCTCTCTTTGAGCGATATTGGTCTGTATCTGGGCTCGAGACGTCGCTAATTGGGCTTTGGCATTATTGAGATCAGCCACTCCCCGGTCAACAGCTGAGACATATACTTCCGGGTCAATCTTCAATAATAGCTGTCCGGCTACTACTGAATCTCCTTCTTCTACATAGAGCTCCACAATTTCTCCGGAAACATCAGAGCTGATGATCACCTCAACTTCCGGATATATTCTTCCTGACGCTGAAACGGTTTCTTTGATCGTACGAAGTTCAGATGTAGAGGTCTCTACTTCGATTGCATCATCTCTATTCTGACTTTGGTAATACGCAAACAGGGCCAGGATTGCAATGACAACTACAAGCCCGATAATAATCCATTTTCTTTTACTTTTCTTTTTAGCCATGAGACGTTAAGTTGATTTTAATTCAGCGATACGGGGTATCCCTGGAAGTAATCCAAGAGTTTTATTTTCATCATATAATCATACTTTGCGATAATCTGATCGGTGCGCGCCGTATTCAATTGATCCTGGATACTGATGTAATCAAAAGAGTTAATCGCTCCCAAATCGAATCTTTTTTGAGCGTTATCAAAGGCCACCTCCCTCGCCAATAATACTTTATCCGAAGCATCCAGATTTCGCTTTGCAGCCCGGGCATCCGTGATATACTGACCGAGTAAATTCCTGAGATCAACGATGTATTTTTCCTTATTGGCCTTGAGGTTTTCAAGATTGATTCGGGCCCGTTCTGTATTTCCTTTAGTCGTGTAATTGTCGAGGATGGGTATGTTCATTTGAAGACCGAAGCCATAAGAGAAGTTATTATCCATCTGGTTAAAATAAGGAATGTTTTCAGATCCGATAGGAACTTCTTGTTCTACTCCAAGTATAGCATCTTCACCATTGATGAATACTGGTGATTCTACCAGGGTGTTCGTAAAACCCAATAGTCTTTTAGCCTGATTTGAATAACTACTGCTCACACTTCCCCCTAAAGTCAATGAAGGTAGGCCTGATGATTTGGCGATATCGATCCCCAGTTCTCCACTCCTGATGCGATGATCGAAAGCCTGAAGTTCGGGACGTGCACCGACCACCCTGGAATAAATATCATTGAAAGTTTCATTCATGATATCGGTATAGACCAACTGATCAATAGGTGGATTATCCAACCGGATTTCAATGTTCGGATCAAGATTTATAATGCCCTTCAGACTCAACATGGCAAGATCAATGCGATTTTGTGCCAGGGTCAGCTGTTGCTCTGAAGATGCCTGCTGAGCTTCAAGGTCAAAGATCTCGAATTGAGCACGACTTCCTGCCTCCACTAACTTTCTCATCTGATCCAATTGATCATTGATAGTTTTTAATTGGATCTCTGCATTGGAATGATTATCCTGGGCAAGAAGAACTTCAAAGTATGCCGCAATAACGTCCAGTGTAAGATTGGCCGTCATGGAATTCTTATCAGCAACGAAGGCCAGCTTGTCAATTTCACTCCGTCTGATATTGTTGCGGATCCTTCCGCCGTTGTACAATGTTATTCCTCCACTGATACTGAAATTATTGGAAAGAAATGTCGAGGTGACGAAATCATTGGTCGTAGGATCAATGGTACGTCCAAAGTTGGTAAAGACATTGGCACTTCCTGTAAGACTGGGCAGTCTTTCTTGTGTATTCATTTTATTGACAACTTCACTATCCTCTATAGACAGGTCAGCTTGTTGTATATCTATACTGTTGGCAATGGCATGAGTAATGCATCTTTCAAGATCCCATATTTCTTGAGCCTTGGATGTCAAATTTATCAGGATAAAAAAGAAAAGGAATGTAGCTATTCTCATATTGATTGAATATGGCGGCTAAGGTAATTGTCTGATCTCGTAGATTTCAAGAAATTCTATAAAAACAAGTAAGTGGTAGATGAATGGAGATTCCCGTCGTCTATACTGTCAAAAAGTGGTTGAAATACTGGCGATACCAATCAATTTGTCATAGCGCGGGCCAAATGTCCTGTGATAGACCAGTACGTGATAGTGATTCGATGTGGCATAGTGAGATCCTTCAAAATATCGGATATCCGTTGAACCATCATCGTATAGTATGACATATTGATAATCATAGTATCCCTGTTTTAATAAACAAGAGCCATGATAGATCTGCTTTTCCGGATCGTAGCTCAATCGAAACTCCTCTCTTGGTTGCCAATCTGAAAACTCACCAATAACATAGACATCCCCATCCAAGATTTGATTTTTCGAATTCAGAGAGAAGAATACGTTAACATATTCACTCCTTATATCATCGTCACCTGCATATTCCAGATTTTCAATGATGAAGTCTCCATTGAGATCTTCAAACGTTTGCATTAGGACATTGCTTCTTCTGTTATCTGTTTCAAGTAATACATCGATCTCATCTTCATATATGTCGATTGAGTAGACTCCAATTCCACGGGTGTTCACAGACCGCAGGTCGACCCCTCTGAATTCATTTAACCCGGGAAAAGAAGGACGCGAGGTTTCATCAAAATTGATTTGATCCCCAATCACGAACCGGGGTTGAATATTTGCAAGGGAATTGTCCCATCGGCCATTTTGCAGGATTGTAATAAAGACTTCATTCTGGGGGTTGGCAATCGGGTAACGCTGGTTGTCCACAGTCAGGTCAAATTCCTGACTATATAAAAGTTGATTCGCTTTTCTCGATCTATCTATACGGGCGCCTACGGACACTGAGTTTTCAGCCACCATGAATCTCCTTGTGATTGCCAGTTCATCAGAATCTTCATCAGTGATGACCAGCAGGTAGTTACCGCTGATTCGCCACGAAATATCCTCATTCGGCAAAATCAGTTTGTAGTTGGTATAATCATATTTCGTTCCGACCGAATAATCATAATTCTCAATTTCCTCGTCATTGAAACCATCGATGTATTCCATCTCCGTCAAATCCGACGGACGCCAATCCTTATCACAGTGGATGATTCGATAAGTATAATTTCTATCTCCTCCAAGGATATCATCAAAAGTCAATGTCAGCGTACCCCGAGAATTCAAGTCGATAATGGGCTCGGAAGTCACCAGACGGCTATGATGAAATTTTACGGATTTGATATGAGGTAGATAAACCTGGTCGCTGTAGAGGAGGTCCTGGCCAAGTAATTGTCCAATTACGAATAAAACAGGCAATACACAGAGATATTTCATTGAGTAAAGATCGTGCTTTCCTTCACGTTAGACGTCCGTTTCACCACGGAGATAGTTAAATTGAAGCTAAGGTATTATTCATAGGTGACATTATGTGGAAGACTTGTCCACGGATTATTCCCGATCCTAAACCTCCATGGCCACTTGGCACATTCACCTGCATATGCAATTCCGACTCTGGGACTCGATATGATTTCTTTTTCACTCAAGGAATTTCCAGCCCAATCCAGGGATAAAGTAGGATCGCCATCCATGAAATTATAGTTGTTCAATTCAATGGAAATTCCTAAAGCCTGGGATAACTTGCCCGGACCATTTGTCAAATTATGAGATAAGTCCTTCACTTTTCTTCTCTTCATCATGATTTCGACACCTTCCAGGGGTTCGATAGCCCGGATCAGAATAGCATGAGCCGTATTTACTGGGCCCGTCACGATATTAGTCAGATGGTGAAGCCCATAACACAGATATACATACGCTGTGCCCGCTTGTCCAAAAAGGACTTCTGTGCGTTTCGTCCTTCGATTTTCAAAGGCATGGGATCCCTTATCTTCAGGTGCTTTATATGCTTCTGTTTCTACGATGATGCCTGAAGTCTTAAAGCCATCAATATTGGATGAAATGGTTGTCCCGAGTATTTTCCTGGCAATATTTTCGACATCATTTCCGGTAATGAGCTGTTTCAGAGTCATTACAATCTGCGGGAATAATTTGGAGATTCTTTAGTAATCGTAATATTGTGAGGGTGACTTTCCAGCATTCCGGAGTTGGTAATCTTCACCAGTGTGGATCCTTGTAAGGTAGGAATATCAGGTGCACCACAATATCCCATGCTGGCCCTAAGGCCACCTGTGTATTGTACCATTACTTCGGATATTGTTCCTTTATAGGGCACCCTGCCTTCGATCCCTTCAGGTACAAGTTTTCGGATGTCATCTTCCGCATCCTGAAAATATCGATCTTTAGATCCTTTTTCCATGGCGCCTAATGAACCCATACCCCTGTAGACCTTAAATTTTCTTCCTTCATAGATTATGGTTTCGCCAGGTGCTTCTTCAGTTCCTGCAAAGAGCGAACCTGCCATAATAGTGCTTGCACCTGCTGCGAGAGCCTTTGCGATATCTCCTGTAAACCTGATTCCTCCATCCGCGATAATGGGCACTCCTGCTTTTTTTGCCGCGGAAGCGGCTCCCATAATGGCGCTAAGCTGAGGTACTCCAACACCTGCGACAATTCTTGTAGTACAAATACTTCCGGGACCAACACCCACTTTGATTCCATCTGCTCCGTGATCGATCAATGCCTGGGCACCGGAAGCCGTTGCGACGTTGCCACCGATTACCTGAAGATCTTTGAATTTGTCCTTCAAGTCTTTGATCATAGTGAGCACCCCTTTGGAATGACCATGAGCTGTATCGACAATTACGGCATCAACTCCAACCTCAATAAGAGCCTCCACCCGTTCAAAGGTATCGCTGGTTACTCCTAATGCCGCACCGACCAATAATCTCCCATGGCTGTCCTTGCTGGCATTCGGATAGTTTTCCACCTTCATTATATCCTTATAGGTTATCAGCCCCATCAACACGTTGTGTTCGTCAACGACAGGTAGTTTTTCTATTTTATATTTCTGTAGAATATGCTGAGCTTGTTCCAGATTGGTCCCAACAGGTGCTGTGATGAGATTTTTCTTTGTCATAACTTCATGGACCAATCTTGAAAGCCTTGTTTCAAACCTTAAATCGCGATTGGTCAGAATTCCGACAAGTTTTTTACGCTCATTGACGACAGGAATTCCACCAATGCTGTAACTCTTCATCATTTCAAGGGCTTCACCCAGGGTTGCATCAGGTGTCAGTGTTACGGGGTCAATGATCATTCCGCTTTCTGATCTTTTTACCTTTCGCACCTGTTCAGCTTGAGCTTCAATGCTCATGTTTTTATGAATGATGCCAATCCCACCTTCCCGGGCCATGGCTATGGCCAGGCTGTATTCAGTCACCGTATCCATCGCCGCAGATACAATGGGGACGTTGATTTGAAGATGGCGGGTTAACCTTGATTGTATGGATACTTCTCTTGGAAGCACTTCTGAGTAGTCGGGCACCAGAAGTACATCATCAAAAGTGAGTGCTTCCTCTAATTGGCGTGAATGAGAATTAGACGCTTTTTCCATGCACAAAACTACAACTATCAACAGAAAATATGTTACTATCGAACTCAGATTTTAAACAATTGGAATTACATTCTGACGAATATTTCATGAGACAGGCACTCCGGGAGGCTTTCAAGGCCAGGGATACAGGAGAAGTGCCGGTAGGAGCGGTGATCGTCTCCCAAAATCAAATCATTGCTCGAGCCTATAACCAGGTCGAGAGATTGCAGGATGCCACGGCTCATGCAGAAATGATTGCAGTGACTTCAGCCATGTCCTATCTCGGAACAAAGTACTTAAGAGGATGTACACTTTACGTTACTTTGGAACCGTGTCTTATGTGTGCCGGTGCTCTTTCGTGGTCTCAATTGGACCGTATTGTGTATGGTACGGAAGATCCAAAAAAAGGATTTATGCGATATGGGAAAGAAACACTGCATCCAAAGACAAAATTGGAATTCGGCATTTTGGCAAATGACTGTGCAAAGGTATTGTTAGATTTTTTTAAAAGTAAAAGAGGAGTGAAACAGTTTTGACAGCCCCGACACAAGGTCTCCCTGTTTAATAAAACCGGTAAGTCAACTTGAATAGAAATGTATTGGTTGAAGAGCCGTCAAACAAGTCATCGTTTAACGATGGAAATATCTCCTTTTCAGGATCTCCAAAATTTGTAGAAGATTGTGTCCAAACGAGGAATAGTTCTGAACTGGGCGAATATTCCCATCGAAATACCAGGTTGGAACGCCATTGGAGGAAATTGAAATCAGGATTGGAAAAATCATAATCAATGACACCATCACGATTTTCATCGATGTAGTAAACTTCTTTATTTTCAGATGTTGAGAGTTGAAGGTCATCATAAAGGCTGAATCTCCCTAAATACTGGTTAGCCAATGGATCTGTGATGTATTTGAACTCGGAGTAATTTCCTTTTGAAATAAAAGGCTGACCCCAATACTGGATTGTTAAATTAGGAGTAAGGCTGTAGTTCGCTCTGAGGCTTATATTGAAGGTTTCCTGAAGTACACGTCCCGTTATGTATCGATCTTCATTGTTAAACTCTGAAAAACTCACGTTTTGGATGACCCTGTTTTGCCTGAAATATCGCGGACTGACCGACAACCGAAGTGCATCAGTCGGTTGATAGTTCACACGAAATGAATAACTCCTGACATTTACAGCACCTTTATCCCGACCTGTTGCCGCAAAACCAAATATCTGGGTGCCGAATATGATTTTCTTCCGTTCATCAGATTGCATGTACATCCAGTAGGCCAGGCCAGCGGATTGTCTCAGCTTCGGACCTCCAAACAGGGCCTTTGTCGAGATGTCTTTTATTTCCCAGGTCAGCCCGGTACCCATTCTCCAGTAATTTGTAAATCCTGCATGAGCATTGAAGTTGGTGGCATAATAAAGATGTTCCCAATTATAGGTCCATCGGGAATAAATATTGTAGTTGATCCTGAAACTCCTGAATATGCCAAATGGACGTGGAAAGCGATAACCGGCCCATGTGACAAAATCAATTTGATCTGCCGTATTTAAAAACCCAATGTCGTTGAGTTCGAGTCCGGGGGATCTCCATGTTAATCCGGATTGAAAACTAATGTTATCTGCTCCACCATAATTGCCTAAGGACAGGGTGCCACCATGACCACTTAATGAACTCTTACTATTGTTCACTGAGAGGTGATTGGCGTCTGGTCTTTGGAAGTAATGTTCAAATGACTCTTGTGTGTGCTGAATTTTTTCGGGTGTTCCAGCGACATTGCTGAAAAAGAAATTACCCCGCAGTCGCCATTCCCGGTCCTTCCAGGAGTGAAATACATTCAATCCTCCTGAATATGCAGTTTTGTGAAATTGATCCTCCAGGTCCGTGTTGGACAAGCTCCGGTTGACTGCAGTGAATGAACCTCCCAATATGGACTGTCCTTCATTGAGATCTTTACTTAATGTACCCACGAAATAATTCGTCAGCGGCTCAATAATCTCAGCACTTCTGGATCCATTCAAATCAATTGAAACCTTCTCTTCAGCAGTGATGCTTTCCAGGATTCCCACCGACCATCCATTTTTTGATTTGCCACTGAATTTTGCCGCTCCAATAATAGAAGTAAAGTCAGGACGGCTCGAGTATGAGTTATCAGGAAGAGAAACATATCCGGATGGTTGTGAGCCAATTCTTCTTGAGTAAAATAAATTGTCATTCCCGAAGGGTCCTCCAGCCTCCAATCTTGAGACGCTTTGACTGAACAGATTCGCATTTTCTATGAAAAAAGGTCTTCTTTCATCAAAAAATATCTGGAATCCATCCAAGTTCAAAGCTGACGGATCCGCCTCCACTTGACCAAAATCCGGATTGACTGTAAAATCCAACGTCATGTCCGAGGTGATACCGATCTTTCCATCCAATCCGATGTTCCGCCTCAAACTCGTTCCATCTTCAAATGGATTTCCTTCTTCAGCAGGGCTCGTAGTAACACCTGTAGTTATGTAAGGTTGGATTTCGACCTGCTTCTTCGGCTTGATGCCACTAATTCCGAGTAAATCAGAGAAATTACTTACGAAGCCTGGAACATTTTGTGGTCTGTGTTGCCATGAGCTTCGTTCATCAGCCCCAAAATCCCTTCGGGTAATATTAAAACCCCAGGTGTATTCCTCCTGAAAACCGAATCGCAATTGACTGAAAGGGATCTTCATTTCAGCCGTCCATCCTTCTCGATCAATATTCGCTTTTCCATACCATATTGGATTCCAGTTGGAATCCCAATTATTACCATTCCCTGTGATGAATTCGTCTCCTTTTACTCCTGATACTGACAGGGTGAATGAATACGCAGTATTGTTGTCATTGTAACTGTCGATATTGATCTCTATCCAGTCTCCCGGAAAGTTATCCCTCCTGCCCAACCTGCTTTCAATTTTTCCCGGTTCGTCATGAAAACATCGATACGCTATATACAAGTGTTGATCATCGTAGAGGATCTTAAACTGTGTCTGGTTTTTAGGTGCATCTCCATTATTCGGATCCTGTACTGTAAATTCTTCGGCCCATGGGACCGAGTTCCAGGCCTCATCATTTAAGAGGCCGTCAATAATTGGGGTTTGAACTGCAATTTTTTGGGTGGTATAGGTACGTTTGACATATTGATCCTGAGCAATGAGTTGAACAGAGATGATCAAGAGAAAAAGAGCAATTAGAGATTTGTTCAAAGCAAGAAGATTTCAGCTGTGTTGACAATGTAAAACGTTGGACCTGTTGATTTGAACCGATTATACGAATGCTTTCGTATAATCTACGAACAGAAAACTTTTCTTCGTTGAATGTAAAGACTATAATGACCTCGGGATGGTTGCACCGGTAAATGGATAATTCGGACGGAAAAATATTGCACTAAGAATTCACCTTTCCCTTAAATATGTACTTTTTTTTATATATATTGAACCAATATTTATAATGAGCAGTTAATCAGCCTATAACTTATTATAATTTATTTTATACATTTGTTTTTTCTAAAAACCGAAAAGAGACTTAAGGCGTAGTTTTCTTATTTTGAGACCTTAGTCGAAAGAGCCTGAGTTTGGGAGCAAACTTGGGCTTTTTAATTCGGAACAGCGATAATTTGAATACTCTTTAGCTCGATTCGCGATAGCTCTTCAAGTGCATCCTCCACATATAACTGGTCAAGAGATGAAACATCGGTACCCTTCTCGTACTTATAGTTGACATAATCCTGGAATGTAATTCCTCCGATTTTTCGCCTGTTATACGCAGAACGAAACCGGACACCTCCGCCCTCGACCACATATGAATATGCCAAATAATCCATGTAAAATGTTTCTTTATTGATCCAATAGACAAATATGTCATCGTGATCTTCTCCTCCACCTTCTGCATCAAAGGTTACTCTAATTTTAAAGTAGTCCTGTCCCTTAATCCTTACTGCTCCGTCCATCACTTTGTTTACTGCAGGATCGTTCAGAAAAAAAGGTAAGAAAGCGAAATATCGTACCGAATTCACCGACCTCGAATACTTTCTCGCATCCTCATCGGGAAGACGCACTTTTTTGCCATTAATTTTTCGCTCAAAACCATCGTTTGACAGTTGATCCAAAGTCTTGGTTTCATCAGAATATCGCCGATACAGAAACTGACCGTTGTCGTAGTGATACTCATAACTGAATTGACGGAAATCATAGGAAAAGTGAGCATTTTGATAATTGTCACCGCCATGAACCTCGATGCTCTTATTGATGATTTTATCTGCAGTCCATTCCTGAGACCAGGAATTGATTGAATAGAGGACCATTAGGCAAGCAGAAAAGAGGAGTCTCATGAAAGCAAATGTAAGTGATCCAGCGGGTAAGGCGTAAAGTGTGGAAATAGAACTACGGAATTTGTCGTGGCACAGCTATTCGACGAATAAAGCCGCAATAGATCTGTATTCGTGGGTATTTCTGATTGCCCTTGCAAATAATTTACCACAGGAGAGAACTTTGATTTTCGTGGATGCCTTTCTCAAAGGAAGGGTGTCCGTAACCAGGACTTCCTCCAGGACGGATTCTTCAATCCGCTCATATGCAGGGCCGGATAACACCGGGTGAGCACAGAGGGCCCTTACACTCTTCGCTCCTTCATCGATAAGAGCCTGTGCCGCCTTACAGAGAGTCCCGGCCGTATCGATTAAGTCATCTACCAAGATCACATCCTTATCCCGGACATCTCCGATGACGCTGATATTTTTGACTTCATTGGCTACCTCTCTTTCCTTATCGCATATGACCAGTTGTGTATTGAAGTGCTTTGCAAAACTTCTCGCTCTTTTTACACCTCCTACATCGGGGGATGCAAAAATAGTATTGGATAAATCCTGTTTGCTCAAGTGTGGAATGAATATGGCATTGCTCTTTAAATGATCAACAGGTATATCGAAGAAGCCTTGAATCTGCTCAGCATGGAAATCCATTGTAACCACTCGATCAGCTCCGGCAGCCTCGATCATCTTAGCGATGAGCTTGGCTGAAATCGGGACTCGTGGTTTGTCTTTTCTATCCTGACGGGCATAGCCAAAATAAGGAATTACCGCTGTGATATATCCTGCAGAAGCTCTCTTTGCGCTGTCGATCAGAAGCAACAATTCCAATAGATTATCGGCTGGGGGAAAAGTAGACTGGATAAAAAACACGTACGCTCCCCGTACGGATTCTTCGATAACAGGTTGCATTTCCCCATCGCTAAATTTATTGATCGTGACAGGAGAAAGGTCATAACCGTAGTATTCTGCGATGTGCTCTGCCAAATACATCGATTCTGTCCCTGAAATTAACTTGACAACCGCCATTACTTAGCAATAATAATTCGAGGGTGCAAAAATAGAAATTCCATACTCCATATAGGCCTGACATTAACATTTCTTCTGAATAAAAAATTTGTCATCAAAAAATTGTCTGAGAAATTCCTTGTTCAACTGGAATCTGTCATCTTCATGTACAAAATCCAGGATAATGAAAACTTCGATCCTATTCTGTCTGGCCATCGTAATACTGTATTCATGTCAATCCACAAAATCCGTTTCACAAGACTCAATGATTGATGATACAGTGTTAAAACAAAAAGCTAATGAGTTAGCCACCGAGTTTTTAATTACCGATGGTCACGTGGATCTGCCCTACAGGCTCAAAGTCAGAAATTTCAAATTAGAGAAGGAATACCTGGGTATTCCCATCGAAACAACTAATGGTGATTTTGACTACGTCAGGGCCAAAAAAGGTGGATTGGATGCCCCCTTCATGTCGATTTATTTGCCGGCTAATCGTCAGGAGGAAAAGGGAGCATCTAAAAAGCTTGCCGATAGTCTGATCAATATGGTAGAAGGGATTGCAGCTGCTCATTCTGACAAATTTGTCATGGCGCATACTGCTGATGATTGTATGAAAGTATTTGAAAAGGGATTGATTGCACTGCCGATGGGCATGGAAAACGGCTCCGGCCTGGAAGATGATATCTCAAATGTCCAATATTTTAATGACAGGGGCATATCGTACATTACCCTGACTCATTCCCGTGACAATCTTATTTGCGATTCATCCTACGACACAACCGGCACCTGGGGAGGTCTTAGCCCCTATGGTAAAGAAGTGGTAAAGGAGATGAATCGCGTAGGCGTCATGGTGGACATCTCTCACGTTTCGGACGAGACCTTTTATGATGTAATGAAGATAACCAAGGTTCCCGTGATCGCGTCACACTCTCCCTGTCGCAAATTTACCCCAGACTTTGAACGTAATATGTCCGATGAAATGATCAGGAGACTTGGAGAAAACGGAGGTGTGATTCAAATTAATTTTGGCTCGTCATTCCTTGATAGAGAAGTTCAAAAAAATCTAAATGCGTCGCGAAGGGAATTGAGAAAATTGATGGAAGAAAGAAACCTCAGCTTTGGTGATGAACAGGCAATGGAGGTCATTCGGCAATTCCAAAAGGATAATCCTGTTCTGCTTTCAGACGTCGAGATGGTTGCCAATCATGTTGATCATGTCGTGAAGGTCGCCGGTGTTGATCACGTTGGATTCGGTTCTGATTTTGATGGCGTTGGTGATACACTTCCGACTGGTTTGAAGGATGTTTCGCAGTTTCCTAACTTGATATATGTTCTATTAAAAAAGGGGTATTCGGAAGAAGATATAGAGAAGATTTGTTATAAAAATGTCTTTAGAGTTTGGAGAGCAGTCGATCAATATGCCCTTCGTAGTTAAATGAAAGAGTCGCTAGGCGGTTCTTCGGAATTAAAAAACTGGGCCCTGCTCACTTTTCTTTCCATTATTTGGGGCACTTCTTTCATACTCATCAAAAAATCGCTCTTAGCATTTACTCCGGTTGAAGTTGCAATACTGAGAGTTTCTATATCCGGTATTGCATTTTTCCCATTCTTCGTTTCGTTCATCCGAAAATTGGAATGGTCTCGATGGTGGCTTTACCTGATCATAGCTTTAACAGGAAGTGCCATCCCCGCGATTTTATATGCCAAGGCTCAGACCCAGATCTCAAGCGCTATGAGTGGCATTATCAACAGTATGACTCCCGTATTTGCTTTGATTATTGGAATTTTATTCTTCCAGAACAAAACAAGTAAGATTCAATTACTGGGTTCCGTAATCGGTTTCACCGGCGTCACCTTGTTAATAGCCCTGGACAATTGGGATATTTCTACCGGAAAACAAACCGTCCTTTACAGCGCATTGGTCTTAATAGGAACCATGCTTTATGGTACCAATGTAAATCTGGTCAAGGAGTATTTTCAACATGTCAAACCAATGCATTTAAGTGCATTTGCATTTGTGCTGGCAGGCATACCCACCATTTTTTTTCTTCCTTTTACTGAGATCCCATCGAAGATCCTCCATCACCCACAATCAATCGTCTCAACTCTTTCGGTAACCGTGCTTGCTTTGGTGAGTACGGTATTTGCAATTGTCCTATTCTATAAATTAGTACAGGAGACGAATGCCGTATTTGGATCTTCTGTCGCATATCTCATCCCGGTCGTAGCACTCATTTGGGGAATCTTCGATGGAGAGAGCATTGGATTGGCCCATATATTTTCCTTGGTCATCATATTAATTGGAGTGTATCTGATCAGGAGGGGGTCAGACAATTAAATATCACTGATTCTTTACTCGGACGATTCGATTTGAACCGTGACAACACTTCCCGGTTCGATAGATGTACCTGCGGGAGGATCTTGGTCAATGATTATGGACTGTCCTGTCGATTGACCATCGTTCAATATATCTAGTTGAAACTGACCTGCTTGCAGTAATAAATTGGCACTTGATATGGTCTTTCCTATCAGGGCAGGCACTTCGAGAAGTACACCCTCGGAACTACTCACCACGAATTCCAGTGTTGATCCTTTGTCCACGACAAATGATTCCGGGATCAGATCCCTATTCACCACAAGTTGCTCGTTATACCAAACTTCCATCACCGCGTTTTCGGTCAAATAGTCAGGACTGTATGATCTGATAGCCGAGCGAATTCCTCTGCTTAGAAGAGCATTCTCTATCTGATCATAGTTTTCTCCAAAAAACCGTATGTCTGAAATGTTGACCTCGTCGGCCAGAAATTTGGTCGTAGTGACATATATTTTACGCTTTTCTTTAACTAAAGATCCTCCAGGTGGATTTTGGTTTTGAATGAGTCCGCCGGGTTTTCCTACGATGTGGACAGAGTCATTCACTATGATTTCAAAGCTTCTGATTTTGGCATCTTTGATCACTTCATCGATCGATTGATCGACGTAGTTTGGCAATTCCAACTTCTGTCCATGATGTGTGTAAAATCTCAACCAGGTAAAGACACCGACCAAGACAATTGTCAAAAACAGGAAGATCCCTAAAAGATGAAGTATGAATTTTTTATTCGTCAAAAAAGCCAGAATTTCATTGATAATATATTTAATTGTCTCCAGGCTCCTCATGCACACAATTTTGCTTTCAATCCGGATTGAAGTGTAACAGGATTCAATTAAACCAATTTGGCATATAAACGAGAAGGAGTTCTTTTTTGGTGTAAAATTAGCATTCAATGATATTATCTAATATGATAGAAGAAAGAATTGAATAGATCAATCCTAAAATTAGCTATCCCCAATATCTTGAGTAATATCTCGGTTCCACTTCTCTCGACCGTCGATGTTGCTTTAATGGGTGGATTATCCGTATTGCACCTCGGTGCCATCGGATTGGCCACGATCATATTTAATTTCCTATTCTGGAATTTTGGATTCTTGAGGATGGGCACGACCGGACTTGTGGCACAAGCTCATGGGAGGGACGACAATCGCCTAATCAATTCCATCTTATCACAGGGAGCTTACTTGTCACTTTTCATAGCTGCTCTTATCATCGTCTTTCAGCTTGTGCTTGGAAATGCAGCGATCGTGGCATTGAGTATCGGTGAATCGCATCAACCGCTTGTATGGGAATACTTCAATATTCGGATATGGTCTGCACCCGCCTCACTGCTCACATATACCTTGGTAGGCTGGTTATTTGGCAGGCAAAATTCCCTGATACCAATGATTACCACAATTTTGGTAAATGTGGTCAATATTATCATCAGTTATTACCTCGTCATACATGCAGAAGCAGGTATTCAGGGAGTAGCTTTTGGCACCGTGATCGCAGAATATCTTGGAGTAGTTGTCTTGTTCTGTTCGGTCCGATTGAAATATAATGCGCGCTTTTTACCCATTGGCCAATTGTCCGATTGGACAAGATATTTTCGCATCAACAGAGATTTGTTCATAAGAACACTTGCCCTTACCCTGGCGTTTGCATTTTTCTATCGAGAAAGCTCGCAGGCGGGTGCTCTGATTTTGGCAACTAATGTGGTCATTTTGCAATTTTTGAGTTGGCTATCATACGGAATTGACGGTTTTGCATTTGCCTCGGAAAGCATAGTTGGCATGCACTCCGGGAAAGGAGATTTGGTGAAGGTCAGGAAAGCTATATCACTTTCTTTTCTGTGGGGCATTGGGATAGCACTCAGTTTCAGTTTGATCTATGGCACTTTCACGATTCAGATAGGGGGGGTGTTTTCAGATGACACCGATGTTTTGGAACTATTGATGCTCAATAAATGGTGGTTGGCAGTCTTGCCGATCCTGGCTTTCCCGGCTTACGTTTGGGACGGCATTTTCATTGGACTTACACGGACAGTTGAGATGCGAAATTCCATGATTGTGAGTTTCATTTTCTTTATTGCCATTTATTATTTTATTCATCCCTACTTTTCAAATGGCATTTGGGTCACCTTTGTTTCTTTTCTTGCAATCAGGGGAATTCTATTAAGTGGTCAGTTTTTTGGAAAGATCTCCCGACCCGAATTTTTGCTGCAAGATTCTGGGGATTAACGTCTTATATAATTTGCTTTTTCCTATTTAAACAATGACTATTTTTTTTGAATTTGAAAAGATATCAATCATCTGTCTGCAGAAGTTCGTCAATTGGTGATTCTTGTCACATTTGACTTCTGCTTATAAGGCATTAATACCTATATTTGCGTGTCTAAACTGGGTGGGCAGTTAAAGATGATTAAGAGAATTACAATCCCGATTTTCACATTCTTCTTGTGCGGATATATGTGTGTCCTCCACGGGCAGGAAGTTCGTTCCATTGACGGTCATAATAATAATCCTGAACATCCCGAATGGGGTAGTGAAGGAAGTGAACTATATCTCATTTCAAAACCTGCATTCAGCGATGGTATTTCATCGATGACGGGCAGAGATCGCATGAATCCCAGGATGATCAGCAATGCACTGTTCTCTCAAGGTGAACAAATCTTTGACGAGCAAAATCTAAGTGATTTTGTTTGGGTCTTTGGCCAGTTTATAGATCACGAAATCGTCCTGGTGGAAAATGATTTGAGAGAGCCGCTGTTTATTGATATACCACTCGATGACGAGGTTTTTTCACCGGATGGATCTCCGATGGTCATGTTCCGATCCAGGAGTATGCTGGGTACTGGCACAGATACTTTGAATTTCAGAAAGTATGCAAATGGGATAACTGCTTTTATTGATGGGTCTGCTGTGTATGGATCGAGTGAGGCCAGAGCGGCCTGGCTTCGGACCTTCACCGATGGAAAGTTGAAGGTTTCGCAGGGAAATCTACTTCCGTGGAATACCATAACGGGAGAGTTTAATGATCACAGAGATCCTGATGCACCATTCATGGATGATCCGGTTAGAAATGGGACCAAACATTTTGTTGCAGGGGATATCAGAGCTAACGAAAATCCTCTCTTAATCGCATTTCACACACTCTTGGTACGAGAACATAATCGATTGTGTGATGAAATTAAGCAGCAGAATTCCGGGCTCAGTGATGAAGAGATTTATCAAAGGGCAAGAAAATACGTCGGAGCCTTGATTCAGTCTGTTACGTACAATGAATGGTTGCCGGAAATGGGTGTACACCTTCCTGAATACAATGGATACAGACAAGAGGTCAATGCTCAGATTTCAAATGTTTTTTCTGCAGCTGCTTTTCGAATGGGTCACACGTTGATCAACAGCAATATCCTACGGTTGCAAAGTTCTGGTGACGAAATTCCAAATGGGCATATTACCCTGAAGGATGCCTTCTTTAACCCCACGGTCATTAGCCTGGCGGGTGGAATTGAACCTTATTTCAGAGGTATGGCAACCCAGGTTCAACAGAAGTTGGATTGTAAAGTGATTGATGATGTCCGGAATTTTTTATTCGGCGCACCTTCAGCGGGAGGCCTGGACCTGGCGGCTATCAATATCAACCGCGGAAGAGAGAGGGGGCTTGCTGACTTCAATAGCATTCGATCAGATATCGGATTACCCAGGCTTCAGTCGTTCGATGAATTGACCAACGATGCAGAAGCCCTGCAAGCGTTGCAAGATATTTACGAGAATATTGACCAGGTTGATCCCTGGGTTGGAATGTTAGCAGAGAATTTTATGCCAGGAGCAATGTTCGGAAGCACGATCAAGACTATTTTGGAAGATCAATTTAAGAGACTTCGGGATGGCGACAGATTTTTCTTCAAAGCAGATCCATATTTTACCAGTGAAGAAATAGACAAAATCGACAATACCTCCTTAAGGGACATCATCATGAGGAATACGGATATTGAAATCATGCAGGAAAATATCTTTGAGGCCCTGGACCGGATTGAATTCAATGATGGTCCCGAAATTGACCAAGTTGATCTTACCGCAGTCGCATATCCAAATCCGACACCTGGAAATGTTAATATTAAGATTCACTCAACGAGTGATGAAGAAATCCAATATGAAATTTATAATGATCTCGGAGCCCTCGTAGATCAGGGAAGTTATTTGCTTATCGAAGGTGACAACGTCATTCCATTGGAGTT
>JANQHF010000094.1 GCA_028282725.1 Saprospiraceae bacterium
AGTTTAATTATAAAGCGGGTGATAACTTAAAGCAAGGTGACGGCTTAAAGCAAGGTGACAGCTTAAAGCAAGGTGACAGCTTAAAGCAAGGTGACAGCTTAAAGCAAGGTGACGGCTTAAAGGCAGGTGACAGCTTAAAGCAAGGTGACAGCTTAAAGTCAGGTGACGACTTTAAGTGGGGTGACGCTTGTAGCACCCCCTCGCTATAGTGACCATCTGGCTCCCGGGGCACCAAGAAGATTTATCAACATCCTTGAGCCACACCATTCCTTTTCATACTTTTGCGCCCTCAAATAAATTCTATGGCAGGAAACATAACTTTTACGATGATCAAACCAGATGCTGTCAAGGGTGGACACATCGGTTCAATTCTCAAGATGATTTGCGATGCTGGCTTTTCGATTAAGGCCATGAAGTTTACAAAACTGTCCGCCGAAAAAGCAGGAGAGTTTTATGCGATTCATAAAGAGCGACCATTTTATGCTGAATTGGTGGCATTCATGTCTTCCGGACCGATCGTAGCGGCCATTCTTGCAAAGGAAAATGCCGTGACGGATTTCAGGACTTTAATTGGTGCAACCAATCCGGCGCAGGCGGCTCCTGGAACGATCAGAGCGCTCTATGCAACCAATGTCGGAGAGAATGCAATACATGGATCCGACTCAGACGAGAATGCAAAAATCGAATCTGACTTTCATTTTGCCGGAACAGAACGATTCTGAATTTGAACTTTTAGCCAAAACCACGCTTTCTTAATGATATGGATGACATTTCTGTCATAAAATCCAAACTGAGTGTTCCCTCGAATATTTTGATCATCACCCACCGCAATCCCGATGGTGATGCCATTGGTTCTTCATTGGGTCTTAAACTCTTTCTCGATGAGTTTGGACACAATTGCAAGGTACTGATGCCTTCAGAGTTTCCGGTGGTATTCAATTATCTTCCGGCCCTGTCTTCAATAACCATATTCGACAATAATCAGGAAGAGGCCCGGCAAATGCTTACTCATGCCGATATCATTTTCTGCCTGGATTTTAACGGTCTGGACAGGATCGATCCGCTGGGATTGGAAATTTCTGAGTCTCATGCCTATAAAGCCATGATTGATCATCATCTGGATCCTGAACCCTTCGCGGATTGGTATCTCTCAGATGTTCATGCCAGTTCTACCAGTGAACTGGTCTATCGCTTTATCGAAGCTCTAGGACATGCACCGCATATGGTCAATACCGACATAGGCAGCTGCTTATTTACCGGAATTCTCACCGATACGGGTTCCTTCAAATATGGCACCAACCCCGAGGTCTACAGAATTGCTTCCGAACTGAAAAAGATCGGTGTTGATGATTACGATATCAATGATAAGATTTTCAATAGCTGGACCTTACGGCAAATGAAGATCCTGGGACACGCTCTGCGCAACCGGATGGAAATCCTCCCCGAATTAAATACCGGCATTATCAAGTTATCCAAAGGAGACTACCTTAAATATCGTATTTCAAGAGGTGATACGGAAGGGCTTGTGAATTACATCATGATGATCAAGGGAATGCGTGTTGCAGCTTTTGTCCGGGAAATGCCTCATGGTGAAATAAGATTGTCATTCAGAAGCAAAGGAGAAATTTCTGTGCAGGAGTTGGCGAGCCAGCATTTTAACGGTGGCGGGCACAAAAATGCAAGCGGGGGATCCTCAAAACTAAGTCTTGACGAGACGATACAAAAACTCAAAGACGTAATTCCTCAATATGTGCGACTCACTGATATATCAGCGGGTTGAGGGCTTAATCACTTGAATTTTTAAGATCTAAATACATGAAAAATATTTCAATCCTTTTCATCCTTCCATTGCTCATACTGTCATGCAAATCGGATCCGTCAGGCATCTTGATGAGCCCCGTATCCGGTTACGGTTATAAGATCCTGAAAGATACGGACGCACGGACAGGTCAAGTAGGAGAACATGTATATTTCAAGATGAGCATTTATGATGACAAGGATTCTCTCTTACAGAGTTATCAGAATCAGAAAATTCTACCTTCTGTAAAGTTGGTTAATGAAAATGAGATCACCAGGAGGAAAAATCCAATTCTTGATATCGCTTCGCTCATGAGCGTTGGTGATAGTTTTGCCATCCTCGTTCCCATTGATTCTGTATCAAACTTGCCTTCCGGTTACGATGATGTCGAGCACATAGAATACCATATTGCAGTTACAGAGATTCTGACCGCTGACCAATTTCAGGCCAGGATTGATGAGCAACAAAGAGTCGAGCTGGAAGAAATGGAGCGCATGCGTGATTTGTTACCGGATGTTGAGAAGACAACCGGGGATATTCTCTCCTCATATAAGAACGGTGAACTGGATTTGAAGGAAACGCCCAATGGCGTGAAATATATGATACATGAATTGGGTACGGGGGAAATGCCGACAAAAGACCGGATGGTTACCATTACTTATTACGGCCGAACAGTTGCTGATGGAAATACTTTTGACAATTCCTATAAAAGAGGCCGGGGTTATTCATTCAGGTTGGGAAGAGGAGAAGTGATCCGTGGATGGGATGAAGCTGCGCTTTATTTGCCCGTAGGTACTGTAGCTTCTCTGTTTATTCCATCAGAATTAGGCTATGGGGCCGTGGGGAGCCCACCAAATATTCCTCCGGATGCGGAACTATATTTTTATGTCACTGTTGACGAAATGTACTATTAATCCAAAACGCAAGGACAATGACTGCAGAGCAGCTTACAGAACTAAAATCGCGAATGTCGGACCTGAGGAGGTATCTTTGACATCGACGGTCGTTTATTCAAAATAGAGGATCTCGAACAAAAGACGCTTGATCCGAATTTCTGGCAGGAACCTCAAAATGCCGAGGGAGTCCTCAAAGAATTAAAATCACATAAAAGCTGGGTAGGAAAATTTGACGACCTAAGATCATCGGTCGATGATCTTGAGGTTATTTATGATTTCTATGTAGAAGGTGAAGGCACGGAGGAAGAGGTCAACCAGCAATTCGAAATGGCCCTGAACAACCTTGATGATGTGGAGTTCAGATCTACCTTGAATAAGACAGAAGATGAATTATCTGCCATTGTTGAGATCAATGCCGGCGCAGGGGGGACAGAAGCCTGTGACTGGGCTGAAATGTTGTATCGGATGTACGTGTTGTGGGGTGAAAAGAATAACTATAAAGTCAGCGAGTTGAACCGGGTTGCAGGTGATGTAGCCGGTGTACGATCCGTTGAAATCGAGGTGAATGGCGAATACGCCTATGGAATGCTTAAGGGAGAAAATGGTGTCCATCGTCTTGTCAGGGTGAGCCCTTATAATGCGCAGGGTAAGAGAATGACCTCCTTTGCCAGTGTTTTTGTACATCCGCTGGTAGACAGTAGTGTTGAGGTGGAGGTGAATCCTGCTGACCTGGATTGGGATACTTTCCGATCCAGCGGGGCTGGCGGTCAACATGTCAATAAGACCGAATCAGCAGTACGGGTAAGGCATCTTCCTTCTGGAATTGTTGTGGAGTGTCAACAAGAACGATCACAACACCTCAATCGCGAAAAGGCGATTCAAATGCTGAAATCCCGGTTGTATGAGAAGGAACTCGAAAGACTTAGGGCTGAAAAAAGTGCTGTTGAAGCGGGTAAGATGAAAAATGAATGGGGATCACAGATCCGCTCCTATGTCCTTGACGATCGTAGAGTCAAGGATCACAGGACGGGGCACCAGACTTCTAAGACCGATGCAGTATTGAATGGTGACTTGACGGATTTCCTGAAGGCCTTTCTCATGTGGGAAGGACGGGAGATTTAGAAGAATCAAATGATGATTTCCCGATTGCGTAACAACCATAATGGAAGAAAAAAGTAAGACAAGGATTACCAGGGCCGGTCTAAAATCTGCCCTGAGTATGTTTCGGTACATCAGACCTTACCGGGCCTATTTTTATAGTGCTCTGATCATATTGATGGTCGGAAGTTTTCTAATGATGGCGATCATGGGCATTCCTGGTCAAATGGTGAGTGCAGCCACAGATGAAATCGGTGGAAATGCCTTGTTTGATTTTAGTTTGAATACATGGGGCTGGATTATGTTTGGCATCCTTGCCCTTAGAGCCATACTTTCTTTTTTACAGACGATATTATTTGCAAATGTAAGTGAGAGGGGGATGGCAGATGTGCGCAGAGATGTGTACGGTCGGCTGATCTCACAACCGATGGCGTATTTTGAGCGATACAGGGTAGGGGAGTTGACCAGCAGGATTACTGCAGATGTGGAGCAACTGCAATCGGTATTTTCGGTTACCCTGGCAGAATTTATAAGACAGGGAATGACATTGGCCCTTGGAGTGATTATCCTGGCCTTCCTGATGCCGAGATTATTCCTGGTGATGTTATTGACCATCCCGGCAGTGGTTATCCTGGCTATGGTATTTGGACGATATATTCGGAAACTCAGTAAGAAAAGACAGGATCAACTGGCCAAGACCAATACGATCGTTGAAGAAACTTTTCAAAACTTCTCCATCGTCAAGGCATTTGCCAACGAATTATTTGAAGTCAACAGATATTCCGGAAGCGTACAAAAAATGGTGGCCATTTCCCTGAACTTTGCCAAAGTTAGAGGACTCTTTTTTGCTTTTATTATTCTCCTGTTATTTGGAAGTATCCTTTTTATTCTTTGGCAGGGAGCCTTTATGGTACAGAATGGTAGTATGGATGCAGGAAATTTGCTCTCATTCGTCATTTATACGGTAATGATCGGAGGAGCAATTGCCAGTCTCGGCAATTTATATACTACGATTGCTGGAGCGCTAGGAGCGACTGAACGAGTCAAAGAAATTCTCGACAGCCAACCAGAATTCGATATTCAGAGCAATAACGGGGGATTAAGAATAACCGGGAACATCTCGTTTGAAGATGTACATTTTGAATATCCCTCGAGAGAGGATGTTGCTGTCCTGGAGGGTGTTACTCTGGATATTCGAGCAGGAGAAAAAGTAGCCCTGGTCGGTCATAGTGGAAGCGGAAAATCTACCATTGCTCGTCTGTTGATGAACTTTTATGGTCTGAATAAAGGAGTGATCAGGGTGGATGGCATACCAATCAATGAATATGACCTGAGCGACTTTCGTAAGAATATTGGTATCGTACCACAGGAAGTCATACTATTCGGGGGGACAATCAAGGAAAACCTTCTGTATGGCAAGCCATCAGCCTCAGATGAGGAGTTGAAAGAAGCTGCCATAAAGGCAAATTGCTGGGAGTTCATTTCTTCATTTCCGGAAGGAATGGAGACCATTGTTGGAGAAAGAGGAATTAAGTTATCCGGAGGTCAAAAACAAAGGGTGGCTATTGCCCGTGCAATCCTGAAGGATCCCTCAATACTCTTACTGGATGAAGCCACCTCGTCCCTGGATGCCGGTTCGGAGAAAGTAGTACAGGGAGCCATGAACGTTTTGATGGAAGGTCGTACTTCTATTATCATTGCTCATAGGTTGTCCACGATAAAGGATGTAGATCGGATTTACGTCCTTGACAAAGGCCGAATTGTCGAAAGCGGATCCCATTTCGAATTGATCGAAAAAGATGATGGGATATATAAGAATTTGGCTAGATTACAGTTTGACTTAAAGAGTATGGATATTACTACATGAAATATGGAATCGCGGTAACATGGATTTGTCTGATGATGTCTTCCTCCTCCATAAATGGCCAAGACTTTTCATGGGGAGTGACTGTGAAACATGAGATTTACAATCGCTATGCCAATCCATCGGATGACATTGCATCAAGGTCAGCGGGAAGTGCAATTCTCAATTTGGGTCTGGGACCGAAGCTTTGGATCGGACAAGGTGACTTCTCATTTTCGCCGGAAATATCATTCATGTTTTCTCCTTTTGCATTGAGCGCCGGTGACTACAAAGGACTCGGAGGAATTAGCTTTCCCATTCTCGGCAAATTTGAATTCTTGGGCAATTCCAATTTTAATCATGATGGGAAGTTTGGTTTTAGTATTGGCGGAGGTGTCCAGTATTCCAGGACGGAACTTTGGTATCTGAAAAGATCCTTCAAAGACCAGGGTGTGGAAAGAAATTTTTTCAGAACATACGTCATTGAAGGCGATTTCGGTTATGGCTTGAGCGGTTTTAATTTGCATCTTTTTTTGCGCTACGGCTGGTCCAATGATACGGATGCCAATACTTTTAATATTGGCATCGGATATGATTTTAATATTCCAAAATTGATTGAGGAAACAGACCCCGACTTTTAATCTTGTACTCTGTAAAAAATTACAATACCTTCAAAGTTGAGCATTGTGTAAGTGCCATTCAAGAGGTGCGTTCCCTTCTGCAATTAAAGCAAACGCTTCTCGCATTCGAACGACCCATCGTCCTTGGAGGAGGCAGCAATGTATTATTTACCCAGGATTCGGAGCAGCCAGTGCTGATTGTTGATATAAAGGGAATTCAAATTACCGGGGAAGACAAATCCAGCGTATCCGTTAACATTGGAGCCGGAGAGATTTGGCACGATGTAGTCATCTGGGCATTAGAAAATCAATTGGGAGGAATCGAAAACCTAAGTCTGATTCCCGGCAAATGCGGTGCAGCTCCTATTCAAAACATTGGAGCATATGGAGTGGAATTGAGTGATTGTCTGATTGGGGTTCATTGTGTTGAAAGAGAAAGTGGTAAGGAATTCTATTTTACCAATGATGAATGTTTATTTAATTACAGAGATAGTATTTTCAAAAATGCATGGAAGGACAAATTTGTAATTGCAAATATTGATTTGCGTCTCACTAAAAAAGGTCACCATATCATTTATTCTTCGTACGGGGATATCAGGAAACGCTTAAGATCTCTCGGTATTGAGAAACCTTCAATCAGTGATGTCAGTAATGCTGTTATTGAAATTCGAAAATCCAAACTTCCTGATCCGTTATATCTTCCGAATGCCGGTAGCTTTTTTAAAAACCCGATCATATCAATTTCCACTTTCACTATGTTGAAAAAAGAATTTCCGAATCTTCCAAATTACCCACATACGGAATCTCATGCAAAAATTCCTGCCGGTTGGCTGATTGATCAATGTAATTGGAAAGGCATAATGGTCGATAAAGTAGGCGTCCACAATAAGCAGGCGTTGGTTTTGGTAAACCATGGGACTAAAAATGGAAGTAAGATCCTGAAGTTGTCGCAACTTATTCAGGAATCGGTGTATAGAAAATTTGGAATTCAATTAGAGTGCGAGGTCAATATTATCTAATTGTAAAGAGTATATTTTTATTTTGTAAATTCCAATTGTCAACTCCCGTGTTTATAAAGATCTGAGCATTCATTCATACCTGAATACATTCCTTACTGTATCATATTGATCTTTTCATATACTATTTTAATCTAATATCTTATTGAATGAATGACTGGTTAATATAGTATTGAATTTGGTCAATATGTAGGTAGTTTCACCCGTCTTTGCCCTTCATATTTGTATTGAATTTAATTGGTTCCAATTATTATTAGTTAATCATAAGGAGTATAAGCTTCTTGTTAAATTCTAAATTATGAAACGGTTTTTGATGTTTATTTCATTGGTGTTATTTGCGGGGTCCTTTCTTACAGGATCACATCTATCAGATTCTGATATTAAGTTTTATAATGCGGGCGAACGGACATTTGCTATCTATGTAGACAGCCGTAATGTCAATTCTGTCCATGTAGTCATTAGAGATGAAAATCGATCAACTGTTTATGAAGAGAAAAACTCTGCCGGTGAAGTATTTAATAAGAAATACAATTTGAAAAATCTTCCGAAGGGGAAGTACACTGTTACTGTGGACAATGGCTTGAGCATAAGTTCTCAGCCCATATTCCTTTTAGATAAAACATTAATCATTGAACAAAGAGATGAAACAACATTCTTTAAACCATCGATTCGCAGGAATCATGATAAAATTGATGTGGACTTGTTAAGCCTGGACGGTCATGAGATTAATCTTCAAATAGTTGATTACGAGGGTAGGATCAACTACCAGGATGAATTGCTTATTGACGGGCGTTTTCAGAGAAGGTTTGACATTTCAAAATTGGAGAAAGGAAATTATTCAATTTACATAACGGTTTTTGATGGAAGTGTATCACACAGTTTTGAAAAAACGATCCGCGTTTAAAACCTAAGTTGTAACAGACTATTTTTCATACGACTCTAAGGGCTTGGCAGAATTGCCAGGCCTCTTTTTATGCAGGACTAGAAGACGTCACTCTGAATTGTTTGGATGTCTTGCGATAGGCAGACGGACTTTGTCCGGTTGCTTCTTTAAATTGCCTGTTGAAATGTGAGAAATTATTGAACCCTGCTTCGTAGCATATGTCCGTGATGCTGATTGGCTGCTCAACGAGAAGTTTGCAAGCATAAACGATTCGAAATTCATTCACGAATTGGGTGAATGTCTTGTTGGATATTTTTTTGAAATAGCGGCAAAATGCCGGAACAGTCATGTTGGACAAAGAAGCTATTTCACTGAGTGGTATTTGCCTTTTGAATTCTTTTTTTACAAAATCATAAATAGTATTGATTCTTTCCTGGTTGACGTCTGTTGCGTCAAAGACATAACCGTCGGCATTGAGAAGCATATATTCATCAGTCCATGCCAGATCCTGAAGGATGCACAGCAATTCAATGAGCTTGCCATAATTGAATAACGTGGCTAGTTTTTCAATCCTGGCACCAATCGAATTTTTGGCATCTCCATAAAAGGAAATACCCACTTTGGCTCGCTGTAACAGATTCCTTATATCCGCCATTTCAATGATATCAAAAAATTGCGATCCAAGAAATTCCATGTTAAAGTGGATGATGGTCTCAGATTCGTTACCTGTCAACCTGTCGGTAAAACCACTATGTGGAAGCATCGAACCGACTAGAATCAAATCTCCATCCTGATATAAGGAGAGGTGATTACCAACATGTCGGCTCCCACTTCCTCCTTTCACATAGACCAATTCCACTTCCGGATGAAAATGCCAAAACGGACTGCTCGAATTGGAAGAAGGATTCAAATACTGCTTGACCGAAAAGGAACTCCCTATCTCAGGAGTGATCTTTTCATATGAAGGTTTGCGATTAATGCTCATGCAGTTGGATCATTTTGTTTCAAATAACGACAATCAATCATATTATTGATTATACTAATTTGATCAAATTATATACAAAATTAACCTTAATACAACCATTTTGTTAAACTGTGAGTTAAGATACTGGTAAACCATAGAAGGTATGCCCTTATTGTAGCCAGGATCAGGTGTTGTCCTGCCTGGGAAAGACAGATCAGTGCATTCGATCACCCTGCGGTTCCATCTCGCTGAGCATCCCGGCTTCATATGCAAGGTATTCCTGCCATCGAGACTGAGTTTTTGCCTCACCACAATAGTGTTTCGCCAGTCCCAGGAACATTTTATAATGCCCGGCTTCAGAAATCATGAATTGGTAATAGAATTTTTTGAGATCATCATCCGAAACATGGAGGGAGAGTAATCTAAATCGTTCACAGCTCCTTGCTTCGATGAGGGCACAAGTGAGCAATTTTTCCAAAAGCCTGTCCTCCTTGCTTCCTCCTTTTTTCTGAAAATCCATTAGTCCTTTCACGTAAAGATCTTTCCGTTGATAGCCTAACTTCAGGTTGCGCTTTTTCAGTTCCTGGACAACCAGTCTGAAGTGACCCCATTCTTCGGTTACCACCGGTGCAACTTCATCGACCAGTTTTTCATGATCGGGATATTGCTGGATCAGGGAAATACATGAAGTCGCCGCTTTCTGCTCGCAATAAGCATGATCCGTGAGAATTTCTTCGAGACTTTTTTCCGCCAGATCAACCCATCTCGGGTCTGTTGGAAGATTGAGTCCTAATTTGGTTTTTGTAAAGTTTGGTTCAGACATTGAAGCTGATTCGTAAAGAAATCTACCTCATAGATAGCATATTCCTCGTAACCTGAAGACCATTGGATTCCAATTTTGTCAACGAGATTTTTCGAAAGAGACTTAGCGACCCTGCCTGTAACGCTGTAGGCGACGGGATATACATATGCTTTACCCTTATTACTGAGGACACCCTTTGACCCTGCTATGCATTTGAGTTCGACGTCCTTACCATTCAAAAATGTGATTTTCAGGATAAAATCACGTTCAATAGTGCCGTAGCGCTCCTGGGCAAGCAGGCTATTCAATTGTATGTTCAGGTTCAGTGATTTCTCATTGTCGATCTGGACAAATTGTCCTCTGCAATTCATCAGGTTGTCTTGTTGCAGATCATTCTTTAATTCAGGTGGCGAAAAGTTAAAGAGATGACCGGGGGCAATCTCTGTTTTGAAAGATTTGGTTTGCAAGTCAATCCCATGATGCAGGATGTTGCATTCTTGCGAAAAGATCCAGCCCATTGTTCCCCAACAGAAAACAACGGTCAAGAATGTTCGTACGATCGTGAATTCCATCATTGAATTTAAACTTATCTTACTTTTGCGCCGAATTGTCAATACAATAATATTACTCTTTTTTATATATATAAGCCGTTGACAACAGATAATTTGAAATATAGGAACAACATGGTACAAACACAACAATATATTGCGGATCACAAGGATAGATTTCTTTCCGAATTAATTGAATTACTCAGGATCCCATCTATCAGTGCGGATAGCCGCCACAAAGAAGATATGGTGCGTACTGCAGAACACATTATGGCGGATATGTTGAAAATTGGCTTGGACCACGTCACCAAATTTGAAACGGCCGGGCACCCCATCGTATTCGCCGAAAAGATCATTGATAAAAATAAGCCAACCATTTTGGTCTATGGGCATTATGACGTCCAACCACCTGATCCCCTGGATTTGTGGGAATCTCCACCTTTTGAGCCGGTCATTAAGGAAACAAAAATCCATCCTAAAGGTGCCATCTTTGCACGAGGAGCCTGTGATGATAAAGGACAACTATTCATGCATTTGAAAGCGGTGGAAGCCATGTTGGCTAATCATGAACTTCCCTGCAATGTTAAGTTTCTTTTGGAAGGGGAAGAGGAAGTGGGTTCGGACAACCTCGGAGACTTTTGCAACGCTCACAAGGAAAGACTTCAATGTGATGTAGTCCTGGTATCTGATACCTCCATATTGGCGAACGATGTACCTTCTGTGACTGTAGGTCTGCGCGGATTATCATATGTGGAAGTCGAGGTCACGGGGGCCAATAAAGATTTGCACTCTGGCGTTTACGGTGGTGCCGTGGCAAATCCGATCAACGTATTATGTACATTGATCAGTGAGATGAAAGATGATCAGGGACGCATTACCATACCCGGTTTCTATGATGACGTTGAAGTGCTGGATCAGGATGTTCGGGACGAAATGAATAAGGCACCTTTTAGTCTGAATGAATACAAATCAGCCCTGGATATAGATGATGTGATGGGAGAGGAAGGTTATACCACTCTGGAGCGCACATCGATCAGGCCAACTCTTGATGTGAATGGTATTTGGGGAGGATATATTGGAGAGGGAGCAAAGACTGTATTGCCATCAAAGGCGTTTGCCAAGATCAGTATGCGTCTTGTTCCCCATCAGAATTCCGATACGATCACCGCATTGTTCAAGCAATATTTCGAAGAAAAGGCCCCCGAATCAGTAAGGGTCAAGGTGACTCCTCACCACGGTGGAGCACCAGCCGTCACACCTACGGATACACCGGAGTACAAGGCGGCGTATTTGGCTATGAAGGAAACTTTTGACAAGGACCCGATTCCTGTCCGCAGTGGAGGAAGTATTCCGATCGTTGCATTATTCGAAGAAGTCCTTGGCGTAAAGACTGTCTTGATGGGTTTTGGCCTGGACAGTGATGACATTCATTCTCCTAATGAACATTTTGGATTGTTCAATTTCTTTAAGGGAATTGAGACCATCCCATATTATTATCAGAATTATACGGAGTTGAAAGTCTCCGGAGAAAATGGACATTGAGATGTACAGGACCAAGGATGGAGAATTGGTGCTGACCCTTACCCGGTCTGATGGAACCACGACATGGAGTAAGATTCCTCCGGGATTGGAATATCACGACCTGGCTCATTACGCCGTAGAGTCCGTACTTCATTTAAAGAACAGCTTTTACGGGATGATTGAGACCGGGGTGGAAATCAGTGATTTTGAGGATAAAGACAAAACGCCGGAATTGCTCCCAGAAGCCCTGGTAACAGAACATTTGGTTAATCTTTTACAGACTGAAGTGATGAACCAGGGAAGTAAACTGGACCTTATTACTATGCTCAGCGAAATTTTAGAAGAGAATGAACTCCCATTTCCGGATTCTTTGAACGATGAAAGCCTTGGAAATATCAGGAGGGTGTTTGCTGCTCACTGTGCGGAAGTCAGTAGCATTCGTCCGGGAGAAAAGATGGTTTGTTCTATTGAACTATGATTGACCTTGCTCTTCGCGACGGGGCATTCGCCCTTAACTGCTCTACCTCTGATCTCGTCAAAGGCGTGTTGAGTTCAGACCCTAAGCATTCCGAAAATTTATCTTTACGATAATATTGTAAGATACCACTATGCATTTTGATATAATTTCATGCCAGCCGGGATTACTCGAAAGCCCTTTTGAACACAGCATTATGAAGAGGGCGATAAAGAAGGAGTTGGTATCTATAGATGTGCATGATTTAAGGGCCTATGGTAAGGGAAAGCATCGTCAATTGGATGATTACCAGTACGGTGGCGGATCTGGTATGGTAATGATGGTGGAACCTCTGTCCGGGTGCATTGAAGATCTTAAGAGCAATCGCACTTACGATGAAATCATTTACCTCACCCCGGATGGAAGACCATTGAACCAATCACTCGTTAATCAACTCTCGTTGAAAAAAAACCTCTTGCTCATTGCAGGTCATTACAAGGGTATAGATGAGCGCATACGCGAACAATACATAACGATGGATATCTCCATCGGGGACTATGTGCTTTCCGGAGGAGAGCTCCCGGCGGCGGTTTTGGTCGATGGAATTACCCGTATCTTACCCGGGGTGCTCAACGATGCCACGTCGGCACTTTCAGATTCTTTTCAGGATAATCTGTTGTCCCCGCCTGTCTATACAAGGCCCGCAGAATTTAAAGGATGGAAGGTTCCCGAGATCCTGTTAAGTGGAAATGATCGTGCTATAGCCAAGTGGAGACAGGAACAAGCATTGAGCCGAACCCAAGAACGAAGACCGGATCTTCTGGATCATATGGATTCATGACGGATGCTCATTCTAACAAGATCAGCCTTTGATCACTGCCTTTGGCTTTAGCTTGGCAACTTTTAAAGCAATTCCTGCCCGGTGTACGGTTTCTACAACGAGATTGACGTCTTTATATGCCACAGGTGCTTCTTCAGCAATCCCTTTAAATGAACCTGCTGTGACAAATATTCCCTGTTTCTTCAATTGTTCCTGAAGACCTGGCGCATTTACCTGTCGTTTTGCAGCTCTGCGGGACATTCGTCTTCCGGCACCATGACAGGACGAACCAAAGGTCAATTCCAGGCTTTTATTAGTTCCTACCAACACATAAGATTCAGTACCCATACTCCCTGGTATTAAAACAGGTTGACCAATATGTCTGAAGGCCCGCGGCAGTTCTTCAAAATCAGCACCGAAAGCTCGTGTAGCACCTTTGCGGTGCACGATGACCTTTTCCATTTTTCCATTGAAAGTATACTCCTCGATTTTCGCAATATTATGGGCTACATCATACAAAAGTTTTGGACAGTCAGAGTAACTGCCAAACACATTTTCCCAGGCCTTACAAACTTCCCATGATATGACTTGTCTGTTACACCAGGCAAAATTGGCGGCTGCACACATGGCTTTGAAGTACTGTTGTCCTTCCTCAGAACTGAAAGGGACACATGCCAGCTCCCTGTCAGGAGGTTTGTATTCATATTTGGGCATTGCATTGACCATTAATCGAATATAGTCAGTAGCTACCTGGTGTCCCAGCCCTCTGGATCCGGTATGAATCAGCACTGCTAAATTGCCCTTTTGTAATCCAAATGCCCCGGCAGCTTCTTCGTGAAAAATTTGATCGACTACATCGATTTCCACAAAATGATTGCCAGCACCAATGGTGCCCAACTGATCAAGCCCTCTCTGTTTGGCCTTGTCAGATACTGTGGCCGGATCTGCCTCCTTCAGACACCCGTGATTTTCTATATGTTCAAGGTCTTCGAGAGAGCCCATACCTTTGTCGACTGCCCATTCTGCTCCTTTTATGAGCACATCTTCCATTGCCTTCCTATTGAGTTGAATCATGCCTCCTTTACCCACTCCGGAGGGGATTTGTTTGTATAACTCTTTGGAGAGATCTTCCATTCGATCCGCTACATCCTCATATCTCATTTTGGAAACCATTAACCGGACACCGCAATTGATATCATAACCGATTCCCCCGGGAGAGATTACCCCGTCGGGATATTGGGTAGCTGCCACGCCTCCAATTGGAAATCCATAGCCTTCGTGCGCATCTGGCATGACCATGCTGGCCTTCATGATTCCAGGAAGTGTTGCTACATTGACCAATTGATCTAATGACCGGTCACTGGAAATAGCATCAATCAAACCTTCCAGGGCATAGACCCTGGCCGGTACGTGCATATTTGCGTTGTAACTACGGGGAATTTCCCAGAGGTAGTCTTCGATCTTTTGTAAATGCTGCTTTTTCATGGTTCTTTTTATATGTCTACGATGACGATAGTCTCCCAATTACCGGTTTCATTTTTTTGCACGTTGGCTTCGTGATAAGTCACTGCTTTTACGTCCTCCTCAAAGCCATCTACAAGAGCTCCGGATACGATGGCATTGATTTGCGTTTCGCTCATTTTCTCTATATGTACATAACAGAAAATAGCCTTTTCCGTATAAGCCAAGGTCAACAATTCGGATAGAAAATCAATTAATAGTGTTGTTCGGTCCATAGAGATTATGTGCAACGATCGCCCTATGGTAAGCGTTTTTCCGTCATTACAGAATCCTGGATACAGCATTTCAGACAGAGCCTCCGCACTTGCGCAAAACAGTTGTTCAAGTGAGTCCGCTTCCAGGCGTATGCGGACGTCGGCAATATGTGGAAGAAATTCTATTTTTTTCAATGTTCAAGGATTCAATGACCAGATCAATTCTCAATGAAAGTCACTTGAGGTTAGCTGCACAAATTTTCAATGTACATCGAATTCGAACACAAATGAATGAGCAATATCATTTACAGCACGTAAGATAGATCATCGAATGACTCCTTTAATTTGGTCTTTTTTGTCATTCAATTCGGGATTATGTTACAAGTAGAACAATATAATGCCCATGCCGTAGAATACGAAAAGTGGTATGAAGAGCATGCACACGTCTATCAATCAGAATTATCGGCGATCAAGATGCAACTCCTAAAATTGGGCCCAAACATCCATGGTATTGAAGTAGGCATGGGATCGGGTAGATTCGCTCAGCCTCTGGGGATAAAAGAAGGGATTGAACCGGCCGAAGAACTCAGGATCATTGCTGCCAAACGAGGTATCGAGGTGATGGATGCCGTTGCTGAAAACCTGCCTTATCGCGACATTCATTTTGACTTTGTCTTATTTGTTACTTTATTGGCCCTCGACAACATAAAGCTGGCATTGTCAGAGGCCTATCGTGTACTGAAAAAAGGTGGATCTATCGTCATCGGATTTATTGAGAAGGATAGCAAGATTGGCAAGCTATATCATGCAAGGAGAGAACGAAGTGATTTTTATCGGCATGCAACCTTTTATTCTGCAGAAAAGGTGGACAAACTTCTGAAACAGGCAGGATTTAAGAATATGAACTATATCCAGACACTTTTTGGTGACCTTGAGGACATTGATGAACTTCAATCTCCTAAAGATGGATATGGCGAGGGATCATTCGTTGTGGTCATAGCGCAAAAATGAAAACTATAATTGGAATTGTATTCTATCGAGCAAATCAAAAATTATGAAGTCGATAACAAGAAGAGATATAACTGATCTGGCACAAGATCCCGGATCAGCGTGTGTTTCCATATATATTCCCACTCATCAAAAAGGTAAAGAAGTACTGCAACGTCAGGACAGGATATTGCTAAAAAATGAGGTTTCAAAAGTTGAAAAAGGGCTTGTTGGGCGGGGTTTTAGTGGAAGGGAAGCGGATCAAATCCTGAATCCAATTAAAGAAAAGCTGGACGACGTCGATTTCTGGCATTATCAAAATAAAGGTCTTGCCATTTTCCTGTCAAAGGAATTTACAAAAATCTATAACCTGCCCATCGATGTAAAACCGCGTCATTATGTGTCGAGTGACTTTTATTTGATTCCCTTGCTTCCTTTGGCCGGCAGGGAGGACAAATTTTTTGTGCTCGGTCTTAGCCTGGGAGAGGTGAAGTTATTCGAAGGAAATGGTCAAGAGATAGAAGAAATTTATGTCAAAGACCTCGTGCCTCAACAACTGGAGGAAGTCGTAGGCTTTGATTACCGGGAAAAATTTTTGGGAGTTCATTCCGGAAGTGGTAAACAGGCAAGAGGAACCTTTCACGGACATGGACATTGGCAATCCGATCAGAAAGATGAGATCCTGGCTTTTTTCAGAGCCGTCAACAAAGGTGTGAACTCCAAGATTCACGATCCTAAAGATCCGCTCATCCTGGTCTGTGTCGACTACTTATTCCCGATATATAAAAAGGCCAATACCTACAAAAATCTCTTTGAAGACCATGTCTCCATTACACCAGGTCAATTGAATTCGACGGAGATCCACAACAGGGCCTGGGAGTTGATAGGTGGTCATTTTGACAAAGAAAAGAATGATAAAAAGGAGTTGTTCCGTCAATTTCATGATACCGAACGCACTTCAGTTGACTTGAATGAAATCATTCCGGCGGCGATGAGTGGGAAGGTCGATACCCTGTTTCTTGATCGTGATGCACAGGTATGGGGCATCTATGATCCCGGTGCAGGCAAGGTCAATATTCAGGAGAACCATCGTGTCTCCAATACCTCATTGACCAATTTGGCAGCTGTACTGGTCTTCAAAAATGGTGGTAATGTATTCCTTCAGGACAGATCGGATCTGCCTGCAGATTTTGCGGATGTCAATGCTTTGTATCGGTATTGATTAGCCCAATTAATGCTTCAATAGGGTGATGGCTTTAAGAAAGGTGACAGTCTATAGCGTGCACCCGCGTGACCGGCTGAACCGACAATCGTGCAGAAAGCAAACCTCCTCGTATCGTCCACAATTTGTATCAGATCGATGTCAGCTAATCGATGGTGACGATTTATAATGCAGATTCAAAACTTCCTCCAAAATCAACCAAAGTCGAACATGGCTTGGAGAAGAGAGGAAATAGTTTAATTATAAGGCAGGTGACAGCTTAAAGTCAGGTGACGTCTTAAAGTCGGGTGACGTCTTAAAGCAAGGTGATAGCTTAAAGTCAGGTGATGCCTTAAAGCAAGGTGATAGCTTGAAGTCAGGTGACGTCTTAAAGTCGGGTGACAGCTTAAAGTCGGGTGACGCCTTAAAGCAAGGTGATAGCTTAAAGTCAGGTGACGTCTATAGCCACCTGGCCGCTTAACGCCACCCGGTCGCCCTGCTCAGCCAGGAATATTTGTGCTGAATTGTAAAGGACCACCAAAAATCATGGAGTGTTATGCAAACAATTGTTTCTTTTGCAGGAAGAATTGGAGAACTCACTTTAAATTAATTTAAATGACACCAGAAAAAATTGTCGATGCAATGGGAGTCGTGCTGCCTCCCGCTCCCAAACCCCTAGGCGTATATAAGCCATTTTTACAAATAGAAAATATGGTATACGTGTCCGGACATGGTACCATTAAAGCGGATGGAAGCTTTATCACAGGCAGAGCAGGAGAAGATATGAATAAAGATGAGGCCAAAGCAGCAGCACGACAGGTCGGTCTGGCGATACTGGCGACTCTTCGCGCGAATATTGGCACGTTAAACAGGATTGAGCGGGTGGTAAAGGTATTGGGTATGGTCAACAGCGTTCCGGATTTCAAAGATCATCCTTACGTCATCAATGGATGTAGCGAACTGTTTGCAGAGATATGGGGGGAATTAAAAGGAATCGGCGTACGTAGTGCAGTTGGAATGAGTTCATTGCCCGATCACATACCGGTAGAGATCGAAGCACAGTTTCTTTTGAAGAAGTAATATGGATCAGTGGTCAAAGATTGATTTTTCTGATCTGGACACTCCCTGCCTCATCATCGACAGGCAAAAAGTCAAATCGAATATTGAAAAGGCCATTAATATAGCTGGTGGCGTGGATCGACTCCGTCCCCATGTAAAGACTCATAAAACTCTCGAAGTGGCACAGATGCAAGTTGCCGCAGGTCTGTACAAATTTAAATGTGCCACGATCTCAGAAGCTGAAATGTTAGGTCTGGCAAATGCGGGGGACGTATTGGTTGCCTACCAACCTCAGGGCCCGAAGATTGAGCGTGTTGTCGGTCTTGCGCGGAAATTTCCCCGTACCACTTTTAGTATATTGATTGATAACATTGCTTCAGCCAATGCTTGCAGTGAACATTTTAAAAACGCCGATCTGAAGATTGGGATCTATATAGATGTCAATGATGGACAAGATCGCACAGGTATAAGACCTTCTTTTGTCGAGACACTGGTAGAGGGTGTCCAGCAACTGGATGCTCTGGATCTCAAAGGTCTGCATTGCTATGACGGTCATATCAGGATGGCTGATTACGAAGAACGGGAGTCATCAGTCAGGACAGCATTTCAGCAGGTCATTGATTTGCACGGAAAGCTTGAAGATCGACTCGCGAGACCATTGACAATGGTTGCAGGGGGAAGCCCATCTTTTCCCGTTCATGCCAAATTTCATGATGTTGAATGCAGCCCCGGTACCTTTATTTTCTGGGATCAACGATATAGTGGTGATTATGCAGAACAACCTTTTGAGAAAGCTGCCGTATTGGCGACCCGCGTCATTTCGAAAATTGATACACACGCCTACTGTTTTGATCTTGGTCATAAAAGTGTAGCCAGTGAATTTCCCTTTCCGAGGGTCTCATTCATCTCGGATCATGTCCTTGAACAAATCGGACATAGTGAGGAACACCTCGTCGTACGGTCTGAGCAAGCCGACATTTTGAAGGTCGGGGATCTCTTAATGGCATATCCTTATCACATTTGCCCGACGGTAGCTTTGTACGACCAGTTAGTGTTGATAAAAGATGGTAGATTGATCGATCGATGGAAGGTCATTGCACGCAATAGGAAAATTTCGATATAAATACGATTTTTATTCATTGATCATCCTTCCGGTTGGACGAGTTCTGTCCAAATTTTTTGGGGTCGAAAGTTCCTCATAGTATCGACCTGAAACGTGCGGATTTTTTCAATATTTCGGTAGATTTTGGTGATTGTATATACAGTACATTCAGGGTTTGTTTGAAGGGTAATTCCGGCCTTTGTACAGATCAAAATTGCGGATTATTAAAGCAGGCACAATTACAGTTGGTCATCAAAAATTATCATGCTATCACCAATTTTTATCTCTTCGTAATCAGAGTTTTGAGTCATATTTTGCTTCAAATCAACAAAACCCACACATATCAAGAGATAATTATATCTTTGCGCCGCTAATACAGATTTTTGTAATCGAAATTGGTAAAATTAGATTTATGGCAACTTATTTAACAACAGAGAAAATAGAGGAACTTTTCTCCAAATATGGAGGGGATGCTAAAAATACCGGGTCAATCGAAGGCCAGGTGGCATTGTTTACTTTTCGAATCAACTCGTTATCCCAACACCTGCGGGAAAATAAAAAGGATCATTCATGCAGAAGGTCCTTGTTATCACTCGTAGGAAAAAGAAAACGCCTTCTTAAATACCTTGCTTCAAAGGATATTCAGAAGTACAGAGATTTAATCGAGCAATTGGGCATCAGAAAGTGATAGCGCTCGTAGGAATCTGCGGTTATAAGGCTCCAATATATCAAGACTACCAATGCTAAAGAGTATTGTAATTGATTTGCGAATACTTCGTAAGTCGTATTAAGCTAACACAAGGCGCGGGAAAAAGATATGATATGCGCCTTATAAACATTATTGAAAATATGGGTTTACAAACACCTACAACAACTTCCTTTCACCTGCCTGCAGGTGAGGAAGTGACCCTTGAGACGGGAAAATTAGCGTCTCAGGCGCATGGGTCCGCTGTCTTAAAAGTAGGAAAGATGATGATTTTTGCTTCCGTTGTTTCCAATCACGAAGCACGAGAAGGTCAGGCATTCTTTCCACTATCAGTGGACTACCAGGAAAAGTATGCATCAGCCGGGAGAATTCCAGGCAATTTTTTCAGAAGGGAAACCAGACTTTCAGACTATGAAATACTGATTTCCAGATTAATCGACAGGGCCATAAGACCCTTATTTCCAGAAGGTTATATGAATGACACTCAAGTCATCGTTAATCTGATTTCCGCAGACGAGGACATCGTGCCGGATGCTTATGCTGCCCTTGCGGTCTCGACTGCACTGTCCGTTTCTGATATTCCTTGGGAAGGACCCATTTCAGAGGTCCGGGTTGCGAAAATTGATGGAAATTTTGTAGTCAATCCCAAGAAGGGGGATCTCGAAGGTGCCACATTGAACGTTATTGTCGCGGCCACCATTGATAATGTCATGATGGTTGAAGGCGAGGCAAAAGAGTGCCAGGAACATGAATTGGTCGAAGCGATCAAGACCGGGCATGAAGCTATCAAGACTCAATGCCAGGCACAATTGGATCTTGCACAACTGGTGGGAGAAAAAGCAACAGTCAAAAGAGAAGTTGAAATCCACGAGATTACCGATGAAGTAAAAGATCTGGTACAGGGTTTTGCTGAAGAGAAGATTAAGACGATTGCCAGGGCACAATTGGACAAGAACAGTCGAAAAGAACAATTCAAGGAATTGAAAGAAGGCCTGGTCGAACTGATCGAGGAGCAAAAAGATGAAGAATGGCGTGAGGAGCATACTTCCGATGTAACAGATCATTTTGACAAGTTGAAAAAAGAGACAATCCGTGAGCTGATGTTGTCAGAGAACATTCGACTCGACGGACGATCAATGAATGAGGTGAGAAATATTTGGACAGAAGTAGATTATCTTCCTTCTGCTCATGGATCAGCCATATTTACAAGAGGCGAGACCCAGTCTTTGACCTCTGTTACACTCGGAACAAAATTGGACAAGGCCATGGTGGACACCGCCCTGGAAACCGGGTATGAAAAGTTCATTCTCCATTATAATTTCCCTGCACTATCTGTCGGAGAGGTCAAACCAATGAGAGGACCAGGCAGAAGAGAGGTAGGACATGCGAATCTTGCAGGGAGATCTCTCAAGCAAGTACTTCCGGAGGAATTACCGTATACAATACGGGTGGTTTCTGATATTCTCGAATCTAATGGATCTTCGTCCATGGCTACCGTCTGCGCCGGGTCTATGGCTCTCATGGACGCTGGAATTCAAATTGCCAAACCGGTATCCGGTATTGCAATGGGTATGATCTCGGATGGGGAAAGGAATATTATTTTATCAGACATACTTGGAGATGAGGATGCCCTGGGAGATATGGATTTCAAAGTAACCGGCACTCAGGATGGGATTTGCGGTTGTCAAATGGATATCAAAATCGATGGGCTTCCGTATGAGCAACTTGAAAAAGCTCTGATGCAGGCACGCGAAGGACGTCTGCACATTCTCAGCGAAATGAATAAAACAATCGGCCAGGCCCGTCCTGAGCCAAAAGATCATGCTCCAAGAATGGTTGAATTTACCATCGATAAAGAGTTCATCGGTGCTGTCATAGGACCCGGAGGTAAAGTAATCCAGGAGTTACAACAGAATACTGGTACGACTATTGTCATAGAAGAAGTCGATGAAAAAGGAGTGGTCAGTATATTTTCTCCAAGTGCAGTCGGTATAAAGGAGGCCCAGAAGGTCATTGATGATATTGCCTTCAAACCATCGGTGGGAGATGTATATGACGCAGTTGTAGCCAGTGTTATGCCTTATGGTGTATTTGTTGATTTCAAAGGGAAAAGTGGGCTCCTGCATGTTTCAGAGATATCCCACTCGCGAATCGATAGGGTTGAAGACGTATATTCGGTCGGAGATGATGTCAAGGTGAAATTGGTGGGAATCGACCCGAAATCAGGTAAATTTCGACTTTCGCGAAAGGTCCTGATACCAAAGCCTGAAAGAAAACCGCGTCCCGAGCACAGCAAAAAGGATTAATTCCCGGGATTTAGGTCGGCTGGTTGGCATTACTACAGACGAAAGCAGTGGATTTTTCAAATTCCATTGTCTTCATTATGTTTATTGATGAGGACCCTTCCCCCTTTCCTCATTAACAATTTATTTATAGGATTTTTTTTAATCTGTTGAAACTTTAAATCAGTTTCAGACGTATTATATGTGTCCCGTATACAAAAATATCGTCAATGTGTCAAGGGGCAAAACTGTTTTTTAGAAAAAAGTGATTGAATTTTTTGAATGAGACAACTTAAAATAACTAATAAAATAACCAACCGGGAAAGTCTTTCTCTTGATAAATATTTGAATGATATCAGTAAGATTGACCTGTTGACGGCTGATGAAGAGGCTGAATTGGCCAAGAAAATTCGTGGTGGCGACAAGGAGGCTTTGGAGAGAATGACAAAGGCAAATCTGCGCTTTGTTGTTTCTGTTGCCAAGCAATACCAGAATCAGGGATTATCCCTTAGTGACTTGATCAATGAGGGAAATGTGGGTTTGATGAAAGCTGCACGCAGATTTGATGAAACCAAAGGATTTAAGTTTATATCCTACGCTGTGTGGTGGATTCGTCAATCTATTCTTCAAGCTATCGTCGAACATGCCAGGATTGTACGTCTGCCACTTAATAAAGTCGGATCGTATAAAAAGGTAAATGACGCTGTCGTGTCTTTCGTTCAGGAATTTGAACGGGAGCCGTCGGATGATGAATTGGGAGAAATCCTCAATATGAGACCCAAGGACATCACCAAAATGAAACAAAATGGTAGTCGTCATCTTTCTTTCGATGCTCCTATCGGAGGTGAGGATGGGGATGCAACTATGTTGGATTTGCTGTCTTTTGATGCGGAGGAAAGTCCTGATAGCCAGCTGATGGAGGATTCTCTGAGGGATGAGGTCAAATATGGTCTCTCCATGTTGTCTTCTCGTGAAGTTGAGGTATTGACTGCCTACTATGGTTTGCGAGGTCGTAAGGCAATGACTTTAGAGGAAATCGGAGAGCTGTATGGCTTGACACGCGAACGCGTTCGTCAGATCAAGGAACGATCAATCCGAAGGCTCAGAAAGTCAGTGAATAAGGATAGTTTGAAATCCTATCTCGGATAATACCCATTTCTGAATGCCAAGAATAATTCTGATCGCGCTCATTATTGGAGCGGTGGCATACTTCATTTTCAGGGTATTTAATGATTTCTTCGGAGGCATTAGTGCTACTCGTTCCGTGGTCAGGAATGACTTCAAACAACTGGATGACCTCGTGGATCGCTATCAACTTGAGCCCTGGCGTACGGAAGAATTAGATTTGATTTCTCGGCGTCATGACGTGACGAGCGAAAACCTCATGTACAGTTCTATTGAGCACGGACAGTTCTTCTCCATTTATGAAGAGCCCATCCTGGCATTCGCGACCAAGGAGTATCAAAACAATGAAAAGAGGTTAGCAGTAATCAAATTCAATGGTAAGAAATATCATTTTGAAGTCGGCCAGGAAAATGCCCTCATCACTGAGAAGGGAAAGGAGATCGGCACGATTAATATGGAAGAAGGTGTCCGCTTCAATCACATGGACAGGGTGCTTTTTATCGATTCAATGTCCAATTCCGGATTGATCCCTCTTACGGTGAATGATGAGCACACACTCTCAATTGCCACGGAAGACGAATATACCGGCCATACGGGAAGAATGCTCCATTCTCTGGCAACTCATGACAACAGGGATGCTGAAATGATCATACTTTCCATAGCTTTTGCACTGGCGGATAAACAAATTTGAGGTTAAAACATTACATTAGCACTGATTTTAATTTGATAGGAATGAGCATCTTAGATGTTGCCAGGTTGGTGGTCTACCGTTTTCATGAAAAAGGACTGGAGATTTTTTTGGTCAATTCAGATCTTAAAAATGACCCCGATGTCTGGAAATTACCCAATTGCGATACCGACAAATTACCCACCAAATTCGAACAGGAAGATATTATCGAAATCGATATTACCGGGGAGACACCCGCTAACAGACTCATCGCAGTAGAAGGGGATTGGCATACGATGCCATCCATTCGCGGATTGGTGAAGCATGATATCAAGATTGCCAAGAGCATGGTAAAAGAAGCACTCCCGGGAATTGATAAGGGGGCGTTCTTTGCATTCAAAGAAGTCGTAAAAAAATTAATGCCAGAAGAATACCAGGCGGTAAGGGAGTTGAAAGAAGTGCTGGTGGACAGGAATACGATCAAAAACATCTAAGGGTACCTTGGCATTAAAAAGTACTCAGTTTCAATTTTCAGATGATCAAGCATTTTACCGGGGTAAGGTTCGGGATGTTTATTACGTTCGGGACTTGCTGGTATCGGTAGCCTCAGATCGCATATCTGCTTTCGACCACGTTCTTCCGAAAGCGATCCCTTACAAAGGTCAGGTTCTCAACCAGGTTGCGCAGCATTTTTTGGAGGCAAGTCGTGAATTGGTTCCAAATTGGTTATTATCCTGTCCTGATCCCAATGTTAGTATCGGGCTGAGATGTGAACCAATTAAGATCGAAATGGTCATTCGTGGCTACATGGCCGGTCATGCCTGGCGCGAATATCGACGGGGTAAGCGCCAATTGTGCGGCGTTGCTATGCCTGACGGTATGAATGAGGGGGACGCCTTCCCGGTGCCAATTATCACCCCGGCTACCAAAGCCGGGGAAGGACACGATGAGGACATCAGTAAGGAAGAAATCCTCGAAAAAGGAATTGTTGATCGCGAAATTTATGAACGTCTCGAACACTATACATATGCGCTCTTCTCCCTGGGTCAACGTATGGCCAATAAACGAGGATTAATTCTGGTGGATACCAAGTATGAATTCGGAATGCACAATGGGGAGATTTTTCTTATTGATGAGATACATACCCCTGACAGTTCGCGCTATTACTACCTGGAGGGGTATTTTGAAAGACAAAAAGGGAGTGTAGCTCAGGAGCAATTATCAAAAGAATTTGTAAGGGAATGGTTGATGGACAATGGATTTCGGGGAAGACAAGGTGATGAGATGCCGATTATGCCTGACCCTTTTATTGAAGAAGTAAGCAATCGGTACATTCGATTGTACGAGTTGATCACGGGTAAAAAATTTGTTCGTCGTTCTTACGATCAAATCGAAGATCAAATTCATAGTTCAGTTTCCGGGTTTTTATCAGAGTACTGACCTGTTTCATTTTATTTATTTTGGTAATTTACTTTTATGAAAAATTTGATCCTCATCAGTGTAATTATGCCTGGTGTTACTATGATTTCGTCCCGGGAGTTGTCAATTTTTCCAGGCACCTTCGCACAAAAGTACTTTGAAGACGACTGCCATATTTTGAGAGGAGAGTTTCTGGCCAAGATCAAATCTTATCGCGAAACTGAAGAACATTGAAGAAAATATACAACGAATATTGTCATTTCAAGTGTGGCTGCTGTAGGCACGGGAGTCGGAATTTACTTATGGGTCAGCGCTGAAGAAGGAGATTCGACTACCGGACCGATCATAGGTACCTTTGGCGGTTTGGTCGTGAGCAAGATATTCAATAGTCGTGCTCTTAAAAATCAAAGGGAAGCAGTTCTTAAATATAATAGTAAGGTCGGAACATCCTTTCGGGTAACTCCTTCAGAATCAGGAATTAGCCTTGCCATTCATTTCTAGTTGATTTCGGATGCAACGAAACACCTGACGTTACCACAGGGATCATCTTCTCCGGCATTGTAAAGTAGACATCACTCCTCATCCGTGAAGAACGGACTGGATCAGTTCTTGATCTTCTTCGATCGAACCCCAGGGAGACAAAATGACGAACGCCAGGCATTTCCTGTTATTTATTCTGTGTCAGTTTGTGTTATGGATCTCCAATGCACAATTTGAAGTGGATTGGGTTACAAGCCTGGAGAAACCACCGGATGGTGTGAGTACTGTTTCTTCTCTGCAATTGCTTGAAGATTCAGATGGAAATATTTATCAAATTGGAAGATCGACTCGCAGTATCTATAAGGGCGAAGAAGAATTATAGGCTCGCGATTATGGATCCCATAAGGGATACGTTTCCAAATACAGTCATGATGGACAACTTTTATGGGTAACGGCAGAATATGCCCATTTTGGCGTTATCCGTGGATTTATAGATGAAAATGATCACATTCATTTGCTCTGCAATACTGATTTTAATGAAAGTGCAAATGCAAAGTATATAGTCCATTATGTTCTCGATACTGAGTGGAATCTGATGTCAGAACAAATTCTGGTCAATTATGACAATCATATCGCAAATACCAGGATCCTGAATTTTCAGATCACAGGTGATGAATTGGTTTTCAGCTTTTATGCTGCTGATGAAGGTAAGGTGAAGATTTATGATGATCACGAATTTATACCTCCTCCGGAAGAAACCCTTTATTTGTGCAAGGTCAATTATAAAACCCACAATTTCTTGTGGAAGCGATCTTTTGCCTCCGCCGATTGGCACAATTTCCTTATTGAAATGAGTGATGACGACATCATTATTGCGACGACTTATGTAGACTATTTAAAATCTGATGACTTTGAATTGGATCACGGAAGAAAAAATATGTGGTATGGTGCATGTATTTCTCTTGATGAAAACGGAACGGCCAATTGGGTTAAAAGTATCAATAGTTGGTCGGGTTTAAATTCGATTTCTGACTTAAAGGTGTATGATAGTAAGGTTTATCTGACTGGCTGTCTTTATTATGGTATTGTTGAATTCGACGGACTCATCGATACGGCTACCCAGGAAGACCCCTTTGTACTCATTCTAAATCAAGACGGAGTCGCGTCGAAGTTTAAGACTTACAAATACGTTGAGTCCGGTCAGCGAATGCAGAGAATAGGGAGAGGGCATGATGGCCGGCTTTATCTATACGGAGACTTCACAGGTTCGTACTTGTTATATAGAGATACTCATTACCACAGCGGCCTCTATTACCAGCGACCGCAACACTATTTGTTTGAATTGAATGAAGAACTGGATGTGATACAAGGTGACGTATTTGTTGGCAGCAATCGGCACTACGGAAATTTCCTGGGAGACATGCTGGTTTCCGACGCTGGGATTTACATGAGTACTTCAGTGTCCTGTGAACTTTTGATTGATACAATTTTGTATACTGATAATTGTGAGTACGTCGATGTTGGAAGTGTACTTTTATTCAATGGGCAATTAGAAAAAACAGACGATGGTCCCTTCAATGTTCAAACTGTCATCGATCTTGATATCAGGGTTCTGATGGAAGGGGCTATGAATAAAGCATCTGTTGGAACCCATGATTTGATGCACAACAAATTATTTGAAAGGGGTTATCTCCCCGGCCAAATTCCGAAGACGCTTTTTGGTGAACAAACCGAGCAGGGCCAGCCTTACTTTACAGAGCCTTGGAATTATCCGGGGGATGAAGGAGTTGATTTTTCTAATTTTGAATATCCTGAATCCGCAGTAGACTGGATTTTGGTCAGTGTGCTTTCTGAATTAAACAGGGATTCAATTGTTGCAAAAAGCGCTGGCCTGTTACTTTCTGATGGACAGGTGATATTTCCAAATGCGTTCGTGCCGGGTCCATCAGTGGCAAACATGGACTATTACGTCCTGATAGAACATAGAAATCATCTCCCGGTTATGACGCCATTTCCAATTCCTGTTTCTGACAAGAAGCTGACTTATGATTTTACCCTAAATGATTCGTATTCGGTTCTTTTTGGAAGTGGTCAGAAAAGATTAGAAAATTCTATGTATGCCATGTTTGCCGGTAACGGGGATCAAAATTCAATCAAAGAATCTCTGTCTGATATCAATCTGACTGATCTGCTCAACTGGTATCATCAGAACGGGCTGAACTCCAAGTATCTGAATTTGGACTTTGATTTAAATGGAGATGTGAATGTTAAAGACAAGGCCCTGTTAATGGGGAATATAGGTGTTTTCTCCGATGTTCCAAAGTGACACCAATAGCTATACTACAAGATTCACCATTCTTTTGGGGACGACTATGACCTTTCTGATACTTTTTCCATTTAACCACTTTTCCAATTCCTCCATATCTCTCACCATTTTTTCAATTTCGTCCTGATTCATATCAGCGGCAAATTCTTTCACAGTTCTCTTTTTTCCGTTGATACAGATAGGGTAGGTGATGGTGTTTTCAACTAAATAGGATTCATCGTGCCTGGGGAATGAGGAGAGATGTACGGATGACTGATTACCTAATCTGCTCCACAACTCTTCACTTATAAATGGAGCAAATGGAGCAATGAGCCGGACTAATGGATCCAGAATTTCAATTTTGTTGCTTCCCAATTTTCTAAGTTCATTGACAGCAATCATCATGGCACTTACGGCAGTATTGAATGAGAAATCTTCAATATCCTTGTTCACTTTCTTGATGACAGTATGAATAATTTTTAATTCTTCATCACTCGCTTTTTCTTCTGATATATTCAACTGGCCATTTTTATGAAACAGGTCAATAAATTTTCTTAAAAATTTACTGACTCCATCAATGCCCTGAGTGTCCCAAGGTTTTGATTGCTCAATGGGGCCCAGGAACATCTCGTAAATTCTAAAACAATCCGTACCGTACTGATTGATTACTTCGTCGGGATTGATTACATTATACCTGGACTTTGACATCTTTCCAACTTCCGAAAGCGTTTGAAATTGAATGTCACACTCATCGCCATCAATTTGTAATTGTCCGCCTGGAGAGAGTCTCACCTTTAAATCACAATCCGGTGATTTAAAAGTAGCCTGTTCAAATTTTCTCCATTTACAGAATTCCAGAATTCCATCCCTTGTCAAATAAGATGGTTCACTTGAATTATAATTGGTTACAAGATCTATATGAACATAGAGCTTGGTGTAATTTTCCAATTCATCAGATGGAACCAATTGCGCAGAATGAAATTCATTATTGTCCGAGTCCTTTTTCAAAAGTATATGCTCAATGATGCCCTGGATCATTCCCTGGTTGATGAGCTTTTTAAAAGGTTCATTGGTAGGTACGAGACCTTTGTCAAACAAAAATTTATGCCAAAATCGTGCGTACAATAAATGTGCAACTGCGTGTTCTGCGCCTCCTACATAAAGGTCTACGGATTGCCAGTAATGGATGTTCTCCTGGCTGGCAAACTCCTGATCATTTTGAGGATCCATATATCGGAGGTAGTACCACGAACTTCCGGCTACGGCAGGCATGGTATCTGTTTCCCGGGTGAATCCATTCTTCATCTCAACCCAGTCAGTCAGATGTGCCAGTGGAGATTTACCGCCTTTCCCTGGTTTGAAATCATTTGTATCCGGTAACTCAACCGGTAAATTTTCCAATTGAACAGCATGTGAAATCCCGTCTTGGTCATAGACTACCGGGAAAGGCTCTCCCCAGTATCGCTGACGACTGAAGTTCGCATCTCTCATTTTAAAGTTCGCAACGGCTCTCCCCAGGCCATGTTGAACAGCGTATTCATTTCCGGCTTCTATGGCATCTTTAAGCTCCATTCCATTCATAAATCCTGAATTGATGACTTTGCCCACTTTGTCATGAAGACCGGCGTCCGGATAATCCGACTTATCGATCACGTCGATGATGGGTAACCCGAACTTTTTGGCGAAAGCCTGGTCCCTTTCGTCATCACTGGGAACAGCCATAATGGCACCCGTACCGTAGTCTTTCAGGACATATTCACCAATCCAAATGGGGATGTCTTCCTGGTTGAAAGGGTTTTTGGCATAAGAACCGGTGAATACACCTGTAACCATTTTTTCAGACATCCTTTCGATTTCCGTCTTCGATTGCACATAGGAAATGTATTGACGGACCTCCTCCTTTTGATCGTCGGTCGTCAATTGCTCAACGAGATCGTGTTCGGGTGCGAGGACCATGTATGTTGCACCAAAGATCGTATCTATCCGTGTCGTAAATATTTCGAGTTGTTCCTCATGTCCTACAATTGGGAAGTACAAAGCGGTGCCGTATGATCTGCCAATCCAGTTGGTTTGCATGGCGACCAGTGAATTAGACCAATCAACCTCCTGCAAATCGTCTAATAGCCTGTCGGCATAAGCCGTGATTCGCAGATACCATTGTGACATCGCTTTTTGTATGACCGGGTGACCACCGCGCTCTGAAAGACCATCCTTGATTTGGTCATTGGCGAGAACCGTACCTAATTCTTCACACCAATTTACATATCCTATCTTCTTGTAAGCCAGTCGATAATGCATCAACATTTCATCCTTTTCTCGAGGACTCAGCGCCTTCCACGAAGCTGCTGTGAATTCTTCTTTGTTGGACGTTGACGCTTCAAGACCCTCTGTTCCGTGGTGATCGAAATGCTCGATCAAATCCCCTATAGGCCGGGCTTTTTGCCGGGCATTATCGTAGTAGTGTTCAAAGAGTTGGACAAAAATCCATTGTGTCCATCGATAATAATTGGGATCACACGTATACACTTCCCTGCTCCAGTCAAAGGAAAAGCCCAGCATAGAAAGCTGTTCCCTGTAGCGACTCATATTTTCTTGGGTTGAAATAGCAGGGTGAATACCCGTTTGGAGTGCATACTCCTCGGCCGGAAGCCCAAAGGCATCAAAGCCCATGGGGTGGAGCACGTTGTATCCATTCATCCGCTTGTGTCGCGCGAATATGTCCGAGGCGATATATCCCAGGGGATGTCCGACGTGAAGCCCGGCCCCGGAGGGATAGGGAAACATGTCCAATACATAATATTTTGGTTTGGATTCGTCTCTTTCAACCCTGTAAATCCCTCGTTCTTTCCAATAAGAACGCCATTTGGACTCTATGTCCTGATAGTCAATCATGTCATCTGCATTAATCCCTAAGAGCCAACAAAAGTCGGACATTTAGAGCTTATCCAACAGGTTGAACCGAATCTTTTTCGCGGCTTCTGATCAATGATGTGCTATTCATCGGGGTTTTGTTCATTATCATGGAGTTTTTGACCAAACCAAGGACGATTCCCATACAAACCATCTTCTCCAAGGTATCGATTTGAAATATTCTAATCATGGGACAGTACATTATTGCCATTCCACTCAGTATTTCCGAATAATTGATTTCGTTGAAGCAATCTGCTCAGGAATGAAATGTCTTTTGAATGCGTATAAAATATATAATTTAGTCTATACGGGGAGTTATAAGTTAATTTCAATTATATAATCATTACGAAATGAAGGAATTACGAGATTTTGATTGATTTATCAATTAGGACAAAAGATGCATATGGGTAGAAGTAGCGTCAATGCAATGAAAATTTGTGGGCAAGTTTTCGCCTGGATGAATTGAATGAGAAAAGTGTCCATATAGTCACGTGATCATTGTTCACCTTGTTATTCCAGCATTAGGCAGGTGTTAAAGCTTAGATTTTGGAATTGGTAGATGTCAAATTTCATATATGTTGTTCGAACTAAAAAGAAGGGTCGGGTCCAAATCAAAATCCTTGGAATCCAACTCATCAAACCAGCGTAAATTGCATGAGACCGTTACTTATAAATTTTATTGCAATATGGAATCCCCTGAAAATGCATGTTTTACAGGGTCAAATATTGATGGATCAATTATTATTTTCGATAAATGATTCTGTAACCTTGAGCATCCAGCTGCGATCATTCTTGTCGAAGGCAAAACCTACGTGGCCACCAAACCGAGGAGTGCATATGAAAAAATTATCTAATCCTTTTGCACTTTGGATTGGATAACATTTAGGCCCCAGAAATGGGTCATCAAGTGCATTGACGAGCAATGACGGTACTTCAAGCCGGTCCAGCCACTGAATACTTTGATTCTGTTTATAGTAATCTTCAGCATCTCTATATCCGTATATCGGCGCGATAAATCTGTCGTCGAACTGATAAAGATTCCAGGTATAGAATATTTTCCTCAGGGCTATTTGACGAGGATGTTGTCGGTTCTTTTGAATCAATTTCCGATTCAAACTCCACAAAAATTTGAGCTGGTACGCGAAATTGTCCCATTTGAGCAATTGTTGTGATGCATCAGACAAGTGAACCGGGCTGCTCAGAGCCACGGCACTAAGGATATTGGCCGGATAGGGATGTATTTTTTCACCCAGGTATTTCAGTACCAGATTCCCCCCAAGACTAAAGCCGATCAGAGCTATTTCGTCATAAAAGCCCGCGAATTTTTCAAGTACAAAATGGAGATCATCGGTTGTTCCACTATTATACATCCGTAGATTTCGGTTCATCTCCCCGCTGCAACCCCTGTAATTTATGGAGAGAATATCCCATTTTCTTTCGATAAAATGTCCTGCAAAGTGCAAGATGTAGGATGACTTACTGCTGCCTTCAAGTCCATGACACAGCACAATGAGTCTCGGGTTTTTCGCCAACACCGTATCCACATCCAGAAAATCGTCATCAGGGGTGATCAATCGAACACGTTCATATGGAACATCAGGTGTATGCCCAAAAAGATAGGGTATAAAGGTGTTGTAATGGCCATTTTTATACCAACCCTTTGGCTGAAGGTCGTGGAAAGAATAGAGGGGCATTATTGATTACGTACGAGGTCAATGACCCGATTTGGATAGTCGGAGATGATTCCATCCACTCCAAGTTCAATCATTGCTTCCATATCTGCGATTTCATTAACCGTCCAGGGAATCACCTTTATGCCCTGACTTTGACAAAGCTCAGTGGATTCTTTGTTTAAAAGCTTGAAGAAGCAGCTATAAATGTCCGGCTTAAAGCCCAGGTTCCGGAGGTTTTCCTCGACCGATTTATCATTCATGATCAGCAAGGCTGTCCTGATCCTTGGGCTTTTGGCCTTTACAAAACGCAGGGATTCAGGATCAAAGGATTGAATGATGGTATTGTCGATAATATCGAATTGATTGACTTGTTCCAAAACAAGATCAACAAACTCCTCCACGGGTGGATGATACACCCCGTCAAAATCAGGACTTCTCTTTATTTCAATATTAAAATCAGGAAGGGGTTTTTTAAAGATGAATGCGTAATGCTCTGCTTTTTCAATGACCTCACTGAGTAATGGCTTGTAGGTCCGGATATTTTCTTTCTGAGGATGATTAGGATCCGGTAATGAGCCGACATCATACAATTTTACAGAATCGTAATCCATCTGGAAGATGTTGTGATTCAATTCATCCTCTTTAGTAACAGGGTTCCCATCCGGATCGATACTAAGTCCTGATCGAAAATATGGTTCGTGTGAAACAAGGACTTTTTTGTCCTTGGAAATGGCAAGATCCAATTCCAGCGTATTCACGTCGAGATCCAATGCCTTTTGAAACGCAGGCAGGGTATTTTCCGGCATCAGTCCACGGCATCCCCGGTGACCCTGAATATCGAATACTTTCACGTCTTCAGGTTCTGATGGTTTGCATTGTACAATTGATAAACACAATATGACTACTAGTAAGGCCCTGTCCATATGAATGATCTTAATGAGCCTGCAAATAAACCATGGGTTTATGATTTATACAAAAACAAATCATTAAGTCCATGCAACTACGGCCGGTTATCGGGTGTGCTCTATTGACAAGGTCCGATAACAGTATCAGATGTGGCACCTGCTGCTACCTCGGAATTTGGATCCCAAATCACCTCGACTCCACCTCTGAAGACAACTGTATTCGGGCTCGGCACCATTCCTGTGATCTTAACCTGGTTACTGGCCTGGTATGTGCCACTTGCTATTGTACCACCGACCGTCAGATTGGTTTGACAATTACCCGTGACAGTCAATGATTTGCAGTTTGCACTAAACACGGCGCATGCACCTCCACTCAGGATCTGTGATATTGTCTGTCCTACCCAGGTCGCCGGATTTACCGTAGGCGGTGTAGGTCCGCCACCACTGTAATAGGAAGCACCATATACCTTGTACGATCCTGCTCCAATGGATTGGAAATTGGATGATGCGCTCACCTGAGCCACCCAGTCATTCGTGGTATTAACAGCTACATACGTATAACTGTATCCTGCGCCCGGAGCTGCATTACTCGCAAGTACCGTACCTCCGCCCATCGTAATCGTAGGTGTACCATTGGCACCGCTAAGTGTCCAAACGACAATCTTGTATTTTGTACATGCAGTAAGGGCTGCGTTGATAATTGTTCCCCAACTTATGGCACCATTTGCATTGGACCCGATGAAGGTTGAGTTACACGGATTATTTGGATCATATCCAGCGGCCTCAAAAATGCTAAAGATCGTCTGGCCACCTGAAATATTCTGAAATGTGTAATTCCCATTTGCACCTACCGTAAAATCAAATGAATCATATTTCTCGTTGCCCCAAGCTGTTTGACAAACATTTCCATTGGGCAGTGTTGCATTAGCCAACGGTCCCGTAGGACTGCCCGCGTTTATGTTAAAGGTATGTTGTGTAACTGCTCCACCGTAATGGGGTGTAAATGTTAGGTTTAATCCCGGGTCACCTGCCGGAAGAGTCATTGGGGTTGTGGGACAGATATTACTGGCTGCAGCGTTACATACAGAATTAATCGTAAAATTCCCATCGGAAATATCGAATGGCACCACACATGTATTATCTGCGCTTTCGACCATGATTCGTGCAGTTGTCACATTTGGAGCACCTGCAGGGATGGTCACATTCTCGTTTCCATCCGCAGCTGGTGTGTTAGAGGCTAGCGTGTATGGATATGTCATTCCGCCATCTATGGACATTTTAATATTGACGTTGGTAATAAAGGCAATACCGTTCAAAGCCCATGTAACATTCACGACTGCTCCGGCATTTAAATTTTCTCCTCCATTTGGTGCAGTTACTGCCAAAGGACCATTGCCGTTGACAGTGATAGCGATGGAAGAACAGTGTACGCCTCCACCGGTACCCGTAGCCATCATGTCGCGTCCAGTCAATTGGAAGTTCAATGTTCTTGCAACGGTTGGGAGAGCTTCAAAATTTGACGCATAATTGTTTGCGACTAACAAATCCTTACTTGGAAAATATCTTTCGGGACTCATAGTCGGGGGGAACGACCGGAACAAAGGTGCAGTCGTACTTGCGGCGGCTGCCGCTCCGATAAATCCCTGGGTTGGAGTACCGGCTCCATCTTCATCCAATTGTTCCCATGAATAATAGATCGGGTCATTATTGGCATCAGTCCCGCTTCCTCTCAATCTGAATGGTGTACCGATTGGAATCGTGTATGCTCCACCACAAGGATTGGCATTCACGACAGGAGGTGTATTACCTGAAGCCGCGGTAGCAGGACAAGAAGTCGCATTCATACGTGTTATTGCCTGACTCAAACTATGGGTGTGAAAATAATTATCCAAACCACCGCCACTACTTGGAATGTTATTGTTTGCCTGGCAAATCCCCTGGTACGACATAATTGTCGAACCGCTACCAACTTCATATGCGGACGTCGTACTGATATTGGTTGTACAACTACCACCTATACCATTAAAAGTATGCGACATGTAGCACTGGTGTCCGCATTCGTGTGCAAATAATCCAACTGCACCTGCAGCACTATTACCTACCGAACTCCATGCACCCGCCTTTGTTCTTCCCGTCGCAGACGCGCCCCAAAGCGAATCATCACACAATCCGAAAGCGGCTACACCTCCTCCCCAGCCAGCTCCACCACCACTGCTGTGCAATACATGACCCCAATCATAAGAGTTGGGATCGGGCCAATTCGCAGCAACTGCTTCTGCTGCCATCAGGACCCTGTCCGTTCCATTAAACGGATCAGTGTTGGGATCTGTAAAAATTCGTGGTGTGAGCAAATTAAATTTTATAGCCAGGTCCTTCTCATATATGTCTTCCAGTGCGTTTACCTGGGCGGTTACGACCGCAGTGGCTCCGGCTACACCTCCGTGGGTGGTTCCAAATTCACCTGTCGTTACAATGGCCAAATCATAGGTACGTGTCGTTGCCCCGTTAGAAAATGTTGCTTTTTGATTATTCCTTACCTGTTTTCCCATGCTTTCATCAAATCCGCATAGAAAGACTGAATTTACCAACGGTCCGCTTTTGCTTCTGTGCTTTGATCGATCAGAAAGATCTATAGGTTCTATTTCCACAAGGCCATCAGGAGTAAAAATAGTCGCAATTAAACCGGTGGGACTGATGGTCAATCTTCCGGACATTTGGGATTCATCAGTAACCTCGACAGAAAAAGTGTGAATATTGGGAAATGCCGCCTTGAACTCAGGAGACATCAATTGAACTCTGGCAATCCTGAAGTTCTTGACGGACCCATCAGGCATTGGTAAGGTAATGATTCGATCGGACTGCTTTCCCTTGGCATTGACCATAGGGGCACTTTTGAAATTCTCTATATAAGATGAAACATCAGCTGTAAATCTGTGCTCTTCGGAGGTGGGAATGATCTGTCCGTGGATCGCAATATCCGAACACAAGAACACAATACAAACAAATAAGAGTTTAGCAAAATAATGGGTAGCTTTTTTCATTGATTCGTAGTTATTTTTGATACAAATGGCCTTCAATGTTTCACGGAAGACAGGCACGCTTAAATATAAGAATAGAAGTCTGAATTAAAGAATGTTGTGATGAAAACTCCGGCTTTTTCGGAGATACATATCCAATTGAAATCGAGTAGAGTAAAGTAAAACAATCTTTTAGACCTACGGAAACCCGCAAAGGAGTATGTCTTACTTTTACCCTCTCACACCACCGGACGTACGGTTC
>JANQHF010000131.1 GCA_028282725.1 Saprospiraceae bacterium
ACTGCAAAGTCGGATATCGTCGTGATCACAGCCGGTATACCCAGGAAACCGGGAATGAGCCGGGACGATTTGATTTCGACCAATGCCAAGATCGTTACTTCGGTGACACAGGCGATCCTGAAAAAATCAAGGAATCCCATCATCATCATCGTTTCCAATCCGCTTGACGTCATGACATACGCAGCCCATGCGGCTTCCAAGTTTGACAGAAAACGCGTTTTCGGAATGGCAGGAATCCTCGATACAGCACGTTATCGTGCCTTCCTCGCTTCCGAAATTGGCGTATCTCCAAAGGATATTCAGGCCCTTTTGATGGGAGGACACGGAGATACAATGGTGCCCCTTCCAAGATACACGACAGTAGCTGGTATACCGGTTACCGAATTGGTCGAGCGCGATAAACTCAAGGCCATTGTAGAGCGCACCAAGAAGGGTGGAGGAGAATTAGTGAAATTGATGGGTACATCCGCATGGTATGCTCCGGGAGCAGCTGCCGCGCAAATGGTCGAAGCCATCGTAAAAAATGAAAACAGGATCTTTCCTTGTTGTGTTGGCCTCAAAGGTGAGTATGGATTGAAAAATGTCTATGTAGGTGTACCGGTAGTGTTGAACAGACAAGGAATCAGCAGGATTCTGGAAGTCAAACTCAACAAGAGTGAGATGAAGTCGCTTCATAAGTCAGCGGGTCATGTAAAAGCAGTCATGAACACTTTCAATAAAATGAAGATTATATAAGTGTTGTCATTAGTTTCGCTATTCTTATGATATTAATTGCAAGCAAATCATGAATGCTTCAATACAATCGGCTCTAAGGGATATGACCATCCAGGATGGTTCAAAGTTGGCTGACCTGTCTGCTGAACAGCGCGTTTTGATCGTATTCTTACGGCACTTTGGTTGTATTTTCTGTATGGAAGCCATGCGTGATATTGCACTGGAAAGAAAGGAAATCGAGTCCAGGGGAGTGATGATTTGCCTGGTGCATATGGCTGAACCTGAGGTGGCAGAAGAATTCTTTGTAGAGTACAATTTGGAAGGAATCAATCATGTAAGCGATCCTGATTGCAAGTATTACGAACAATTTGGATTGCTAAAGGGCAACTTCAATCAATTGTTTGGATTGAAGGTGTGGCTGCGTACTGCTCAATTGACCTTGTCCGAGCTCCGCAAAATGAAGAGAAAGAAAATCGGAGATGGATTTCAGATGCCCGGGGTTTACCTGGTTCGAAATGGGCAGATCCTGGAACAATACATTCATTCCAAAGCGTCTGACCGTCCGGATTATACCATGTTGACCAATTGTTGTCTCGCATCTTAAGAAAAGCCATAAGGCCTTAGCCATACTTTTTGACCGGTCTAAGCCGTTAATCGCGTAGAACACACTATAAGTATATGTTTAGATTACTTTTCATCGGAATACTCTTCCTGTACGCCATTCAGGGTTTTACACAGGATCTCGGCTTTTACGCGGACGTAATGATCAATGCAGACCGTCCGGAACATCGACAATTTGCCGCCCAAAAATTTCAAGAGAATCTCAAAGAAAAGCTGGCTGATGAACAATCGTTTGACTTTTCATTTGAAGAAATGCCGTGGATCAGTATCCAATATCCTGATGATCGCTCATTCCGGGTGATTTCCTGGCAATTGGATTTGGGAGGTGGAAATTTTGATTATCGCGGTTTTGTTCAGAAACCCGGTTCACTCTTTTCCATGATGGGGATATCCGGCAGGTCTACGACAGACATCAATGATGAAATACCCTTTGAAGTGTGGAAGGGTGGAATAGTCTACAAGATCTTGCAGGTCGCTGGTCAGGATGACATCTATTATCTCTTATCATTTGCACAACAGGATCAGTTCACCAAGGTGAAATCCATAGAACCATTCAGGTTTGTCAAGGATCGCCCCGTATTGGGATTGAAGGGTCATTTTATCAATGACACTGAATCAAGAGCCCCGGATGCAAGAATTGTGATGAAGTATAGCGCGGACAGCAATGCCGGCTTTGTCTACGATGACGAGTCGGGAAGGATCGTCTTTGAAAATCTGGTCCTCGTACAAGGAAGAATTCCGGGCCAGGGTCCTACTTTTGTACCCGATGGCAGTTACAAGGCTTTTGAGCTCGACAATAATGGACAGTGGCAATATGTTGACAAGTTGTACGACCAATGGAATACAGGTCCCCTGGATGCCGAAGGAAGAAAACGAGTGGAACAGGGATTATTCGCCAGGAAGAAGAATAAAAAGTAGAGACCGTCAGCCGCGAATTCCCCTGAAGTTATCAATGGTCACCTTGTAATATCCGCACTGCTCCTTCGGAGCTGAGTAATCCACTTCGTATTTATAATTACTCATGGCATCAATGGCATTTCGCAGGATCTTGCGATCCTTAATAGTCGTCTCCAATTCATTGATTTCCACATAACTCACCAGGCCTCGTCGGTTGATACAAACTTTAAATACGATTTTACCGGACTTACCACTCGCATTGCGGATCATGCTTCTGTCCTGGTAGATGACCTTTCGACCGAAAATACCGTCACCGGAAGCGTCAAATTCACCTTCACCATATCCACCATCTCCCTTACCGCTATCGCCGTCATCACCGGCGGAATCGCTTCCCTGGCCATTACCTTCGTCAGCTCGACCACTTCCGCCATGTCCATCTTTGAGAGAAGGGTCACTGTCTGCAGTACCCGAGCTGTTGGAAGATGTCTCTCCTGTACCTGGGGTGTCTGACGGACTACCCGGATCTTTTTCCATTTCAATCGGGTCATCGGTAATATCTGCGATTATGTCATCTAGAGTTGGTAAGTCATCATTCTGTACGAATACGGGTTCTTCTGCAGGAACGGGATCCGTACTTTCCTGGGGAATATATTCTGGTTCGGGGTCTTCAACTTCTACGGCTTCCTCAACAGCCTGGATATCACTTTCTTCAGTCGTTGTCTCACTCAAAACCGGTTCAGTCGGTTGGGGCTCTGTTGCCTGAGGTTGCGGTACCGGCTTGGGCGGAGTCGGGGTAGGTACCTCCACCTTTGCAGGCTTGGTGGTTTCTATCTTTCTGGGTGCTTCCGTTTTCTCGCGTTGTGCCCCGCTGTTCGATCTGCTTTGATTGCTATTGGAACTTCGTGTATTGCGAAAATCGACTTCCTGGAAACTAACCGTTACGGCATATTGCGTATCAATGTCCTGTTTCGGATCATCCTGAAATCTCAACAGGAAGGCAATGAGCAACAGAAACAAATGCAGGACAATTGAATTCCTCATGCTGTTATTCCAGGTCTTTTTATAATCCATACTGAATTTGTTCAATCTTATCTTAATTAGGACACTGAATCAATGGTATACCCTTACTTCATATATTTGAAAATCCTAATATCTAATTCTTTCCTTATTGTAGAGACGTTAGATTTGTATCGAATGCATATTCGAAAGAAACAACATACAAACGAAGTCACTCTTCGGATAATTATATGTACGCACCTGATAAGTATTAAATTATAAGTATTTACGTTTGAGATCTATGAGATGGAAATGGTGGTTGTTCTCTGTGGGATTCGGAATGATATGGAGCGTTCAGGCGCAAAATTTTGATTTGGCTGAGGTACCATTTGATCAATTTGATGGTACTCATGAAATCAAATTTGCCGGCGGATTGCGTGCACCTCAATTTAACTCTGTCGACCTGGATCTTGACGGTCGTGAAGACCTCCTGGTATTTGATCGCGAAGGAGGCATATTTGTCCCTCTGATCCGAAAAGCGGATGATACATTCCTTTTTGATCCCACATATCGCTCGATTTTTCCCGAAATCAGATCCTGGGTCCTGTTGCGTGACTTCAACAATGATGGCATTAAAGACATCTTTTGCAGTCCCGTACAAGTAGGTCTTCCGGGGGTAGAAGTATATCGGGGAGTGATCACTGAAGGAAGCCTGAGCTACGAACTGGTGCCCTTCCCGGATCGCGATTTTGATATCCTGTATTTTCCGATAGGCAATACGGTTACCCAGGTTTTTGTGAGTATCATTGATTTGCCGGATATACGCGATGTGGATAATGATGGAGATCTGGATATTCTTGCCTTCGAACCTGCCGGAAGTTCCATATACCTGTACAGGAATCTGGCTGTGGAACAAGATTTCTCTCTGGACACTTTGATTTATGAATTGTCCGATGATTGTTATGGCGGTGTATTGGAAAGTGGTTTTTCGCAGGAGGTCACATTGAGTGAAGTGCCCGGAGAATGTGCCAGCTTCTTACAGCATCCTGATGACCGGATAGCCGTTGCGCGTCATGCGGGTTCAACGGTATTATCCGCAGATCTTAATGCAGATGCGTTGCCGGACGTTTTATTGGGAGATATTTCATACGATGGATTGGTTTTCCTGGGCAATACAGGAACGCCTGACCAGGCATTTTTTACCATCCAGGATGCGCGGTTTCCCCCGGGAAATCCAAATCCTGTGATGATGGAATTGTTCGTGAGTGCCTTTCTCGAAAACGTTGACTCTGATCCTGAATTGGAGATCATTGTCGCACCTAATGATCGGTTTGCCTCTCAATCTATTGATCACATCTGGGTGTATGAGGATGAAAGGGCTTCCTTCCAGGATCTGTCGCTTTCAACCCGTAATTTCCTGGTGGAGGATATGATATTTCCAGGCCCCTGGACCTTTCCCTGTTTTTTTGATTACAATGGTGATGGACTGATTGATCTATTGATCGGGACAGGTGGACGTTCGCCCGATGGACTTGAGGTGAATCCTCATCTGCAACTCTTCGAAAATCGTGGAAGTAAGGAAAGCCCTTCCTATGCTCTTGCCGATGCGGATTATTTGCAAATGGCTGCCTTCAATACTACCTCGTCCATTTTTGCACCATCTGTCGGAGATCTGGATGGCGATGGAGACCAGGACTTGATCATTGGCGATAATATTGGCTACCTGTATTATATTGAAAATTTGGCTCAGAATGATGGTCCGGTACTTTTCGGGAATCCCGTATACCAGGCTTTCGATATCAAGGTAGGAGCGCATGCTCGTCCATACATTTTTGATGTTAATGAAGATGGATTGGGTGATCTGGTCATCGGGGAACAGAATTTCAACAGCTTTGAAGGCAGTATTGGCAGTCTGAATTACTTTGAGAATATTGGAACTGTCGCGACGCGAATCTTTGATCCGAATGAACGCGCTGCTCCTAATGATCCGGTATGGGGTAGAATCAATTTAAAGCAGGATGGCTTCATCAATAATTTCAGCTCTCCGGCAATCGTAAAGTCAGAAGATGAAATTCTGGTGCTCTCCGGGACCGACAAAGGAAATATCCAATTGTTCTCCTATGAGAGGGGAGCAGAAATCGACAGCTTTGAGATAGTTACGATTTCGCTCGGAAATATCAGGGAAGGGTTTCGTTCGGCAGTCTCTCTTGCCGACATTGACGATGACCAATACTATGAACTTGCCGTAGGCTCCACCAGGGGAGGACTTGCATTGTATAATACGGATTTGAAAGTTGGCATCAATTCGTCCAATGATGATTTGAACTTGACGAAAGAAATCATTCTCTTCCCAAATCCGGTTGCTGATGTCTTCAACATTTCATTTTCAAATGCTCTTTCGTTTCCTATCCAGGTCGGTATTTATGATGTCAAGGGCAGGCTGGTTGATCAAAGGAAGCTGAATAGCGCCACCCTGAACGTATCCGACCTCGGGAGTGGTTTGTATTTCCTGGACATTCGTTCTGATGAATTTACAGCTGCCTTAAAATTCGTCAAGATTTAAAGCTGGACCTTTCTTCTTATCTTGTCTACGATCAAATACATCCGGTGAAAGGTACAGTCACTACCATCCTGACCGTCAGTCAGATGCGGGCAAAGCCCGAAGATACCTCTGAGCTCGTCTCTCAAGTCTTATTTGGCGAGACAGCAGAAGTAGTGGATAAGTACAAAAAAGATTGGATAAAGATCCGGATGACTTATGACGGATATGAAGGATGGGTGGACAAGAAGCAATTCATTTCTTCCGGTCCGGCCGAGGCCGAAAATGTTTCTATCAGTCTCGAACTCTTTCACAATATTTTTTGCGATGACAAATCGACCTGGATCACCATGGGCGCAGAGCTACCATCTTTTGACGGGATGACGTGCATGATCAATGATAATCAATTCAGATTTAGCGGACAGGCCGTGTTAAAGGGCCAATTGCCCAATAACGGAATGTCCATAGAAAAGATAGCCAGGCAGTGGATGAATGCGCCCTATTTATGGGGTGGCCGGACTCCTGCCGGAATTGATTGCTCAGGGTTTACCCAAGTCGTATTTAAATGTGTAGGTATACCCATTCCGAGAGACTCCCGGGACCAGGCCGATGAGGGTGCGATGATCGACTTCGTTGCCTCGGCACAAGCCGGTGACCTGGCTTTTTTTAGCAAGGAAAGCGAACGAATCTCACATGTCGGAATCGTATTGCCCGATCGGCAGATCATTCATGCCTCCGGAAAGGTACGAATCGATACATTAGACCACTACGGCATCTTTAATCACGATATCCAGGAATATACCCACAGACTCAAGATTATAAAGCGATATTTGTGACTTTTTAAATCGCTTTATGTTTCACGATCCCTTTCATTTTTGTCCAAAATGCAAATCCGTTATGGCTCCTGGTCATTTGGGCTATAATTCCTGTATTTCAGAATCGTGCAATTACGTCCAATATGAAAATCCAACACCGGTAGTAGCCGCGGTTGTAGAATATGGCAAAGAGCAGGTTATCCTGGGTCATAACCGCGCCTGGCCTAAGGGATGGTATGGGCTGATCACCGGCTTCGTGGAGAAATATGAGGATCCTGCCTATACCGTAATCAGAGAGGTAAAGGAGGAAATCGGTTTGGACGGGACGATCGAAGAATTCATCGGTCATTATACATTCAAGCGGATGAATCAGCTCATTATCGCGTATCATATCAAGGCAGAGGGTACCATTGTGTTAGAAGATGAAATCGATGATTGTCGCATCATTGATTTTGCCAAGGTGAAATATTGGCCAGCCGGAACGGGTTATGCCTTGCGCGACCTCTTGATTTCGAAGGGATATCATCCTGCTGAACGGCCTTTCAAATGAGGACAATTACCGGACGATGGTCATCTTATTGGTGAAGATGTCCTCACTCTTTCTGAATTTTGCCCTGTAACTGAACTCATCAGGTCCGACATCGGTTATTTTAACAGTAAGTTCATTGTCCTCCCAGGCAGGTAACATCCATTCCGGACCCTTGATCAGATATAATTGATAGTAGCATTCATTGCCCCAAACGACCCGGTATGTGACCGTATCATTATTGCTGAGGTTGATTTCAGTCTGGATGTCATTGCGGCGTGTGATCTGAAAGCTGGTATGGGAGGCGGCGTCATACATTTGAAAAGTGCCACTCCTGAGTTGATTGCAGAGGGCAGGGTCCAGTTTTTTTTCTGAACAACCCATCAGTATGAGGATCAAAACTATTGGGAAGAAAATATGTTTCAATTTGAGATCTTTCTAGTTTGAACTTTCAACCACAAAATTGTGAATTTTTTATGACTACAATAGCGGGAAGAATTTAAATGAGACATGAACAAACAACTGGCAACATTCGGCGGAGGGTGTTTTTGGTGCACTGAAGCCGTATTTCAACAAATCAAAGGAGTAGAACGCGTAGTTTCCGGGTACGCCGGGGGGCACGTAGAGAATCCCACTTATCGTGAAGTATGTGGCAAACAAACGGGACATGCAGAAGTGATTCAGATCGAATATGATGCAGATGTCATTTCGTATGAAACGTTATTGGAAATCTTCTGGACTACCCATGATCCCACTACACTGAACAGACAGGGAAACGATGTAGGACCTCAATACAGGTCAGCCGTATTTACCCATGATGAAGAGCAACAGGCAATTGCCGAGGAATCAAAGCGATCTGTCGCTACAACGATATGGAGTGATCCCATTGTCACTGAGATCACACCATTCACGAATTTCTATCCGGCAGAAAAAGAGCACCAGGACTTTTATGCCAATCATGGCGGTTATCATGGCTACTGCCGCGTAGTGATCAGTCCTAAAGTGGCCAAGGTCAGACAGAAATATCGACATCTGTTGAAGGAAGCGACCGGGTCGCTCTGAACCGCCGGGTTGCTTCCTGTACGATCTGACGGCGCAGCCGGTCAGGCGGGTAAGCGAGAGGGTGGCTATAGGGAAGGGGTTGATGAGGAGCGATCTTAGTGGTCAATTTTTGTTAATTTTAAGAACCACTTCAAAATTCTGCAACATGGAAATTAATAACCTTTCAGCCCATACAAGAAGAGAATTCATGAAAAAAACTACAATAGGGGCATCTGCTCTCGCTTTAGGCAATCAATTGATCGCGTCGACAACGAGTCATGAAGCTACAGGTATGCCCATGCGCGCCCTCGGTACTACAGGGGAGGAGGTATCGATCATGTGCCTCGGAGGCTGGCATATCGGTGCTGCAGAATCCTCATTGGCGATCAGAATGATGCACGCCGCGATTGATGAAGGAATGACTTTTTTTGACAATGCATGGGATTATCATGACGGTGCAAGTGAAGAGATCATGGGAAAGGCATTGACCGAAGGGAAAAGAGAGAAGGTTTTTCTGATGACTAAGAATTGTGAGCGTACCTATGAGGGCTCGATGTCCAACCTGGAGGACAGTCTTCGGCGCATGAAGACGGACTACATTGACCTTTGGCAATTTCATGAGATGTGTTATGATAATGATCCGGACTGGGTATTTGAAAAGGGAGGAATAAAAGCAGCACTTGAGGCTCAGAAAGCGGGAAAGGTCCGATACATCGGATTCACAGGACATAAGGATCCGCGGATTCATTTGAAAATGATCAGCAAGCCCAATGATTGGGCCACTGCGCAGATGCCAATCAATATCATGGATGCCCATTACCGGAGTTTTCAAAATGAGGTGGTTCCGGTTTGCCTTGAGAAAGGCATTGGCGTCATCGGTATGAAGAGCCTGGGCGGCGGCGGAGCTGCAGGTTCCGGCATCATTCCGGGTGCCACGGATATCAGTGCCGAGGAGTGCATCCGTTATGCCCTGAGTCAGCCCGTCAGCAGTTTGGTATGCGGCATGCGAAATACGGAAGAGTTGCAACAAAATATCAGGATCGCCAGATCATTCAAACCGATGTCTACGACTGAGCAAGATGCGATGCGTGCGCGTACGAAGGAGATCGCCGGAGACGGTAGACTGGAATTATTCAAGTCCACACAAAACTTTGATGGCCCTCATCACAGAAAACAGCACGGATTTATGTAGAACCGCTTCCCTTTGGGGAAGCAATTATCTGAGGATGGATCTCACTTCCATACTGTGCTTATTATTGATCACAATTTTCTCGACCGGGAGGGCTGCTGAGCCACCTTTACAAGATGATGCACCTTCCGTCCTCTTCGAAAGAGACGAGATTATGTCCCTGGATTTGAGTTTTAGCATGAATACTTTATTGGCCAACCGAAGTGACAGTGCAGATTATATCGATGCGACCTTGAGTTTTGAAGACCAATCCATGGGTAGTGATATAAACCTTGAAATCCGTCCAAGGGGCAACTTCCGTCTCAATCCAAACAATTGCATTTTTCCACCCATATCATTGAAGTTCAAAAAGAAGGAAGTTAAGGGGAGCATTTTCGAAGGGCAGAAAAAATTAAAACTGGTGACGCACTGTCAGGACGAGATGTACGTCCTGAAAGAATATCTTGCTTACAAGATTTATAACCTGGTCAATCCCAACAGTTTTCAGGTTCGCTTAGTCAAGATAACATACAATGACGTTGATGGGAAAGAAGAATCATTTTCCAGGTATGCCTTTATCATTGAGAGTGATAATGCCCTGGCCAAAAGAATAGGAGGAAAGGTTATTGGGCGTAAAAAATACTCAAAAGATCTGCTGAATCGAAGACAAACGACCCTGTTATATGCTTTTCAATTCTTGATTGCCAACAGGGATTGGGAGATTAAATTCAAAAAGAATATGGAACTGATTAAAATGAAAGATGATTCCATTATTGCTGTTCCCTATGATTTTGATCTTACAGGTTGGGTGAATGCCCCTTATGTGGCCGCTAGTCTGGGTTCGATGGCTGAAGACCCGGATTATAGGGTACTGCGCAATCTGTGCAGAAGCAATGCAGAGTGGGCTGAGTGTTTTCAAATTTATAATTCCAAGGAGAAAGAGATGAATTCCCTGATTTCAAAATTCAAATTTCTGAAGAGAAAGGAGAGGAAGAGTCTGCTTGAATTTGTAAAATCGTTTTTTGTCTATGTCAACAACCCTGAAGTGCTGAGTGCATTGAATTCAAACTGTTACTAAGGGATTCTGATTACCATTTATTATAATTTTTAAAAAGTTATCCCTTTATTATAGCTCCCGGTAATATCGCCTCCATCAATCGTATAAACACAATTGCAATATCTGTTGCAAATTTCAATGCGTACACAGGTCTGACCTTTTGAGCTATTACAATAAAATGATGTCCTGAAGACACCTCCACCTTCATATTTGGCGGAAATCCTGTATTCATCATAATCCGCATAGCCGGAAGTGATCTCGACACTTTTCGTTGCGATACCCGGTCTGATTATGTGTTCTTGAATACGGTTCGAATGATCGTCTTAGCTATGGGAAACAGTAACATATAATAAGACGTGGGCTGAGTTGTTCTTTACGGTCAATTTTAATGTTCTGCTCATGTCCGATCATTTAGATTTCCAAAAAATAAGGTGTTTGAAGAAAGAGATGAAATCAAAAAAATTCATTGCAATTATTTCAAATGAATCTTGCCTACAAGACCGGTCATGGTGCAGGCACCATATCCATAGCCGTGATCACCCTGTATTCGCTTGACATGGGCAGGATGTAATTTGTGATTTCCAAAAGTCAATAAGGATAATATCTTGCCTGGACGCAAGTGCCAGCTTGCCCATGATAGTGGAGAATCTCCCCGGGCATCCGTGATGGACTTATCTGCACCTGCATCCAACAGAGTATGAATAAGGTCATCATTGCCAAATGCAGCAGCGCGATGTAGTGGCGTCTCTTCGTATGTATGCGCATCCCTCATAAAACTTCCGGATTCTTCCCCGGCTACAGTTCTGGCGTTCGGATCAGCTCCATGCGCAAGTAATAATTGCACTACGTAGAGCGTGTTGCGATTATTAGCTTTGGAAATGGCCGAATGTAAAGGTGTTTCACCATTGGAAAGCCTGGAGTTTGGATTCGCTCCATTCTCCAAAAGATATTGACACAGTTGCCAATGACCATGAAAAGCGGCTCCATTCAAATCGAAATTTTCGCCGAGATCCTCCAAAGCCGCTCCTTTCGTGATTAAAAACTTAATTGCAGTAACATCTCCATAATAAGCCGCTAATTTTATCAGGGACGTCCCGTATTGATCGACATCATTGATTGAGCCTTCATTTTCAATATAATCCAGGATCAAATCGGTTCTTCCATCTGAGATCTTCTCAAAAATAGTTGCCATAACTGAAGTTTGATTAAAGTTAGGAAATAGTTGCGTTGATATGCTTAGGTGTCAAAGTGATCGTGTGCTTACGGGAGGATGGTGCATCACTCAACTTTTAGGCTGAGCGGCACCGAAGCCTGTTGGGTGCCTGCTCCGCTTATAGCGAGATGACTTGAGCATTCCTAAGCAATAGACTAAAGACCAACAAAGACCCTCCATGGACCATCAACCAATAGCTGTTTATTTGTTTATGGGTTAAACTGTTTATTTACGATCCGGGAACAAAGCATCAACGACTGATTTCGAACTATCAAACGTTAGCGCTAATTTCGCAATCGCGGATTGACCATCAATAGAAAGCTCAAATTCAAAACAAGCATGTCGGAGAGAATTGACCGGTTACGAAAAGCTCTGGATTTTGAGCAAAAACAAGAGGAAGCTTATTTCAGAGAGTTCAACAAATTCAAGTCTATTAAAGAACGTGTGGAAGCTGGTGTGGTGTGGTATCCGGTTTCCATAGATAAGGTGCATTATGGCATTGCAGAAAAAATAGAGATTGAGGTTTCCCCAGCTCGATTATCAGCTTCGGCGGATAAAAGTTCGTTCAAAGAAGGAATGAGTGCCGTCTTCTTTGCCAATGGAGAAGAGAGAACAGAATATAAGGGCACAATCTCTTTCGCTAACCGCAAACGGCTGCGCATCATAATCAATAATGATCACATCCGGAAGAATGAGTTCGATCATATATCGAATTGTGGCATTGAAAGAATCTACGATGATCGGCCCTACCGGGTTATGAAGTCTACACTCGACCAACTGGAATCATCAAATGAGCCACATATTACAGACTTACGTGATGGAGTTGAACAACAACATCTCGTACAGCAAAATATGCCTCCGGTTCAATTGACCATCAGCAAGGATCTCTTGAATCCTGCCCAATTGAATGCCATTGCAGAATGTTGTCACGTAGAAAGACTGGGCATTATACACGGACCGCCGGGAACCGGTAAAACGACAACCCTTGTAGCTTTGATACAAGAATTAACCAAACGTAAGGAAAGACTCCTGATCTGTGCTCCAAGTAATAATGCAGTGGATTTACTGGCAAGAAGATTAAGTGAGCAGGATATACCGGTGCTGCGAATCGGGAATGTTACAAGGATTGGCGACTCCATCGCACATTTGTGTCTTGAAGAGAAGGTCCGCAATCATAAGGACTGGCAGCACATCAAACAAGTGAAAATAGAAGCAGAAGCAGCACGAACAGAAGCTTCGCGATTCAAAAGGAAATTTGGATCCCAGCAAAAACGGGATCGTCTGGCATTCCAAAAAGAAGCTCGCGAACTGAAAAAATGGGCACGGGAGCTGGAAGAGAGATTGGTTGATCACGTCATTGATCAGTCTCCGGTCATCTGTACTACTCTAATTGGCAGTGCGAGTCCCAGTCTGGAAGGAAGAAAATTCAATACAGTGGTCATTGACGAGGCATCCCAGGCCCTGGAGCCCGAATGCTGGACCGCAATGCTCAAGGCTTACAGAACGATTATGGCAGGTGATCATAAGCAACTTCCTCCTACTGTCAAGTCCGGCGAAGCCATAGAACTTGGTTTGGCTACTACCATCCTGGATCGAATGACAGGTAAAATAAAAGAAACCTATCTCCTGGATATTCAGTATAGAATGCACGAGGACATCCTGGCTTTCAGCAATCAACGGTTCTATCTGGAAAAGCTGAAATCCGCTGACTTTGTAAAAAGGAGATCACTGAAAAATGATACAGAAATCGTCACTTTCATCGATACGAGTGGATGCGGATTCGAAGAAGAAATGATCAAGACGGATAAGAGCTTTACAAATTCCGGCGAATTTTTCCTCATTCGGGAACATGTTCTCTCGATCCAAAGCCTGTTGGATGCACATATCAGTATTGGCATCATAAGTCCCTATGCAAGACAAGTGTCCAGAATCCGAAGCGAAATAGAACAGGACGATGTGCTCAGGTCACTGAATATCGAGGTGAATAGTATTGATGGTTTCCAGGGGCAGGAAAAAGATATCATCTATATATCCTTTGTTCGTTCAAATGATTTTGGGAATATTGGCTTTCTTAAGGATTACCGTCGTCTTAATGTGGCTCTTACCCGGGCAAGATACAAGTTGATCATCGTCGGCGATATGAGTACACTGGGTCATGATCCCGTTTATATGTCTCTCGCTGATCATGTCGAGAAAACCGGCACCTACAAAAGTGGTTGGGAGTATATGGCTTGAATAGTCTTTGGCCTTTAGTCTTTGGTCTTTGGTTGGAGTGATCATAAGCCCCGTAGGGACGAAATATCTGTAGCCCGGGGTGAGTGTGCTAGTTACTGTCCTTTTTTCCCCGACGATGAATATCTGGATCAAGGACAATCGATAAAAAAGGACGAAAAAATCTTGGCGAAATTGATCCTACACCCTCCATGGCCATCTACACTGGCTAGCGCCATTCACTGCATCCAAGACTATCGTCTTGGGTCTTCGACTTCATTCCGTTCACCTTCAACCCACCAATTTCGCCGGGCCGCGCTTCTCATTATCATTATAATTAAATTGTTAATACAAAGAAAGACTTGATCAAAAGCCCCGTAAGGGCGGAATATCTGTAGCCCGGGGTGAGTGCGGAACACGTAACCCCGGAGCGGAATAACCAAGGACACAGCAGTTTTGGCGCAAATTCTTGAACAAAAGAATTGTGACAAAACAATAATGAGATGGTAGACGATAATCGGCAAACGGTGGACGGAATCTAATTTTTGAAATACGAGTAGATAAACAAATAAACAGATAAGCGATTCTCCAGTCATTAGTTGATAATTCAGAGTCTATTGTAGTTCATAAAGGAATCATGAGAGCAGCTTCCCTTCAGGGTCAGGGTGTGGGAGGGAATCAAGAGGGAGACGGTATGAACATCTCATCTTACATAATACTCTGTTAGCACTGGGCAAGTGACCAGCTGGACAAGGGGTTTTACACCCCTTGGAGAAAACGCCACGCACATCAAGTCATCTCGCCTATGGTCTGCCATCCCGCTATTAAATTCCAAAATCCAAGTTATAAAGATAATGCCCAAAAAGCCCCGTAGGGGCGGAATATCTGTAGCCCGGGGTGGGTGCGGAGCACATAACCCCGGAGCGGAATAACCAAGGACACAGCAGTTTTGGCGCACATTCTTGAAACAAGAATTGTGACAAAACAATAATAAGATGGTAGACGATAATCGGCAAACGGTGGACGGGATCTAATTTTTGAAATACGAGTAGATAAACAAATAAACAGTTCAACACATAAACAACAGATGCC
>JANQHF010000119.1 GCA_028282725.1 Saprospiraceae bacterium
CTATGGGTTTGACCATAAATTGATAAAAATAAACTCAGCATACAGACACCTTCTGAATTTTGGCAAAATAGCCGCTTAAATTACTAGCGAACCATTGATCTATAAAGAGCGCTATTTTCTTTATGAAGTGATCGTCTCTTTGGCAAGCATACTCTACATCCTTGCGGAAGAAGGATATGGATTAATGCTACTTTGGCCGAACTCACCTCATGCAAATGCACTATCAAGACCTTTGTTTATAAGCACGATTGTAATTTTCAGCCTACTCTTTACACTTGATTTTCTAAAATTGAAAGAATATAAAAAGACCTTTAAGTATACCAGTTATCTTTCGATGAGTGTCCTCATCCTCTTTGCTTTATTTACACATCCTTTTGACGTCTTTTCAATTCGGACTGAAGACAATATAGGACGGATCATCAGCTGGTTTCTTTTTATTCTATTTATCAATTGCGCCATAACTGTGCTCATCGCACTTTGGTCATGGCTGAAGGAAAATAGCACTGATGGAATGGTGGTCTTTCTGGTATTCAGTGCTACCCTGGTTGCGGTATTGGTAAGGCTTTTTGCAATACAAGGAATGGGAGCTAATTCAGATCTGGTGCAACATACGGGATTCATAACCCGTGGAATCCATATCCCGCTGATCGGGGGTTATCTGATTTATAAGGCCATTGATAATTACAGATATAATCAGTTGGCCCGAATCCAGCTATTAGAAGAAAAATCCCATCTTACCAAATCCCTGATTGAAAATAAAGATGCTGAACGACAACGCATCTCAATGGCTCTTCATGACTCTGCCGGGAGCATCATTACCGGAATAAAGGCAAACTTACAAATGATCCGGGACCAGCATGAGGACATTACAAAAGATCAACATTATACGGAATCCCTTGAATTGGCGGATCAGCTTCAGCAGGAAATCCGGAATATTTCGAATGACTTGTTGCCTAGTTCCATTACCAAATTGGGCCTTGCAGCAGAAATTAAAAGGATCCTGCATATTATTGAAGACACTTATCATATAAAGACCACCTTTGAAACCAATGTTATACGGGAGAATGTACTCGATGAAAAAGTGACATTGCACTTGTATTATATCGTTCGCGAAGCTCTGGATAATATTGTAAAATATGCGGAAGCCACGAAGATTTTGATTCAATATTATGTCTATGATGATGATATCAACCTTATTATTGAAGACGACGGTTCAGGCTTTGATTTGAATCAGGCAAAACTAAAAGGAGGCAATGGCCTCAAAAACATTGAACTTCGTGTGAATTGGTTAAGGGGCCTGATTGATATCTATTCCAAAAAAGGGACAAGTATTAGTATAAATATTCCAATAGTGAAAGACTAGTCCCCGTCTTTGATCAATTTATACCTGAAGGAATCCCTGAGTGCTTCCCAACTTGCTTCTATAATATTCGGATCAGCGCCACATGTCCACCATGACTCCTTGCCATCCGTAGATTTCACAAGTACCTGGGTGATCGAATCCGTGCCCTGACCGGTCTGGAGGATCCTGACTTTATAATCTTCAAGTTGCACCTCCTTCAAGATAGGAAAATGAGCACCAAATGCCAACCTTGCGGCATGATCCAGGGCACCTACAGGACCTGTGGACTCAGCTACAGAGATCTTTACTTCTTTCTCACCGGATAATTTCAACTTTACGACAGCTTCTGAAATATTTCGTCCCGTATCCCGGACAACTTCTGAGATGATCCTGTAACTGACTAATTCAAAAATATCTTCGTGATCAAAGAAATGCTCATGTAGTAAAACGAAGAAAGAAGCATCCGCATTTTCAAACTCGTGGCCCTCATTTTCCAATTCCTTCATATGTTTTAAGAAGGACTTCATTTGAGGAGACTTACGATCTACCTCAATACCCATCTTCCTGGCTTTCATTTCAACACTGCTGCCTCCGGCCATGTCGGAAAGTAAAATCCTTTGTTCGTTACCTACGAGCTCCGGGCGCATATGTTCGTAGCTATGCGATACTTTTTTGGCTGCATTTGCATGCACTCCTCCCTTATGGGCAAAGGCACTCTTACCAACGAATGGGGACCTTCTCGAAGGAAGCCGGTGGGCAAGCTCATCCACATAATTGCTGAGGTCCTTCAGACCTTTAAGATATCGATCGCAAGACAGCGGATATCTCAATTTCAATGAAAGGTTGGGAATGATCGATGTCAAATTGGCATTACCCACTCTTTCACCATATCCATTTAATGTCCCCTGGACCATTCTTGCGCCTGCTTCTACCCCGGCGATCGAGACTGCTACTCCCAGACCGCAGTCATTGTGACAATGGACACCCACTGGAATATTCTTGAAGGTTTTCACCACCTCTCCGACTATGTGCTTGATTTCACTGACCTGAGAACCACCGTTCGTATCACATAAAACGATGAACGAAGCACCACCCTGACTGGCGGCCTCTAATGTTTTCAATGCATATTCGCTATTATCCCTGAATCCGTCAAAAAAATGTTCGGCATCATAAACGACCTCCTTTCCATGTTTTTTAAGAAATTCGACGGATTCTCTGATCATATCCAAATTTTCATCGGAGGTAGTACCCAATACATCTTCTACATGTAATAGCCATGACTTGCCAAAGATGGTCACTACAGGGGTATCTGCTTCCAAAAGAGTTGCAAGCTGAATATCATTTTCTACATCCGTGCCTGCTCTTCGCGTCGATCCGAATGCCGCTACCTTTGCATGTTTCAGATGCTCATTGCGAATTAATCTGAAAAACTCCATATCCCTCGGGTTCGACCCCGGCCATCCACCCTCTATATAATCAACTCCAAAATCATCCATCTTCCTTGCAAGTAAAACCTTGTCAGCCGCAGTGAATGAAATACCCTCTGCCTGCGTCCCGTCGCGAAGCGTCGTATCGTATATTACAATGTTATCGTTAGGATACATTTCTGATTCCGGATTCACTTTTTACAATGAAGAAGCTGCAAAGATTAAAAAAATTGCAGTCCCAGGTGAAAAGTAGCCGGAATTGGTCACCGATCCTGGCGGGCAAAAACCTCCTTCAACAATGGAGTTGATCTCAGACCGACATCTTCCCTGATACCCGTTTCCTTTTTTTCGATCAGGCTGAACATACCTTCTAATGCCTTATTATTGACATGATCATCAAGATCCGGATTCATTTTCTTTTGAAACGGGATTTTGTTGTAGGCATTTACAGCGGAAGACCATATGGCCCTGGCATCTACTTCGTCCAGGGCTGCCTGGATGACAGGCATGAATTCATTATAAAGGGCATCCCTGGAAGTTCTTTCCAAATACCGGGTAGCAGCATCCTTCTCTCCCATTAATATTCCTGTTGCATCCTGAAAGGTCATTTGTGTGATAGCCCCCAGAAAGATGGGTCCTGCTTTACCGGCCGCTAATTCGGCTGCCTCATTCATCTTGGAAATGAGATCTTTTTCAACATTGGTAAAACCCGGAACTTTCGAGACGGTCGATACTATTTTTCGGGCGTCTTCAGGAATCAGAATTTTATAAGGACTTTCAAAGTAACCATTTTCAGCCGAAAGTGAACGTACCGCTTCATCGACACCCACCTCCAAGGCTTGCTTCAGGCCTCCACCAATATCCAATTCACCGCCATCATCACCAAGAACGGATTTCGCTTTATCCAGCAACTTGCCAAATTGCGCATGAGTAACTTGTGGAAAGACGAGGCTCAACAAAAAAATTGCAGACCAAAGTAATTTCATACCATCGATTTATAGAAGTTTAAACTGAATTGATAGTTGTATTGATATAAGATTTTGAATTTTAACGGAAATTTATCGTCTGACCACCCATCAGTGCAGGTCAATCCTGTTAAGCATTCGGTCCTGTATTGTCTTGTGTCCAGCTCTGACTGTTTTGCTCTGATCTCCTCCTGGCAGCTCTTTCCAACAAGGTCTCTTCAAAAGTATTCCTGGGTAAAAAGTATTCATCTTTTCCTTTTTCATCCTGCCACGGGTCTTTGGGTTCTTCATCCTTTTCGCGCAGGTCCCGCATCCAATATGCAACAAGGATACCTACAAGACCTCCAAAAAGATGGCTTTCCCAGGATATCCCCGGTTGATTAGGAAGAATTCCAAAGAAATATCCACTATATAAAATGGTGATGACAAGTGCAAGCATGATCGATTTCAGGTTGCGCCGGAATATTCCCGTCCAGAAGACGAAGGAAACAAGTCCATACACTACCCCACTGGCTCCAATATGAATCACATTAGGACGGGCAAATGCCCAGACCGCAATGCCGGTTAACAGGTAGATCAGCAAGATACTCTGATAGGCAATTCTGCGATAAAAGAACATGATCATCAGTGTCATCACAAAGAGAGGAACGCTATTGGACATTAAATGCTGGAAACTTCCATGAATGAAGGGCGCAGTAAAAATCCCCAGGATGCCGGATGAATCTCTGGCAATGAGTCCAAATGAACCCAGGTCAAGACCAAGGCTCAACTTTAGAATATGAATGATCCACAACGATATTACCAGGTATGCGGGCAACTGGATTAATCTCAGAGTATTCTTTCCTGAATTATCCATCTGATTGGACTGATTGTCTTACAAGTATCGGCGACGTACCAGGCTAAGAAAGATTTCCACTTTTTTCCTTTTTTTATCCGCAAGCCAATCATTTGCCGATGCCACATCGCCTATTAAAAAACTCTTGGCTTCTTCGTAGGAAGAACATTCATTCAAATGAGCAACAACGTCCTGAAACTTCTTTTGATCACCCTTGAACAATTCATTGATCGTCAGGATTCGTTCGTTGATTCCCATAGCCCTGGAAATGTCCTGAACAGGACTTTTCGCAAATCGATTGGATGGATCGATCAATAGTATTTCATCAAATAAGGCACTCAACTCGTCCTGACTATCAGCCTCTTCGGGCAAAATGGTCTGCTGTTCAATTTCTCTTTCCTTCATCACGCTGTGATCCCGACTTTGACCATTACTGTAGCTGGCAGCTACTACTTCGACATCTTTACCCTTTTCCACGGGCTGAACTTCAGTCACATGATTTCGGACAGCACGAACCTCCTCAGAATTTTCGCCGGAATCAGATACGGGATATTTAAGGTTATCGTATAATTCCCTGAGGTACTGCAAAAGCAGTTCGCGTTCCAGGTTAGAGAATTCATTTTGTGTTACTTCCGTATTTTGGAAGAAGGCATTTATCTTATTTAGAAGTACCTTTGATTTGGTGTTATCCATAATTCTTTTCACTAGTTGTAATGAGGAAACGATGTACCATTATGACGTGTATTGTAACTCTCATAATGTTAAAAAAGTATAAACTTCCCGGATGTTTTTAGAGCCAAAGTATAGAGGTCAGCGAAGTGGGTGGATTGAAGTTATAGCCGGATGTATGTTTTCCGGGAAAACAGAGGAACTCCTTCGACGTTTGCGGAGGGCAACCATTGCCCATCAAAATGTCAAGATATTTAAGCCAATGACCGATCACAGATATAGCAAGGATGAGGTCGTATCCCATGATGACAATGCAGTACCTTCAATTGTCGTTGACCAGCCTAATGAAATATTGTCCTATGCGCGGGATGTGCATGTGGTAGGGATTGATGAAGCTCAATTCTTCACGAATGACCTGGTAAAGGTTTGTGAGAAAATGGCATTAATGGGGATAAGGGTGATCGTTGCCGGTTTGGATCTGGACTACCGGGGAGTCCCGTTTGGACCGATGCCATCCATGCTCGCCGCTGCAGAATATGTGACAAAGGTCCATGCCATTTGTATTCATTGCGGAAACCTGGCCACGCACTCGTATCGTCTCAACAAAGAAGAATCCCAGGTGCTTTTAGGCGAAAAAGATATGTATGAACCTCGCTGCAGGACGTGTTATTCCATGGGGAATATCATTGATTTCAACTAGTTGAAATAATTTCTTTCTGTAAGTCCCGGGACTGGATTGAGAGCAGAAAATTCTTCTTATTTTCGCGCCTTCATTTATGACCACCTGTACGAAGAATTATGAGTAAAAAAATCAAGTCTGCCCTCATTTCTGTGTTTCACAAAGATGGATTGGACGATATCCTTTCACTACTCGATCAAAACGATATTACGGTTTATTCCACCGGAGGAACACAAAAGTTATTGGAACAAGCAGGAGTCTCCGTGATCAGTGTTGAGTCACTAACCGGCTATCCTTCCATTTTGGACGGCCGGGTCAAAACGCTTCATCCGAAAGTCTTTGGTGGCATCCTGGCAAGGAGAGAAGGCGACCACCTGGAACAATTGGCATCATATGACATTCCTGAAATCGATTTGGTGGTCGTTGATCTATATCCGTTCGAACGCACTCTTGAAGAGACGGATGACGAATCCAGCATTATAGAAAAAATAGATATCGGAGGTATTTCACTGATACGGGCAGCCGCGAAAAACTACAGGGATATCGTCGTTATACCTTCAAAGGCCCAATACAAGGACTTGAAGGACATCCTTTCCGGGGGCCAGGGCGTAACCACTCTGGCGAGACGCAAGGAGTTGGCAATGAAGGCTTTCCAAATATCTTCGCATTATGATAATTGCATCTTCGACTACTTCAACAGGAATATTGGTAATGAGGACTACGTGAAAGTTTCTCTGAATCAGCGGCAGGAATTGCGCTATGGTGAGAATCCTCATCAAAGTGCAAGTTATTACGGAGACCTGGGTAAGGAATTCGAAAAATTGAGTGGTAAGGCGCTTTCCTACAATAACCTTGTGGATGTAGAAAGTGCAGTAGAAATTATTAGGGAGTTCAGATCCGGCTCCGGCATTACCTTTGCCATATTAAAGCACACCAATAGTTGTGGTATCGCCACCAGGGATACGGTTTATGAAGCCTACCGGGCCGCCCTGGCAGGTGATCCTATTTCAGCATTTGGCGGGATCCTGATCTGTAATGGTGTTATTGATAAGATTACGGCCGAAGCGATTAATCAAATATTTTATGAGGTACTCATTGCTGATGCATTCGATGATGACGCTCTGGAAATTCTTACGATAAAAAAGAAGCGCATATTATTAAAACGGACCAGGGAGATCATACCACCTGTGAAGATTAAAACCATTCTGGGTGGAATGATTGCGCAATCTTCCGATCAGAAAGTTGAAGAATCAAAAGATCTCCGGGTTGTGACCAATCGAAATCCCACGAAGGAGGAAGTTGATCAATTGCTCTTTGCCAATAAGATTGCAAAGCACCTGAAGTCAAATACCATCGTCCTTGTGAAGGATAGTCAGTTATTGGGGATGGGTTGTGGTCAGACAAGCCGTGTCGATGCCTGCAAACAGGCCATTGACAAAGCCGGTAGAATGGGATTTGACCTGGAAGGTGCTGTCATGGCGTCAGATGCATTTTTCCCTTTTCCCGATTGCGTGGAATTAGCTCATGAGGCGGGAATTACCTCAGTGATCCAGCCAGGTGGATCGATCAAAGATCAGCTCAGCATTGATTACTGCGATTCCAAAAATATGGCCATGGTCATGACTGGAACCAGACATTTCAAGCACTGATTGAAAGTCACGCGGTTAAAATCCTCTTAAAGTGGCTGCAAATCATATGTATCCGACGTATTGAATACATCTTACTGTTGAGTCAATTCACTTATTCGTTTAAATGCACAAGGATTTTTGTATAAAGTGTTCGGATTTTGACATCTTTGCCCCGCTTTTTTGGGGCCGAACGTTTATGCATACTTCATTGAATATGAATAAGTTATTTGTCCTGGTCTTCATGGCTCTCGTATCTGACTGCCTGAGCCAGGGAGCAGTGAATTCTCCTTTCTCCAGGTATGGGATCGGAGACCTGAATACCGAGACACCCATGCACCTTCGTCAAATGGGAGGGATCTCGACGTCAAACCTCGATCTTTATCATCTGAATTTTGATAATCCGGCATCCCTGGGTTATCTGAAGGCAACCGGATTCGATTTTGGCCTGGATATGAAAAATTCCAGAATTTCTGACAACATTAATAGTTCGTCCCAATGGTCCGGTAATTTGGCATACCTCGGTCTGGGATTCACATTGAGAAATCCCGTCAATGAATTATTCAGTCGCGATGATTACAAATTCAACTGGGGAATGGGCTTCGCCGTCATGCCAAATTCTACGGTCAGCTACGACATTAGTCGTTTGGACAGCCTGGTTGCAGGTCAACCTTTTTTAAGAAGTTTTGAAGGGGAAGGAGGAAGCTATAAAGTCATGTGGTCTAATGCAGTAAAATATGGAGACTTTAGTCTGGGGGCCAATCTGGGCTGGATTTTTGGCAACATTAATTACAGCAGGAATATCGATTTCACTCGAGAACAAGCCGCGTATGACAATACCTTTGAGCGGTCATACAGCCTGAGTGGTTTTTACAGCAAATTCGGTCTGATCTACCTGGGCGTCCTGAATGAAAAGGAAATGAAGGAGAATTCAGCCGTAAATGCGCCGAAGTCCATAACGGCAGGTATTTCATACAAACCTGCAATTGGATTTTCAACGGTGTCAGAAGTGTCAGAAATAAATTCCACCGTTGGCGGCTTTATTACGGATACCTTGTTTTTTGCCACCGACTTGCAAGGCAATGGAACATTGCCATCTGAGCTGGCTTTCGGTGTCACCTATACGAACGGATTTAAATATGCCATCGGAATTGACTATCGCACTACTTTTTGGAATACGTATCGCAATGATGCCAATCCCGAAGATTTGTCCAATACCACCAGGATTGCCGTTGGTGGATTTTACCGTCCTGATGCCAGCGATGTTACCAATATTTTGAACAGGACTTCATACCGGCTCGGATTCTATTTTGAGCAGGACCCAAGGACGATAGAAAGTGAAAGTATTAATACCTTTGGAATTACCATAGGTGCTGGCTTACCTTTGGCTTGGCAAAGAAGATTTGCTAACTTGAACCTCGGATTGGATTTCGGGAAGAGATCGGTTCAGAATATACTAGACGAAAACTTTATAAAAATCACTTTTGGCTTTACATTCAACGAAAGTGACTGGTTTGTTAAAAGAAAATTCAATTAAATTCTTATAAAATGAAATTGACAAAAGCCCTAATTTTTTTACTATTCGCGGGTATCAGCCAATTATCATATGCCCAGTGTGAATCCTGGGTGGGATCACCCAATCAAGATCACCTCGAAAATCAACATTCTGTCTATCGTGGATTCATCAAGACCAACAACTTTACAGACGCTTTTGAACCCTGGCAGGAAGTCTTTGCAGCAGCACCGACAGCTGATGGAATGAGAGATTTCCATTATACCGATGGTATAAAGATCTATAAAGACCTGTTGACTAAAGAAGCCGATGAGGCCAAGAAAGCAGAGTATGTGGATATGATTTTGAAACTCTATGACCAGGCTATCGTATGCTATCAAAACAGAGCCATTCAAATCAAGGGAGGAACAGATCAAAAGTATGCGGCAAAAGTTGCCGACCTGTATGCCAGGAAGTCTTATGACATGTACTACGAATACAGAAGCCCTTACTCAGAGACATTTGAATCACTGCAATATGCACTGGCAATCGGTGGTCTGGAATCACCTTATACCATTGTAGTGCCTTATGCCAATATTACGGTGTACCAGTTTTTAAAAGAACAGATCACAAAAGAAGAAGCCAGGGCCGCTCATGACGAGATGGTGAAGATGTGCGATCATAATATCAACAATGGTCATCAATATGCGATCTATTATCAACAGGCAAAAGATGCCATGCTGGCTGAATTCAAAAGGATTCAATACCAAATTTTCGATTGCGAGTATTTCAAAACCGAGTGGATGCCAGATTATGAAGACAACCAGGATGATCCTTCATTTGCCCGCGATCTGTATACCAGGCTGAAAGCCAGGGGCTGTGAGGATGGAGATCCTCTGATGGATGAGCTAAGAACAAAATGGGAACAGTATGCAGCAGAGGAAAATGCAAGAAGGCAGGCAGAATTTGAAGCAAATAATCCTGGAATTCTTGCTAGAAAGGCATATGAAGCAGGAAATTTTGATGAATCCATCGCCAAATATCGTGAAGCCATTGAAGGAGAAGAAGATGCAGCCGGAAAGGCCAAATATCATTTTTCCATCGCATCAATTCTATTCCGAAAGTTAAATAAATATGGTGAAGCAAGAGCCGAAGCCTTGAAAGCCGCAGAATTAAATCCTGACTGGGGAAGACCTCATGCACTGATTGGTGACATCTACAGTAAAGCCGCACGTGGTTGTGGCGATGGATGGAATCAATCACTTGCGATTCTTGCAGCTTATGATAAATGGTCGTTTGCCAAGTCCAAACAACTCAATCCGAGCGTTGCCACCGAAGTAGATAAAAAATTGAGCAGGTACCGTGCCTATTTCCCCAATTCCGAAGAAGGATTTATGAGAGGAACGAAGCAGGGAGCCCGTGCGAAAGTAGGATGTTGGATCGGAGAAAGTGTAACGGTCCGGTTTAAGTAGATAAAAGAAAAAATTGAATTTTTTAAAGGGTCTTCCCGGAAGGGCAGACCCTTTTTTATAACGCTATTCCTATTGCTCAGGAAGCATTTTGTACTATTCTGATGTAAATCCTCAAACAATTGTACAATTTCGAGCGATACCCTATCTTGGTTTGTACGTCGTAACATTAACCATTTGATACAAGATTATGAAAACTAACCTATCCCTCTTATTCATTTCCTTCTTCCTGATATCATGTTCAACGACTACTACTGAAGTGGTCACTACCCAGAGTGAACCACCCCCGTTGTTTACCCAACAAAAAAAGGATGTAACCGATTGTATCACTCTTTTTGAACTGGACCCTTCCATACAGGCTGAGACAGAAGATGCCTTTACGCTTTACAGGGATCAGGTGCGTTTTGGGAATTTTGCCGAAGCGAGAGATCTCTGGAAGGTAGCTTACTACAGAGCCCCCGGTGCGGACGGGCAAGCTACTTATCACTTTGATGACGGGATTAAGATCTACGATCATTATTTCAAAAATGAATCCGACGAAAACAAGAGGCAACAATATGTAGATACGATTATCAGCATCTATAATAAACGAATAGAGTGTTTCGCGGATGACGGCACGATCAAAGCCAGGAAGGCATTCAATTCATACTATAGTTATTCGAAATATACTGATTCAGATGTAACGTTTGAAGCATTCCGGGAAGTAGTCGAAGAGAAAGGTGAAGAGGCGGATTATTTTATCGTCAACCCATTTACGAAAATGTTGTATGACCGCTTGCTGACCGATAAAATAGACCGGGAAGACGGGAAGGTACTCGTCAATCAGATCTTTGACATCATTACTTATGGCAAAGAGAATTGTGAGGATAAATTTTGTGAAGCCTGGGAAGTGATCGGAGAATACTCTCCCGAATTACTCTCCGGACTTGAAGGATATCGTGGATTTTATGATTGTGAATACTACATGGACAAGTACTACAACCAATTTTTGGAAGATCAGTCAGATTGTGAGAATGTGACGGAGGTCTATCTGAAAATGGTATGGGCGAATTGCAATCCCGAAGATCCCAGATTTGTGCAATTGCGTGAAACCAAAGAGAAGGAATGTTATGTCCCGCCACCTCCTCCCGGAACATTGAAGCAGGCTTATACTTTACTTGAAGCGGGAGAATTTCGAGGCGCTATTGAAAAATTTGAAGAGTACGTAGGAGAGAATAGTGATCCTGAAAAGAAAGCGGATAAGCTACTGATCATCTCAAAGATCTACTATGCGCATATCAAAAATTTTCCTGCCGCCAGACAATATGCACGTGAAGCTGCCAAGTACAAACCCAAGTGGGGTGAACCACTTATGCTCATTGGGAAGCTATATGCATCCAGTGGTCCGTTGTGCGGGCCAGGACGGGGATGGGACAGTCAGATTGTGACATGGCCAGCCATTGACAAATTTCGCCAGGCAAAAAGAGTCGATCCATCTGTAACTGATGAAGCCAATAAATGGATAGCGAGGTACAGCCAATACATGCCGGATAAGGAAGACATTTTTCTTCGGCAACTCAATGCAGGTGATCCCTTCTTTGTTCCGTGCTGGATACAGGAAAATACCACGATCAGAACGAGTGACTAAAAATACAAACCCCCAGGTATATCTCCTGATAGCCTTGCTGAGATGAGCAATGAAAAACGAAAGCTAGCGGCCATACTTTTTGCGGATATCCAGGGGTACACTGCCTTGATGCAAAACGATGAAAAACATGCCTTCAAGCTGGTCGAGCAGTTTAATGCCCATATCAATGCCGAGGTTCCAAATTACAGGGGTCAGATCATCCAGTTTTATGGAGATGGCGTATTGGCTCTTTTTGACTCGACAATGGATGCAGTAAATTGCTCTTTGGCTCTCCAGAAAAAATTTGGCAGGGGATCTGACATTCCTGTCCGAATTGGATTAAATAACGGCGAGGTCATTTTCAGTGAGGACAACGCCTTTGGAGACAGTATTAATCTCGCCTCAAGAATAGAATCGATTGGCATTCCCGGGTCCATCTTATTTTCAGAAAATATTCATGATCAAATTCAGAACAAACCCGATTTTGAATTCAAGCTTGTTGGAAAATTCCAGTTCAAGAATATAAAGAAAAAGACCAATGTCTATGGATTGACAAATGATGGTCTTCCCGTTCCGGAAAAGTCCGCAGTGACCGGTAAACTTGAAACCAAAAAGCCGATCAGCCTTTGGAAAATTGTGTCTTTTGGAATCCTTATCCTCGCAGGAGGAATATTCATTACGCTCAAATATTTCAGTTCTCCAATTATCGAAGGTCCGGCGGTTCATCAGCAATGGCTGGGCACATGGAATCAAACCGTTGAAGGGACAGGTGGACCCATCCTGGGTGTACTGCAATTTGCGGATTCATTAGGAATACTCAAGGGCATTAGCAAAAATGAGTATGGCCCGTCTCTTACTTCGACCAATAGGTTGTATGACATCCTGATCAATGAAGATGGGAGTACAATCAACGGAAAGTACAAGTTTGACCTTCTCAGAAATCAAGACGGAAATTTACTCGAAGGAAGTTTTTACTTTCAATTAGCTGAAGATCGAAGAAGCTTCGTTGGCGAATACTCTGAAAAGGGAAAAACTGCAAAATACTATTGGAACGGATCGAGGGAGTAGAGGTTCTAAATATAATCTATCTGCCTGTTTTATTCACCACAGATTACAAAGATTGGCACAGATAATCTTGACCTCCAACCCGTTATTATTATAGTGTCGAATTGTAGGTTTTGGTTTGACTCATATAAGCTTTCCACCCCTATATCCCCTCCAAAGGGGAACAGGTTGGTTAGGAACAGAGAAGTAATCTGGTTATAATCCATCTGCCTGTTTTTGTTCACCACAGATTATCACAGATTGGCCTTTAGGTTAAAACAATCCACGAATACCCAGAGTGCTCAAGGAAAAACTTCTCCTCTCAAATTCAACGGTTGGAGAATAGGATTCAAATAAAAACGGGTAACTCTGTTGCAGGGTGATGCTGAGTTGAGAACCAACCTGGAATTGCAAAATGATTTCGCCAAAAACGCCATGGGACAGTTGAAGTATTTTACTGCTTCGGGCTGACTTTCTAAAATTACCTGAATAGGAAATTCCAGGGACCGCATAAATTTTTTGTCCCCAGAGATTGATTGCGGTAAATCCACCCAGCGACAGTGTGTGGTTGGCTCTTGATTTCGTATTGGTATCATCGAAGGTATTCGGAAAAGAAAATATCCACCCACCTTGAATCAGGAAGGATGTACCATAGTTGAGCGTCTTGTAGTAGGTTGAGAATAAACTGAACTGAACACTACTCGCTCCAAGTTCTCGCCTCAGTTGATTACCATTTGCGACGGGGATGCGCAGGGTTGCCTGCAAGGTCAATTCAGGAAGACTTGCAAAGGGTTGAGCTCTTCCCTTTAAACCGAGATATGCCAACCCTCCCTTGTTTAATTCATTTCCCGACAATACTTTGAACGGCGAACTCTTAGCTTCATCATCCCACCTTCTTCTTAAATAAAAGATCTCAGCACCAAGATCCCAGCGACGATTGTTGGAAAATCCATAGTTGATGCTCGTTCGATTCTGAAAAAGAGAAAGCCGATACGTATTTGAAATGACACCTCCTGAAAGGTTAATGAGCCTGACCCTGTTCCAGTAGGAAACGATTGATGAAGTATTGGATATTTCAATATCACCGCTGCCTAAGATGACCGGTGAAATTCCATCTATAAAAACCGAACCTTCAGACTCCAATCCCTCTGTATCCAATGTTTGTGCAGAGCTTTCCGAATGGGCAACAGCGAATAAAACTGCGGTCCAAAGAATGATCCAAATATTTCTACGTGATACATTCATAGCAGTCGTTTATAGGAATCCCTGCTGATATAGTAATAGTTGTCTTCCGGATCGTTCCGAAGTCAACAGCATGAGGTACAGCTTATTCGGGTCAAATGCATCAGAACCACAACTCGGAACTGCTTGTTCATTGTATCCCGCTTCCTCGATATTTATAAATTGTCCGGTAAACTCTTCGATACCCAAATTTTCTCCATTCACGTCGGTTCTGTCCACCCAAATGTGGATGAAGTTATTATGCTTATCCACGATCCCTGAAACAGGATTGCAGTGATAGTT
>JANQHF010000089.1 GCA_028282725.1 Saprospiraceae bacterium
ATAGCAGCGGCAACCGTCCTGGGGAGCCGCAACTCCTTAATGATTTTAATCCATGTTTCATCGGCACCTTCTAAATTGAATAATGCTGCTATGACTCCGGAGATCGGAATGTGCACGGAACCAATGCCCAACTCCAATAGGAAGAATAAAAAGGCACCTATAGCCAGGATTGGGAATAGGAAAAGTCGTCTTTGACTAGATAATTGTTTTTGCGGATTTATCATTTTTCCGGTGGTAGTAATGAACTGGCTCATACATCAATTTTTATCAGTTTAGACGGCTATCCTTTTTAAAGATATCCATGAAAACAGGCTGGTGCCCGGACAACAATTCCGGATGAACCAGCCGCACTAAATCGGCCAATACTGTATCAGGCCGTACAATTGCCGTGGCATACCAATCAGAGGTATTTGATTTGGGGTCTACCCGTTTCATATTGTGATACAGATGTCTGGAATTCCATGCCTGAAAGGAGGACATGATCGTCTCCTTTGGAAGTGGCGAAGCATGAATATCCCCAATAATCCAATGCTCTGCTTCCTTACCATAGAGCAGAAGTTGTTCAGAACTTAAACTTTCCACGCCATTTGCATTGGGTTTTATATGTCCTAGAAGTACATTTTTCAAATTGGCATCTCGCATATACTGGGCCGGAAAGTTAGAAAGTTGAACCAACCATCGACTCTTACTTGTATAATATCCCCACATAGCAGTTTCCTGTGGAACTTGAGCAGTTATTGCTTTTAGTTGTGCGATCCGGTCGGCAATTTCCTGGAATACGCGATTGGCCTCTTGCTCAGCATTAAAAAACAAGGAGTAAAATTTGATCCATTCTGCCCTTGCGAGATAATCCTGTTCTGCCCAATCGAAAACAGCAGCGGTTGGGATTTCAAGAGTTCGGCATTTTTCGAGACTTTCAGTGTGGGCCATACTGGCCAGGGTCATCAGAAAAAGATCCGGCTTTCTCTCGAGGAGTACTTCCAGGTTTGGTGGACCATGCCAACTATATCCTACATGTCCAAGATCTCCATTTAGGGCTTTGGTACGCATCTCATCATTATAAGAATACAAGCCGCCAATTGCTGTAATTCGATCTGCCAATCCCAATTCCCGGAGAAAGCTCTCAGAATGTTGAATGTTAACCGCTACATTATAAACAGGAATAGAAATGATCGTTGCTCCTTGCAGATCTCCTTCCAGGACTGGGGCTTGCGTTCCTTTTTGTACAAGCACAAGCAGGTCCTTTTGATCTTCGCCTACCTCCTCTTTGCCTTGCGGATAGAAGGTGGCGTCTGTCTTCACTATTTTATAATTGTCATGATATCTTACTGAGAAATGCCGGGCATGCAGCACTTGGACTTTGTCCTGAAAATAGTCTTTTGACGAATCTGTGATCACACCTGTTTCTGAGTGCCCTGCCGCGTCATTCTTAGACCCGGGATTCCCACATGCATTCAGTAACAAAAGCAACAGAATAATTACAATCTTCTTGGTCATCACAAAACGTATCCTTATGAATTCAATAACCAATAGTGCCGCTGAAATTATAGATACCGATACGTTTCTCATTTTTAACTGCATCTCAATTCACTTTTTTGATCGGTTCCATAAAAAATAATCCATGATTCGGAAGGACATCCGGATGAAACAAGCTTATTGGATCGCTGAGTAAAAGGTCAGGTCGCATAGGGGTGGTCTGATACCAATCACTGGCACCGTAATTTTTGAATCTTTTAAAATGGTGGTAGTGCTTACCATTTACACAGGATGGGAATGAAGACATATAATTTTCAATAGGCCAATTCTCTGTGGTCGACTGAAACGTGAAGATGAATTCTATCCCATCAACCCTTCTTAAAAAGATTTCATCTGAAATAGAAATTCCTTCGGAAAGTCCGCTGGCTTTTGTCAAGGTAATAGCTGCTGCATCATCTTCAAATAGATTGACTGCACCAGCCGATTTTATAAGTTCCGCGATCCCTCCGTTACACCTGACTACCCAATTACCACCTCGACTATGCATTGCCCACATGGCAGAAGGTTTTGCTAGCTTGTCCGCGACAAGAGTAGAAAACGAATCGCATCTGGTTTTAATAACATCGAAAAATTCGTTGGCCTTTGCATCAGTATTCAAAAAAAGTGCGTCGTACTTAATCCATTCCAACTGACCCAAGTAGGTCGTTTCACTCCATGAAATCTCGGGTGCCACTTTGAGTCCCGGTTGTCTGGTTTTTTGAATCCCATCGGCTTGAGTAAGGCTCGCAGCAGTCAGCAGTGTGACTTCGGATTTCAATGTGACGAGCATGTCCAAAATCGGACCGGTATGCCTGGAAATCCCTATAGGTTGCAATTCGTCATTATCGAAACGTTGGTGTAAACCAGCATCATACATATCTCTATGACCCAGCCTGAGTATTTTTTCGGTGACTTCCAGGGCAATAAACCTTGTGGGTGCGTCATCAGTAATTCCGGCAATGGTTGAGACCGCAACCTCAATAACATGTGCACTTTCTAATTCACCGATCAGCGAAGGTGCAGAAGTGCCTTTTTGGACGGGTACCATTACATCTGTGAATACTTTTGTCCAAGAAATGGAATCCAATGTCTGATCTGTCGTACCATAATCAACGCGAGTCTGGACAACCTTGTAATTACCATGATAGCTCACCGTGAAGTTTTTGGGATAGTTGACCTCGACCTTATCTGGAAAGTAATCATGATTGAAATGTGAAACATCCGTTCCCTGTACTAGACTATCCCCTACTGAATTTGTGCATGCCGTAACAACAAACACTGAAATATTAACAGGGATAATTTTACTGTGTACAGTCCATTTCATAACGTCCGGCTACTTAGTTTGGTGAGCCTGACTTTCTCGAAATACATGAGCTCATGCTCGGGCATTAGATCCGGATAAAAGATGGATATGAGGTCCTCCAGCACCAAATCGGGTCGCACTTCCGGAGTCTCATACCAATCATAAGCATCGTGTTCGTATCGCGTGCGTTTTTGATAGTGATAAACGTTTTCATTTCGATATGCCTTAAAACTCATCAGGTAATTAGATGGAGGCCACGCCTCATCTGAAGCACTATTCACGATCCAGACATCAGAGTCCTTTGCGAGGGATAAAAGCTTTTCATTATTCATGCCCACCGCGTGCGTCGGACCATTATCTTTTAATACATTTTCTGCCCCGGCAGCTTCCAGAAAAGAGGCATAGAAGTCGTTCCTATGAGCATTCCAATCACTTTGATCCGAGGGGTGATACAATAAGAAAGCCTTTTGTTTTGGATTCTGAGACTGAGATAGTTTCATCAGTTCCTCACATCTGGCAGCAATCCGATTAAAGATTTCATTGGCTTCATTCTCTTTGTTGAAGAACAAGGCTGTAAACTTTAGCCATTCGGCTTTTCCCAGAAATGTAGGTTCCGCCCACGCAAATTGAGGGATGGCATTGATACCCAATTGCCGAAATTTTGCCACACTTTCTAATCGATTTTGATCATACGCATACAAAATGAGAACATCGGGGTTGAGTGACAGGATCGTTTCAGGTTGCGGAGGACGATGAAAGCTGTACCCTATAGAAGCGATTAATTTGTTTTCCCAACGTTGGCGTAATTCGGCATCATAAATTCCTCCACCACCCATGGCTACAATGCTTTTCGTTAATCCGAGGGTCTTTAAGCGGGTTATTTCCCCGTCATCATTGGCTGCTGCGGTATGGAGCGGGACCTGTACTATCCAGGCATCAGAAAGGTCATCTGGTATATTCGGTTTAGTTTTCCCTTTTTCCAGAATTATGATCTTTTGATCAAACAATATGTTACGATCCAAACTCTTGAGGTGCAAGTGGACAACTCTATAGTCTGTATGGTCTTGAATGGAAAAATTTTTAGCATAGGAGATATTCATTGGCTGGTATGCCTCTTCTTGACTCTTGGAATTTATGGTTATGGGTTCAAATTTTTCTGAAGAAGTGGATTGATCTCCGGCACATTGGGGTGCCAGCAATGTCGTAAGCACGAGAATGAAGCAGAGGAATTTTTCCGCCATGACAGATAAAGTAAAACCTTTCAATCGTATCAATCATGCCTTTAAACAAGGCAAGAAATTGATGCAACACTGTTGCAAATATATAAATGGTTTGAATACTTTGAAGACGTGGCTATATCATCAGAGCTCTAATCGGAATTAAAAACCTCCTCTTTCAGTTTAAATTCCTGGCTGAAATCCAAATCGTACGACATTCCCAATATGCGATTGGCTGCATGTTCGCCTATAGCAGGTCCATGCTTAAAACCATGTCCGGATCCACCTCCAATGATCCAGGTGTTATCCGAATCAGGAAGTTGATCGACGATAAAATTACTGTCAATCGAATTGGTGATCTGGCAGACACGACTTTCTACTATCGGTTGATCGCCAAGGGCCGGAAAACGCTTTCGGGCAAAATCATGAGCCCTCTTCACCTGGTAGGGATTGACAACCCGCTCATCGATATCCGGGTCAAAGGAGTTGAAATCAGGATATGGGGCCACTTTCAGTCCACGACCTTCAATGTCCGGGAAACCATAGTATCCGCTTCCGTGCACACTCCATTCAGGCAAGTTGGGATAGGAAAACCTGTCATCACCGGGAGGAGTTCCCACAAATAGCACATCTCTTCTTTGTACCTGAAGCCTTGGCAAGAGTAGTGTAGGAAAGATTTTAGACAACCATGGGCCACATGCAAAAACATAGTATTGGGCTCTTAGGGCTTCTGCATTTCCAATATCTATTCCCTCGACTTTGCCATTTTCTACAAGGGGAATGCCCTTTGCAATGATCAGGGAACCGCCATTATTCTCATATTGTCTTGCAACCGCCTGGATACCTTTCCTGGCCATCAGGGTGCTTCCGGACGGACCGCTATCATTAAACATAGCGGTAACAATATCTTCCGTGTAGATTTGGGGCCAGCGATATCTGATCTCATCATGACTAAGCACCTCGGTATTATCAATTCCCAATGAGGCAAGTTGTTCTTTGCGATTTAATGCATATTGTCTATAAGATATATCCCCGGACATCGCTAAACGGCCGGTCGACAACACAATATTTCGGCCAGACTCTTCTTCAAGTCTTTTCCACAATGCAAATGAACGCTTTGCACTTTTTACATAAATCTCGTTGTCTGTGTCGGTCTGGATCAGCCTCGTTTCTCCTCCTGAACTTGCCCTTGAGTTACCCGGACCATAAGCATCCAGCAGGGTAACCTTAGCTCCCTTATTCAATAGGTGATATGCCGTCCAGACGCCAAAGGTACCTGCACCAACCACGATAACATCGGATGTTTCCACAAACGATTTTTTCCATTCTGTTGAGATCTGAGTAATCTTTTTAGCAATAGATGTTCCGGCAAGGCCAATTCCGGAATACTGCAAAAATTTTCTTCTTTTCATAGCAGGTTACATTGAAGTCTGAAGTTAATTGAATCATATCAAACCAGTGTGGGACTACAACAATGCGTCGTCACATATTGTGTCAGGCAAAGTCTGGTTGAAAATATTCGAATGAATCAACCATTGGATAGCAGCGATTCAATTTGTTTAAAACTGTTTGATCAGAGTGATTTTCGAAACCAGTTGTTGTTCGTTAAACGGTGTTGCAAAGTCATCAATACTTGTATCGTTGAAGACAACATATAGGAAGGAAAGTGGCCGGTACTCCCAACTGGCCCTTATATTCCATCTACCCTGGTCATCAAAACTGTTGTGTTGATAAAAGGCGGAAAGTTGAATTCTTGGATTCAGGGCGAACCGAGATCCGACTGTGATCAGATGAGTCGTCAGATCTTCGCTCCGGACACCCAGATCCCGGATATCGTTGTATTCATAATCAACGGTTATCGCCGTATGTGGAAGTGGCGCCAACCGTCCGGATAATTCTAACGTATTACGGGTACCGTTATAGAAATTTCCAAAATTATAAATTGCTCCCAGTGACCATTTTTTAGAACGATCCGTGTTATATCTGATTAGAAACCGCGTGTAGTAGTAATCATCATTGGCAATTTGGATACCTAGTGGTGCAAAATTGAAATTGATATTCTGCCAGGTTGGAAATAAGGACATCTCCAGAAAACTATTATCCTTAAACCACAAATACACCGGGAAAATATAAAGGTTGGCTTGCTGAAAACTGGAAGGATCGGAGGCATCGTGATTATAATTGACAAAGAACCCGGGATCCCAACGTCTGATCCAGTTGATTTTTTTTGGTCTCCAGATATAATATCCTCCGGGATTATGACGGATCACATTATTCTGACGTACAAATCCCATGGCGGGATTGTAATCTTCATCGGTATATTCAGTAACCCAACCGAAATAAAACTTGTTAGAAGAATTACCGACAAAAATCCGTCCTGCGTAACCCGTTTCTCCGGTTTGTTCATCAATGGACGTTGTCATGAGATATTGAATGTCCCATTCACTGCTCGGCCTGATCTGTCCGTCAAAAGTAATTGTTGTGTTATTATTGGCAACGACCCCCAATTCGCTTGAGCTTTCATCTAATCGATGTGTTACCATTATACCAACATTGTTTTCACGACCATAATTTCTCAGATATCGGGCAACTCCAAAATTGGAGGCCGGAGTCAAATCTGTTGCTCCCTGTCTAACGAACAAACCCGCAAGTGCTTGTTTTTCCGAACGTTGGGTGAAACGGGTACCAAATTGTATCGGAGCTGGTTCTGCATTAAAACTGCCCTGCAATCCTATTCTTCTGCTAAAGAAGGGTCGAATGGATTGCTGAAGTCCTCCTGCCCAGATACCCGAGTTTTCCAAAAAGAACTGCCTACGTTCCGGGAAGAATATATTGAACCGTTCGAGGTTATTGACTGCACGATCTACATCTGCCTGTGCAAAATCAGTATTGAATGTTAAATCAAGGACGGTACGCGGATCAACTGCCCATTTGATATCACCTCCTACTTTCAATTTACTTTCGGACAGTTTGTTCTCATCGCTATTGATATTGTCGTATTGATATAGGGAATAAGGTTCAACCCTGATGTTTGATGATGGAGGTGGTACTTCTATTCCGGTTAGTTTGGCCGCATACGTCATACGATAAGGTGTGAAGGCCTGCGGAATAGGAGGGAAGGTAGATACTTCGACATCTCGACGTGCATATCTTACAATGGTAACACCCCATTGTGCAGATTCTCCATTTTCTACCCTATCGTACCGTAAGGTCTTAAAGGGTATTGCAAACTCAACGGAGTAGCCCTCTTCAGATCGATGAGTCCGTACGGTCCAAAGTGTATTCCACCCATTGTCGTATAGATTACCATTGAAGTTTTGAAAATCACGTTGATTTCCATAGGGCGTAGTCTGAAAAGCCTGAGCATACTGCTTCAGATTTTGTGGATCCAAAGCGATCCCGAAGAGATCGTTTTCTCCCCAACTGAAATCCCTCCGAAGATCTTGTACACGAATCCCCTTCAATCCCATCGAATCTTTACAAATGGCACCTACATAGAGGTTTTTATCGTCGTAGAGAAATCTCACCAAAGTCTCATGTTGAATTTTCCCGCCTTGTCTGGGTTCTCTACGAAAAAAATCGGAAACCGGAGTTGCCTTCATCCAATCGGCTTCTGACAATTTTCCATCTATCTCAATTGTAGTTGATGCTCTTTGGACATGAATGACGGGGGGATTCTCGCTTGGCGGAAAGTCTAATTTTTCATCACTCTGGGATAGTATGAATTGAGGTATCAAGAAAAGGCACAGAAACTTAATGCGACTCGCTACTAAGAGATTCTGAACCTTTATAAAAATGGCGCGGCACACCCTGTCTTAAATTCTATATGATTTTTGCAAGAGCGAATGCAGATAATCAAATGCAACCATGTTGCAAAAATAAACATTATTATATATGTAATGCAACATGGTTGCATAAAATGAACTCTTTGGGAAAGGATTTCGACTTGAACTATTTCAGGATAAGACAGGTATACTTAAATCGTAAGTATAATCTAATGACTGGTCGAAAAGGCCATTATTGGGCGGGCAGATCCATTAAGGCAGTCCAGCTCGCATGCACTGATTTCCAATCTCCATCGAAGGAAGCATAAACTATGGTTGCACCCCAATCCATGGAAGGAGCACCGTCTGGCATAATCGGGTGATATCGATACGATAGTATTACCGTATCTCCAAATTGTCTGGCTCTCAAGCCTATTAGTTCGTAATTGTGTGGTTTCAATTCTGCAAAGGCAGTTGCTGCATACTTTTTGATGTTCTCTTCACCAGCGATTTGATTACGTGCCCCTAGATTATCGAAGTAGATTGAATCAGGATGTGCATGCATACCGTAGGCTGCGGCATTTCCGCCGGACCAACCATTTAATGCTTCTTTTTCTAAGGTGATTACTTGATCAATTGCATTCATGATTTACATTTATATACTCAGAAGATTCATTTTTTCCAAGATCGCTATGTACCCCGGTTCTTCTTTCAATATATCAAATATCGGATCAATACCCAAATAAGGCAAGTTGGGATCTCTAATGTCATATGCTTTCCTTAAAAATTCAATGGCTTTGTCCCGAATGCCAGCTCTGGTGTATAAAGTCGCTATTTGCCAGGGTGTTCTATAATGTCTTTCATCACCTTTGGTTTTCATTTCCGCCACTTTGATCAAAGCCGAAGAGTATCCACCCATTTTATACCCATTCTCCAATACTCTTGCCGCTTCAAGATCTCCTTTTTCGAGATATGATCTCTTAAAGATCTCATATGATTTCTGGTAATCACCTAGATTGAAATAGACAGATCGCAAAGTGGATAGAGCAACCGGGTGGCTATTGTCTTCATCCAGGATGTTTTGTAGTATGGCTTTCGCTCGTTTAAATCTCCTTGTATAATTGAGCACCATTCCATACAAAGACTGATGTAGTATATTAAAAGGATCGAGTTGAATAGCGAGTTCAATCTCTTCAAGTGCTTCATCTTTCTGTCCAAGAATGGCTAACAAATGAGATAAGTAGGCCCTACAAATAGCCAGGTTAGGATTGATGTCCAATGCCTTCTTGAATGATTTGTACCCCTTTTCCCAATCCCATTCCATCCATACATTATGGGATCCTCGAAAGAAATACGTATCTGCAATGTTTTCATCTAAATCCAATGATTTATACATATTCCTATAGATATGGGGAAGCGCATCATTTGGACTAATAAATCCCATTTGTACTCTTCCTCCCCATACGGCGGCCATTCCAGTGAATGCAGGAGCAAATTTTGAATCAATCTGTGCGGACTTTTCGAAATAGGCAAGAGACTGTTCAAGACCTTTACGGCTCAAGTTTCCCCAATGATGCATTCCTTTTAAATAGGACTCATATGCTGCCGGATCAACTTCAGTGGCATTATCCAACTTTTCGGTTTCTGATTGGGTCAATCTTGCATCAATTTGGACTGTTATATCTTTTACGACTTCCTGGTACATGGCCAAGACATCTTTTATTTCACGATCGTATGATTCGGCCCAAATGTGATCTTCAGCATCTAATGCCTTGATCAACTGTACCTGAATGCGAATTCTATTTTCATGTTTTAATACCGTTGTCTCGACGATGGCGTCAACACCCAATTCTTCAGCAATCTCAGATATGGATTTTTTGGTACCCCTGTATCGAAGCGAGGATGTTCGTGAAATCACCCGTATGGCCTTTATTTGAGATAGTTCGGTAATCAATGCATCATGCATCCCATCTACAAAAAATTGTTGGCTATTATCATAGGATAGATTTTCAAATGGTAAGACAGCAAGGGAATCAATTTTACTAGTCCCTGTCAAAACCTTGACCCTTTGCCTTGAAGTTTTTGGAAAGTCTTTATCTGCAATAGCGAATGTGGGGACTGCGTTCTTTACATTTTTTAATAAAATATTGCCCACATTGGAAAATAGAATACCGCTGTCTTTTTCAATTTGATTGTATACCGAACCGGAAATAAATACGCCCCCAGGATCTGCAGCTGATTGCAGTCTCGAGGCAATATTCACACCATTGCCGAATACGTCATCATTTTCAATTGTAATCTCACCGAAATGAATACCTATCCTAATTTTACATAAGAGTAAATTTGCTTCCAGTTGAATATCCCGTGCACAACGTGTAGCTTGTAATGCACTGTCGAATTGAGCTAAAATGCCATCTCCCATCTCCTTGATGAACCATCCGCCATATTTTTCTATATTCTTCAGATGAATAGATCTGCTCTTGCGTAACAATTTCAATGCTTGTCTTTCATCCTCTCCCATCATCCTTGTATAGCCTACAATGTCTGTAAACATGATGGCTGCTATCTTTTTCTCTGGAGTCTTCTGCATAGTGATTGAAACTGTTGACACTCAGTGCCACTTGAAAATAATAAAACATCAATTACTTGATATATCGGTTCATCTTTTACTTTTTTTCTTTTTCCGATTCCTGTGTATTCAGTCTGAATGCGCAAGAACTTGAATTCGCCGGATTGGATGTAAGTCCTATGGACCTCGTACAGTATCCGGGCATGTCACGGTTTCGAAATTTTATCGACAATGAAGAAGAGCTTGCAGCTGCTACACCTAAAATGAGGGTTGTTCACTCACGTCCTCAGGTAAAAGGACGCACGATCTTTGGTGAACTGGTCAAATATGGAGAGCCTTGGAGATTAGGTGCCAATGAAACAACGACAATTACCTTTTTTGATGATGTAATGATCGGTGGCCGAGAGGTAAAAAAAGGAACCTACGGATTGATGGCTGTTGTCAATGAAAACGAATGGGAATTTGTCTTTCATAAAAATGTCGCGTCCTGGGGTACGGCTAATCACAATGATGAACATAATGTGGCGTCTGCCATGGCTTCTGTATCCACTCACCCGGAGACCATCGAAGCGCTCAGTATGGCATTTGAAAAACAAGATGACAATAGCGTGCACCTCCTAGTTGCCTGGGATAATACATTGGCCCGATTGCCCATTGTAATGCAATAGTGCGCAAATCGTAGTCATAAGATTACAAAGGTCGGGTACTTTTTACGAGCCTAGCGAAGAATTCTAACTCCGGGAAGAGCTTTATATGCAGATATTTAGTCCTTTTCAATAATAGCTGAATGAAAATTTCATGAGTTGTGACGAGGGCATTCGTAACCAGTGGAACGAGTTGAGCTTTCAACGTATCTCTGTTAAAACTACTTAGAATAAAGGAGAGGTTGTCGTGCACATCAAGGTCAACCGAGCCAAATCCAATATGGTTACTATCGAAATGTGCTTATTGATTGCTATCGATATAATAGAGATCAGGATTGCTTTTTGGCAAGAGTGTCTTTCTCCATATAATACCTGAGTATTTCCTTGGTATCATTGAGATTAACACTTAATTCGGAATGATTTTGCCATAGGATACTTTCAACATTCTTCTCTCCTTTTTGTTGCTCGTTCCAATTATTAATTTGCAGTACAATCAGGATTCCAATGATGACTAAGGCTATTTCCCCGATGGCCTGGAGAGCGTACTGGCATGCTGATCCCGATTCGATTAAGGAATGGCGGATGCCATGTAGAAAGGTGATCATAGTAATAGAATTCCAGGTCTTAAATCACAAAATCCATTTGGGACTGAATTTGTTGTCATAGGACTGCTATTGCTTATTTCAAAGTCAGGTCACTACGAAAGCCAGTCAGGTTTCTTCGAAAAGCCCGATAAATCAATTGACATATGGCACCTACTAAATCCCTGTGTCCCTCCTCTGTTATGAATCTTCTGATTTTGTGTATCTTTTAGGTGATTTTATACAACATGAAAATGATCACTCCAAACAATAAACTCCCTTCTATCATCATCATATTGGCCAAAAGATTAAATCAACTACTTATTAACTAACTTTTTAAAAACAAAACATCAATGTTCAAAAAACCATCTTAGGAACATTGGCAGGTTTCGTAGGACTTTTTGGATTAGGTCTCCTCATCTATGTAGTCATTTTTCAACCGATTCAACACACAACTGCCGTCGCAGAAGGTGTAACCCGTGAATTGTTTTCCGGTATTATTGCTTTAGAAATCCTCTATGCCTTATTAGTGACAATCATTTTTCAAAAATGGGCGGGTATTTCCACATTCGATGGTGGCCTGAAAGCAGGAGCGATCATCGGTCTCCTATTAGGCTTGTGTACAGGGCTATGGTTATATTCTACGACCACACTTTATGATCACAATATTGTCTGGTGGCATGGCTTGACCTGGGCTATACGATTTGGTGTTGCAGGCGGATTGATCGGTTGGGTGTTGGGACGTTAAATGAAATTTAATCAATAGATCTTGATTAGCCCGTTGTGAAAGAGAAGATATCACAATGAACTCTTTTCTTTTCTATTTTGGAAGATTGTTGTTTACTACTATACCGAAAATGACAATATAGAGGAATATTTGTCAGGGGACGATAATGGCATGGGCGATCATCAAACTTCCTTCAATAAACGCCTCATCCATGATGTTGACATCGTCCACAAAAACAAAGTCGAAAATTTTGTTCGAATTGCTGTCACTGTGTAACATCACAATGATCATTTCTCCGCTCTCCAGTCCTTTATAGTCATTAATTTCTACATTTTGGATTTCTCCATCTTTGAGGAATGTGGTTCCTACATGTTTATCTCCGTTCGGTTTGCCTTCCTCAAATGGATGAATGACCAACCGACCACCTCCTTTTATTCGAATATTTGAGAATGTAAGAACCAAACCATCTCTTTGTACATCTTCTAAAACGATCCAGTTCTTTTCACATTACCCATTGTTATTTGATAATTCTCTTGTCCGCGTACATTGGTCAGTACAAAAAAGAGACAGCGTCAAGAAGATTTTGATAGAGTAATTGATATTCATTTTCTTACGTGGTAATATAGTTTGATCTAAATAATTTGCTTCCTATGAATCTGCACTCAATTTTACAAATGGAGTGTTGGATAAGTCTTGATTAAAATAATCAGGGCGTTTGGATTTGGCTCCTCTTCACCATCACTCTATTATAATCTCCGGCTTCCACCCAATGAATAATTTCCTGGGCGCGGGCGATGGCCCAAAGATTATTCCCATAGAGAAATCGCACAAACTTATCAAAAGTCTTTTCAGTGAATCCTTCAAATGCACGAGCTTGATTTTCTAATTCCTCTACTTCAAAACTTGCCCAGTATTTTTCAGGAAGTCCTGCCAATTTTGTAAATAACTGCTTGGTGACGAAGAGATCCTGGCATACTAAAAGGCCACCCCGATCAGCAGTGTATTCAGCCATCTGAGCCCATTGAAACAGTGCATATTTTAAACCCGATGACAACACTCCGCTTAATCCCAGTGTAATAGCAGAAAGTGCATCCATCAACTCGGGAAAAATAAATCCAATTTCCTGGTAAAGAATATGTTGACATTTGATTTGGGCTACTTCCCGGCCTATCATAAAGAGCAACTCTGGTTTGGACAATTTATCGAGACATTCTGAAGATAGGACAATCACTGGTCTTTCTACTCCGAGTGTCGTTGCTGTAAATTGTTCAGATCGCTGCACGTACAATTCAGGAATAATTTTGACATTCAGGATTTCACATGCTGTTTCAGTAAGTTGAAACAGATCGGGAAAAGACTTGGTCGACAATTTCAGACTGCTCCCGGTATATTGAAGTTTGATAATATTTTCAATCCCCATATCATAAAACATCTTCACTACTCTTTCCAGGCCTTTGGTATTCTTTAAAGTCGTCATCGAACTAGCCTCTTTATGGTGTTGGAAATCAGAGACCTCGATGCCATATAATTGATGAGGATTCATATCAGTCCAGTATTGTATTGGCAATGTATAGAATTCAAAAGTTAAGTGTCCTGAAAAAGACGAACTTTCCTTTTATTCTCAGGACTTACTTCAGCCATCGAATGTAAAATGAATTAATTATGATTTTCACGACGAGAGAAAGTTGTTGTTCATCAAAAAAAGTAGTCTGTTCAGATCAAATAGTTTATCTCTGTAAAGAATCTCTGAATTTATCAGGTCTTAAACGGGTTATATTACTAGTGAAATGAGAAGAGAAACGCTGACCATCCGTCTGATAAACCGCAATTCTTTTAGAAAATGGATGATCCAAAGATCAAAATTTGCTGTCATCATATTTGTTCTCATCATTTTATTGCAAAGTTGTTTTAGATCTCATCCCCTCGTTGTCAATATTCACTACGAACCACATTGCAGTGTTTGTCATGGAAAAAATCTGGAGGGTAACCCCGCCTTAGGTTCGTCTCTTCTTTCTGAGCACTTAAAGCATGGCAGTGTCGTGGATAGTATTCAAAAGGCCATCACTTTAGGATTCCCTGAACGAGGCATGCCTGCTTTTGCCAATACTCTTTCAGAGGACGAAATCAGGTCGCTGGCCATTTGGATAGGAGAAAAAAGGGCAAATACTTCTTATTCAGACTACAAAGTAAAAGCTCCTTTACACATCCCTGAAGGGACGTTAGCGTCTGAACTTCATTCCTTCAAAATAGTAGAGGTAACGGATGATCTGGACCCATATCCCTACTCAATGCAGGCTTTACCTGATGGTACATTCCTGGTCACTGAGAAGACCAAAGGCTTGAGGATCGTTTACCCCAATGGAGAGCTTTCTGAATTAGTCAGTGGCCTGCCTGAGGTCTATGATGATGGAGGAAAGGACCCGTTGGGATTAATGTACGGTTTGGGATGGTTACTTGATGTCATTGTTCATCCGAATTACCGGGAAAACGGTTGGATATACTTATCACATGGCCATCGATGTGTGAATTGCAATGAAGAAAGTCGATATGTAGACGGTCCCGTTTCTATGTGCAGGATCATCAGGGGTAAGATCAAAAATAACGAATGGACAGATCAGGAAGTCATCTGGAAAGCCGAAATGGAGACCTATACATCTGCCCCTGATATCACTTTGGGAGGTAGAATGGCATTCGACGAAGAGCTCAACTTGTATTTTACGGTAGGGGGTAAGAAATATCTGCCGGAACCACCTGGAAACACCGAGTTACACGTTGGCATACAAGATTTATCTCTTCCATATGGAAAAATATACAGGGTCAAAGATGACGGCAGTATCCCACGGGAAAATCCATTTATCGATATTGAAAATGCCATCCCCTCAATTTGGACCTTTGGGCATCGGTCTCCCCAAGGCCTGGGTTACCATAAAACAAATGCTCAGCTTTGGGGCACGGAAATGGGCCCCAGAGGAGGAGACGAAATCAACTTATTGTTGGCCGGGAAAAACTATGGTTGGCCAGTGGTTTCGAAAGGTATGAACTACGATGGATCCAAAGTGGACTATGGAAGATACCTTGGGATTAATTTTGATATCGAAGACATAGAACAACCCAAGGTCGATCTGACTCCTTCGCCGGCAGTATCCAACTTTGTGGTGTATCATGGGGATAAATTCCCGGGATGGAACAACAATCTAATTGTCGGATCTCTTAAAGCCGCTTCTTTGTACAGATATGTCATCGAGGGCGATGAGATCGTGGACTCTGAAGTCCTCCTGAAAGATCTGGCCAGGATAAGAGATATTGAAGTCGATGAAGACGGATCTGTTTTCTTGTTATTAGAACATAAATCGGGTGGTAGATTGGTAAAATTGGTTCCTGCAAATGATGGAATATGAGGTCCTGCATGGAGATTGATTCGTAGTCAGGGGACTACGAATACCTCACGGGACTCATCGACTTTCCATATTCCAATCAGGTCGGCAACTTTCAATCTTCAGTAATACTGATCTCATCCAAATGCGACCACAAGGGCCGGGAAAGCAGGGTAGTATCTTTGTCCAGGAGATATTGACACAAAAGAGCAAGTCTGTTAGTAAAGTCGACTTTTAAGAAGTTAGAATCCAGCTCGTTCTGTATGTGCGAACAGTAATCGCAATGATCTAAAATACTCTACTTCACTTCTGCCAATACTTTTCTCTGCCCGTTGGTTACCTCTACGATCCTTGGTCCTATATTGCCGCCCCGAAGTATCGACATACCCATTTCCATTACAAATGCTCTTCCATTACGCTCTGCATAAGCTACAGGATACCAGGGCTTCTCGCTATGATAAATATGAGTAATATTCTGATCTGGTGATATTTTCGATACTCTTCGACTTCCACTGTTAGCAACATAGATCGTTCCTGTAGCATCAATATGGGCAGCATAGAGCATATTGTGCATATCTTTTGGAAATGGGGGATTTTTGGGTTTTTGTTCTCTCAGATTTGTTGTGATCACTACAGCTGAACCGTCAAGTGCAACTTTGTATACTGCACCCCCATGAGTATTGTTACTTACAACATAAATATCTCCACATTCATCCATTTGGAGCGACATGATTCTGCCGAAATCTTGCTGACAATACAATTTTGGGGGACCATCCATTTCCCGGATGTAGATTTGATTTTTAAAATCGTAATAGATATTGCCTGAGCTGTCAACGACAAAATTGACTCCGCTAAACTCGGACGGTTGCTCAGTGGGCCTGATTACGGTCACCTTCTCTCCTCCTGGCGTATACTTCCAAAGCGTATTGCGATTACCTTGGGTGCTGGGAAGATATTCGTGGTTTGTCCCCCAAATATTTCCAGCTTTGTCCTGATAAATAAAATGACAATGCTGCCCTGTTAAAAGCCTCGTTAGTTTTCCACTTCGATCAAGCTTCCAAAGTGTGCCATCGTTGTGGAGCACATCACAAAAGATGAGGTCACCTTCCGATGTGATTACCAGGCCATACGAAGGGTGTGCCTGAGCATTGATAAGAAAAGCCAGAATTGTTATTGTGAACAAGTATCTCACACATCATTAACGAAGAAGGAGTGTTTGTCAGTATGGATAAGTTGATTCGTAGTCGGGGGACTAGGAATATCGGGAGGGAAATTTATTCGTAGTCCCTGACTACGAATACCGGTACTACTTGGCTTATAATGAGGAACTACCGGCATTTTGATTTTTCACGATTTCAATAATCTTTTTTTGTCAAATCAAGTTGTGTTATCAGAGCAGTTCATAGACTAAATAAGAGCACAAATGAATATCCTGTTTGACCTTGTAATAATTCTTTCGATTTCTGTTGTAGCCCTTTATATCAGTAGCAGATTAAAATTGCCATCGATTTTCGGATTTCTTGTTGCGGGTATCTTAGTCGGGCCTCATGGTGTTGAAATGATCTCTACAATATCAGAAGTGAATACAATGGCGGAAATTGGAGTGCTTCTTCTTCTCTTTTCGATCGGTATCGAATTTTCTCTGGAGAAACTGTTGCAATCCAAAAAATACGTCCTAATTGGTGGCGCATCTCAGGTATTTATCAGTATTATTTTATTTACAGGTGCAGCCATCCTATTGGGGATAACGATCAACCAGGCACTTTTTATCGGTATGTTGCTGGCCATGAGCAGTACAGCCATTGTGCTGCAATTATTCCAGGAAAAAGGTTGGATGAACACATTATTCGGGAAAAATTCAGTGTCGATATTAATATTCCAGGATATCATCATCATTCCGATGATGCTCATAACACCATTTCTCGGTGGAGAAGAACAAGATTTATCAGCGATCCAAAACTTACTCATTGGTATTGGTTTAGTGGTCCTCGTGGTCCTGGCCGCAAGAAAACTTGTACCCGGCATACTCAGGAATATCGTCCATACCGGGAATCCTGAACTATTCCTGATGTCAATCATCGTCATTTGCTTTGCTACCGCTTTCGTGACCAATGTGCTCGGACTGAAGCTGGCATTGGGAGCCTTTCTTGCGGGATTGATCATTTCAGAGTCGGAATACAGTTTTGAGGCCCTTAAAAATGTCATGCCGTTCAAGAAGATCTTTACGGCCATTTTCTTCATTTCAATAGGCATGTTGCTCAATCTTGGTTTCCTTGTGGATCACATTGGCTTGATCATCTTATTGACTCTGTCGATTATGTTGGTCAAGTTGATCATCATTTTCTGTACCACCATGATCCTGAATCTCGGCGTGCGGAATGCAATCGTTAGTGGATTGGTATTGTGCCAGGTAGGGGAGTTTGCATTCATTTTATCAAAAGCCGGAATGGATCTTCACTTGCTCTCGGACTTCGCCTATCAGATCTTCTTGTCCATATCTATCATATCGATGATTATATCTGCCGTGATCATATCGTCGGCACCCAAATTGTCCAATGCGATTGTCAGAAATTTCCCGTGGAAGAGTTGGTTGATCAAATTAGACGAAAAAAATTGTCTGCCCAGTCCCTGTACCTTGACGGATCACACAGTCATAATAGGATATGGCCCAGGCGGAAAACGGATCGGAAAACATTTGCATAAAAAGAACATTCCATTCGCCGTTGTCGAATTGAACGAGAGGAATATAGAGGAAGGTGATCAGGAAATGGCCCAGGTGATCATTGGTAACGGAGAAGATAACGAGGTATTACAACGAGCAGCCGTCGAAGCAGCCAGGCAGGTGATCGTAACCGTTTCAGATCCAGCAGCAACTGAAGACATTACTGTCAAAGTACGCAGGCTGAATCATCAGGCTAAAATAGTCGTTAGAACTCGCTACCAGCAAGAATCCGAAAGGCTTCACAAACTGGGGGCCGACCACGTCGTCCCCGAAGAGACATCAGTTGCGGATACCATTACCGGTGCTTTGGTCATTTGATTTACTTTATGCCGGAAACATCGTGTTTCAATAGTCATTTTCTCTCAATAAATGACTTTGAAACTGTGTACTACCTCTATTGATCCTGCATTGAAGAGAGAGCGGTCAGAGAAAGTGTGATCATTCAAGCGATTTACACATGCTCTATGAATTTGGTTTTGAAAAAATTTGGTGGACCAATCCAAAAAAGGTAAAGTCACCAAAGAATCAAAGTGGTGACTTTACTTAGAGTTTTTTAATGGCCATTTACGGTTTAATTTCTCTGGATCTGTTTTCCCTGGGGGGTGTTTTTGGATGAATGGGTCCTTTTTCCGTTATCGATTTCATCACTTCCGTAATAGCTGCCTCGAGCTGGTTATCTACTCCTTTTGCGAGAAGTGTTGGATCCTCTTTCACCTCAATATCCGGTTCTACTCCGTGTCCTTCTGCAAACCACGTTCCATCGGGATTATACATCCTGAAAGTGGGCACTGTTACGACTCCGCCATCAATCAATTGTGGTGCACCGCTTATACCGATGAGACCACCCCAGGTGCGACCACCGATCAGGGGACCCAATCCGGCTTTCTTGAAGTAATCAGGAAAAGCATCTCCGCCTGAACCTGCCCATCCATTAATGAGCATCGCCATAGAACCAAAATTGGCCACGGGTGGCCACTGCCAGTTTTGGCCATCTCTTACATCCCAGTACGCCAAAGGCTTTCTGTTCAGGAGTTCAATAAATCGATCGGGTATTTGACCTCCATTGTTAAATCGCTCATCCACGATCAATCCTTCCTTATTCCATTGTCCATAGAATTGACGGACCAATTCATTTTGGCCGCCGACGCCTGTCGACGGAACATATATATAACCAATTTTGCCTCCTGATGCCTCGTCCACTCTTTTACGATTCTGTTCGATCCACGCAAGGTTGCGCAGCCTGGTTTCCGTTCTGAGTGTCTTTATGATATAGGATTTGGAACCCTCCCATGACGGCTTATCATTCACAGTAATTTCCACCGTTTTATCAGCGAGTCCGGAAAATGGCTCAAATGGATTGGTATATTCATTGAGAGCCATTCCATTTACTGCAAGAATATAGTCTCCCTCATTTACGTTGATTCCAGGTTCATCCAGGGGAGAACGCACCTCGTTGTCCCAGTCCGCTCCTCTGATAATCTTTCCGACCTTGTAATGTCCATTATCTTTGGTCCAGTCTATCCCAAGATATCCAACACTCTCGTTGTCGGCACTTTCCTGATCTCCTCCTCCACGGTACGTATGTGATGCATTCAATTCACCTATCAATTCGCCTAAAATATAATTCACATCATTTCTGCTCATGGCATGATCAATCATACTTCCGTACCGATCCCTCAATTCGTTCCAATTCACTCCATGCATGGCCGTATCGTAAAAAAAGTCTCTCTGAAATCTCCAACTGTCGTTAAAAATTTGTTTCCATTCCTTTCTTGGATCAATTGTCATTACCATGTCGCTCAAAGACAATGTTTTGTCCAATTTTTTGTCGGATCCCATATCTATCATTCCGACCTTGCCGTTCTTTCGAACCATGATTTTTTTGCCATCGGCGCTTATCCGGTAGCCATTGATATCACTTATTACCGTTTTTTCTTCACGTTCTTTTAGATCAAAGAACATCAGGTCCGTTTTTCTCTCACCTGAACCGGAGTTCGAGAATCGCTGAAAAAGAACCTTATCAGATACAGCTGCAAGTCCACCCATATTACCTGCTTTTGGGGGCAGAACAATCAATCGCCTTTCGAATCCTTCAAAATCGATTTCCGTTGCTTTTTCCTCATTGTCTTCATCTTTATTTGTATCCTCTTCTTCCTTTCCGTTGGCATCAGATTGGTTTTCTTTTTCTTCTGATTGAGTCTCAATCGTAATACTGACAGTATCATTTTCAGCTGAGATAGGGGATGCGACATCTTTCGTTAATGTTACGAGTGCTAGTTGAGTCGCATTTGGGTATGTCCATGTATTGTCAAAATCACTGTATACGGGGGTAAATGATCGGTTGGTGACCAGGTAAAGATATTTGCCATCAGGATCAAACGTTGGATTCAGATCGGAATAAAATCCCGAAGTAGCCTGGGTAACCGTCTTATCCTCTACATTATATAAAAAGATGGCTCCATTTCCATTATCCAGTGATTTACTATAAGCCAACCATCGGCTGTCCGGTGACCAGCTTGACCTCCACCAGCGTAAACCTCCTTCAAAAAGAGTAATGTCCTTGTCAACTTTACTCATGGTATCCGAAGTCATATCATAAACCCAAATGGTCATGGTCTGATCGACAAAACTCAACTTTTCGCTGTCCGGTGACCAGTAGAGGTTGTATCGGAATCCAGGCCCTAGTTGGGTTAATTGTTTTTCCTTGCTGCCTTCTTTTAAATCAAGAATAGTCAGTTCGTATTCCCCGGATTTATCACTCCAATATGCGATGTACCGACCATTAGGTGACCATGCCGGGGATCGTTCCGCCACTCCTGTAGTTCGGGTTATATTTTTCACAATACCTTTTTCTGCCGGAACCGTAAATATTTCGCCTCTGGCCTGAATCAGCGCTCGCTTACCATCCGGACTAATCGACCAGGTCTGAAAATATTCTTCGACACTTTCCTTTCTTGGTTTGATCGTCATCATATCAGAAGTGATCTGGATTTCGACTTCCCTGGACTCTTCGGTCTGTAGATCGAGGAGAAAAATTTTGCCTCCTGCCTCATATACAATGTCTTTGGAACTGTTTGAAGGAAAGTGTACATCGTAATCGTCCATATGAGTCAGTTGTTTACTTGACTTCGTCGCCAGGTCATAGGACCAAATATTAAATCTCTGATTGGGACCCTGATCCGATAAGAAATATACTTTGTTACCTACCCACATTGGCAATTCATCATTTGCCGGATTATTGGTAAGGTTTTCTGATTCAAGAGTATTCAGATCAAAAATCCAAACATCGGAGGCTGTACCTCCGCGGTATCTCTTCCATGTCCGGAATATACGAGAGCGATCCGTAAAAGCCAATTTGTTTCCATCCGGAGATAAACTGCCAAATTCCCCATATGCAAGAGGAAGTTTTTCGGGTAAGCCCCCTTCGAGAGAAATCTTATAGAATTGCGAAAATCTTTGTTTCCCGCTTTCGCTACTATTTACAAAAAGTAATGATTGTCCATCCGGATACCAATCAATCATACGATCTGACATTCCATGGAAGGTCATTCTTTGCGGAATACTTCCGCCCGATGAAATGACATATATGTCCGTATTGCCATCGTAATTTCCTGAAAATGCAATTTGCTGACCGTCAGGTGAAAATTTCGGAAACGATTCATTTCCTTTGGCTGATGTAAGCTTCGTAGCAACTCCTCCTGACTTATCTACAGTCCAGATATCGCCTCCGAATGAAAATGCAATATGAGTTTCAGAGACATCGGGATATTGGAAAAGACGAGCGTCTACCTGAGCAAACATTGTTGCACAGGATAGAATTAAGATGAGAACAATTAGAAAAAGTTTTGATTTCATAATAAGATATTATAACTGATTCAAAATTACATAAGAAGAAAAGAATCGTGAAGATAGATGTAAAAGCACTATCACATGGTTACTGTATTCCATTGTGATAATTTACCGGTGTCATTTCTTCTTATGTTCTATCATGTTCCGCGATTTCGTCATAAAGTTTGTATCTACTTACTTTTATATACCAAATGGGTTCAGGTTTAGATTAAATAAGGGCATTGCGGTTCGACCATTGAACTTGTTTAACCAACTTCAACATTAATTCATGTCAAGGGAGCATCCTATTACCGGGGATTAGAAATACGATTGCCGAATTCATAGGTAATTGGATAATGATATTCTATCACTCACGGACGAACATCATCCCGTTCATTCCGGTCCGTTCTTCCGTTATTGTACAGGCCCTGCACTGCAACTACCTTTTCTCCTTCCATGATCATTTTCAACCGGAAATAAGGAATATCTTCAAACATGAACAGATCTTGTTTCATAGGGATCATCAGGTAAGCAGGATTCCCTTCTCTTTGATACATCAATTTGCCATCTTCATAGACGATGGTGCGTGGACCATAAGTTCCGGCATAGGATTGCATGAGCTCGTGCTTCAAGGTGATAGGATTTTGTTCTGCCTTTAACCCTTCCAAAGCCCATTCATATGAATGTCTATCTGACCCTTCGCTTTTGTCCAACAATTTTTCCAGAGCCAAAATTTTAGCTTTCGTCAGTGCCTGATCAGCCTGAACTTCGACATGAGGTTGTACACCAATGCCCTCCCAATTTGTCTTGGACACAGGATTAACCGCTCTGCCTGTGGGTACCCAGACCGTATACCTGTCAGTTGCGATTCTCGTACCACCCGGATGTGCTCCTCCACCGGTAATTTCGCCAACTAGCGTGGCGCGTTCCAAATTGCGCAAATTGTAACTGAATTCTTCGGCGGCTGAAAACGTTCTGCTGCTCGTAAGTACATATACATCCACATCAGGTCTTCGTTTACCCGGGACATAGGGCAGGGTCCAGGTTTGTGTGATTTCTTCCTGTGGCCGGTAATAAAAATTGTTGAGATGAACGCGCTCGGAGTCGTACAAATAACTTGTGATCAGTTGGATCATCGACGGGCTTCCTCCTCCATTGGATCGCAGGTCTATAATTAATGCGGACACATTGGAAAGGAAGTTCATGGCGGCCTGTGCAGTAGCACCGGAATATTCATCTACATGATAGAATCCCGTAAGATTCAAATAGCCTATATTTCCATCAAGGATTTTTACCTCCTTGAATCCGTGATTATTGAGTTGTCCACTTCTTCTTTGTCGCTCAATAAAAGCCAGGCTGTCCTCAGGAGAAATGGCATTTCGTCGTTCGGCAATCATTTGTGGGGCAAAACTCACGCGCAAGTGTCGGTCGTCATTGATCTTTCTTACGTCTTCTGAAAGGACTTGTGCAAACTCATGGGGATTCTCAATGGAATCGTATTTGCCTGCTGCATGATTTTGTTTGAGCAGATGAGCAATTTTTTCTCCGATGTCAGCAAAGACATAGTATCGATCCAGGATCGAACTGATTGAATCAATGACTTCGTTTCTCTCTTCGCTTGTCAGCGGGGCATCCATATTCTGGGAGGTGATAGAAATTGTAGTGAGTAAGAAACAAGAAATGAGCAGGTACTTTTTCATAATGATCAATTTGAGATGATTTATAATTTTTTTGTTCTTAATGTTGGCTGCAATTTTTGGTGATCTTTTCCAATATTTTTTCAAGCATTTTTATTTCTGATGTGCTTACATCACTTAGCGCCGTCTTTCTATTTGCATAGATGATAGGGACCAGGTCGTTGTAGATTTTTTTACCCAGTTCAGTCAATTCAAGTTTATACCGTCTCCGGTCAAGATCATTGAATGAACGGGTCAGGTACTTTCTCTGCACCAGTATTTCAATGATCCTTGTCACTGATGCATGGTCCTTGAAAACTCGTTTGGAGATTTCATTTTGCGTCATTTCAGGATTATCCTTGATCGTTTTTAACACCAACCATTGATCGATGGTAATGTCCAGATCGTTCCGTTTGATATTCTGACGGGCAAATTGGCGGTAGGACTTTATGGTCTTGTCCATGACGTAGAATATCGTTTGCTCGAGTCGACTAAGTTCTAATGCCTGATTCATTGATACAAATATAATTGATATATCATATAAATGCACAAAAATGAATCCTTTCCATTGTGGGGGTACATTCCTCGCAGTCGGGGGACTATGAATATTTCTAGGAATAACTTGGGGACTCTTAATAATTCTCCTTGAGATATTGATCAATAATATCGCCATACACTTCAAAATATTCAACTCCTCTTTTCAATACGTTATTTTGGTAATTCATCCAACCGACATACTCTTTGAGAATATTACTTAATTCTCGATTTTTTACAAAAGCCTTTGTGTCGTGACCGAAGTTGTATGCCTGCATCACGACTTCGCCAAATTCGCGAGGTTCGTTGACAAGGTTGGAGTGTTCGAAATAATAGGGAAGTATCGTTGAAAATATGTAGTCTGTTACCTCACTATTGGCCTTCGTATATAATTCAGTGTAAATGTCATTATAGTTAATGTAGTCAATCAATTCTTCGTCCTTTATACTGTTAATCAGGTTGGACTTAGTCAAATTATCCAGGGCATTTCTTGCAAGTGGGGGATAAGTATTAGTGCCCATATTTACCAGGGAACTTATTAAAGAATCTTTTGACTTGCCAGGAATATTGGAATTCAAGGATTCTAGGATTGAGACAATTTTGTTGATTTGATTTATTCTATCGCTTGAGCGTCTTTCGACTCCATCCATATTCATTTTCACTTCTGATTGTAACTTTATTAGGTATGACTCGAGTTGAGATTTTATGATGCGATTCTCATTCCAATTATTGATTTGAAGTGCCAACAGAATGCCTATAACCACCAGAGCAATTTCACCAACGGCATAGAGAAGATACTTGCGAGCAGATGAAGATTCAATCAATGATCGACGAATAGTGCGAAGAAAAGTGAACATGGATTGAAGATAGTAAATCCAAAGAAGGAGCTAAGGAAAGAGGGCTGTAGGGCATGTTTCCGTTCGCAGTCGGGGGACTATGAATACCAAGAAATATTCTCTTTTCTATAAAGACTTTCATTTTCTAACCGGCTTTCGTAAATTCAACAAGCGAGAATTTAGAGGATTTAATAAACTGTCCGGAATATATCCAATATGAATACGACTGATGTATTGACGCTTCTTGAAGAGAACAAAAATGAACGCGGCATTGCCAACTGGAATAAGTTGGATCCTGAAAAGAGAAGGCTCAAGAGTTTTGGCATTGGCTTAACCCAATTGCGCAAATTAGCCAAGAAAATTGGGCGCAATCATGAACTGGCATTAGATCTTTGGAGGAGTGATTATTATGATGCGAAGGTCATCTCGTTGCTGATCGACGATCCCAAACAGATTACCCCGGAACAAGCTGAGACCCAGGTGGAGGAATTGGATGGAGGACACCTGGCCCATGTCTTTTCATCTTGTGATGCTACACTGGCCAAGACTTCCTTTACCAGGGAAATCGCCGATAAATGGATGGTGAGTGAGGATCCGGTCAGACGCAGCTGTGGATACGGCTTGCTCTATGAACTGTCAAAATCAAAGAAAAAAAGTGCACCTGACAATGGGTACTTTTTAGGGAAAATCAATCAGATCAAAAGTTCATTCGCAAAGGAATCCACACCGGTAAAGATGTCAATCGGTGGTGCCTTAATGGGAATGGGGATGCGCAATCGTGAATTAAATCAAGCCGCCGTACCTGTGGCCAGATGGATGGGGCCCATAGATTTTGATGAACGGGGTAAATGCGACCCATTCGATGTACTCAAACACCTGACGGGTGACTATGCAAAAAAGAAGTTTGGATAGAGACGTTCACTTTCATTAATTGAATCTCGGCTCCTTATTTCTGAACAAGTTCCATTATTCAGGTTGACTTTCGTAATCCCTCTTCAAATGCGCTATGATCTCAGCTCCGACCTCTTCAAATTTTTCCCGGACTAACCAATGTCAGGGAATGCGCTCCGAACTTCCCGGGCAAGTATTCCAATCTCGTTCTTGCTTTTATCAGTAGCTGACTTTCTTTTATATCTATATCCGTTTAAATCGAACAACCTGGAAAGGGAACCTGGGAGTCTCGTAATATCGGTCTTCAATCTTCTGTCACTCATGACTTCACAAGTTTCGTTAATGATAATTTTGTCGTTATCAAATTCACCGTAAATAGGGGGAGGGGAAATGTTGGAATTGTCGCTATAGAGATTGTTATCTCCATTTTCTGATCTACCCGCTTCGTAACCCAGGAATACATCACCGGATCCACTATTCATTTTTCCGGCTTCATGACCTAAGGCGATGTTCTTGTTTCCCGTGCGCATACCACATATAAGGCTTCTTCGCATACAGAAGTATTGAAGGATCCTGATCTCACAGTACGTAAGGATGACTGCCCGATTGCTACAATACGGTTGCCATCCTTAATGTTTCTCATTGCCGATTCACCTACAGCAACGTTTTGCTCACCTTATCCAATCGCATCGTCCACTATATTTTGAGCTTCTTGCTGAAGCAGTCTCAGGTGTTCTTCACCTTTAAAACTTTCCGCATAGATTTTATAAATGTTCTCAGTGCCGGAAGGTCGTGCTGCGAACCAACCACTGGCTGTTTCTACTTTCAGGCCACCGATGGCTGCTCCATTCCCGGGAGCCGCAGTCAGTATATTCGAGATTTTTTCCCCTGCCAATTCGGATGAAGTAACCTGGTCGGCGGACAACTTTTTCAATTTATCTTTTTGATCGGGCGTTGCCGGTGCATCGATGCGATCATAAACGGGTGCTCCGAATTCTTGGACGAAATCCTGGTAAATTTCGCCAGGATCCTTCCCCGTACGGGCCGTAATTTCACCGGAGAGTAAGGCAGCGATTATACCGTCCTTATCAGTCGACCATACCTGACCCTGCATGTTCAGGAATGAAGCTCCGGCACTTTCTTCTCCTCCAAATCCCAGGCTTCCGGAATAAAGACCGTCCACAAACCATTTGAACCCTACCGGTACTTCCACCAACTTGCGTCCGAGTTTGTCGGCGATACGGTCGATCATTTGACTGCTCACCAGTGTTTTGCCTATTCCTGCGTCGGGGGGCCATCCGGACCGATTTTGAAATAAAAAATGGATCGCCACGGTCAAATAGTGATTGGGTGGCATCAGCCCTACACTCCGGGTAACTATTCCATGACGATCGTGATCCGTATCACAGGCAAAAGCCACCGGGAACTCTTCTCTTAGATGGATCAAACGCTGCATTGCAAATTTCGAGGAAGGATCCATCCTGATTTTCCCGTCCCAATCCAGTGACATAAAACCAAAAGTATGATCTACGATATCATTTACCACCGTGAGGTTCAGATTGTACCTGTCCGCAATCCTTTGCCAATATCTTACCCCGGCACCCCCTAATGGATCAACGCCCATCTTTATTCCCGATGAACTCAGTAGATTCATGTCTATCACATGGTTCAGATCCGATGTATATGCATCGAGATAGTCATACCGTTTGGTGGTCGATGCACTGAGTGCCCTCGCAAAAGAAATTCTTTTCACTTCAGTCAGCTTATTTTCAAGAATATCATTTGCCCTTGATTCAATCCAGGAAGTCACCGTTCCTTCTGCTGGTCCACCATTGGTCATGTTGTATTTGAAGCCACCATCTTCCGGTGGATTGTGAGAAGGTGTGATAATTATTCCATCTGCAAGTCCGGAATTTCTTCTCTTATTATACACCAGGATTGCATGACTGACTGCCGGCGTCGGGGTATATTCATCATTAGTGGCGATCAACGCTACCACTTCATTAGCAGCGAGCACTTCGAGTGCCGTGGCCTGGGCAGGAGTGGATAAAGCATGAGAATCCATTCCTATGAATACCGGTCCGGTAATTCCTTCTTTTGTACGATAATCACATATGGCCTGTGTCGTGGCGAGTATGTGCTGTTCATTAAACGATCGATGAAGAGACGAACCACGATGCCCCGAAGTTCCAAACACCACTCTTTGTTCACGTTTCGTTATGTCGGGTGCTCGTGTAAAGTAATCGGTTATAAGTTGAGGGATATTGGTGAGTTGATCCTGTGTCGCAGGTCTACCTGCACGTGGATGAATTGCCATGACTTTCTTTTTTTGATCGATTAAGCTAACATAATACTTTGTCAATTATTATGAAATAAGGCGAACGTCCTATTCGACAGCCCTTTCAGGAATTGAGGGCAAATTATTGTATCTCTATTCCTTACAGAATGGGATCGTATCCGTTTGATAAAAGACAGGACTATGCCTGTTTTCAGAGATGTCATAGAGCAATACCTGAATACCGATGTTGTGTTCTCCCCTGGCCAGGCAATTGACATCTGTCGTCGATTATCTTCAAATTCCTTTTTGAGCAGGAACAAAGCTCTGTGTTCACTCTTTCTGTCAATCGTGACGCAAGTCCAATTGTTCATCTGAAGGGCGGGGAATAATCCAATAATAACCAGGAGTATTTCACCAACGGCGTAAATGAAATACCTTTTGAATGCTGATGATTCTAATAGTGAGCAACGTATGAGACGGACAAGGGTGAGCATGGTTCAGATTTCCAATATTCAAACTACGAATTCCGAATTACCTCTTATAACTAATAGCCACACCACCTCCTGAATCATCCACGTGGGTTGTATAACCATCCAGGTTTTGCACATATTCAAGGTATTCCCGGGTACCACGCATGCCCCTTCGGAACCTTCCCGGTTTACGCACATTGTGTGCAGCAAAACACCCTCCTCTCGATAACTTGGGAGCAACATCCTTGAAATAATTAATGTACCAGTCTTTATCAGCGTCACTAAAGACAAAATCGAAAGGTCCACTTAATTCTTTTACGAGTTGGTGCGCATCGGCGAGTCGGGCATCAATGTAGTCGGATAGTCCCGCTTCCTTGAAATGTGCAACGGCCTCCTCATACCTTGAATGTTCAATTTCTATTGTCATTAACTTTCCACCTGTCTTGCTCAGCGCCCAGGCAATCCATATGGATGAATGTCCTGTTGAAGTTCCAATTTCAAGCGCCCTTGTATAGCCTTTGTCAACAATGATATTGTATAAAAGTGCTCCGTCAGAAGTTGGAACATTCATATCCCTCCATTTTCCCTGCTGATTGCGTAGAAAGGTTTTTACTTTTTTATCGAGTTCCGAATCCGAGGGTTTGTTGCTCAAAACATCCTGTGCAGCAGATCCGTTTACAAATAAAAGTGAGACGATGAGTACAAGAAGCGATGTGAGTGATTTATTGATCATGGTTGGCATTCAAAAATGTCTTTTAATGTTCTGCAGCTTTGTCAATTGATCCGTTCCGTGCTTCTTTGAGCCAAGACAAGATTGGATAGTGAATACACAAAGCGCATTTCAGATCCACTTGCCTTATTGGAACGTCTGAGATAAAATTTCCGTATATAACTCACTTTCGCTTCAATTCCTATACTGTAATCTGTAACGGACTGGGAGAAATTCAAACGATCCACAGGAGTCAGTCAATCGAGGGATTGATCTATTCCGACCATATGAGTCACTAATGAACTGATTATTATGTATCTTATTGAGTTCTTAACCAAATCGTCAAAAATGACTCCGGAATGGACTCAACGCAGCTTTATAAAAGGAACCAGGAGTCAGGTTTACTAAACTTTCAAAGTTTAGTAAACCTCGATCAATTTCCTCTTCCCAAAAATCTACCGGGATAATTATCGACGGCCTTTTGATTTTGATATACCATCTTTCCATTCACCCAAACTGACAGAACACCATCCGAAAGGGCAGTGGGATTTTCGATCGTGGCATTATCGATGATCGCGTCCGGGTCAAACAAAACGAGATCCGCAAAATAACCGGGAGTAATCAATCCCCGGTTATGGATTCCGACATGTTCGGCTGCCAGGCTGGTCATTTTTTGAATGGCGGCATGAAGAGACATCAATTGCTGCTCGCGAACATATTTGCCAAGAACTCTCGAGAATGATCCGTGGCCGCGCGGATGTCCGCCGATCGCACCGTCTGAACAAATATTGGAATGAGGCCATTTCAAAAAATTTTGAACATCCTCTTCGCTCATCGAAGTGGCTACTATCGATCCGCCCATACCTTCCGGTGATGTTTCACGGATGATACGCAATAATGTCTGGGCATCTGACTCACCATTTAAAGCAGCAATTTCTGAAACGGTCTTTCCTTCATAGGATTTATTGGGCGGGTATTGAATCATTGTAGAAGAGGCCGGATCAAATAATTCACTTGTTGCAAACTCTGCCGAAGCAAGGTTTTCAAAGTCTTTCTTTGGAAAGAGGACACGCGGAGTAGAGCTCCACATGACATACGGATACACATCAGCTGTTATATCGATACCATCGAGTCTGGCTTGCTCTAATTGTCGCAATAACTTTGATGAGCTGCCCCAGTTGCCGCGCTTTGCAATCTTTAAATGGGAAATCTGGACGGGAAGATCTGCCTTTTGACCAATGGCAATGATCTCTTCTATCGCTTCCTCCTGGTGCAAATCTTCACTGCGTATGTGGCTGATGTAACGACCACCTTTAGAAGAAGCAACCTTAGCTAATGCCACAACTTCATCACGATTGCTGTAAAATGCGGGTTCGTATTCCAAACCTGTGGAAAGACCCAGCGAACCTTTGTCCAACTCTCGGGCCAAGACAGTTTTCATAGAATCGATTTCAATGTCGGTAGCTTTTCTTAAGACATCGTCCATGAATTGTCTTCTCAGTGAAGCATGACCCGTATAACTAGCGATATTCACGCTGATTGGCTTTCTCTTTATACGGACCTTTATGGAATCAATTGGTACCGAGCTACCATCCTGTCCAATTACGATTGTCGTGATTCCCTGGTTGGTGGCCGCAATGCACGAGGGATTTTCTTCAAGACCCCAGTCATGATGACTATGGCTGTCAATAAAACCGGGAGCGAGCACCAATCCCTTGCCATCCGTTACTTCTTCATCTACATACGGAGACAACGGACCCATGTCCCTGATTTGACTGTCCAAAATCCGGACATTGGTTGGGTACGGAGGCAGACCCGTTCCGTCAATGACATTGACATTGGTGATTAAATGTGATTTTGGTAGCGTATAAGGTCGATCTTCCCAAATATTCCTGGGTAGCAATAAGGCATGATAATTAGAGGAGTTGTCAAGAACGATCAATGTCTGATTGACATCGATGTATCTCACAATGATCGTTCTGAATCCTACCCAACCTCCGGTATGGGATACGATTTTCCCAGGTTTGTTGATGCCCCAGCCAAACCCATACCGTGTGGAATCTCCGGAGTTGAGTATTCCGGGAGCGAAAGCCTCCGCCATTGTAGATTGACTGACGAGCTGGTCGGTGTATAATGATTGATCCCATTTGAAGAGGTCCTCTACAGATGAATATATATTTCCATCCCCAACAATACCATCGAATCGCACCAGGTCGCGAGGAATGCCCTTTCCTCCTTCATAACCAAAACCGAATACTCGTGAAGGAGGGTAGGAGTCCAGTTTTAAATTGTAAACATAGGTATCATTTAATTGAAGGGGCCTGGCAATGAGTTCCTGGAATAAGAGATCAATCCTTGTGCCTGAGACACTTTCAATCAAAGAGGCTAATGTCGTGTAGTTCGTATTGGAATATTGCCATTGGTCTCCAGGTTGAAATACGAGATCCGGTTTTCGGGAAGAAATGAGTTTGAGCAGCGAAGCATTTGTAAGCGTATCCATAAGGTTCATATCTCCTCCGGCCATATCGAAATATTCCGGAAGCCCCGAAGTTTGATTCATCAGATGACGAATGGCGATGTCAGGGTAGGGAAAAGATGGCAAATGCTCCCGGACAGGATCATCCAAAGACAATTTTCCCTGTTCTTTCAGGATCATGACCAACATGGTGTAAAATTGTTTGGAAACCGAGGCCAAATTGAAAGCAGATGATGTGGTCAGCATTTCATTGGTCTCTATGTTTTTAGTTCCAAATGCCTTCCTATAAATGACCTCTCCTTTGTCTGCGATCAATATTGCACCATTAAAAAGTTCATTTTGATGAAGAAAGGTCAATACTGAATCTATTCGGTCAATTTTATCCTCGTATTGAGCGCTTGAAAGGGCAGGTGCCAAGGTGATCAGTAACAACAAACAGGCAGTGCAATTAATGAATCTGTTGTTGATTAAAAAAGGGTCAATAGAAATACTTTTCCATTTAAAAAAAGAGAAATTCGGACTTGATGTCACCGGTGATTGAAGTAAAGGCTCTGTTGTTGTACTCATTCAATAAAGGTAAAAAAGAAGCTCAGTAAATATTTACCCAATTAATTACAAAGTGCAGCGCACCACTCGCCGGACGACAGGTTTATTAAACTTCCAAAGTTTAGTAAACCTCGATTTAATTGTTCTTCTCTACATTTGTAGAATAGAATTTTTTATTCTATGTTTGTAGAATAAATGTAATAGGAATAAATGAAACTATCCAAGTCAGAAGAACAAGTCATGCACTACATCTGGAAGCTCGATAAAGCGACAATGAAAGACATTATCGATCTGTATGCTGAGCCCAAACCTGCTATGACAACGATCGCCACGTTATTAAAAAGGATGAAAGACAAGGGGTATATTGATTACAGTACCATTGGTAAAGCGCGTGAATATTTTCCTACCGTTTCAAGAACCGAATATTTTGCTTCACACTTCAGGGGAATTATTAAGAACTTCTTTGGAGATTCTGCGGCACAGTTTGCATCATTCTTTACAGAAGCAACAGATCTGTCAGAAGAAGAGCTGACGGAATTGAGAGCTGCAATAGATAAGGAGATCACCAGGAAAAAGAGAAAGAAATGATACTCTATTTAATCAAATCCAGTCTTTGTCTTGCCCTTGTATTAGCGGTTTACAAACTATTCCTGGAACCTAATAAATCGCTCACCTTCAACCGCTATTTTTTGCTTATCGGTTTGTGTTTCTCCTTTCTAGTACCCTTCCTGCAATTTGAATATGCTCTCGATGTCTGGACTGTTGCCAATTCTATTGAAACCATTCAGCTGAGTACAACCCCCGTTGATGCCACCGCTCCGATCTCTATGAGTGCCAGCCACTCTGAGGCCGGACCATCCTTCATCCTCGATTGGTATACGATGATAGTTGTCGTCTATACCCTGACCCTATTATTCTTACTTGGGAGATTTGCTTTTAACCTGTCTCAGTTGATTTATCGAATCATTAACAATCCAAAGGTTCCCTTGAGTAATGTCCTGCTCGTTCTCATTCAAAAGAATCTGCTTCCTCATTCATTTTTTGGATTCATATTTCTCAATAAATTTTTATTTGAAAATCAAAAAATTGAACAGGAATTATTGACTCATGAGTTGGCTCATGCCAGGCAAAGGCATTCCGTCGACATCTTAGTCATTGAGTTGATCCATATCATTTTTTGGTTTAATCCTTTACTCATCCTCTTCAAGAAAGCCATTAAGCTCAATCACGAATTTTTAGCGGATGAAGAGGTCATTCATCAACATAGAAAGATCAACGATTATCAACAACTGCTGCTTGAAAAAGCAAGTGCCCGGGGTCAATTTGCCCTGGCCAGTAATTTGAATTATTCAGTCACAAAAAAACGTCTCATCATGATGACCAAAACTTCCTCCAGAAAGAAAACCATTTTCTTCAGTCTGTTCATACTTCCCTTTTTCTTAGGCTTGCTCCTTCTATTCGGCAATCCTGTTCATGCCCAGCAAGAAGGCACGGAGGAAGAGAAGGTGGATGTGACCAGGCAAGCTCAAAAGGCCTATGAATCAGCCGTTGAGACTTCAACCCGGGTCTGTGATACTGCAAAAGTCAAAGCTGCCATTGAAGTGTACAATGAAGCGGTCATTTCAGCAAATGCCAAACTCTCGTCTGATTCCAAATCACTGCTTCATATTTCACTGAATCCGGATATTCAGCTAAAAGAAGCGAGGGTGGCTTATGATCGTGTGGTCAACCTGGCATCGAAGGTGCAACTGGCCAATGAGATGAATACGGCCATTAAATTGTATAATCAGGCAGTCATCGCTTCGGATGTCCAGAAGGTAAAGGATATGAGAATTGAGCCTCATATTTCGGTTCGCCCGGATGTCCAATTACGGCAAGCAACTTTGGCATATAATGCTGCAATAAAATTGTCCCCTGTCCTGGAAACTGTCAATGAAATGAATGCAGCGGTCAAAGCTTATGATCCGGCGATTACGAGTGTGAGGCCAAAAATTTCTAAGACAGTAGAAGTGGCGATCGAACCACAAATCGGTATTTCTATATCAGCAATTGATACGATTCCACCTATACCGCCTGTTGCTCCCGAACCGCCCGTGGCCCCGTCACCCCCTAGGCCACATGCATTCCCGCAGGCCGGTATTGTACCTGCTCCTTCATTGCCGCCAACGCCGCCAAGTCCCCCAATGCCAGAAGTAATGACTGTTCCACCCGCTCCTCCAGTACCACCGGACCCTCCACCACCACCGCCATCTCCTGATGAATATATAAAGATGTTGGCCAAAAAAGACGGTGCGGTATTTATGAGAGATGGAAAGAAAATCTCGGCCGAAGAAGCGCTTCAATTGATGAAGAATCCTGATTTCAAGGCCATTAAGCTAATCAATCAAAAAGATGGGAAACCTGTTGTTCATTTTATGACTGAGGAGTAGGGGAGGACAGAGCAGAGGTTGTCAGGTTTGAGCCGAACGGAATGGTTTTCAGGTTTACCAAACTTTTGAAGTTTAGTCAACCATACTGTTTCTTCAGGTGTCCTCGCCTGAAGGTCAAATACGGAAGCTGGGTTTTAGCTTTAAGTGTGGATGCTTGAAGCAACTGTGCCTAAACTTCATGAGACCGGGGTCAGAAGGAGCGGAGATCTGGTTTGAGCAGACCATAGAGTTATCCAGGTTTACCAAACTTTTGAAGTTTAGTAAACCTTTCCGTTATGAGGTTAGGATATTTGGATCTTGTTCTTTAGACTGCTCAGTTCGCCGGGCTTCACTCCAAAGCGTTCCTGGAAAATCTTGGAAAAATAGGAAGCATTCGGAATTCCCACTTCCAATCTGACTTCAGCAATGGTAGCAAAACGACGTGATTCTATTAACTTATGTGCCTTCTGAAGACGTATTTCCCTGATGAACCTCGAAGGAGTCAAGCCGGTGAGTTTACGCAAGATCCTTTCCAACTGGCGGACGCTGTAATTCATTTGCCGGGCGAGCTGCTCCACCTTGAATGTATCGTCTGACAAATGATCGAGTACGATTTGCTCTGCTTGTTCTAGCTGGGTCTTTTCAAATGAATCGACCTTCTCTTCTGTCTTATTTTCCTTAACCCATTCCTCGCGATAGCGCTTGTTTGAAATCAGTGTATTCAATCTGGCGATCAATTCGTTCTTTCGGAAAGGTTTTGTCAGGTAGTCGTCAACCCCTAATGAAAATCCTTTGAGGAGATCCTCTTCAAGGGAACGTGCAGTCAGCATGATAACCGGAATTCTCGTTGAGAGTTCGGACTGACGCAATTTTTTGATGAAGGTGAATCCATCCATTTCGGGCATCATGACGTCACAAGTCACACAGTCGAACGTTCCCCGGGCAAGCATTTTGATCCCTTCTGTTCCATTGTATGCCTGCGAACATCGGAAATACGGAGATAAGATCGAGTGTATGAAGTCATTCATCTCTTTATTGTCCTCAACGATGAGAACGGATGGCTGATCGTCAAAAATGGATACAGGTCGATATTCCACCTCCTGTATTCCAGTGTCGTTCGCAGTGTCATCGACTTTAGCGAGGACAGTCCCCAGGAAAGTCTTCAAGGGCAGGCTAACTGTAAACCTGGACCCATGGCCCGTGCGGCTATACACCTTTATCGTTCCATTCATGAGTTTGACCAGCTCAGCGGTGAGGGCCAGACCGATACCCGTTCCACCTTGTAAGGTGCCCTTGTCGTCGCCCTGGTAAAATCGTTGAAAGATCTTTTCCTGGTCTTCTTGCGTAATACCCATACCCGTATCTGAAACTGCAATATGTACACCTCCTGAATCATCGGGAGGTGAACTTACTTCTACCTTCACAGATCCGTCAGATGGGGTAAATTTTATAGCATTAGAAAGGAGGTTGTTGAGAATTTTTTCAAATTTTCCAATATCAATTTCAGCTTCCAATTCATGGGGAAGATGATAATCCAATGTGAGGTGGATCTTACGGATTTCACATAGCGATCGAAAGGCACTAATGATCCTGGATGTGAGATGGTACAGATTGCTTTTTACCGGTTGCAAGGTCAATTTTCCACTTTCCAACCTGGAGAGGTCCATAATCTCATCGACCAGGTTGAGTAATCTTTCACTGTTATCCCTCGCAATTTTAAGGTCGCTGGAAATCTTGTTATTTCCACTTCGATCAATGGCCATTTCCAAGGGACCTTTGATCAGGCTCAACGGTGTCTTGAGTTCATGGGAAATGTTGGCGAAGAATCTCGACTTGGCCTGATCCAGCTCCTTCAATGTCTCCGCCTGTTTTTTGAGCAATTCATTTTTCTTTTGCCTCTGTCTGTATGCCATGAAAAGAGCAACCAAAATTCCGAGTAACAATATGGCAGAAAGAATGGCGAGCCTGTTTACGTTCTTTTGACGACTCAGCAGTTTGTCTTGTGCCTCGAGTTGTGCCTGCTGTTCGCGTGTTTTAAATTGTTCTTCCAGTTCGCGAATCACTTTTCGGTTTTCTGTTGAAAACAGACTATCCTGGTTGACCAATCTGCGATTTGCGAAGTAATAGGCCCGTTCGTAGTTTTCCTGGTCAGCATGTGCACTCGAAAGAATCCTGAGCAATTCTTTTGCTACATAGGGTTGATTCATCTGATCAGAAATATCCAGGCCTTCCTGGGCAAATTTTATCGCTTGATCCAGATTATCTTGTTTCAACCACAATTCAGCAGTAGAGGATTTGACCGAAGAAAGTTCGTTGAGCGAACCATTTTTTTCAAGAATTTCACCGGCTTCTGTAAGATAGATTGTGGCTTTGGCAAATTCATTTTTGTTGGTGTGGAAGTGTGAAAGCTCTCTTAGATTTAGAGCCAACTCTGTGGGATAGTTCGCCTGCCGGTTCCATTTAACACCCTCTTCAAGATAGTACTGGGCGGAATCCAGTTGTCCCATCTCGTCCAGACAAATGCCGATATTCATATGTGTAAATCCCAGACCGTAGGGATCTTGAGCCTCGCGATAGATGGGTAGATTGTTCCTGAAATATTTGGCAGCCAATTCAAAATTCCCTTGCATTCCAAATACTATCGCTAAACGATTGTTCAGTTTGGCTTCCTGTAAAAACTCTCCCGAACGGATAAATGATTTGGCAAGGTCGTATTGACGCAGTGATTCATCAATGTCTCCCTTGTCATTGTACCTGCTCATCAGTGCCGAATGAATATCATAAAGCTTTGCAGAATCTTCTACGGTTTTATAATATTCACGCGACTTTAGATATTCCTCAATTGCATTATCAGGACTTCTGTTACGTTCGTGTGACATAGCCAAATTATAGTGCATCTGTGCTTCGTATTCCTTCAGATTGAGTTTTTGAGCAAGACGCAATCCTTCCTTGGTGATCTCCAGGCCTTCCTGGGCAGAATGTAATACCATGGGTCGGAATGACTCTTCGATGAGGACGAGTTTCATCGAGTCGCTTTCAGCGGTTGCAATAGCATTCCTGATACTGTCTATGGTAGCCTCATCCTGTCCAAACATGATTCCTGAGAAGGTCAATAAAAAGAGGAACAGAATCATCCTCAACCTCCGGGGAAGTACAAAAAATTCAAGAATAACAGGGGTTTTGACGTTTTTGCGATGCATTATGGCGGATTTATTTTCTCACCTCATTTCCTTTTCCCGTCATGTTTGTCCAAGGAAAGATAATGGATTTGATACAGATGTAAAATCCGAAATATTACAAACACGAAACTTATCAATCATGAAACTCACACAGCGCGAAAAAACAGTATTGGCCAAGTTGGCCGAAGGCCTCACGGTCAAAGAAGTGGCAAATGTACTATTTGTCCAACCTTCGACGATCGCAACGCACAAAAAGAACCTGTACCGGAAATTCCAGGCCAGGACTTTGGTACAACTCGGTGCTATGGCAGTCCGAAGAGGAATTCTCACTTCTTTTTTGATCGCTGCAATGATCATCAATGGGATCAGCCAGGACCTCGAAATCCACGGTACCGTAACCTCCACGACCCTGGCCGGGAATGGTCAAAGAAATGTAGTTGCAGATTCGGCTGGCAAGCTAAAGGTAGACACCAGTCAATCTTCCGCATTATTCGAATTACGAGATAGTTCCGGGGACGTACGCATTCGTATGGATGCGGATAAGGGATTGTTTGAAATGCTGGACGATGGAGAGACTTTCTACAGTATCCAGGTTCAATCACCTCCCCAGGTATTGAAAAAGGGAAAGACGCACAGCAATGTTCGTACAGAAGATTCGACGTTCATTGAGAGTATTCAGACACTCATTTTGAATAATCTTCCTCCCGGTACCATAAGACAGCAATTTGCGGATTGTTTCGACATTACTGACCCTCTGGTTTTATTTGTAACTGTAGACAATAACGATGTTCCGGCAGCTCTAAGTGGAGGGACATTGAACAAGCCATTCGAAGGCTCCTTTTTTATACGAAAGGTGGTGGTAGGAGACTTATACAAAGTGGAATTCAGAATAAATCCGATGAATCCAAGTGAATTCTTCGTGAATATAAATGGAAAGAACCTTGTCTTTGTGAGTATTCCTCCCATAAATTCCGCCCCATCGGTCCAACCTCCCGCTAATCCCGACGAAAGCTCGACAGGTAAAACCGGCTTTAACACCTATTCAAGCTTTAAGGATTCTGATGTCGCCCTTGCTGCCAACTTTGGAATTAGGAAAGACAATATGGGAAATAACGTGGCTGGGGTTAATGTCATAAAGGAATTTAACAATGGTGATGAAGCAGAAGCGTCATTGGAAGCAGATAAATTGATGTGTACTGTTACAGATCATGATTCTGGCGAAATAGAGGTTTCATATGTCTTTTCAGTCGAGCCCAATCTTGCTGAAGTTGAGCTCCGACAACTTGACGATAAGGTCAATATCAACGGTGATAAGGTGAAAGTTCAAAATACGGTAGATATGAGTTCTACAGAAGTCAACAAAGACAAGGTGGTCATAAATGTCAACGGTAAGGAACTTGTATTGAATGACATAGGATTTCAGGCGTCTGATCCTGCGAATAATGCAAATTTCTACAATGACTGTTTTGGAATCTCCAAGTTTCAGGGTACCGGATTCGTAGGTATTGGGTTTGATGCGCAAAACGGCAAAATCATCATTTCGGGAGATCTGGAAGTCAGTGGTTCTTCCAATGTCCAGGGAGCCAAGAATTTTAAAATCGATCATCCACTGGATCCTTATAATAAATTCCTGATCCATACAGCGATTGAATCTCCCGAACCAATTAATGTTTACCGAGGTACGACCATAACAGATGAGGATGGAAAAGCTGTAGTGTCACTTCCCGATTACTTTGAAACCATCAATATCGATGTTACCTATCACCTTACGGTGATTGGAAGTTTTGCCCAAGCAATAGTAGGCCAAAAAGTACATAACAACTCATTTGTTATCCGAACCTCCGAACCCGGTGTGGAGGTGTCCTGGCAGCTCATGGGAAGACGAAATGACAAGAAGATGCAAGAGCAACCATATCGTTCCGTAGTCGAAAAGGTCGGCGATGAAAAAGGCAGATTAATGTACGAACCACAAAGAAAAAGTCCTTATAACCTGGATCTGAAAAAACATTGGGATCAAATGCAAGCAGAAAAGTAGAAGAATTACGAGTATCTGATTCGATGCAAAAAAACTATACATCCATTCACGGCATTCAAATTGTATCGCACTGTGTAACACACATTCATACCTGCAGATGTAATGACCTGCAGGTTTTCACTTTGAATCCATATAAATATTCGCGGCTCAATCGAGTATTTTACCACTACATTACTGTACCTCTTCGGCAACCATCGATGCAGCCTCGACAGCTTCTACCGGAGCAGGATAATAAACCGTGGTATTGCCTTCAATGACCTTTTTTAAATTTTCTATGTTCTCAACTTCCTGAATTGTGAATGTCCCACCGAGCGTTTCCATAATCGCAAACATTGACTTTGAAACCAATCCTTTGGCCAAAACTTTAGATTCTGTTTTCACTGTGGAACTGTTTTCATCGCCGGAAAAGAGAATTTTCTGTTCAAAATTCATGAATTCACTGTCGAAGTGCAAGTTCACAAGTTCGAATTCCTTGACATCCATTACGGTTTCGATCATTTCAAAATCGGGTTGTCCTTCACCGGGATTAACAATGACCTTGTACTTGCTGCCGGCCTGCATATATTCTCCCTCCAGGAGTTCCATGCTCTTGAACCCCTTAAGCCATTGGTCGTATTTATTTGCATCCTGGGTTACGGCCCAGGCTTCTTTAAGTGGTTTATTGGTAGTGATTTCATGCCCATAGCTGACCGTGGGCTTGAATAGTCCAAATGCAAAAAAGAGGATGGCAAGTACGACGAGGCCTAGTAATATGTACTTAAGTATTTTCATTGAATTGCATTTTTCTTTAAAGTTAGGGAAAGTAATGTAATCCTTTTGTTTGTTGGTATCATCACCCAACTTTCAGTGTGGGTGATGACTTGAGCATGCGTACTTGATCAGCTTTACTAAACTTTTGAAGTTTAGTAAAGCTTGGGACTTTAAGCGGAGACGCCTGGCCTATTTCAGGAATGCTCAGATTAAAGACGTTCACTCATGCCTCTTCGCTTGAGAGAAATGTAACTGTGGTTCAGAGCTTTACCATACTTGAGAAGTTTAGTAAAGCATTTGTCAAGAAACCGGATACAGAAGTTTATCGTGTGTCGAATGCACACTAATGATGTCACATAGGATCGTCTTTATAACCGAGACTCATATTATTAAAGATGTTAAGTGGCCTCCCCCGAGGGAGGATTGGTGGGTGATATTTCTTGGATTTTTCGATATATAATCTCTTGAACCAGTGCTAAATCATTGAACACCTCCCAGTTTGAAACTCTTAATACTTGAATTCCCAATTCTTTTAATCTACTATCCTTAATTAAATCTTTTTCTCGGATCTCCTCAAACTCATGAATAGCCCCATCAACCTCTATTGCCAGTCTCAGTTCTTTACAGTAGAAATCAACAATGTAATTATCTATAGGTCGTTGCCTGAGAAATTTGTGCCCTAAGAAATTTCCATTTGATAAAAGATTGTACCATAATCTCTTTTCAGCTTTAGTCGGATTATTTCTTAGAATTCGAGCAAGGCCCTTTAACTTCTTATTGTAGAAGTGGTTTTTGATCATTTTTCACATGCATTCAATTAATAATGTCAAAAAATGAAAAAAGTAACCACGAAAACTTTTTGATCATCCCCTGTATCCCCTTCAAAGGGGACAATTTGGAGATCACTCTTACAATATAAATATCTTCAATATTTTAGGCTACTGAGACTATAAACCAGGTGCCGATATTCATCTACGATAAGGGAATAAGGAATGCATTTATACCCCAACTTGAATAGCATCTGTTCAGAGCTTTACCAAACTTGAGAAGTTTAGTAAAGCACATCGGAGGCATAGCCCCTATGATCATTCCTTCTTCAACCTCACATTCGCAAAGCGGCCTGACGAATTGTGACCGACCCAGGCACCGATTCTACCGGACTTCGGAGCAGATAGTCTGGGGACGTCCAGTACAGCTTTGTCTTCGTCCCGCATGAAAACCATTACGCGATCCCGAGTGATCTTTATGAGCGCAGTAAACCAATTATCAGGATCCGGCGGATCGTTGATTTCAGCTTCAAACTCCCCGGTTCGTTCGGTGCGCAATTTTCTCCATGTGTATTCGGGATGGAAGACATATTGCACCATATGGTCCCGTCGGATTTGTTCCTTGGCCACGAAATTAAATGGGCGAAAATAGACAACCTCATATCCCTCCTCATCTGTAATGTTGAATGCCAGGCCTACAAAACTTTTTCCGGGATTGTTTTCACCTTTGATATCAATAAAAATAGTCCCTGTTTCAAATTCCGTGTTTTCAAATACTGCGATGCCATCACCTTCTAGGGCATTCAATTCGATACCGGACTTCCCTGAATCTTTGTAATTCATTACGGAACGATTATGTGCCTGAATATTATCGGAATCCAGGGACAGCCTCGTGGATGAGCAACCGGAACAAAGGATAAAGACCGATACGGCAATCAATATTTTATTCATTATCAATTCATTTAGCATATTGTACATTTATTTATTTCAGTTCGAAGGCACAGCGCACAATTCAGGCTGTATTTCCCGTCTTCAATTTCTCTTGTAATTTCTTTCTTTGACTGATGACCGCATGAGGGCTTTTTTAAAGTTTAGAGGCGATTTCCTTATTGGTGTATTCATCTACGATACGAGAAAGGACCTCTAATTCCCTGCTCGATAATTTTAAATTTACTTCTTTCATCGCTTTCCTATTGATAGAGTTAACCCTTCACCTATTTACATCGGACAATTCTCAATGAATACATTAAATACATTGGCTGGAGTCACTTCAAATTGCGGATTCAAAATAACGTCGACAACTCCTTTGAAGGTAATATTATTTGCATTTATGTTGACATTATTCGGCATGGGTGCTCCGGATGTAATGTGTCCGTTGTGGAAGGTCGCATTCAAGACAATATCTGGTTGCGTCACATTTGTCGTATTGGCCATATTGCAGTTGTTTGCTCCAATATTTCCTGTATACATACCCCGGCCATGAGTGCCGGCAACAAAAGTGTTGTCAGATGTGCGATACTTGATCATATCCACCCTCACATTCGCCAGACCGTCATTGGTCGCTTCCCACGATGTAGCACCCCCATTGATATTGTCAGTGGTCCAAATACCCATGTCTGTAGCGAGCAATGCATGATCATTGTTTGCAGGACTGAAGATTCCCCATCTGACGGGAATATCCGGAAGATTGTTTTCGATATCTACCCAGGTAGTTCCCCCATCTGTTGATTCATATACACTCTTTACTCCAAAATTACTGATCGTGAGCAGCATGTGATTGCTATTGCCCATTTGGACGTCTATGGAAGACACATATGTATCAGCCGGGGCCTGAGCAACAGTCGGACTGATATCTACGGATGTCAATGGATTGACATTCGCATTGTTAATTCTAAAAACTTTACCATTATCAGTACCTACATAGATCGTTGTCGGGGTATTCGGATCCACCTTTATTGTCGAAGCTTGTCTTCCTCCAAGCGTAGCTCCCCCAACGGGAATGTCGTCCGTCAATGCAGCACCCGCCGCACCAAATCCGGTTGCCCGGCTAAGTGCGTCTACATTGGATGCTCCATAGAGAATCTTATTCGTATCATCATAATCTGTCGGATTGATGAATCTACCTGTCATTGTTCTGCCGGTAACATCTGCCTTGGTGGCCCATTCGTCCCGGGTATAGGCATAATCGTTTTCTGTAAAGGCAGTGATTTGAATGAGTGGATTGGCCTGGTCGATATGAGCAAATCCACCATCTCCTCCAGTCACTTCTATGGTATTATTTGCACTGGCTTGATCCCATTCATTAGAACCATTGTCCTGTAGACCTCCTAAATATTCCCTCGCAGCGGCAGTAGGACTGATGTCGCATGAATAGAATTGACTCGTAGTATATCCCTGCACGTGATCGGCAAACGTGGGTGTGGCATTTTTATCTCCTGCATTCGCGGAGAAGGCAACACCACCATCACTGCCGAAGACCACTTGGTTGAAGTTTCCCGGCCGGAATACAGCAGCATGTTGATCAGCATGCATGTAATGGGCACATGGCCCTGAATTATCGCGGACCCAGGAGGAAATAATGGTGAAATTTGCCCCACCATCTATGGTCCGGTACATATCTATTCCACCTACGAAGAAAACATCCGGATCGGTTGGGTGTACTTCCAGGACGAGGTCATAAAATGCCTGTGCTCTTGTAAAATGATTCGTGCCTTCCGTGCACGGATTATTATCAATATTAAAATCCATTGGTATTGGCATATCTGTCCAGTTGGTACCTCCGTCAATAGTCTTCTTAAAAAATCCAACATCGTCATTTCCAGGCATCGCAGCATTACTCTGACTGACGACATAGATCCTGTTTGGATCTGAAGGGGCAACATCAAAAATTGTTCTTTTTCCTGCCTCATCGAGAATCTTGGTAAATGTCCCCGCAGTATTACAATTCACTCCTGTGCATTTATAAAGGTCTCCACCATCGTCACCAAATTCATTGGATCCTACAGCTACTAACAGATTGTTGGATCCGTCCAATCTCACATCGGAGACCAACTGGCTATTGGCCTGGTTATTTTGAGGCAGTACCTGGTTCCATGTTGTACCTCCGTCATCGGATCTGAAGAGTCCGCTCATTCCCTGAAATGCCCCATTAGGGGTGACCGGATCTCCAAGCTTTGATCCAACATTGATTTGCCCGGATCCCAGGTAGACTACACTTTGCCCATTTTCATTTCTCACCACAACATCACTGTTGAATTTAAACATGTTCGTGCTTGCGAGATGGGTCCAGGTCGCACCTGCATCAATAGATTTAAATACACCGGCTCCAGGAGTCACGCTGGTTTCAACTTCACCTGTAGCGGCATACCACGTATTCTGATTGTTGGGATCAAATGCCAGTGATACAACGGCCAGGTTGTCCAAAAAGTCATTGATCTTTGTCCAGGGTGATGTCTTGGTTGTGATGTCGTCATTCTTCCAAAGACCACCTGAAACTCCCGCCGCAAATACTCTTCTATCGGTCATGTCCGTGGGATCAAACATAATTGCTCTTGTTCTTCCTCCAACCGTATCCGGACCAACGTTAGTCCAAGTCAGCATGGGTATCTTGGCCTTGTTCTTATATAATTTAGTCATAAGTGCATCCCTGTATTCTCTGGCTTCGATCAATCGCTCCCTAGGTACGAGTCCTGTAGCCGGATCACGTGTCATGAGGTATTCCTGAAGGGCACGAGCTGCAATTCGCTCTTCTTTTGGCTTCTTTTTGATTTCGACTTTCAAAGCGGTATTTTCATGCTCTTTTAACAAAAGAAAGGTGAAACTTCCGGCGATAATGAGTAAGATCGTGATCAATAGGATCTTTGGTTTAGTTGGATACATGTGATCATTTTTTGTGTTGATAATATTCGTTTACATCATTGAATACTAATCAGATGCAATCTTTCTTAAAATGTACGGATACAGTCTTTAAACGGGTTATTGAATAAGGAAAACAGCCTGTTTTAGTGTCTATGAGAGAAAGATAGCCAATAAATGATAAGCCACATACTTCACAACAGAATTTTCATCAATTAGATAGAACGGAGTATAATTCCCCGATGAATCTTAAAAAAAACTGCTTTTTAGAGAAATCTGCTTATTTATGTGAAGGATTATTAAAATACCTCTAACAGTAAAGAAATTATACAAATTGAAGGTCTGGTATCTTCTTTGATCAGCCGGACTTTGATTTTAATGTACGGGTACAGCCAACTATTTGGGGTAAGAATCTGAGTATTGGGAAGAAATTTTATATTATGGACGGGTTGCCTTTTACTTAATTGATTGAGTGAAAGTGAATATGCTCATACTTAATAATGGATGTTATATATCTGTCACAAATTGAAATAAGCTGTGGAAAAAGAAAATTACCTTGAGAAGGCCATTGAATGGGCCAAGAAGAAATCTACCGATTCTATTCAAGTGAATAGAGAGGAATATGAGCCACCAAAAGTTTTCAAGAATCGAACAACAGGTGAAGAAGTTCAGGCGGATTTATCATTTTCTTCTGAAGATGGTGTTGTCAGCTTTGTCGATATTGCAATGAAGTCAGATTCATCGCAGAAATTGGTAACGAGGTGGAAATTGCTCAGTTTGATGGCCTCTCTCAAAAACGGAAAACTTTACCTGTTGACTCCAAAGGGTCATAAAATGTTCACTCAAAAACTTATCGATCAATATAAGATCGATGCAACCATTTATTCCATATAATTACTATAAGGTGCTTATAATAGACAGCAAGAGTGACGAGACAATTGACCGCATCTTAAGAAGTGGGTCCGCAATGAATTGAATTTTAATGAAAATTTAAATGGACAATATTAGAATCAATCAATCCGTAGCTATCTTAATTGATGGCAACAATATAGAACTGGGATTACAAGCTTTGACTGGACAGGCCAATACACTGCTTGATTTCGATAGCCTGGTACCAAGACTTTTGAAGGACAGGGGATTGAATAAGTTGATCTACTTCCGGGAGGGAAAAAGCATATCCAGTAAACTGGCGGAAAGATTGCTCACTCAATTTCACGGATCCGTAATGCCATGTCATAAATCCGCAGATATACCCCTGACGATTAAGGCCACTCAAATAGCCAAAAAGGTGGACACCATTATCATCCTATCGGGCGATTCGGATTATGTAGAACTGGTCCGTCATTTAAAGGGGGAAGGAGTGAGAGTAGAAATAGCAGCAATTGAGAATGCGACCGCTAAGATCCTTATTGATGAATCCGATCTCTTTACACCGATCAGGGAGGAGGATTCATTTACATTAAAGCCCAAGAAGAAGAGAACGAAAAGCAGATCGAAGTGAGGGCAGGATGCTGAAAATCACGCCAAAGCTGAAGGGACACATCCTGAATTCAAGTCAATCCTTTATCATATGTAAAACACATTTCTCTCGCTATGTGCTTTCATTCAAGGGTACAGAAATGTGCCTTCAGATTTTTATCTAACAATTCTGGGTAGAAAGACTACAAATTTTAAGGAATCATGAATCCAGATTCGGGCAGATTTCTTTCGAAAATCGGTAATACCTACGTGAGATAAGACTGAATATATTCGCGACCAAAAAACAAATGGATTCTAAATTCTTGACTTTTATTGCAGTCTTACTGTTTTCATGCTCGTTTATTGCCTGTGGGGATGACGAAGAACCTATCGTGAAAGAACCTGTAGTTACTTCTACGGTGTCGGACTTATATGCTCCTATTACATCAGCTCCCGGAGAACCTCCGGCTGGAGATTTTATCGGTTTCAATTTTAAGGAAAATCGAGTTGTAGAATTGAGTACAGGTACCTGGGACATTGCTTTCAGAGGAACGCTTATTATCGTCAATGGGGGGACTCAAATCCTACCTGATGAGCCAGCTCGAACCGGAACAGGGGCTGCCAGTATCGTCGATGGGACTTTTGATGAAGTGTTGGAAGCACCGGCAAATAGTCTATTTGGACAAGATGGACCCACGGAGTATGCTATTCCCTCAGGAAGCGATAACGGATGGTACAACTATGCAGGCCCTCCGACTTTCCTGATCAGTCCGCTTGCAGGAAAGATCCTTGTGATCAGAACCCATGATAATAACTATGCCAAGATGGAGATCTTGAGTTACTACAAGGGAGCACCGGCATCTGTGGATAGCACGTCAGAGCCAAGGTATTTCACTTTTAATTTTGCATACAATCCTAATGGAGATAAAGCCTTCATCGACCAATAAGTCATTTAGTCATAATTTTTCATACATCACTTTTCATGTGGAGGTTTGACCAAACCTCCACTTCTTAAAATTTATTGAAATGTCAAAATTTAAATTTTTATTAATCGGTCTGATTTGTCCAATTCTTTTGACTGCCCAGGTTGATAAAAAAACAATGGATAAAGCTGCGATCAGATCAATGGCGGGATGTTATGATATCGTTTTTGATTATGCAGAGACTTTTTCCAATGAAAGGGATTATCAATACCAAGATAATTATAAGGCCTTTGCACGTGAATGGATACAAGTGGTAGAAGAGTCAGAGGATTACATTTCCTTGCAACATTTACTCGTAATCAATGATTCAATGATCATCAAGCACTGGAGACAAGACTGGATCTATCAAAATACAGATTTGTATTTATTTGATGGAGATGGACGATGGGTGTTTCAAAACAAAACGCCGATTGAAGTTGCAGGACAATGGACGCAAAAAGTCTACCAGGTGGATGATGGCCCCAGGTATGAAGGATCAGCTACCTGGGTACATGTTGACGGCAGGCATTTTTGGGAAAATACAACGCCTGCACCTCTTCCACGGAGAGAAAGGACCAAGAGGAATGATTACAACATCATGTTACGTGGTAACCGTCATGAGCTCACCGATACTGGATGGATTCATGTCCAGGACAACAAAAAGCTATTGAGCGATGGTAATTCAAAAAAGGTAATTGCAGAAGAAAAAGGATTGAATTCATATACCAGGATCGATGAGAAGCAATGCGAGCTTGCCAAAGACTATTGGCAAGAAAATCAAAGTTATTGGGGTAGAGTCGTTGATCAATGGAATTCCAGGGTGTTCAAGAATTCCCAAAATTTCACCCTAAATGATAAGATAGAAGGGAAACGACTGTATGAACATCTTTTCTTCTTGTCGACAGATAAATCTCCCAATGAAATTGGTGATTTGATCGAAACTTATGTAAAACGCTGATTCAGGAAGACGGGATAATCCTATGGGAAAAGTAGCTTTTTGGATTGTCTTTTTGCTCATTGCCAATTCAAATGCGATGAGCCAGAATCGAGAAGTCTCAGATCTCATGGTGGATACTTCTGCAATATTGGATTTGAATGAATTGGTCATTACGGCAACCCGATCAAATCGTCAGTTGGCTTCATTACCATTGCCCACAGTCGTTATTGACGAAGAATATGTCAGGCAGACAGGTAATATGCGGTTGGATGAAATGTTATCTGAGCTCCCGGGAATTCTGGTGTCCACAGATTTTGGTGGGGGCCAGGGTGTGCAGCTACAAGGACTGGACTCCGACTACACTTTAATTTTGATCAATGGATTGCCGCTCATCGGCCGTCAGGCAGGCACGCTGGATTTAAATCGTATTACGGTGCAGGGTATCGAAAAAATTGAGATAGTCAAGGGGCCTTCTTCAGCCTTGTATGGATCTGATGCTCTTGCCGGTGTGATCAATATCATAACCAGGCAATTTGAGAATGAAAGACTCAATGCCTCGGCTGGAATCCGGGCCGGCAATCTTGATCTGATCAATACCTCGTTTGACGCCAGGAGCAATCTTGGCGATGTGCGCATCGGTCTCTCTTTTGACTATTTGTCAAGCAGTGGTTATGATCTCACTCCTGAATCACCACGAACATCAACTGTTCAACCTTATGCCAATTACACGATCCAGCCTTCAATAGCATGGAATGTCAGTGAACAATTGACGCTCGAAGCATATCTGAGACGTTATAGTCAAGATCAGGATCTCGTTCAGGTAATTGATGGTTCCGATCTTTTGGGGAATAGTGAAATTGGAGAAACAAATATCAATTTCAACCTCAAACTTAAGCCCTCAGAACAGTCTTTTCATCAGTTGGAAATCTATCATTCTACATACCAGGCAAATGAATTTGGAACGAGCACGTCTCGCCCGGAATTTGATTTTAGGACTTCCTTTGATCAAAAACTATTCAGACCAGAATACAGATGGATTGCAAGGGTTAATGAGTTGCATACTTTGACCTTGGGTACAGGTCTTGGTCTGGATCGCTTGAATGCCACCCGTTATGAAGAAGATATCACATTTGTGGCTCCTTATGCATATGGACAATTTGAATTTATACCGGGTGACAGATGGAATATCATAAGCGGAATCAGAGTGGATCTGCACAACCAGTTCAGTAATGCAATCAACCCGAAGTTGGCATTATATTACTCGGTATTGCCCGGCCTGTCGCTCAAATCATCGGTCGGTTTTGGGTATAAGGCTCCGGACTTCAGACAATTGTATCTCAACTTTACAAATTCCACAGTAGGATACACCGTCCTGGGACATAATATTTCCATAGAAGAGTTGGACATTCTGAATGAAAATGGACAAATCAATAATTTTCTTATTCCCACCGAACAACTCACAGGAGACCTGAGATCTGAAAACTCAATGGGTATTAACATCGGTTTGGAGTACAATCCGTATCCCGCTTTGAGCTTGTCCATGAATGCCTTCAGAAACCAGGTGGACAACTTAATCGATACAAGGGTCCTGGCCCAAAAGACAAATGGTCAAAATGTTTTTGGATATTATAATGTTGGCGAAATAATCAGCAAGGGGGTCGAAGTAAGCTTAAGAGCTGGTGTCACAAGCTGTCTTAGCCTTACCTTTGGATACCAGTATTTACTTACTGCTGATCGCAGTGTTCTTGAAAGGATTGAAAGCACGGGAATCTTTGGTCGCGATCCGGAGACCCTTCAATCGGTAAGGTTAGAAGACTCGGACTATCTGGGGTTGTACAACAGAAGCAAACATATGGGACAAGTTTCCCTGAAGTACACTATTCCCGATTGGGAAACCTACATCACAACTCGTATAATTATGAGATCCGGTTTTGGATTATTTGACACTAATGCCAATGCCATACTGGATCGTTTTGATCAGCTGGTATCGGGTTATTCTTTGGTGAATGCATCCATCGGAAAGAAATTTTCAGGTCCTGATATCGAACTGCAAATAGCTGTGCGAAACATCTTCGACTATACATCACCACAGTACTTACCCAATCTGCCGGGTAGACTCTTTACTTTACAATTATCAAAATCTCTCACTATTACAAATAACGAATTATGAAAATCAACACCTTCCTGTTTTCATTGGGATTACTTCTATTGAGTTCTTGTCTTAACGCTCAGGGTGAAAACAAGCTTTTGGATCGTTCATTTTGGAAAGAATCTCCATCTGTTGAGATGATAGAGACATTGATCAAAGAAGGCCATTCTCCAACTAAATTGACCATCCATGGATTTGATGCCGTGACTTATGCCATACTTGAAAAAAATCCACTTCCCGTGATAAAATACCTGCTAGATCAGGGGAACGACGTCAACAAAATGACCCATGATAGCAGGAACTATCTATTGTGGGCCGGATATAAGGGGGACGTTCCCCTGATGAAATATTTAGTAGAAAAGGGATCTGACATCAGGTTAATAGATAGTCATGGTAATAACCTGCTTTTCTTTGTGAGCAGTACGGGCCAGGATGATCTTGCGGTTTACGACTATATAAAAAGCATTGGATACGATTTGCCCAATGAGAGAGATTCACGGGGTCGAACGGCATTGATGGCGTATGTATCACGGGCTGGAAACAAAGCCGTTATTGACTATATGGCGAAAGAAGGTATCCTTCTGAACGAAGTGGATCATAGGGGCAACGGCTTATTATTTCATGCTGCAAGAACGGTAGATTCCGGGTTGTTGTCTTACCTGAAGGACCTGGGCGCTCCCAATATGGAGAAAGGAAAAGAAAATGAGAATGCCTTTCATTTTGCTTCCCATAATACCTCGCTCTCCATTGAGTTTTGTGAATATCTCCAGCGAATGGGACAGGATCCCTCTTTGGTGTCCACGGAAGGCAAATCCGCATTACACAATCTCGCATGGAGACATGCGGACAAAGAGGTATTCGATTATTTTTTGAATAGTGGCATCGATGTCAATATCAAAGATCAAAATGGACAGACAGCTCTGATGAATGCTGCGAGTCGAAATAAACTTGAAATTGTGGAATTCCTCATTAAACGTGGTGCTGATGTACAATTGAAGGATATTGAAAGGAATACAGCAATTATGAATGCCATAAAAACCAATAGTGCTGAAGTTGCTCAGCTTCTGCTGGAAAAAGGATCTGATCCCAATGTTCGGGATAAGCATGGGAATGGCCTGATTCATCACCTAGTTCATTCATCTTCGTCAGGAAATGTTGAGGAGGCCATGAAAAAGCTGGACCTCTTGCTTCGCACCAACACCTCTCTCTCGGACACCAATGCGGAAGGGCAAAATGCACTTCATATTGCAGCTACGAAGGACAATGTGGAATTGATCACAAAACTAATACCACTTATTGAGGATCCTAACCTTAAGGATAAAAATGGTCTGTCTGCGCTTCATCATGCTGCTATGAAAGCAAGTAATCCTGAAATATTAAGGATTCTTGTTGAAAGAGGAGCAGACATCCACCTCAAAACCGACTTTGAAGAGTCCCCTTATGAACTCGCTCTGGAAAACGAGTTAATGAAAAAATCTCTCGATTCACTCAAATTCTTAAAAGGATGAAAACGCTCTTGATGTTATTATTCGGTGCATTCCTAGTGGTGGTACAGGAAGACGGTACCCAGGAATTAAACCTTGACGAACAATCGGAATTCAAGTATATGATCCAAATGATTAATTATGCCGGAGAAAAGGCATACATAATCGTTTCGCTTGTCAATCCCCAAGGTGAATATGAATCCACACTTGCTGTCCTTGGAGATGATGACGAGTGGTATAAAGACATGAAAACCTGGTGGTCTTTTGCTTCTGAATCTGACCAGCAGATCGATGGAATCACCAGTGCCTCTATTGGAAATGGAGATCGTCGTATAGGGTTGATCAAGGTGAACAATCAAATGATTGAATCCGGATATAAATTGAGGTTTGAATCTGCGGTCGAAGATCAGGACTATTTTTCTGTTGATGTTGAAGTTCCACTCAATTCAGTGGAAGGGCCATTCAAAAAAGAGGGGATAGGATGGATTCGATATATCAGACTAATCCCTAGCTAATCGTGATCTCATCGGTATGGCGTTTAAGCCACCGAATCCTGGCGCTCACGTCGGCATTATTTATAATCCTGGTGTGTATAACGGGTATATTTTTAGCGGTTGAACCAATTGTCAAGGAGTTTGAAATCCAATGGGTAGTGCCGCAAGATGATTTTTCGGTTGCAGACCTCTTGCGGGTGCTGGGAAA
>JANQHF010000097.1 GCA_028282725.1 Saprospiraceae bacterium
CCTGCGATAATCACGATGGTACCCAGGGCAAACATCAAAAACATCATTGGGATCAGCGTACGTTTATAAGATTTTGTCCCTCTTATATTTACCAGTACAAATATCCATATCAATGACAGAGCCAGTACGACGCGTATCCATCCGGTCTCAAGTACTGTCGCCAGGTTAACCCAACCCATTGCGCTACAGACGTCTCTTACAAATGGGATGGTGATATAGGCAATTACTCCGATGACGATCGATAACCCGAACCATTGTGAAAAACTGGCAACAAAACCCAGGTAGGGATGTAAACCCCGGCTTGCATAGATATAGCTACCTCCTGCCCTTGGCATGGCTGATGACAGAATGGCGTAGGCCAATGCGGCAAAAACGGCCGGCAGTGCAGCACAAAGGAAGGCCGGAATAACATAGGCACCGATTCCAGGGACATTTCGTTGAATCATAAACGGAACAACGTAGATCGACGCTCCCAGCATCGAACAAATACCAGTAGCCGTCAGCGTCATCAATCCCATGCGTCGGGATAGGTGTGCATTAATCCCGTCTTTCTCCCTGATCATGTTAGATCTGTTGTGTCCGAATCATATTCACACCTAAAAATATCTTTTCCTGAATTCCCTGGGATTTTCACCGGTCACTTTCTTAAATACGCGATTGTGATATGACAGACTTTCAAAGCCGGATTGGAAACAGGCATCACTTATACTTTGACCTGACATTAAAAGCCTCTTGGATTGACTGATCCGGTATCTGTTTAAGAATTCCACAAATGTATACCTGGTCGTCTTTCTAAAATATCGGCAAAATGCTTCTTTGCTCATATTACTAATGGACGCAACTTGCTCAAGCTCAATTTTTGAATGATAGTTATTGTCAACAAAAGAATAGATGGCACGCAATCTTCCCTGTTCCCGGTCGCTGTAAACAATGTCGAACGGGTGATCGTGCAATTGGATCAAATCCTCTTCCTGAGCCAGGATTTTCATCAATCGAAGCAAGTGAACATACCGCTCAAATGCGTTCATTTTTTCCATAGAGAACAGTATATCTCCTATGTATTTTGATCGATCTTCATTAAAGGCAATTCCATGTTTTGACAACTCAAAAAGTCTGCAAATGTCCTTCAATTCGGGGATGTCATGTAGTGATTCCTCGACAAAGGACTTTTTGAAATGAATGACCACTTTGCGATATGGCGTTGTGATGCCGTAATCAAAATTCAAATGTGGAATATTGGATCCAATCAATACCAGATCTCTTTTGAAAAACGTGGAAATATGATCACCTACATGGCGTGTCCCTGACTCCGCCTCTATATAGACTAATTCAAATTCAGGGTGAAAGTGCCAAAAGAACAAATCGCTCAATCTCGGATTAAACATCATGCTGAATGAACGATCCGATTTATCTGTGACCGTCTCGAGTTGAAGCTTCATTGTAATACTAAATTGAACCTAAATAGCAATTTATACAACTTGATTGTCAATATTGTACAAGTATATGCTAAGAATTTGAAAAAATGTCATCGTTACTTACCTGATCTTTGTACCATCAGTTCATTAAAGCTCCTCTCACTATGAAAAATACAAATCAAACGATGGCTGCCACAATGATTCCGGACAATCAGCATAAGGATATTCCCGGTAATCCCTCCACGGCCAAAAGCAGTTCCGTTCAATTGCGTCAGTCTGCGACAGAAGATACACTTCGGGTGCTCTCTATTGACCAATGGAATTTCTGGAAAGAAAATGGCTACGTAGTAATAAAGAATGCGATTCCCCGTGAACAAGCTGCACAAACCGCAGCATTTCTCTGGGAATTTGAAGAAAAAGATCCCAATGATAAGGATACCTGGTATACGACACCAAGGGCAGAGATCCAAATGAAGGAACTTGCCGGGACCGGTATGGTCGAGGTATACAATAATCAGCACTTATGGAATAATCGTCAATCGAAACGTGTATATGATGCCTTTGTCGATATCTGGGGCACAGAAAAATTATGGGTGACTATTGACAGGGCAAATTTGAATTTTCCCATTCGGCCCGGTTATGAGTACAAGGGATTCATTCATTGGGATTACGATCCTGAAACCAAACCGCAAAATGTGCAAGGCGTCCTGGCATTGGCAGATCAAACTGATGAAAATATGGGTGGATTTCAATGTATCCCATGGCTTTTTAGAAATTATGACACCTGGAAATTAACTCAGCCAGAGGACAGGGATCACTTTAAGCCGGACGTCAGCGGCCTCGAGGACAAGATCGTTAAAGTTCCATTGGAGGCTGGAGATTTGCTGATTTTCAATAGCTCCGAGCCACATGGGATACGACCCAATCATTCGGATGATAAAGTCAGAATTGCCCAATACATTTCCATGATGCCGGCTCAGGAGGAAAATGAAGAATTAAGACAATGGAGAATCAATTCCTGGAAAAACCGGGTTGCTCCTGAAGGGTATGCTTTCCCCGGAGATCCTCGAAACTGGGAGCAGACTAAATATCAGCAGGCTGAACTTTCGGCCCTAGGTGAAAAATTGCTTGGGTTAACGAATTGGTAGTCATCACCGATTCATCAGTTCAACCAGTTCTACGGAATATTTTGAAATGGAAGGTACCAGTCAAACATGTTGGGGCCCCCGTCAACATGTTTTGCTATTTTACGTCCTTAATTCACCCTTATGATTGCTGGTATTGACTGGGGGGTTATCATCCTGTATTTCATTGTCATTTTTGTTTTTGCCTGGTGGATTACTGTTCGGGAGCAGAGAGATCGAAAAAGTGCCGACTATTTCCTGGCCAGCAAGAATGTTGGTTGGTTTGTAATTGGTGCATCTTTGTTCGCGTCCAATATCGGGGCTGAACATATCATTGGATTGGCAGGGAGTGGAGCCCGCGGCGATATGCCGGCTGCTCAATTCGAAATTCTGGCTTCCCTGGTCCTTATCGTTTTGGGTTGGTTATTTGTGCCCTTCTATCTGAAGAGTGGTGTGTTTACAATGCCAGAATTCCTGGAGAGGAGATATTCGGCGGGCGCCAGAACCTATCTTTCCATAGTATCCATCCTCGCATATGTATTGACCAAGATATCGCTGACCATATTTGCAGGTGCACTGGTCTTTGAGGTGCTTGGCATACCTTTTTGGACCGGTGCATTGATCGTGGTGATTGCTACGGGAATCTATACGGTACTTGGAGGGTTGAAAGCAGTCTTGTATACGGACATGGTTCAACTGTTTATTTTACTGGGCGGAATGTTTTTAGTCACATTTTTTGGACTTCAAAGCATTGGAGGATGGGATGGTATGGTGCAGGCCGTTCATGTGACTGCCGAAACCCAGGAGAAGGGGGGAGCGGCATTTTTTAATTTATGGCGACCCTCGTCCGATACGGCTTATCCATGGACGGGAATGATGTTTGGCGCCCCTATACTGGGTATTTGGTATTGGTGCACTGATCAATTTATCGTTCAAAGAGTACTCAGTGCAAGGGATGTTTCTAATGGTCGGAGAGGAGCCCTGTTTGCCGGTTATCTAAAGCAGTTACCGCTATTCATTTTTGTAATCCCCGGTGTCCTGGCTTTTGGTTTGGCCGGATCCGGGTTGTTGACATTGGATCTTGTGAACCCGGATAAGGCTTTGCCGATCATGATCAATGACTTGTTACCCGCCGGGATAAAGGGATTGGTCCTGGCAGGACTCCTGGCAGCACTCATGTCTAGTCTGTCTTCTGCATTCAATAGTTGTTCAACACTCTTCACCATTGATTTTTACAAGAAATACAAACCATCTGCTAGTGAGAGAGAGCTTGTTTGGATGGGGCAATTAGTCACGATTGTGCTGGTCATCATTTCCCTGGCATATATTCCTCTGATGAGGGTAATGACGGAATCCGGTGGCATCATAACATATATGCAAAGCGTACAAGCCTATATATCACCTCCAATTGCTGCAGCATTTCTTTTGGGGTTATTTTTTCATCGCATCAACGCAAGAGGAGCGCTATGGGCATTGTGGACGGGATTTATACTGGGTGTCATTCGATTATTACTCGAATTCCAGGTCAACAATGGTACGATACCATACGGTGAGTATTGGATAATAGATCTGTTTGTCGGTATCAACTTCCTGCATTTTGCATTGTATTTGTTCATCATTTGTGGCTTGATACTTTTTATAGCCAGCAGAACGGCCCCGGCGCCAACAGTGGAAAAATTAAAAGGTGTGACTTATTCGAAGAGCGTAGAAAACTTTTTTGAGGTCAATCGCCGGGATATCTTACTGACCATTGGTTTGATCGTCATTGTATTGTTCATTTGGTTTGCGTTCAGCCCAGTCATTCTGGCATAAAAACAGAGCATGAAATTAAATTTGGAAGGGAAAAAAGCACTGGTCACCGGATCAACAGCCGGCATAGGATTCGCGATTGCCAAGGGGCTTGCTGCTGAAGGAGCGAGCGTTTATATCAATGGCAGAACACAAGATCGAATCGATCATACCATCAGTAAAATCAAGAATGATCTTCCCGAATCGAATGTTGATGGAGTCATAGCTGACTTTGACGATGTCGATTCGATTGATCATCTAATAGACAGCATTGAGCAGGTGGATATTCTTGTAAACAATGTCGGAATATTTGAACCTAAAGAATTTGTGGAAATCTCTGATGAGGAATGGCAAAATATGTTTGACGTGAATGTGATGAGTGGGGTGCGGCTTTCGAGAAGTTTCTTTCCGGGAATGCTTAGCCGGAATTGGGGTCGCGTGATATTTATTTCCAGTGAATCCGGTGTACAGGTCGATCCGAGGTGGATTCATTATGGAATGACGAAGACGGCCTTATTGGGATTATCCAATGGCTTGGCAAGATTGACCCGCGGAAAAGATGTGACGGTCAATAGTATCCTCCCGGGTTCGACGTACTCTGAAGGAGCGAAGACTTTTGTAGAGGGTCTTGCAGAAGAGCAAGGTAAATCGGTGGAAGAAGCGGGAAGGGATTTTATTCTGGAAGAGCGCCCTCACTGTTTGCTTGAGCGTTTTGCTACCACCGACGAAGTGGCCAATCTGGTCGTTTATCTCTGTAGTCCCCTGGCTTCTGCGACAAACGGTGCGGCTTTGCGCGTCGAAGGAGGAACAATTCCGACGATCTTGTAAATGATCCGGTGGCTTAGCCGTCTGATTGCGTGCGTCAGAAGGCCGGATGGAAAGTGCCCCTTCGCTATAGTCTCCCTGGTTTCATCCACAATTCGTATAAGATCGACGCCAATTAAATGAGGGTAATAGCTTACAATCCAGATCAAAAACTTCCAAGATCAACCAAAGTCGAACACGGATTGGAAAAGAGTGGAAAAAGTTTAATTATAAAGCGGGTGATAACTTAAAGCAAGGTGACGGCTTAAAGCAAGGTGACAGCTTAAAGCAAGGTGACAGCTTAAAGCAAGGTGACAG
>JANQHF010000015.1 GCA_028282725.1 Saprospiraceae bacterium
TACTTTTACCCTCTCACACCACCGGACGTACGGTTCACGTATCACGGCGGTTCATAGAGTTATTTAATAATTGATGATACCGACTGTGCGTTTGGTGCAATGACACAAGTTCCAGAGTCTCAAAGTAACTGTTCGGATAGGCCTGATTCATATGTCTAGCCCCTGAGTTCCACCAGGCGCCGCGTTGGTTGAAGGAGGACATGATTGCTCTTCCCTCACTCAACCCTCTGGACAGTAGGGCACTTCTCCTTTTCCAGTTACGCTTCATCTGCCGCCATCTGATCTTTCGTAGGTGGCGGCGTATCCAACCATCAAGTTGTTCGGTAAATCCTTTCACCTCGCTTTGTGCAAAGTAGTTCATCCAGCCCCGCAAAAGAGGGTTGAGATCCTCTTGGATAAACTTACCCAGGTTTCTGCCCCTACCTGTTCGCATTCGGGCCTTCACCTTGTTCTTGAATCGCTTGATACTCGATTTAGCCACTTTTAGTCTTACAGGATTACTACTCGTAAAACTGTATCCCAGTAGCTTGCGTTTCCAGGGTCGGTCTATTGTGCTCTTCTCTTCATTGATCTTAAGCTTTAACTTCTTCTCAATGAAGGCCTTCAGACTTCCCATTACTCGTTCGCTTGATCGGCGTGTTTTCGTATATATCTGAAAATCGTCCGCGTAGCGTACAAAATAATGGCCCCGCTTCTCCAACTCCTTGTCCAATTCATCTAATACAATGTTGGACAGTAATGGAGACAGTGGGCTGCCTTGGGGCGTCCCTTTACTGCGACGCTCTTCCAATCCATTCACCATCATCCCACTTCGCAAGTATCGGTCTATCAGATGGATTACGCGTCGATCCTTTATCCGTTTCCCTAATTTGCTCAGTAAGCGTTGATGATTCACTTCATCGAAAAACTTTGATAAGTCCATATCTACTACCCATCTCCTCCCGGTGTTGATATGATCCCTGGCTGTGTGTACAGCCTGCTGGGAACTGCGCCCAGTTCGAAAACCATAACTCCAGTCCGAAAATTCTTCCTCATAGTAGGAACTTAGTACTTGGTGGATGCCTTGTTGAATCATCCGGTCAACAACCGTCGGTATCCCTAACTTGCGTACTCCGCCGCCAGACTTCGGTATCTCTACCAGCTTCACCCCTTGTGGTTGATAGGTGTCATCCAATAATGCATCTTTGATCTCCAACCAATGCTTATTTAAATACGGCTTTAACTCTCCCACGCTCATGTCATCTATGCCACCAGCTCCTCGGTTGCCTCTTACCCGCTTGTAAGCTTCGGTCATGTTCTCGCGACTGACTATTTGTTCCATTAACTCAGTCGGTAGCTCGCTCTTGTCCCTATTATTCCCCGGCCCGTTTGTCGCACTCATCCGTTATCTCTTGTTTTCCGAACAATACTTCCCGGATGAACCCATGATATCTCAATCATCGCTCCTGCTACTCCTTCCCGTCCCGTTAATAATAAATCCATAAGCTTCTAATCTCTAAGTTCGGTCCTTCGCATCGATAGCCTCAATACTACTATGACCTCGGCTGACTTCTGAACCACGATAATCAATATCTGTCCAGATCTCCCCGGGTAATGCGCAAATACCTTCACATTTATGCCTGCCACATCTACACCATCACCTCCCGTACAAGTATCGGACTTTAGAGATATTCGCCTCCTCATCCGGTGATAATGCCTAACTATGTGATTCCTGTTCGTCAGGCCAATGTTTTGCCTTCAGCTTCCTTCAACCATACCCTTACGAGTATGATCTTGCCGTTCAGCTAATGCTTCCCCTTGCCGGGTGCATAGAGGACTCTCACCTCCAAGTATCTGCCCCATGCCGGGCGCACGAAAAAAGGCTGTATCAAATCCATGATACAGCCTTTACGATCCGAATGATCATATTTCTATTCCAACAAATCCTGGTGTACTTCTTCCATCTTTTCATCTACCTTTAGCTGAGTATACTTTCTCAAACCTGTGCCTGCAGGAATTTTCTTACCCACGATGACATTTTCCTTGAGTCCTTCCAGGAAGTCACGTTTGGCTGCAATGGCCGCCGTACTCAGCACCTTGGTTGTCTCCTGGAAAGATGCCGCTGAAATCCAACTTGCAGTTCCAAGAGAAGATTTAGTAATTCCCTGAAGTATAGGTTTACTCGTTGCAGGTATGGCATCCCTGAACTCAACGGTCTTCAGATCATTTCGTTTGAGGTAAGAGTTTTCTTCTCTTATCTGACGAATAGAAGTGATTTGGCCGGGCTTGAGTTTATTTGAATCACCTGATTCAGTAATTACCTTCTTATCATAGATCCAGTCATTTTCATGAAGGAAATCATACTTTTCAGCTGCCTCTCCTTCAAGAAAACTTGTATCTCCCGGATCTTCAATCTGTACCCTTCTCATCATCTGTCTAACGATGACTTCGATATGCTTGTCATTGATTCCGATACCCTGTGACCTATAAACCTCCTGAATTCCCCGGACTATATACTGCTGTACTGCAAATGGCCCGGATATATTCAGGATATCCTCTGGTGATGTAGCTCCATCGGACAGGTGAGATCCTGCCCTTACAAAGTCACCTTCTTGTACAACCAGGTGTTTCGAAAGTCCGACAAGATATTTTCGCTGTTGACCGGTTTTTTCATCTGTTACAAATATCTCCCGGTTTCCTCTTTTCATTTTACCAAACTTGACGATACCGTCAATTTCGGCAGTGACCGCCGGATTGGATGGATTCCTCGCTTCAAATAATTCAGTTACCCTTGGCAAACCTCCTGTAATATCCTGAATACTACCGAGCTTCCTGGGTATTTTCGCAATTCTCTCTCCGGCAATGATGCTATCTCCATTTTCAACAAGCAAATGCGATCCAACCGGAAGGTTATATGTTTTAAGAATGTCTCCTTTTGAATTAACAATGTTAATGGTTGGGATACTCTTCTTTTTACGAGACTCAATGATGATCTTTTCGACATTTCCCGTCTGATCATCCCGTTCTGCCCTAAATGAAATTCCTTCTTCGATCGACTCGTACTGGATGATTCCACTGAATTCTGAAACGATAACAGCATTAAAAGGATCCCATTCGCAAATTACATCTCCTTTCCTGATCTTCTTCCTGTTCTTAATAAACAAAGTGGATCCGTACGGTATATGAAGATTGGCCAAAATCTTATTCGTATCCGGCTCCAATATCCGCACTTCTCCTGACCGTGATAAAACGATGTCACTACTCTTTCCATTTTCCTTGAAGGCCACCGTACTTACGTTATCAAATTCCAAAAGACCGTCAACTTTCGCTACATGTTCGGATTCAGTCTTAGTCACCGAGGCAATACCCCCTACGTGGAATGTACGTAGTGTCAGCTGAGTGCCCGGTTCTCCAATACTTTGTGCGGCTATTACTCCCACGGCATCACCAATTTCAGATATTCTACCCGTTGCCAGATTCTTGCCATAGCATTTCGTACAAACACCTTTCTTCGTTTCACAGGTCAAAACAGATCTTATCATTACCGATTCGACGCCAGCAGATTCAATGGCTTTGGCTTTTTGATGATCAATAAACTCACCGGATTCCAAAATTACTTCCTCACTATCCGGGTGTACAATATCATTCAATGTATACCTGCCCACAATTCGATCAGACAAGTCTTCAACTTTCTTGTCATTCTCGTACAATGCGGTCGCTTCAATACCTCTTAGAGTATTGCAATCCTCTTCAACGATGATTACATCTTGTGAAACATCGACCAATCTTCTTGTCAAGTAACCGGCGTCGGCCGTTTTTAAGGCCGTATCCGCCAAACCTTTACGTGCACCGTGCGTCGATATGAAATACTCCAACACTGAAAGTCCATCCACAAAATTGGCCAGGATGGGATTCTCAATGATCGCTCCTCCGGTATCACCTGATTTCCTAGGCTTAGCCATCAATCCCCTCAGCCCACATAATTGCTTAATCTGCTGCTTACTTCCACGAGCTCCACTATCCAACATCATATACACAGAATTAAACCCTCCCTTATGTTGGGCTAATTCCTTCATCAGATTATCTGTGATCTTGTTATCGGCAAATGTCCATTTGTCAATGACCTGATTATATCGTTCGTTAGATGTGATGAGACCCATGTTGTAGTTGTCCCATACCTCATCTACTTCGTTTTGAGCCTCAACCAAAGTGTTTTCCTTGATTGTCGGAGTAATCAAATCCCCCAGGTTAAAAGACAATCCACCTTTAAAGGACCAATAGAATCCCATGTCCTTAATATCATCGAGAAATTTGGCTGCTGTGGCAAAATTTGTTCTCGATATGATATCACCAATGACCCTTTTTAGGTTTTTCTTGGTCAATAATTCGTTGACAAAAGGTACACCCTCGGGGACAGCTTTGTTAAATATTACTCTTCCTACGGTCGTATCAACTCTTTCTTTTACGATCTGACCGAGTTCATTTTCGACATCAACTTTAACATTTACACTGTCGTGCAATTCAATTTTTTCTTCGTTGAAGGCAATCAGTACCTCTTCTTCTGAATAAAAGATATGTTTTTTCACCTTGTTATCATCTTCAACTTTGGCCTTGGTAATGTAGTAAAGACCCAATACCATATCCTGCGAAGGAAGTGTGATCGGAGATCCATTCTGTGGATTCAACATGTTGTGTGAAGACAACATGAGCAATTGAGCTTCTAAGATCGCACCCTGGCTTAACGGAACATGTACGGCCATCTGGTCCCCATCAAAATCCGCATTGAATGCTCCACACACCAAAGGATGAAGGCGGATAGCCTTACCTTCGACAAGTCTTGGTTGAAAGGCCTGAATTGACAATCTGTGCAATGTAGGGGCCCGATTCAACAAGATGGGATGCCCTTTCAAAATGCCCTCAAGAATTTCCCAGATGACAGAGTCTTTTCTGTCCACAAGTTTTTTGGCAGACTTAACCGTTTTTACGATACCCCGTTCTATCAGCTTTCTAATGATGAAGGGTTTGAATAGTTCCGAGGCCATCCCTTTGGGAAGACCGCACTCATGCAGTTTCAGTGTAGGGCCCACTACGATCACAGAACGACCTGAATAGTCTACCCTCTTACCCAGAAGATTCTGCCTGAAGCGACCTTGCTTACCTTTGAGAATATCACTTAGTGATTTAAGTGAACGCCCTCCTTCAGCTTTGACCGCATTGGATTTTCGTGAATTGTCAAATAGAGAATCCACCGCTTCCTGGAGCATGCGCTTTTCATTTCGCAGGATTACTTCGGGAGCCTTGATTTCCAAAAGACGCTTTAATCTGTTGTTTCTAATGATTACTCTCCTGTAGAGATCATTGAGATCTGAGCTTGCAAATCTTCCTCCGTCCAGAGGTACAAGAGGTCTTAATTCCGGTGGGATCACGGGAAGATAATCGATGATAGCCCATTCTGGTTTATTCTCAATATGTCTGTTACCATCCCTAAAGGCCTCCACGACCCGAAGACGCTTGAGGGCCTCCGACTTTCTTTGTTGTGAAGTTTCTGTTGCAGCCTGATGTCGTAAATCATATGACAACTGGTCAAGATCAAGTCGCACAAGAAGGTCTTTCACTCCTTCTGCTCCCATCTTCGCAATGAACTTGTTCGGATCAGAGTCCTCCAGCATTTGATTGTCCGGAGGAAGAGAGTCCAAAACCTCAAAATATTCCTCTTCTGACAATAATGCCTTGTGTTCAATCTCTCCTTCTTTGACCCCGGGTTGTATCACTACGTATCGTTCGTAGTAGATAATGGATTCCAAATTTTTCGAAGAAGTTCCGAGCAGGTAACCGATTTTATTAGGCAGAGACTTAAAGAACCAGATGTGAACAACGGGGACTACCAATCTGATGTGTCCCATGCGTTCTCGCCGCACCTTTTTCTCTGTCACTTCCACTCCACATCGATCACATACAATTCCTTTATACCTGATTCTTTTATACTTACCACAATAGCATTCATAATCCTTTACCGGACCAAAAATTCTTTCACAGAATAATCCATCCCTTTCCGGCTTATATGATCTATAATTTATAGTCTCTGGCTTTAAAACCTCCCCAAAGGATCTTTCGAGGATGTCATCCGGAGAACTTAAACTGATGGTTATCGAATTGAAATTAGAGTTTTGTTGTCTCGAAGGTTGTTTCTTAAATGACATATTAATTCTTGATTAATAGTTAAGATGAATTAGTCAAACTTTACATCCAATGCAAGACCACGTAACTCGTGAATCAAAACATTGAAAGACTCTGGGATATTCGGTTCAGGAAGATTCTCTCCCTTCACTATGGCTTCATATGCCTTGGCCCGTCCAATGATGTCATCAGACTTTATCGTCAGTAATTCTCTCAGGATATTGGAAGCACCGAATGCCTCAAGAGCCCAAACTTCCATTTCTCCAAATCTTTGACCTCCAAATTGAGCTTTACCTCCCAGAGGTTGCTGTGTAATAAGTGAATATGGCCCGATTGATCTGGCATGCATTTTATCATCAACCATATGGGATAATTTAATCATATAGATGATCCCAACGGTAGCCTGCTGATGAAATCTGTCTCCGGTTTCTCCATCGTATAGATAGGTCTGACCAAGATCGGGTAGCTTTGCCTTATTGATGTATTCGCTAATCTCATTAATCGATGCACCATCGAAAATTGGGGTAGCAAATTTGGCACCTAATTTCTCTCCGGACCACCCCAGCACAGTTTCAAATATCTGACCGATATTCATTCTTGAAGGAACGCCAAGAGGATTGAGCACGATATCAACCGGTGTGCCGTCTTCCAAGAACGGCATATCTTCTTCACGGACGATCATGGCAACAATACCTTTGTTTCCATGTCTTCCGGCTAATTTATCGCCAACCTTAAGCTTTCTCTTCTTGGCCATATAAACTTTAGCCAGTTTGAGAACCCCCGCAGGCAACTCATCACCGATGCTTATGTTGAACTTTTCTCTCTTATACCTGCCTACTTCATTATTGACCTTAATACTGTAATTATGCAACAGACGGGCGATCAACTCATTGTTCTTTTTGTTGTCCGTCCAATTCGAGTAATCCACTTGTGCATATTCCAGTTCTTTCAGCACCTTGTTTGTAAATTTCGTGCCTTTGGATATCAGATCTTCGTTGTAAATATTCTTTACCCCTGCAGAAGTCTTTCCTTTTAGGATGGACATCAATTTATCGACTAAAACAGTCTTCAATTCATTGAGAGAAACCATATGTCGATCTTCCAACTTGGAAAGCAGTTCTTTCTCCTGCACCTTTTGATATTTATCCTTCTTTGCCCTTGCAAAGAGTTGCTTGTCAATGATGATACCATGCGTCATCGGCTTTGCTTTCAATGAAGCATCTTTGACATCTCCGGCTTTATCTCCAAAAATTGCCCTCAGCAATTTTTCTTCAGGTGTAGGATCGGACTCTCCTTTCGGGGTAATCTTTCCGATCAGAATATCCCCTTCCTTCACCCAGGCACCTGTGCGAATAATTCCATTCTCATCAAGATCTTTTGTTCCATCCTCACTGACATTTGGAATATCATTGGTCAATTCCTCTTCTCCCAGTTTTGTATCACGCACATCGAGCTCGAAGTTTTCAATATGAATTGAAGTAAATACATCTTCCTTGACCACTCTTTCTGATAGTACTATAGCATCTTCAAAATTGTATCCTTTCCAGGGCATAAAGGCAACCTTGAGATTTTGTCCCAAAGCCAACTCACCCTTTTCAGTGGCATAACCATCGCACAGCAATGTTCCCTTTTCAACGCGATCACCTTTTTTTACGATCGGCTTGAGATTGATGCAAGTTCCCTGATTGGTTCTTCTGAATTTAATTAAGTCATATTTCTTGACATCATCATCAAAAGAAACCAGTTCTTCCTCTTTGTTTCTGTCGTACCTGATCACAATTTCATTTGCGTCCACGTACTCTACTATTCCCTTTCCTTCAGCATTGATGAGCATTCGCGAATCCTGCGCTACTTTGGATTCTATTCCCGTCCCTACGATCGGGGATGAAGGTCTGATCAGGGGCACCGCCTGGCGCTGCATGTTAGATCCCATCAATGCCCGGTTGGCATCGTCATTTTCAAGGAATGGAATCAGGGAAGCTGAGACACCTACAATTTGATTGGGTGCAACATCCATGTACTCTATTTCCTTTGGAGAAAGAACAGGGAAGTCTCCGTGTTCTCTGCATTTTATCCTGTCGGATTTGAAAGCACCTGTTTCCTTTAACGGGGCATTGGCCTGAGCGATTTTCTTATAATCTTCTCCTTCGGCTGATAAATATTTCACCTCACCTTTCAAATCCACTTTGCCTCCATTCACTTCGCGATAAGGCGTCTCAAGGAATCCCATCTTGTTCACCTTCGCATGGACACATAAGGTAGAAATCAATCCGATATTGGGACCTTCAGGTGTTTCGATCGTACACAGACGTCCGTAGTGAGAATAGTGAACGTCCCGCACTTCAAAACCCGCTCTTTCCCGGGAAAGTCCGCCAGGTCCAAGGGCAGAGATCCTTCTTTTATGAGTAATCTCAGATAACGGATTGGTTTGGTCCAAAAACTGAGATAACTGAGATGTACCAAAGAAGGAATTGATTACGGATGACAATGTTCTTGCATTGATCAAATCCACAGGAGTAAATACCTCATTATCCCGAACATTCATTCTTTCCCTGATCGTCCTGGCCATCCTCGCAAGGCCTACTCCAAACTGCGCATACAACTGTTCTCCCACAGTTCGCACCCTACGATTACTCAAATGATCTATATCATCAAGCTCGGCCTTCTGATTCACGAGTGAAACCAAATATTTGACAATCGACAGAATATCATCTTTGGTCAAGACAAGGGTCTCATTTGGCACGGCCACTTCCAATTTTCTGTTGATCTTATATCGACCTACTTCTCCGAGATTATATCTCTTATCAGAAAAGAATAATTTATCAATAATACCCCGTGCAGTCTCCTCATCGGGTGGATCGGTTCCTCTCAACTGACGATAGATATGCTGAACGGCTTCAATTTCAGAACTTGATGGGTCCTTTTGAAGCGTATTATAAATGATGGAGTGATCCTCCTCAATATCTTCCCGTTGAAGAATAATATTGTCTACCTCAGCTTCCTGTACCAGCTTCAGATTTTCTTCATCGAGAACCACATCTCTTTCGAGGATGATTTCATTTCGTTCGATGGTAACTACTTCACCGGTATCTTCATCAACAAAATCCTCAGTCCACTTTCTCAGTACCCTTGCAGCAAGCTTCCGGCCTATGGACTTTTTCAGGTTGGCCTTTGTGACCGACACCTCTTCTGACAATCCAAAAAGATTCAGGATATCCCTGTCAGAATCAAATCCTATCGATCTTAGCAGGGTAGTTACCGGAAATTTCTTTTTCCTGTCGATATAGGTATACATGACATTGTTAATGTCTGTAGCAAATTCCATCCATGCTCCTTTGAAAGGAATTACCCTGGCTGAATAAATCTTTGTGCCATTAGGATGAAACGTCTGGCTGAAAAAGACACCCGGTGATCGGTGTAATTGTGAAACAATAACTCTTTCGGCACCGTTGACGACGAATGTTCCTTTGGGTGTCATATAAGGAATATTGCCAAGGAAGACATCCTGAACAATCGTTTGAAAATCTACGTGTTCTTCGTCATTACATGATAACCTAAGTTTTGCCTTAAGAGGGACACTATAAGTCAATCCTCGTTGCATACACTCTTCGATAGTATATCTTGGAGGATCTATGAAATAGTCCAGAAATTCCAGAACGAATATATTCCGGGCGTCAGTTATTGGGAAATTCTCCTGAAATACCCTGTATAGTCCTTCATACATCCTGTTTTCCGGGGTTGTCTCGAGCTGAAAGAACTCATGGAATCCCTTAAGCTGTATTTCTAGTAGGTCAGGATAACTAGAGGGAAGTTTGATTTTTCCAAAATTGATTCTTGGTTGTGCTGAATTGGTATTTACACCGTTGGCGGACATAAACTAATTTTTTAAGAGTTATTGTTACGTCAATAGTACTTGTAGTCAAACGACGAAAGGCTTAGCCGGAACATTATTCCGACTAAGCCGATTATTTCGTATGTGGGAAAAGAGCAAAATCATGCGAGGAGTAGAATTATTTCAATTCTACTTCCGCACCAGCAGCTTCAAGTGCTGATTTAATAGATTCTGCTTCATCCTTGGCAACTCCTTCTTTTAAAGGTCCGGGAGCTCCGTCAACTAACTCTTTGGCATCTTTTAATCCGATACCAAGTAAGTTTTTAACCTCTTTTACTACAGCTAGTTTGGCCGCCCCTGCTGAATTTAATATTACATCAAATTCAGTTTTTTCAGCAACACCACCTGCGTCTCCACCTGCGGCTGCTGGTCCGGCTGCTACCGCTACTGCTGCTGCCGCGGGTTCGATGCCGTATTCATCTTTCAGAATATCAGCAAGGTCTTTCACCTCTTTAACGGTGAGATTGACCAGTTGATCTGCTATTGATTTTAAATCTGCCATTGAAATCTTTTTTGTTTTAGTTAAAAAATGGCGCGCAAAATTTATAGATAATTGTCTTGGAAGCCTTTTTAGTTTTCTTCTCTCGATTCCAGAGCTTTCAATAATCCGGTTATTGTACTTCCGCCGGAATTCAAAGCTCCAATTACATTCTTCATCGGAGATTGCAATAGAATCAACACCTCACCAATCAAATCCTCCTTGGACTTCAGTGCTTTTAATTCACCCAATTGATCATCTCCCAGATAAATATCTGAGTCAATGTAAGCCGCTTTCAATAATGGCTTTTCCCCACTCTTTCGAAACTCGTCGATTACCTTGGCCGGCATATTAGCCTGAGCAGCATACATCAATGTTGTAGGTCCCTTTAACGAATCAAACAAGCCTTCATATCCGGCATCTTCGGGCAGTGTTTCCAATGCCTTTTTGGCAAGTGTATTTTTGATCACTTTCATTGAAACACCCTTCTCAAAACATAGCCGTCGCAAAGTATTAACTTGCTCAACTGTCATGGCGGATGAATCCGCCAGATAAAAGAACTGGTTGTTACTGAAAGTGTCCTTCAGTTCTTCTATAGCTGATACTTTTTCTTGTCTTGTCATGATTAAACTTTAATGGATTTGGTATCTATTTTCACACTGGGACTCATCGTACTGGCAACATATATTGATCTCATATATTCACCTTTTGCGGATGATGGTTTCATCTTGGTCAAAGTGGTTAGTAACTCCTGGGCATTTTCCGCTAATTGCATAGGTGTAAAACTTACTCTGCCAATTGAAGAGTGGATAATTCCGAATTTATCAACTCTGAAAGAAATCTTACCACCCTTTACATCTTTTACAGCATCACCAACATTGGGTGTAACAGTTCCCGTTTTAGGGTTGGGCATCAATCCTCTCGGTCCTAATATTCGTCCTACTTTTCCCAATTGAGCCATAACGTTTGGAGCTGCAACCACTACATCAATATCCGTCCATCCCTGCTGGATCTTTGCGATATATTCGTCCAAACCCACATGATCCGCTCCGGCATCTTTAGCCTCCTGTTCTTTGTCAGGTGTGCATAAGACTAACACGGTCTTTGTTTTTCCCGTGCCATTTGGAAGAGAGACAGTTCCCCTGATCCCTTGATCAGCTTTTTTGGGGTCAACTCCCAGTTTAACATGCAAATCTACAGAGGCGTCAAAACTCGTGGTATTGACATCTTTGAGTATAGACATTGCCTCTTCTAATGCATAGGATTTTGAAAGGTCATGTTTTTCAAGAACTGCCTTTCTTTTTCGTGAAACCTTTGGCATATTCAACTTTTTAAAGGTGCAAACGCTCGTTCAAGCTCCCTTTGATTAATAAAATTTTTAATTGCTTTCAACTTCGCCCCAAGGAGGAGAACCTTTTACGAGAACGCCCATACTTCTTGCAGTACCCGCGATCATCTTCATTGCTGATTCAATTGTAAAGGCATTTAAGTCCACCATCTTATTCTCAGCAATGGTCTTCACCTGATCCCAGGTGACGGACCCAACCTTATCCCTGTTGGATTCTGACGATCCTTTTTTCAACTTGGCAGCCTCCAAGAGTTGTACAGCTGCCGGAGGGGTCTTAATGACGAAATCAAATGACTTGTCCTGGTATACGGTTATGACAACCGGTAATAACTTACCAGAGCTATCTTGTGTTCTTGCATTGAATCGTTTGCAGAACTCCATGATGTTCAACCCTTTCGCACCAAGTGCAGGGCCCACAGGTGGAGCAGGGTTTGCCTGGCCTCCCCTTACCTGTAATTTGACGTATGTTTCTACTACCTTAGCCATAATTAAGATTGTTTCTCAACTTGCATAAAATTCAACTCCACTTCCGTTCCCCGACCAAATATTTTTACAATTACTTTTAGTTTTTTCTTTTCTTCATTCACTTCCTTGATATCGCCCACGAATTCATTGAATGGACCATCAATAATTTTTACCGATTCTCCCACCAGGAATGGCTCAATCATGGACTCACCAACTTCTTGTGATTCATCTACCTTACCAAGCATTCTGTTTGCTTCGTGCTCTTGCATTGGAATAGGTTTATCTCTTCCCAAAAAGTGTATCACGTTTGTCATTCCGGAAATACTCTGAATCATTTCAGGAGTGAATTTATCGGATACTGCCTCTATCAATATATAACCCGGCAAAATGTTTCTCTCGAGAATCACTTTTTTACCATTCCTTATCTTATAAACCTTTTCAGAAGGAACAAGAACTTCGGTAATTACATCTTTCCATTTCGATCGCTCCACCTCAAGCTCAATCCTTTCTTTTATTTTGCGTTCCTTGCCGCTTATAACCCGTAAAGAATACCATCTCTTTTCAGACATAACGAATACAATTAGAGTCCCAGAGAGTAGATTACTTTCAACACATTATTCGATGCAATATCCATCACCAATACAATCAATGCGATGATAGCCGATGCGATCAATACAACCGTAGTACTGCTGAGCAAATTCTGAAAAGATGGCCAAGTTACCTTATGCAGTAATTCGTTATAACTTTCCTTAATTGCTAAAATTAGTCCTTCCATTTCCTTTCATGTTTATGTTTTGGCTTCTTTTTCACATGTTTTCAACCTGTCCTGACTCAATAATAATCTAGCCCCTTGTGCAGGGGAGACAGGAATCGAACCCGCAGCCTACGGTTTTGGAGACCGTCGCTCTACCAATTGAGCTACTCCCCTAGTCAAGTGTGGGTGTGGGTGTGGGTGTGGGTGTGGGTCCTTTGAATTTGATTCTATATATGACAAGAAATGAGCACCTACTTCCAGGTGCTCAATTCTGAATCATCTATTCTTTCTTATTTCTTGAATAATCAATCAATAATATCTGTAACCTGACCAGCACCAACTGTTCTACCTCCTTCTCTGATTGCAAAACGCAATCCTTTTTCCATCGCAATCGGATTGATCAGTTTAACTTCAAGTGCTACATTATCACCAGGCATAACCATTTCAACTCCTCCTGGAAGTGTAACATCACCGGTTACGTCTGTGGTTCTGAAATAGAATTGAGGACGATATCCGTTAAAGAACGGTGTATGTCTTCCTCCCTCATCTTTACCCAACACATATACCTCACATTTGAAGTGAGAGTGTGGTGTTACTGAGCTTGGTTTACAAATCACCATACCCCTTTTGATTTCATTCTTATCAATTCCCCTTAACAAAATGCCAGCATTATCACCTGCTTCGCCTCTTTCCAAAATCTTTCGGAACATTTCAACTCCAGTCACAACCGAGGTTAACGGTTTTTCACCCGGAGCCATCATTCCCACAATTTCTACAGGATCACCTGTATTGATCACTCCTCTCTCAATTCTTCCTGTGGCAACAGTTCCTCGACCTGTAATTGAAAATACGTCTTCAATAGGCATTAGAAATGGCTTATCTACATCTCTGACGGGCTCGGGAATCTGAGCATCGACGGCGTTCATGAGCTCCATGATCTTGTCAGTTGCTCCAGAATCTCCTTCTAGTGCTTTCAAAGCTGAACCCTGAATAACAGCGGCGCCATCTCCGTCAAATTCATATTGGTCGAGCAATTCACGTACTTCCATTTCAACAAGTTCGAGCATCTCCTCGTCATCAACAAGATCAACCTTGTTCATGAATACAACGATTTTAGGTACACCTACCTGACGACAGAGCAGGATGTGCTCTCTGGTTTGAGGCATCGGACCATCTGTTGCTGCAACAACAAGGATAGCACCATCCATTTGGGCAGCACCCGTAACCATGTTCTTAACATAGTCGGCGTGACCAGGACAATCAACGTGAGCATAGTGGCGATTTTCCGTCTCGTATTCAACGTGAGCGGTATTAATGGTGATACCACGTTCCTTTTCTTCCGGAGCGGCATCAATTGAATCATAATCTTTTTTCTCAGACAGGCCTTTCTCTGCAAGTACATAAGTAATCGCCGCAGTTAAAGTTGTCTTTCCATGATCGACGTGACCGATCGTTCCAATGTTCACGTGGGGTTTGGTCCTTTGAAAGGTCTCCTTAGCCATCTGTTAAAATTTTATAGTATTAATAATTTAGTCTTTTAAACGTTTTTTCTTTTCAATAAATCAGCTTCTGTTAAACAGATATCCTTTAATACCCGATGTTCTTTTTTCTTCGAGCCAATGAAGGGAATTGAACCCCCGACCCCTTCCTTACCATGGAAGTGCTCTACCCCTGAGCTACATTGGCGATCAGGTCCCGACGAATCACTTCGCAATTGTGCGGGATGCCATACTCGGAAAAACCGAGGTCGGCATGTGGGTGTGGGGGTGTGTGACTCCATTGCACCTAACACTCTTATCAATAAACCCTTTCTCTTGAGCGGGAGACGAGACTCGAACCCGCGACCCTCAGCTTGGAAGGCTGATGCTCTACCAACTGAGCTACTCCCGCGATAATGTGTGCGTGTGGGTTTGAAAATGAGTGTGTAGCTTTTTTCAATATTTCTCAGACGTCATCCTCACCTTGTCCTCTCCCGCACTCACACTCACACTCACACCCACACTCACACCCACACTCGACCGTGGGGGTGATAGGATTCGAACCTATTCAGACGTAGTCACCAGATTTACAGTCTGGCCCGGCTCTCCAACTCCGGCGCACCCCCTGACCTTCAACTTCTCCAAGGCAGGCTTCTCTTTAAATCTTGAGAATTAGAAAAAGCAAATGAATCATTAACTTTTCAAGACCTGAAAGAGAAGAGCCAGCAGAGGGATTCGAACCCCCGACCCGCTGATTACAAATCAGCTGCTCTGGCCAACTGAGCTATGCTGGCAAGATGAATAAGTCACAAATTTATTCTTGACAAAAGCTCATACTTTTCTTATGTAAATAAACTATCACCTACTTTCGGCGAAAGCGAGTGCAAAAGTATAACATTTATCATAATTGTGAAATGCCAGAATTATCTTTTTTTTGAGGATCTGGGATGTGCTTTTTGGTAGACTCCTTTGAGACGCTCTATACTATTGTGCGTATATATTTCAGTAGCGGCAAGACTGGAGTGTCCTAATAATTCTTTGATCGCATTTAATTCCGCGCCATTATCTGCAAGATGAGTTGCAAAACTATGCCGCAAGATATGAGGACTCTTCTTATCAACACTTGAAATTCCCGCAATCCATGATCGGACTTTGTTATATACAAATTTAGGATACATCTTTAATCCTCTATCTGTCAGAAGCAAATATTCGCTATTATCGAATCTTTCATTTCTTAATTCCTGGTAATCGCCAATGAGCTCGAGCAATTGCGTTGAGATTGGTATCAGTCTTTCCTTGTTTCCTTTTCCCAATACCTTAAGCTGCTTGCTTCCTGTGTCGATATCCTTGTCCTTCAAATGAATCAATTCCGATCTTCGCATACCCGTCTGATAAAGCAAATTGAATATGAGCGAATCACGCAATGTCTGAAAGGAGTTTTCCTCCGGCGATTCCTCCAGTGCATGATTCAAATCTAATTTGTGCACGACGACAGGCAGTCTTTTCGAAAGTTTGGGACCCTGGACTTTTGAAGCAGGATTATGTGATATTCGACCAACTTTCTTTTGAAACTTATAAAAACTCTTCAAAGAGCTCAATTTCCGATTGATAGATTTAGGAGTATAGTCAGAAGTCATTAAATGGACCAACCAGGATCTTACATGATGATGTAATGCATGATCAATGTTATCAATATCCAGGTGTATTATTAAATATTGCGAGAATTGTCTGATATCATTTTGATAGGAAAGAATGGTGTGTTCGGAATAATTACGTTCAAAACGTAAATATTTGCAAAATGAATCCAGACCATTCATATTACAAAAATATTACATATTTAGTCATCAGTGATCAAATGCTTTAATTATTCGAAGCGTAATAGGCTATGATATTTGCTATGTCATCTTCCTTCTTGTGGCTCAACTTATTCTTTGAAATGTACTTTTTAATATTCTTATCCGACTTAAAATAATCCACAAGGTCTTTTTTGGATTTCACCCGAAACAGTTCTCCCCCGCTTTCTATAAACCTCTGTTTCGTGACACGCACATAATCCTTGCGAAGCTTGTCAATCATCAAGGGGTTTTCTTTACTGACTTCTCGAATCGCCGTGTGATAAGCGACCAACACACCATAATCATCTAGTTCGATAACCTTGATGATACCCGGAAGTCGCTGTCCTTTATAGTAATAATAGTGGCGATATTTGAATTCGGAATTAGGATCGTCGACCCACTGAAAAGAGTCGAATTCTCTATTTTCAATTTCCAGATGTTCGCCATCCACGAGAATCTCCACCGCATTTCTAAGCAGGTTTAGTTTGACACTATCGATCAGGGTCTTACTCCCGTCCGGAAGATCAAAGTAGGCGGACTTCCATTCTTTGAACAAGTATAAATCGCCCTGGAATCTTTGTTCATCCAATACCTTTTTCGTGATCATTTTGATATTGGTGTAAGATATCCAATTGGATTCTCTACTATCCACTGCAACCTGGCCAGCCAGGGAGTAGAAAAGCATCGTCATGATGATCGTAACGAGTAAGATTCGCGTGTGATTCATATTTACTTGTTTAAGACGTCAGCAGAAGCCATTTAAATTAGTTCTATATTTCAAATAATGCAAGGACACTATTGTTCCTGCCAACAACCAACATGTCCTTTCCATTTTTGCTTTTTATAATTTCCGAAGACTTGATATTGCCAGGAATAAATATGGAATTACTGATCTCTTTTGAATACACAAGTTGCTTTCCATCATTCACCAACAGTATCCCGCTACCGGCATCCAATCTCGGTGTCTCAACCTCCATATTATAAATTGTACCCATCGCTATCAAATCCAGATCTCCATCTTCATCCGTGTCCAGTTGTACAGCAGCGATCAGAGGAAAAGCCTGCGCAGCCTTGGGAAGATCCTGAGCACTGAATTCCATATCCCCATTGTTGATCAATAAAATTGAGGATGTTGTCGAAATGGACTTGCGATAAGCATTGGATAATTCTTCCTGGCCATAGATATCGATTAATGATGCTGAGGCAAATTCTTCATAAGAGGAATATTTTTTATTCAAAAATGGAAGTTGCTGTGACGAACACTCTTTTCCTCTAACTGGCACGTATTCTCCCTTGTATTCACTGCTCAATATTAAATCGTGTGTCCCGTTGTTATCAATGTCACCGGCATAGACATATAGCGGAGTTTCTTGCGAAGCCTCCAACTTGAAGTTTTCTCCAATGTTTCCAAGAATAAAATCTTTATCGCCATCCAGATCAATATCAATCGAAGTAACAGACATCCAAAGACCTCGATAATCATCTGGGAGCCGCTTGGCTTCAAATTGCCCATTTTTATTAATGAGGATCAATGGAGATTCCCACTCACCAACCACGAATATATCTTCCCACCCATCATCATTCAAATCGATTATTTCCGTATCGTTCACTATACCGGCATTCAACAACTCCGGTGCTCTATCTTGAGTGACATTGATGAGTTGTCCATTGCGGTTTTCATAAAGAAATGAAGGAGCAGCTACTGGATAGGATTGGGGGATAATTCTATTCCCAACAAAAAGGTCTACATCTCCGTCTTTATCAAAATCCAGCGTCTTAACCACACCACCAGAATATGTCTCACTCATATAGGCAGATTGATTATTTGCTGTGACGAATGCTCCATTCTCTATTTGAAGATAGACCCTATCCCGATAATTTTCCGATACCTTGTTCCACTCATTTCCTCCACTCAACACGATAAGGTCCAGGTCATCGTCCAAATCAAGATCGATAAAATGAGCAGCGGCATCCTCGTGTATCTTGTCTGTTTCGAAGTCGTTTACGGCCAGAAGCTCATACCGCCGCCCCGTGCTTCGATAAATCCTGCCAGCTTGCCCGGAGGATCCGCCCAGATAAAAATCGTCGACCCCATCCTTGTTAACATCACCCACTGCAATACATGGCCCCCTCGTAGACTGTTTGTAAGGCAGTAGTATCTCTTTTTCAAAATCATTAAATTCATTCTCAACATGTCGATATTCTATGCCATAAGCCAACGGCGAGAGAGACTTCAACGGATTCTTCGAAACCGATCCACGATATGGAAAAAGTTGAAAATCTTTGGTGTCAAATGACAGATTTTGATTGGCGGCTAGGTTATACTTTTTGAGCAGACGACCGTCTGCCAATCTCATGTGCAGGCTGTCAATCCGGTCAACTTTCCCGAGTCCAAAATGGCTCATGGGTTGTACAGATGACATGTATCCCCTTACCCTTCGAATCTCTGAAATCTGAATTTGATCGCCGTAAAAGATTTTTACTTCAGCAAACATCTGTTTATTTCCTTCGATCAAAACATTGAGATAATTGCCCTGAGAGGAAGCAGAACTTTCATAAAGAAAAGCTTCCTGGTCTATATTGTTAATCACTAAATCTAAATCGCCATCCAGATCCAGATCACCAAATGCCGCTCCATTTGAAAATGAAACTTCCTCAAGTCCCCATGAATCCTGAACCTCTTCGAATTTTAAATCCGAGCTTTGTCTGAACATGTAGTTGGCCAATTGCTCCGATGGAATCTCATCATACAATTGTTTTTTAATATCCAGCGGAACATCATTATCGTAATCCATTTTGGCAGAGGTGACCTTGGACTTGAAATCGTTGTCCGTGCCATATTTCCTGTAACCATTGGTGACAAAAATATCCCGGTAGCCATCATGATCAAAATCCTCCATGAGCACTGACCAACTCCAATCAGTCTTCGCCACTCCTGCCATTTGAGCGACATTGTGAAAAACATTGCGTCCGGTATTCAACTGGAGGGCATTAAACATATACTGGTGAATAAACCCGAATTTATCTACCAGTAAATTAAAATTGTCCACGTTCATCGAGGCCATCAGTGTCTTTGATCGGATGTGATCTTTGGAGGCCATATCCAAGATGAACATATCCTGGTGGGTATCATTGTTGATATCCGCAATATCGGCACCCATTCCAAAGAATGCAGTCTGAAGCAGGTGGTTGCCACTCCTGTCTGAAAAAGAACCATTCTTCTTATTTATATAGACATTGTCCGGTTGGTAATAATCATTTGCAATGAGAATATCAAGCCAGCCGTCCCTGTTTATATCACTGATGACGAGACCAAGTCCGAATGTGGGCGCATCAATTTCACTTTCTATGGTGACATCGCTATAAACTCCATTATCATTTCTGTACAGGTGTGTATAACTAACATAGACCTCATTTTGATTCTCCAGCAGAAGCCTGTGAAATGTAATCGGATCATGCCCATATAGGATACTTTCATTCATTACAATACAGTCCATATCTCCATCCTTGTCGTAGTCAAAAAATGCAGACTGGGTTGATATTCCCTGATCGGCCAATCCAAGGTCTTCTGCCTTCTCATCGAAAGTCAGGTCTCCGTTATTTATGTACAACAAATTTTTCCTTTGAGCCGCAATATGAGGCCCGCCCTGTGATATGTAAATGTCAAGCCAGCCGTCCTCGTTGATGTCGGCAAAGGTTACTCCATTGGACCAATACTTGCCATTATTGATACCGGCACTGTCCGAAATATCATCAAACTGAAAATTTCCCTTATTGATATATAGTTTATTCTCCGATTGATTCCCCGCGAAAAATAGATCCGGATATCCATCATTATTGATGTCACCAATGCCTACACCAGCACCATTGTAGAAATAATCGAAGTCGAGGAGGTTCTCTTTGGTTGCAACGTTCGGGACCAAATCATTACTAAACTTGATGCCGGTCTTTTTCGAATCAAGCTTCGTATAGATGGGTTGTTGATCAGTAGAGACAGGGTCCCCTGGTTTACAGGATGAAAGACATATTAATAGACCAAGAATTACCCAAAGTCCAGTTCCTCTATGTCTGTCTAATTCATACACTGATTAAATTTTGATAAATTTCTTTAATGCTCCTTTTGGTGTTCTTACCAGGTAGGTTCCCGTTTGCAAATTAGTAATATTGATCTTTATGTTTTGTCCGATTGAAAAGTGCCTTCCTAGTACGCGACCATTAATATCAATGATATCAACAAAGTCGATTGATTCTTCGAAATCCAGAAATAACACGTCGTTGGATGGATTCGGGTAAATAATGAAGCTGGTAAGATCCAGCTCAGAGGTGGATGAGAGAAGATTATTACAAAACAAAGTGTCGGGATTGAGTTCAATATGTTCTTTGGGTTCAAGATCCCTACTTAAAAAACCTTCATATTCCGGTGCATATCGCTCAATTCTGAATGTTATATTGTTATTGATCGTCAGCGTTGAGTCTCCTTGCTCTCCACGCTGACCTCTGACGATGGGAGTGATATATTGCCATACAATTTGATTATCGGGAGTAATTTCATAGTTATATCCCCATCTTCCTGCACATACGAGAAAGTTGCCATTACCCAGCAGTTGTACACTTGAAAGTCCGGTGGAGTAGCTCCTTATTTCTTCTCCTGGATGACGAATGGTGGATTCGAATTCTACCTGGTCGAAGGTATAAGACTGATCATTTTCATCCCAGGGAATCACCAGGGTATTCACGGTCGAATAATCCGGCCCTGCCCGATTATTGAACAGGGCAATTCTTCCGTAGTCCGTGCTGCCTGCAAGAGCATTGGAATTTGTCCAATGTACATCGTGTTGAAAAAAAAAGCGCTGATGTGTGGAATCCCCTTGTTGAAAAGCAGCCGGATTTCCCCATCTCGCAAGCAGGTCTCCTCCCTTGCCCGAATTACCTCCGGTATGTTCACTCGCTTCCCGGGTCGTAGTACTATGATCGATGATCCATAGTTCATTGAAATAAGGTACGCTCAGGACGATGTGGTCAAGGGTGACATTATAATCGATGGCATTGATGTGCAACCAATCAGGATGACCATCATGCTCATCATAGTTGATATCAATCAGTTCTGGATGATCCCGGACGATTCCAAAATTTGACATGGTGCTGTCATAATCCTGAACAAGGTGATCCCATGCATGCCATTCCCAGACAACGCTGTCCAAAGATGGATTCCATTCAAGAATGCTTTCTGACCAAACTTCTTTCTGTGCCATTTTTGTTGAATCCCTTCCCGCCTCGAGAGATTCGTCATAATTTTTCAATTGCCAGGCAACCATCAGGACGTTTCCGTTCGGCATAGGTGCAATATCATGGTGCAAGCGAAAAGTGGAATCATTCAGTGTAAATTGATGTAGCAATTCATTTTCCCAGGATCTGATTTCTACTGTTTCTCCTCCACCCCCGGCCCAAATCCGATCGCTGGGTCCTGAAGTTGTCCGTCTTTTACATTTAACGAGATTCCCTTCCTGAGTTATGTACGCGGAATTACCGGGTACAACCCCCTCATCTTTCCAGGAATGAACAATCTGTCCGCAATTATCTATCAGATAAACATTGGGTTGATTATGCGGGTATAATACATTGTAACCGTTGAATGAACGGTCCGGATCGTAGGAAATCAGTCCGATGGTATTTTGACCGTATAAACAGCCAATCAGAAGACACATCAATATTGTAATCGAAGGTTTCATAACGTAAAAAAAAGCCACACCCCATAAGGGTATGGCTTTTCGTTTATTCATTAAAAATGTCTTACAACATTTCTAGTTTGCTAATGTAAATGGCCAGTCTGCACCTCCGTTGTTAATGACAACTGAAGTCCCTGATTCACCATAGGTATTAGTCCATGTAATATTCCAGCGATCTCCAACGATTGATGAAGTAAATTCCCAGGTATCACCGAATGAATCAACAAAACCGGTAAAACTAACTTCAGCACACACATCACCAAACGTTAATGTCCGTGAATCTGCGACAGATCCAGCTCCATAACAAGCACCGTATGCTCCGAATGACCAATCACTGAATACATATGTACCAGCACTGGTCTGGATAATATCCACTGAAGTCGTTGTTGACCCTCCACTACACCAGATATCAGTTGTTTCAGCGGTATAGGAGCCATCAAGACTTGATGGACAACCAGCTGTCAACCTGAAGGAGAAGTGCCCTTGAAAAGCAGCTCCGTTTACAGCAGCCGTTGAATTGGCAGCACCGAAAACACGACCATCATCCAAAGTCAAAAATCCATCCACAATGAATACATCACCTGCGCTGACATCGGCCTCAACTAATCCTAATGTCGAAAGCATATCAGTTGCCTTGATCGAAATATTTGAGATGCCTTTAAATCCACTTGGAAGATCTTCAAATTCACTTGTAGAAAATGTTCTGAAAGTATTTGGACCAGAGCTCTTATTTCCATTAGAAGGATCATTATCATCAAAGGTAAGATCCAGTCTGTATTCAGAAATCAGAGCTCCTTTTTCAAGGTCTACCAATTCGACAGAATAGACGTAATTGGCGCCTGCAACGTCAAACAAATTGACAAATCGCTCATTCTCTGATACCAGCCTCACATATGCCCCTTTACCTGAAGTATCAAAGGTAGCAACGGGACCAAGACTCTCATCTGCACAAGAAACCAGGAACAAGACAATTGCAATCGCTAATAATTTAATTTTCATTTTATCTTATTTATAAGTTTTTGTAACTGTCAATCAATACACAAATCCCGGAGGGTTTGTATCCCAGAAAACAGGAACGTTGAGTTCCTTTTGTTCCACATTTGCATTCCTGTTGACAAAGTCAGAAGGATAGAAGAACGAACGGATAAAATCACCTGGAGCTGGCTCCAAAGCCGGTGCCATGTTATTCGGTTTTCCGCTTCTTCTCCACATATTATAGGCTTCAATACCATTGCCCCAAAGTGCTATAAAGTATTCCTTCATCACTACATCTAACTTATCTGTTGCATTATCGTAAGCATCCAATACAAAACTGACATACTCGTCAATATCTTCCTGAGTCGGTACAAATAGTTCTTCTACGGTGGCAGAACCTCCGCCCCTGATTTCTACAGTCCTGGCAAGTGTGCCAGGTACGAGAGATCCAAAGCTTACGGTTTTAGCGATAGATGCCCTGACTCCACTCTCTAGAAGGGCTCTGGCATCTTCACCAGTACTCATCGTCAAAGCTGCTTCAGCTCTCAAGAAATCAACAAAAGAAGATAACATCAATGGTTGGATACCTTGACCCAATCCTCCTGTTGTACCCAGTTGTTGAGTCTGTGAGAACGTATCATCATCAAATTGTCCTCCCATTGGGTACAAACCATAGGCAGTCCTCAGGGGACCGTCTGGTGGAATTCCTTCATTATTCAAATGATCTCTTCCGAAGTATCCTTCCACACCACCGTAGCAGTAAGGAATACCTGGATCAACATCCTCATAGTGCGATGGTTTCAAGGATTGATCGGGAAGATTGGAAAAGTGACAAGAATATTCATTGACGTTATAACTCTCAGAATCATCTGACTTCCTGTAGAAGTAGTATCTGATTCGAGGATCCTTCATTCCTTTCTCTTCTGCCAATAACCACATGTAGTAATTGGACATATAGTTGCCATCACTGTTCTCATACATGTTATTGTATCGAGGATGTCTGGAATTAGGGTTCGTACGCTGATTTCCATAGTTAAACTGAAAATCATCTGCTGCGCTTGAAATCAAATTCCCTGAAGAAACCAATGAAGTTACGTCAGAACCAGAACCTCCGGCTAATCTCGTCGTCACTGCATTTCTCAACTTCAAAGAAGTCGCTGCTTTTAACCATCCTGATGCACTTCCATTATAAAACAAGTCGTTGGAAGGTGATCTGGCTGAAGTGCCGGATAATTGTGCAATTGCCGCATCCAATAAGTTGTTCGCAGCCGCATAAATGCTTGCACCATCGTCTACAACTGGAGAGATGGACTCTGTCCCCTTCAATGCATCTGAATAAGGTACATCTCCAAACAAATCTACCAGTGTCGTGATAATATACGCTTGAATTACCTTTGCCGCTCCACTGTGGACGTCCAATCCTTGTTCTGCGGCCAGCATTTCCAGGGCCTGAATATCAGCCAGAATACGAGCATATGCTACTTCCCAGGTAAAATCCCAGCCTGTAGGTGTAGTCGCACTTTGATAGTTAAATCCGCCTGTGTGTGCCAGCATACGAGCCATACCCGCAGCATCGAACCACATCGCGTCTATGTAATTCTCAAATTGTAATTGAATATTGTTAAATAGGTTATCAATGTTTGCATTCTCGGGTGAAACTTCGTTCGGGTTGTCCAAGAAATCTAACTCCGTAAAATCCGCACAAGAAGCAAACATGAAAATGAATGATACGAATAGTATTCTATTGATAAATTTCATTTTTCTCTTTTTTAATACTTGTTAGATAATCTTAGAACGTCATCCTTAAGGTCGCACCAATCTTTTTGGCAGTAGGTCCTGTTCTAAAGTCAAATCCTCTTCCATTACCTACAGCAAGACTCAATACTTCCGGATCGAAGTTTGTTCCTTTCGGGAAATTTGGAGCGCTGTACCAGAGGTTCTCTCCTTGAAGCGTCAAGCTCGCTGAACCAAATGGAGTATTTTCAAATAGTGATGCTGGAAGATCATAGGAAAGTGAAACCTCCCTAAGCCTTATGTTCGTACCATCAAAAATTCCTCCTTCCCGAGCACCAAAGTATGCATTGAAAAATAGGTCTCCAATATATCCTTGGATATCGTTAGGTGTTCCATCTTCTTTCACTCCAGGAAGTATGATAGGCAAGAATCTGTCAACGTCTGTATCGACAGTATTACCCCTTGCAAGCAAGGCCTGAACTGTGGATGAATAGATGTCTCCGCCTTTTTGATAAGAAAACTGGAATCCAAAGCTCAATCCATTCCATGAGAATGTATTGATCCAGTTCGCAGTATACGAAGGATTTGGATCTCCAATCGGTACGGTATTCGGATTACTGATATAAGATCCCTGAGCGTCCACCAATAGTGATGTACCATCAGCTCCTCGTTCAAAAGCAGATCCCTGAATTGTGTTAAATGGCAATCCCGGAACAGCAAAGTTCCCAAGGTTGGAATAGCCATCGATAACGACCTGGTTGACACCTTCTGCGATCGCATCAACAGTACCTTCATTATGAGTGAAATTCAAGTCTGCTTGCCAGGTGAACTTTCCTCTGATCGGTGTCAGATTTACACCCAGCTCAACACCTTTATTGGTAATCTCCGCAGCATTCACAGTTGTATTGGTATATCCCGTTGCCGGATCCAAATCCAAATCAATGATCAGGTCCTCTGATTTCTTTCTGTAAAGCGAGAGATCAATACCCACTCTGTTTTGAAGAAATCGGGCTTCCAAACCAAGCTCTAATTCCCTGTGTTTCTCAGCACCTAGAAGACGGTTTCCTAATCTATTGGAAACTGAATTCGTATTTAATGTTCCATTTCTCACGAATACATTCGTAGCAGTAGACAAAGTATTTCTTGTCTGGTATGGATTAGGATATCCCGCAGATGTTCCATATCCAAACCTCAACTTCAAATAGTTGATAACCTGGCTTCCCCTCAATGAAGGAATTGCCTCGGTCGGAACGATGGAAATACTAGCTGATGGATAGAATACTGATCTGTTTTCTGGTTCCAAGGTGGAAGTCCAGTCATTTCTCGCCTGCAAATTCAGGTATACAGAATTCTTATACCCAAGTGTTGCTGTGGCATATGCACCAATTGTATTTTCTATTAGAATTCTCGAATCAGAAACATTATCGATGAAATTTCCATGATTGAATAAGTTGAAAACAAACTGGTTAGTACTTCTTATGAAAGTATAGTCAAAATCTTCTTTTCTAAAGTTAGTACCCACAATTCCATCAAGAGATAAGTCATCCGACAATGAATAATTATACATTAAATTCAATACGTGATCTGCTATCTTGTTGGTGGAATTACCTGTCTCCATTCTTCCATCGATATCCCGGGGACCTCCCCTGTTCACTAATGACTGAGACGTCAAAGCGTATTCATCATATCCAAGACGATACATGATACCCAAATTATCATTAAATGAGTAGTCCAACTGTACGGTTCCAAAAAACCTTCTCAAATTCTCCTGGTAAGAGGAATTGTTTAGCGTCCAATAAGGATTTTGTATCGGAGATCCTCTTCGATAGTAAACATTGCCCCCATCAGATGGAGCCTGATACGGCAGGTTGTTCAGGTCAATGGATCTTGGTGTAAATACCAGAGCGGCATAAATACCATTTCCGTCACCACCAAAAGCAGGTGCTGTAGGAGGAGTACGGCTGTTTGACTGCACATAGTTAAATGTACCTCTCAATTCGATTCCATTGGAAAGTCTCGTTCTTCCTCCCAGACCAAAGTTGTGCTTTTTGTAAAAGTTAGAAGCGCCACCACCTCTTTGTTCATCAAGTTTAGGTAAAAAGCCCTCATCAGTCAGATAGCTATACGTCGCACTGACGGATGAACCGTTTCCTAAGTTGTTGGACATAGAAATGGATGTGTTGCTTGACAGACCAGGCTGGAAAAAGTTTTCAACAGTCTGATATGGCCTGTATTGATAAGGAGCATCAATGAATTCCGGGAAGTCACCATTGTACTGAGCCTGATCAAGCGGGTGATCAATTTCCCCGTTTGCCTCAATACCGTTTGATCCTCTCGTATCAAAAGAAGGACCCCAATTGGAGAAAAACCATCCAAAGTTACCTGAGAATCCATTTCCGTACGTATCCTGGTAATCCGGAATGTTCGCAACCCTGGAGCTTGAAACAGTCTGTGTAACGCTGACTTCAAATCCTTTATCAGCATCTGCATCCTGTCCATTTTTTGTGGTAATCAATACCACACCATTTCTTCCTGCTTCACCGTAAAGAACGGTGGCAGAAAGACCTTTCAAAATAGACATCTCAGCGATGTTATTTGGATCGATGTCAACGAATCGGTTTGGAGCCGTACTACCACCGGTATCGGTACCATCTGCAACACCATCGAGATCCCTGTCGTTGTTTGCATTCGAACTGAATGGAATACCATCGACAACGAAAAGAGGTTGATTAGAACCGGTGATCGAGGAGAATCCACGAATAAGTATGTTCGTACCAGATCCCGCAAATCCTCCTTGGGTTTGGATGTCAACACCCGTGGCTTTACCACGGAGAATCCGAGCGATGTCAGTTTCGGCCCTGGCTTCGACTGCAGTGTTATCCAGCGTAGTCACACCATAACCGAGTGCTTTCTTTTCTCTCTTGATTCCGAGACCTGTTACAACAACTTCTTCGAGAAGCTCTCCCTGAGCAAGAGTAACGGATACTACGTCGGTATTCGTAATATCGTACTCCTGTGTTTCATATCCTGTAAAACTAATTACCAGGATATTAGCACCTTCCGGTACTTCAAGTGAGAAACTACCATCAATATCTGAGATAGTACCACTTGTCGTTCCCTTGGCCAAAATATTCGCACCAATTAACGGTTCACCGCTCTCATCGTTGATGACACCCGTTACCGTTCGCTGGGCTAAAATTGTACTGACCGAAAGAAACAGCGTACAAAAAAGTAGTGAAAGTCTTTTCATACTAATTTCGGTTTAGAAATAATTAATTAATACACCAGCACTTTTTGCCTGGTGATGTTATCAAATTCAAAAAATGGCATGGTTATTAAACCATAGCCGAATCCACAAATTTAACTTTATGTTTAATATTCTCATCAAAATAGACGCGAAAGATTATCGTTACGCTGCCTGAATCTTAATTTTTTGTTAAGTATGAAGTCTTTTGACTTTACCCGGAAAATCGCAGAATATCTTGTTCTCTTGTACCTTTTCTTTAGAATCTTTGCGATTCAAAAGCAGCTTTGTGAGTGCTAAAAACATACAGGTAATCGGGGCAGGATTCCCAAGGACGGGCACGACCACGTTAAAACGGGTGCTGGAGACACTGGGATATGACAAATGTTATCATATGAAGGAATTCCTGGTCAATCCTGACCACTTGAAATACTGGAAGGAAGTTGATGAGAAAGAAAGTACGAATTGGGAAGAGCTTTTCAGGGGTTACAAGGCTTGTGTTGATGTCCCTGGTTATCCCTATTACCAGATCCTGATGAAGCAGTACCCCGGTGCAAAAGTTATACTTACAATACGACCCTTTGATCAATGGTACTCAAGTGCTTCCGAAACGGTGCTAAAAGCGGGTCCTCAAACAATTCTTGAAAAATTATCCATGCTGCTCAAACTCCCTTTTAATCCGAGATTGAGAAAGGTGATAAAAGCCATTCAATTTTTTGAAAGGATATTCTGGGATGAACAATTCAACAATAAATTCACTGATAAAGAATATGCAAAAGAAATTTATGAGTCCCATATTGAACAGGTAAAAAATACCGTGCCTGAACAATCACTGTTAGTCTATGACGTAAGGCAGGGATGGGAACCGCTATGCGGATTTCTGAACAAATCAATTCCTGACGAGGAATTCCCCCACTTGAACAAAAAAGAAAATTTCAAGGATATGTTATCTGAGTTGATGAAGGGCAACACAGTATAAACAGACCTTCCCCTCAGATCTAACTATAATGAATATCTTTCCCCCCTATATACCAGGTCAAACTGGGCCCATGACTTTTCCTTACTTCCTCTCAAGTCTTTAAAATAAATATTTGCTTCAAAGACCTCTTCGTTACCGGGATAGGTGATTTCAACGATTTTTGCATGAGGAGGCTGTTCCGAGGATCTTATGTTTCCTGCGGTGACAAGCCGGTTGTTCGTTTCCGGAAGCACATCGATATCACTTGTTATTCCTGAATACATATCAAGGCCTCGTGACTTACCGTATTGCCAGACCTGTTGAATCGTTTGTTTTGATTCATCTATGTTGAATTCAACAGCACAGGAGTAAGTGGGCTTTCCTGCAAAATCTCTCGATAGCCCATTGTCAAAGAGAAGGATATTTCCATTTTTCAAGAGTTGAACAGCATGTTGTCCTGTAGGCCAGCTAAAATCACTTGTACTCGCTGTCCCTTCCTGTACTGCTTTTGGATAGGCTTTTCCTGTTGAGTCTATTGCGGTAAGTAAATAATCAGAGCAATGAAGCCCCCTGCCTGATCTGCCCATCCTGCCCCAGCCCTTATGAGGAGCAAGTATCCAAATTGGGTTGTTATCATTATCAACTTTTATTACGCCCTGATTTCTTCCTGAAGCTATGATTCCATTTTCATTAGGTAGAATTTCTATAGAATTAATATGAAACCAATCTGCCTTGTAGTCAAGGCTATAATCGGCCGGAAATACAGATCTGTCAATGTCCAGTACTTCAGCCAAATCCCATTCTTTTACCGCCTGCCCCACAGAGGCTCTGTCCCAAACTACTGCATGGTCAAATCTCGTTGTTATCCACTGTCCATCTCGCAAAACTCTGGCATCTTTTTTGGTTCCACCGACCAGTAAATATCCGTTGTCCAATTCTTTGACATCATGATCAGCCGCATGCCCCCACATTTGGTCCTTGCGAATAAGTTGGCCAATTTGATCCAATTCAAATAGATTGATCCAGCTCAAGTAAAACCAGTTTCCGTTTCGAAGTCTTAAGGCGGAATAACATATTTGGCCCGCTTCACTCATATCCATAAACCATCTCACTTCTCCTTGATCATCAAACATGATCGTATACGAATGAAACAATCCATTATTGGCCAATAGAAATTCGACCAGATGAAGACCAGGTTCCATCTTGTCTCTGTTTAAACGAGTAACCTCTATCCTGGGAAAAAAATTCGGCAAAGGCTCAGTCTTAATGGACACTTCGCCTTCAAAAGTTTTTCCTTTTTCGTCAGACAACTTGAGGTGAACAACGTTTTCCCGACCAGCATGCAAACCGGTCACTGGTACAGTGTGTACCCTTTTGTAACTATCGAATGTCTTTGATATTGGAGATATGCCGTCAATCGTATACATTACCTTCATGGGCTTTTGAGTCGTAAACTCCAGGAGTGCTGCGAGGGGAACTCTTTCGTATGGATTGACCTCGATTTGAATCGGTGCATTTAAGGCCTTTTCTAATGGCAACACCTTGGCTTGACAAGACATCAGCAACAGCATAACGATAATCGGCCACCATTTAAGCATCATTCAAATTTTTCATTTCCTAATCTAGGCAATCGAGTAATTTCTGAATTCAAAATTTAATCGAGTAGAGTAAAGTAAAACAATCTTTTAGACCTACGGGAACCCGCAAAGGAGTATGTTCTACTTTTACCCTCTCACACCACCGGACGTACGGTTCACGTATCACGGCGGTTCATAGAGTTATTTAATAATTGATGATACCGACTGTGCGTTTGGTGCA
>JANQHF010000030.1 GCA_028282725.1 Saprospiraceae bacterium
GCAGACGGGTAGGTTTGATCCAGGGATTTGTCATTTCCGACATTTCCGTGCTCATGGTCGTATAGGCATCCCTGGCATACTGGTCCAGTGTCCATTCCGATACGTTCCCAAGCATATCATAAAGTCCCCAGGGATTTGGGCTTTTTGAGCCCAATTCATGATATTTCTCCATGCTGTTATCATAATTCCAGGAATGACTTTCCAATAATGCCGCCTCAGCTCCAAAATACCATGGGGTAGTCGTACCCGCCCGGCATGCATACTCCCATTCGGCTTCTGTGGGCAATCTGTAAAACCGTCCTGTCTTTTGGCTGAGCCACTTGCAGTATTGCAGCGCAGCGAATTGAGTCATACTGACTGCGGGAAAGCCGTCCTTACCCATCCCAAATGTCGGATCTTCATAAGGCGGACTTGGCCTGGCAATAGCATCTGCATCCCAATTGGGTTGTTCGACTGTCGGCAGATCCAATTCCTTTTCTCTGAAAATATTGTATTCTTCAAAAGATACTTCATGTACACCCATCCAAAATGATTCGACCGATACCTCGTGTTGGGGTCCTTCATCTTCCCGTCTGTCAGGTTCGGTATCAGGGCTGCCCATCATGAATTTTCCTTCCGGGATATACGTCATCTCAAAACTCACCTCCGTTCCCGGTATCGCATGTGTTTGATTTTCGGGCCGGACGATAGCCTTGTCTTTGGTTGGCACTTTAGAAGTGCTGCATGATGCAATTAGAAACAACAAAATCAATAGCGTCCAAAAGTGTCTCATGGTATCATTTTATACTTGATCTCAAAATGAACCACTATATCATCCCTGGTCTGGATTTGACCAAACATGGCTGAAGGAGGCTCGATATTAAAATCACTTAATTTCAAGGGATGAGTCCCTCTGAAAATGAATGAGCTCTCATCTCGTATCCCCTTGAAAAAGACACGTACGTCTCGTGAGGTACCTGCTATGCTTAATTTACCATTGGATTCGAAATCCGATCCTATCCCATCTTCCGTAGCAATGTTAGATGCCGGGGCGGTTTGGTTGAATTCGATGTAGGGAAATTCCGATGATCTCAGTGCTTTGTAAATCTTTTCATTCATGGAAGAACCCCTGCCACCGTCAAAACTCTTGGTAACAACCTGGAATGAAAAATGCTCAATGGTCCCATTTTCACTATTGAATGTCAATTCAGCAGGACATCCAATTACTGCACTTGCTTCAGCTTTCCAATCCGTTAACGTGGACTTTCCGGTAACGTAGAAATTTGCTTCTTCAAATTGATAGTTTGCCTGGCTGAAGGAAAACCCGGGAGCCATAAGAGTGTAAAGAAATGCAGTGAGCAATACGAATGAATCCTGTCTCATTTTCATATGAGCATCGAATGTACTTCAATGTTCCGAAAATTGAAAGTGAGATGGTTCCAAAGTAAGAAAAAGCAGAGTCCGACCGGGTTATTCTCCTACCCTGATACTGCTCAGGATCTCGGGATCAGAAGGTTTTTCTGTGTCGAACTGATAAAAACCATCCGCACCGATCAGAAGCAGTAAATTTGCATTTACAGATATTACGTCATATGCAAATATATCCTCGACATGTCCAATCTGATTTTTGTCAATTTCTTCAGGTTCTTCTATATCAAACACTTTCAGACCCTGATCTGCTTCACAGAGATATAAGACATCACCCCTTACAGAGAGACCATGCGGGTTGTGCATTGGATATGACGCAAGCAGTTGGGGACGCAGTAAGTCACTGACATCTACAACATCCAGTTGATTAATGAAATTTTCGCATTCATTGCCGTTGCGTAGCGTTACGTAGGCCAAATCATCCTGTACCACTACAGGGTCACATGCGTTGGCATGGGCGAAGGTGCTCAGGTATACGGGGTCCGAAGGGACTGAATTATCAAAGATGTGCATGCCGTTGTTGGCTCCGATGAAAAGATTGTTGCGATATGGAAAAATTGTCTCAACTCCCCACTCCATAAACACCTCATTCAATTTATCGGGCTTGCTCAAATCCCCGACATCGAAGATGTGCATGGTGTGATTGTTAATGTAGTAAAAGTGGTCGTTGAACAGAGCCATCCTGGTGAGAGAACCTGCCTGGCCACTACTTTCAGGTCCGGCTGCCCGCAGGTCGTTCATTACATCAGCACCTCCCGCAACATCTATGAACAACCGATCGTTAATGGTAAATACCGGTCCCTGATAATCCTCACATGAAAAGGTCTCGACATGCTCAACTTCTTCATATCCAACCAGGAATCTGCCCGGTTCCACTTCCCAGAATTGATCCTTTACTCCATTGATCACATTGACTACTTCCGGTTTTCGAATATCCTCTATGTCAATAATGATGATATTTTGCCAGGTATCCGCATAGATATAATGGTCGCTCAGCGAGATATCTTCATTTCCTTCGATGGCTATAAATCCCAGTTTGACGGGGGCTGTCAGATCCGAATTGTCGACGATATGAACCCCTTCACCCCGCTCATTGATCAAAATGAGATTCTGGTAGTAGTAAAACTTTCCGGGATTCTCTAAAGTACGATCCTCTACGAATGCAATGTCTTCATTGATTTCGGCAGCAGTCTTAAAAATGGGTTCGAATGCTACGTACGAATATTGGGTCGTACACTCTTCCTTGGTGCAGGAAGTAATGGTTAGTACGCTAACTATGAAGGCTAGAAAATATACTCTCATGATCTTAATGTTTATGGATCAGGTAAAAACTCAGATTTTGTGTTCTGTCAACAGGTAATACGGCTCAACGGGTAAGGTGGTTGGTTAACAAACGAATTTGTTTACCAAAATTTGGCATCCATCATGAGAATTACGGCTACCCCTGCGGCTGCTCCGGAAATAAACAAATTCCAGTCTTTCTGGGGACGACCTAATTTTTCAACGATCAAATAACCGGCAAGTACGGTAATGGCAACGACAATGATCTGGCCGAGTTCCACTCCGATATTAAAGGCAAATAAAGGTCCCATAATACTCTCTTCCTTGCCCAGAAGTGCCTTAAAGAAATTGGAGAATCCAAGACCGTGGATCCAACCAAAAAACATGGCCAGGGCATAATTGACATTTACCATTCGTTGGCTCTTGTGTTCTTTAGAGACATTGAAAATGGCAGTGGCAAAAATGGTCAGAGGGATTAAAAACTCGATGATATCTGATGGAAACACAACGATCTTCAATGCTGACAAAGCCAGTGTAATACTATGTCCAATGGTAAATGCAGTGACCAGAACAAGGATTTTCTTCCAATCCCTGACGCTGTAAACCGCACAGAGGACAATGACAAAAAGAATATGATCATAGCCGTTTAAATCCAGGATATGATCGAAACCAAGTTGTAAATACGTTTGAAACATGGGTTCAAAATAATGAAAGCTTTCTAATACTTAATGTACACAGGTGATTGTACCGGGCTCAAGGTCCAAATCTCTATTAAGAAAGCAGGGGACCCGGGCTGGCAATGCCTTTTTCATAGGAATTTTAAAAGAACAAAGATTGTATGGACAGATGCAAGAGTAATTTTTGAAAGATGGTTGACATTAATATCTGAGATGCAATGAAGACTCAAAAGTAAATGGTGCAAATGGAGAATAGAATAAACAGCAGGGCAGAAGAAAGGGCCAGTTGCTTTAAAAAAGGGTCTAGCTTTTCGGCATCAACGGTACTTTTCACCCCAATGAAGTTGTAAACCAGTAATGGAATAGCCAAAAGAAACAACCATTTGTAAGACCATCCGAATGACTGAATGATCCCAAACAAAACAAAGGACACTACAGCCAAAAGGATGAGTAGGCCGTGGTAGAAGATAGCGGCTTTCCTGCCAATTTTTACGGGTATAGAATCTTTGCCGGCTTTTCGATCAGATTCCAGGTCTCGAATATTGTTGATATTGAGCACTCCCACACTGAGTGATCCACAAGCTATAGCGGGAAATAAATGAATCCATTCCATTGTCTTGGTCTGAAGGAAGTAGGACCCCAGGACAGTCACCAATCCAAAAAAGACAAACACTGAAATATCTCCTTTGCCTCGATATCCATACGGGTCTTTTCCTGCCGTATAATTGATAGCGGCCCATATCGCCAGGAGACCCAATGCCAAAAAGATAAGTCTGAACAGGAGGTCATCAAATGCCACATAAAGTAATACCAGACCTAAAAGGAGCGTAATGATGACTGTCATTCGAATGGCCAACTTCATTTGTCCACTGCTTATGACCCCCGTTTGCACAGCCCTGGAAGGACCCGTCCTTTCCTCGCTATCCGCGCCGTGAATACTATCGCCGTAGTCATTGGCGAAGTTGGATAATACCTGCAGGGACACCGCAGTTAAGACAGATAATATGGCAATGGTCCAATTGAATGTTCCTTCTGATGCTGCTAAGCTATGCCCTACGATCATGGTCGAAATCGCCAGTGGTAATGTTCTTGGTCGTGCGGCTTTGATCCAGGGGGAAATGGACACGTGTATTAATTTTGAATTTTGGGTTTTGTCCCGACGATTTACTGACGATTCCATAGAATGTCAGCACTCCGCTCAAAGCGAATGTACAGGATGCTTCATAAGGAGAAGCTTTTGTCAGCAAGTTATGATATTTGAATGTTTCAATGCGTGAATGACAGAATGACCTAATGATCGTTCCAACGAATACTACGTTTTGTACGGAATCCCTGCAATAGCTCAGACATTTTGACAAATGAACAAATGATGTCTGTGTTTACCTGTATCAATCTGCGGTACTATTTGAGAATTAAATAACTGCCAGATAAGCATAATTTCTTGCAATATTATTCTACTATAGCAAACCAAATGAAGAAAATGTAATGAGAATTGATCTGTTCAATGAGTCAAGGGAGGAAATAAAAATATCTGTTACAGCCCAAATAGATGACAACGGAGATTTTTCCATTTCAGGATATGATTCCGGGAAGCTCGTCACGGAGCTGAAAGGTGATTCCTCCTATGAATACAACGTTTCGATAAAAAAAACAGATAAAGATGTACTCATCCAAAAATTAGGAGCAGAATTCCCTTTCATCAAAAATGACGAAGACTTTATGAATTGGCTGAAAACCAATTACAGCCATAACCAGGGTTTTTCGGAATTCCTCAACCTCGTTGACAGGTTGGAAATAAAGAGAGATCTATTTTTCTGGCCGTGAATTTGGTATGTGTTGGTGTCAGTACAATACAACGCATTCATTCTACTGATATAATTTTATAGTGATGAATTAATTGTCCATCAGATGTAATGCCTTCAATCGTCATTAGATACTCTGCTAATTCATCACAGGTAAAAAATGACATGGAGCCAAATCCTTCAGAATTGGTTTTTAGATTGGGTTCCCAAAATAATGTTATCCGGAAATCAGGTTTTACATGTTCCGGGCTTGAAATAGAATAATCAGGCGAATAAAATTGTCTGCTTTTATAATATCCGGGAAACTTGATTCTGACGATGCCGCGATCCGGGTCATTTTCAGATTTGTACCGTGATCCTTTTCTTGATCGTAAGGCAATTACCCCATTGCCTCCCCTTACCCCAAAAAAATTAGGGCCTGTAAACACGTCAATGGACTCAATATCATAAGTCGATAATGTATTTACTAATTCCTCACCAATCTGCATTCCATCCAAAAAAAATGTGGCACCGACATCATTTGTAAATGAAGATACACCTCTGATTACGGCAATTTGATTAGGTCTTGATCCGAATACTCTTACACCGGGTACTTGTCTAATTAAATCAAAAACGGTCATGCTTCCTACTACGTACGGCAGTGAGTCCAGGGTCAATCGATAATCAGGTCTACCGAAATAGTCATTATTTAATAAATCCTGATTTTCAACCTTTCTTCTTTGTTCTATCTCAATTTCCGGCAGGTCAATGGTCCATATATCGGTGTAGATGGAATCAATGACATTAATTCGGTTCTGATACTTAAGATATTCTTCCGGTTCGGAACTCATTTCTTCAATTAAATCACCACGGTGAATTTCAGGAGGATTTGTCTCAATAATTTTTAAGGATACTTTCCTGTTGCCTTTCGGTTCGATATTAATAATTCCATTCTCGATATCCGTTCTTGCCTTTTTGATTGCCTTCTTATTTTTTAGTCGAAAGGCTTGCAGAACAATAGTTGTAGAATCTTCAAAAGGATGTCCATGAAAAGTAAATTGGCCCGAATCATCGGTAACAATATTGTCAAACTTGAATCCGTCCTGACCGAGAGAAGAAAGCGATACTAACGATATCACGGGCTTCGAAGGTTGGTTATACCTGGTGGTAAGCCCATTTATGACGACCCCTTGTTGAAGAAGTGGCAATGACTCTGTCTTCGTATCAACTAATACCTTTTCCCACTGAAACCTTCTCCATCCATGAGTCATCATAACCAGGTCCATATCAATCAATCTACTGGCTTTATCCGACTCAATTATTTCTGAAATAAAGGGCTTCGGGTTGTTCAAATCAGAATTGACCAATAGATAGGATAATATACCATATGACTGATTGATAAGACCGGTGTTTGTGATATCCACTACTGAGGCTGACAAATCCGCGATGATGGGATTCCCCTTATCATCGCTTAATCGTACCTGAACATCGACCTTTTCTCTCTTCTGATACGTTTCCTTGTTCAAATTAACTTCAGTGACAGGTCTATCCTGCCTGTTTTCTATGTATATAAGTCGCTCGCAGACAGGCTCATTGCTATTTGCGAATAACGTGAAATGGCAGATTCCACTGGATAAATCTGAAATATCAATTGTGGAGGTGAATTGATCTTGATCTTCATTGAACTTCATACTTCTTACAGGTTCACCCCTTATGTGTCCAACAAGAAATGCTTCCTTTAATCCTCCCGGGATATTGGTGCGAACCTGGATAATGACTTCTTTATTTGATTTTGGAATTACACTCAAAGAATATCCAGTCAATGAAACGTCAGGAATTAATACTTCAACCATTGTTTCACCCTGTTTGAGGACTGCCTTCAGTTTGCGACTAGAGTCCGGGACGATTGCAAATTTGCCATAACCATATTTATTGGAAATTAGAGATACCAGTTTTGTTCCCGTCTCGTCATAGATACCTCCATTAATATTGCCGGCAGACTGATTAAAGTTGTCTATAACAAAGGCGACATTTTGAGGGATCCCATTGACCAGATTACCTCCTTCGGGGAAAAGATGCAGTTTCAATTCATTCGACGTTCCATTACTAGAACTATGAAGAAAAGATTCTGAATGAGTTTTGATTTCCTTTATTTGGGTGCTCTTCTGATCTCCAACATAGATTTCTCTACGAAAAAGGAAGGATTCATCAAATCCTTTCATGTACTCCGTATAGGCCCTGATCTGATATTGTCCAGGTTCGTACAAATCATCAATCATAAAATCTCCATTTCCACTTCCTTCTCTGATCAAGATCATTTTGGATTGAACAATTTCATTTTTAGGATCGACCAATTCGACATACACAAGTTGACTTATCAATGAAGGAAGATGATTGGTGGCGTCAACTAAGTAAACTTTAAACCAAATAGTCTCCCCTGGAGAAGTGAATGTTTTATCGAAATGTAGATAGACTTTTTCTTGTGGAAATTGATTATGATAAGAGTGCAGTTTGTCAAGTACATCATCTACTGAATTTTCCTGATCCAGTCCGGAAAACAAAGCAAAACCAAATAAGGATGCAATTAGGAGAAGAAAAGTTGTCTTCAATTTGGTATAGATTGATTCCTGAAGATAATTGATTCAAGGAGGATCTTCTAAAGTAGTATTATAGTAAATTCTCTAATTCTAGCTACACCAAATATCATCAAGAGAAGACCTAGAGAAATGATTGTCCAATGTCCGAGAGTAGGAATGATCTCTACACACGCTTGTTCATTACAAGCGGGTTCAAACACATTAGATGGTACTGCTGTCACCCCTCCTTGCATCACTGAACGTAAGCTAGTTAAAGACTTTAGGCCTCCAAGGCCTGCTAAATATTCGGTTCATTTTTCATTCGGAGATGACCATAAGAATGTTGAACTTCTCTTTATTCCCAGGAGGTTCTACATTGAATTAAGATTGAACGATAAGTCTTTATTAATGAATAATGACTTGAAGAAGAGAAGGAATATTCTTTACAGATATAATCGTAAGACTGAAACGGTGAAGGAAGCAACTATCAAAATATTAGGCAATGAAGTAGATTTAAAGGATAATAGTCGATTCATTGAAAGCAATATTATTAGCGAAGAGGAATTTACTGGATTGATTGAAAAGAAATGCAAGACCTGAATGAGCTTAGGGCCAATTAATATAACACGGAAAACAGGGAAAGAAAGATTCTATTCAAGTTCTCGAGAGGTCGATATTCAATTGCTTGATTTTTGGCAATGGTCTACCTCAGATGTTTTGAGTAATTCGACCCGGGGTCGCCTGGCCGAGTTTATTGTGGCTACCGCCCTCGGTGTTGCAAATAAAGTAAGAGATGAATGGGATTCCTACGACCTTACAACAAAAGATGGAATAAAAGTTGAAATCAAGACCTCAGCTTATCTTCAAAGTTGGCATCAAGACAAGCTTTCATCAATAAGCTTTGACATCAAACCGACGATTGGATGGGATGGAAGTACGAATAGATTTGAAGGAGAAAGAAAGAGACAAAGCGATGTCTATGTATTCTGTATGCTTCATCACAAGGATAAAAAGACGGTTGATCCTTTAGACCTTGATCAGTGGACTTTTTACATTTCGCCGACTGTTGTACTGGATCAAAATCTTGGTGACCAAAAAAGAATAACCCTTGGACGGCTTTTGAAATTGGAGCCAATAGAATGTGGGTATTGGGGGATCAAAGAATCGCTAATCGATTCTCTGAAGTAGCGATCAAATTAGATCCTAATTTTCCCATCCTTAGACAGGCTTAGGTAATGCCCATCTTAAATTGACATTATGTAGGAATTTGGACAATATCAACAAAATCGAGAATCTTGCGTGCCTCCACTGCTTCTCAAAGACGTACTCTGGAGTGATCGCCTATTCTAAATTTCCCAATGATAATTGAAGATCAGCTATGTTTAAACTCCAAATCCTTTCTTTTTGAGATCAAATGCCTCAGAATAATTGACACCATGAACAAATAGTGAAATGTGGTAGTAAAGAAGTCTTCTGAGAGTATCTAAACTTAGAAAATAACTTAATAGAATTATTTTGCCAGAGAATGAGAGAATATATCCAAGCAAATCAATTGTGTTAAGAGTGCTGGTCCACTCAGAATTTGAGTAATCCTCAATCATCATTACAATGATTGGACTAAGAAACTGCCATATGCCATAAAAGACTAAAACTAGTATCGCCGAATTATTAAATTGCAATAATGCACTATGCATTCTTGAAAAGACTGAGATAAATGCATCTTGAAAAATGGTCTGTAACCCCCAACGACAATTGCATCCTTTTGGAAGGGAAGAATTTTATTGCTTTCGCAGGATTTTTTTAGCGAGTCATTCCAGCTTATTTTGGTCGAATCATTGGAAATGAAATCGGAAAATTCTAATTCGCGATTTTGCAATAGTCGCTTTTGGTAACCTTGTCTTTGAGAATCGTAGAACTCTGCCATTCTTTGCATATTGCTCAGCAATACAGTTCTCGAAGAATTATAGACCCAAGCATCTCGAGCCGAAGCAATTCCCAGTGAATAAGTAGTGAAAAAGGATTTGCTACCTAAGTCAAACTTTTTCTCCGGTTGAATAGGAATAAATTCATTAAAAGATTCATTTCGTTGATTGATCCAGTCTCCGTGCTGATTGGGTTTGAGTTTTTTCCAGGGTACATTGCTCACCGTGCCAAACTCTTTGATGATCTTGAGCTTTTCTTCGCGGCTTAGATAGTCGCCTATGTCGTAGTAGTGGATCTTGGCTTTATTCACTGTTGTCTTGTTTTGCATCCTTGAATTGTTTTTGAAGTTTCCTGCCTTCCGGTGTCAACCTGTATTTTTGTTTAGGATGAGTTGGGGAGTCGGGATAAGTCATTTCAATCATTTTTTGTTCTATTGCGGGAATTATGTAATCTGTACGGAAGTATTCATCGTGTTTCAAACCGAGGCTCGCTTGTATCTCGCTTCTTTTCATCTCCCCATTCAATACCATTATTACTTTTTTAACTTCCCCGGTAACTTCCCCGGTAACTTCCCCGGTAACTTCCCCGGTAACTTCCCCGGTCGGTCGGTAAACAACAACCCTGAAATCTTCATTTTGCTCAAATTCAGGTTCCCTGAGATCTGCAGCTTTAGCTAATCTCAGCATATCGGTAATACCAGTACCCAAACGTTCAATATATCCTGCCAGATACATAGGGTAGGCCAATAGTGGATTGTAAGGGACTGAAGTATGTAGTTGTTTTAATTTTTCTACTGTCCATCCCAATGGCAATGTTCCCGGATTATGCACTTCGAGCCGGTCTTTAAACAACATAATTTGCACGCTGCCATTGCTGGTATAATCTCTATGCACTACGGCATTTACAATAACTTCTGCGATAATCTCTCTGGGAATTTCATACTTGCCGGGTATATCGGTTGTTTTGGCCCTGGTTCCCACCGAATAATCTAACTTCGACATAACAAAATCTACTGCCTGATCTGCCAAAGCAAAAACATCCCCTTTATACACCTTATAAGAGGGAATGGGTTTTACCATTTCCAATCCATGGAAATGTACACAGCGAACTTCTGAATTAATAAAAAACTTTTGAGGTGAATGAGCAAATAAAAGGAGAGCTGCATTTGAAATATTCCCCGTTTCACTCATTAGGTTTAGGTGTGTTAATACTTCTTCGACACCTGCATCTTCTGACAATGGGAAACCCCGTTTTGATTTTGCAAGCCCTATAAAACTCTTTAGTTTCTCCGTAGAAATATCTGTGATATACGCCTGTGAATGAAAAGAAGCATCAAAAGGGCCACTTACAATTTTTCCCTTTTCAAATAGCACGTGGATGAGTGAGGCATAAATAGAAGACTTCAGTTGTTCTATATTTTCGAATGTCTTTCTAACGAGAACAGCTTGTGCTTTATTAATCAATTTCTGTTCTTTCTGATGACGTTCTTTTTCAGAAATATCTGTTAAAAATATAAGCCGAAGTTTATGATGAGCAGAGGCGTGGTCAAACTCTCGTTCAGTTGGTGAAATACCTTCACTATCTTCGAATCCATACTCCTTTCCAAATAGTCCCAGATATATATCACAGCGTTCCACTTCCTTCAAATAGACATCTTGTAAATCTAAGTCCACTGCAGGAAGATCTTCAAATAGAAACACATCGAAGAACCGACCGAGAAGTGGATCGGAAAGAATATACGTCTTCAATGCCTGCCTGTGAGAGGCAAATTCATTTTGTACACTACTTATGAATATCCTGTACTTCATTATTTCATTAATGACTTAAACTCAGCTCTGCCAACGGGAATAACCATATCAAGGTTATAGAAGTCAATCTGTCTTTCGACCTGTCTTGAGCCTACAGTTTGAACTGTTCGGAAATTCCGAACAGTTGACTCGTCTTGTGTAAGTTCCCCTTCCTTAAATACATTTCTAATGTGCTCACTAACCGTTGATTTGGCTCTGCCAAAGAGTTCTTGCATCCCTTCCTGTGTAAGCCATACGGTCTCATCCAGTACCAAAACGGCCAATTTTACATCACCTTCCGGTGTTGTGTACAGAATGAATTCGCTCTTTGTTGGTCTTAACTCTTTTGACATATTATACACTCTTCATTCTATCGGCCTTTTAACCAACAGGGTTATCGAAATAGGTGTACGGGAACCGGAACCAAAAATTTTACCGCCTTCCTTTCGGGATAGCTCTCCACTTGTACGTTGATTTCCCCGTAAGTTGAATACATAAATAGAAGAAAATTCTTGTTCCAGATGCTCCTTTAACCGCTTTCTTCTTCAAAAAAGGTTCTAACTTCGTTCAACATTTGCGACATAATGGGACTTTTCTCACAAGATGGATTAAGTCCCATTATGTCGGGATGACTGATTGCTGACGCGATCCAGTGGGTGGGTGTTACAATAAACTGAAGAGCACTCTTTGAGCTTTTATAATTTTCAAAAAGATTCGAATAGATCAAGATCTTTCCCCTTTCTGAAAATTAAAAAAACCGTCGACTTCGTCGACGGCTCTTCAATTCATTGTCGGGATGACTGGATTCGAACCAGCGACCTCTCGCCCCCCAGACGAACGCGCTACCGGACTGCGCTACATCCCGGGTCAATGTGTGAGTTTGTGGAAGAGAAGGTGTGGGTGTGCTTATGGGAGCATTATTCAATCTTCGTGGTCATTGAACGAATCATGCCCAATAACATCTTTGATATCTTTTCTGCCTGGATATAAATTTCATCGTATACAGCTTGTTTCAATATTTTAAGATCAGTCAATACTTGTAGTAAGGATACAACTTCATTCAATGAGCTCCTGGCCATGACGTAGAACCGCTTTTTATCAGGCCGTGACATCCTTCCCGTACCTTCACTGATATTCAGGAGAACAGAAAGCTGTGCCCGCTTCAATTGTTCTAATATATACGTGTCCACCTGGAGGGGTATAATGATATTTTCGAAGACCTTCTTATTCATCTGCCTGGCCTCATTATACACTTCCAGTTTTTCGAAATCAAACATAGTTTCCTGTTTTCACCTTATCTGTCATTTATAACCACACACAAACTATCTCTTCCTCACACTTGCCCTGAGCTCCGTCGAAGGGCTTCACACCCGGCCGTGAGGATAGGCAGACTCGAACTGCCGACCTCTTGCCTGTCAAGCAAGCGCTCTAAACCAACTGAGCTATACCCTCGGTAGTGTGTGAGTTTGTGTTTGTGTGTGAGTGTGGTGCGGGGGGTGGGTGTGATGCTGTACATGAAGCACCGCTTCATCGTCAGTATGTGTGTGGGTCCCGACGATCACGCACAGCGTGATGTACGGGATGCCGTACAAGGCTGCGCCTTCGTCGGCATGTGAGTGTGAGTGTGGGTGTGTCAAAAATTAAGGTTTAATTTGTCTTATGACTTTCGGCTCGCAAGTTATAGATTTTCATCGACAGCTACGTCCAAACTGGAAAATTCCAAAAGGAATCGAAATATTGTACCCATTCTCGGATCAAGAAGCCGTTCGTGTCTTTGAACTGTTTTTTCATCGCTTCTTCTCAGACGAAAATCCCCGGACCTTTCTTTTCGGTATCAATCCCGGGAGATTTGGTGCGGGAATCACAGGTATACCCTTTACAGATCCCAAGATCCTGAATGAAATTATAGGAATAAAGTCCTCCTTCAAACCGAGAAATGAGCTCTCCTCGATATTCATTTATGAAATGATTGACGCATTGGGAGGCCCGGAGGAGTTTTATCGATCCTATTACATCACCTCAGTTTGTCCCCTCGGATTCGTAAAGGATGGAAAGAACATCAACTATTATGATGATAAAGAATTGCAGACAGCCGTAGAACCGATCATCATTCAAAACATAAAGGCACAACTGGAATTCGGGGCGCAGACCAACATTGTCTTTTCAGTAGGAAGAGGCAAAAATTTTAATTACCTGAAAAAGTTGAACGATGAACAAAAATTCTTTGAACGCATCGTTGCTCTACCCCATCCCAGATGGGTAATGCAGTATAGATTAAAAACGAAAAGACAGTATATCGATGAATATGCAGAGCAGCTGAGTGTATCTCTGACGCAATAGGAATGAGCGGTTAGTCACCCGTATTCCTATCATTCGTCGAATACTGGGGCTCTTTGAAGCAACCCTATGCTAATTTTGAGGGTCCATAACAAATAAAATCAATTTAGTATGAAAAGCATGAAAAATAGTCTTTGTCTGATAGCATGTGTTTTTTGCCTCACAGCTATGACCTATGCCCAGGAAAGTGAATCCAGAAACCTTGGTTCATTTGATGGGATTTCAGTCTCATCTGGTATTGAAGCCGAGTTGGTCCAAGGTAATTCCAACTCCATCGATATCACTGCAAAAGGAATTGAACTTGAAAAAGTGACTACGGAAATTAAAGGAGACGTACTGAAAGTTGGAATAGACCAAAGTTGGTGGAAATCTCTGGGAAAAAGATCAAAAAGAAAAGTGGAAGTTGTTATCACCTATAGTTCAACCATTGAATCTGTACATGCTAGTTCAGGAAGTTCAATTGATTCAGATGATCCGATCAGGTCCAAGCGTTTGGAACTTGATGCATCAAGTGGTGCCTTCATCGATCTGGAATTAGATGTAAACGATGCAGTTATGGATTTGAGCAGTGGCGCCAATATGACGCTTTCCGGTAATGCCGGTAAGATAAGCGTAGATATGAGCAGTGGCTCTACTTTGAAGGCATTCGAACTTCAAAGCAGAACTGTACATGTGGATGGAAGTTCCGGTTCAACGGCACGGGTCCATGCATCAAGTGGATTAAGTGTGGATATCAGCTCAGGTGCTACCGTACGCTATAAAGGTGATCCCTCAGACCGCGACTTTGACAGAAGTTCGGGAGCAAGTGTGATCAAGGCTTAGTTGACTGCGCTTGACCGATGATCAGCGACATCCCTGATCAGAATATTTGAATTCCTAAAGTATATTTTTCCTTTGGGATGAATCGATATACCATTCCACCGGAAGCCACAGTAATGATACAGGGTGGCATCTTCAAGTACGAGGATGCCACCTTTTTTAATGATGACCCCTGCATCCCGGGCAAAATGCACCAGGGAACGAATCCACAGCACACCCCCTGAATGGATGACAAGATCTCCGGAAAAGGAGGACGGAACACTAATTATTTTATTGTCATTTACAACCACAGTATTCTGCTTATCAACATGGCAATGCCCTGATTCAACAACACGACTTGCCACATGTCCCGGATTTGAAATATTGGCGTGCATCTTTGCAATTTGACAAGGTGTAATGGCAGATTGATGTGCATTGTAATCCATCAGGTTGTTGGAATACATCCGATCACATGGAGGAGCTGCTGACTGGTTCCAGCAGTTCGGATTTTTTGGAGTATCTCCGCATCCGTCATTCAAATTCCAGGTATGTCGTAGTCCCAATATGTGCCCAAGTTCATGATTGAGAAGCCCAGCATACGTCCATGGCGGCCTTTCACTCTGATACACTCCAGGTAACTTAATGGTAGTGCCAAGCGCAATTGCAGTCCCTTCCAATGATTGCTCGCCTGATTTCAATTGCTTAGGATCATACGGAAGCATAAAGATGTTGATCACACTATCTTGTCGAATAGCGTACCTGGCAATCACTTTTCGGTCGTAACGATTGGCCCTGTTACCCTTTTTAATAAATACTTCGGGATCTTGCCGGTAATGATGAAAGATCCCGGGTCTGCCTTGATATTCACCAAGGATCAATTGGATATTGGAATTCAATACCGGGGTTGTATTGCCCAAAGGAAGGTTCATCTTATCATTTTCCCGAAGACGCTGATTGGCAGCTTGCAACAATTCTTGTACAACATTCCGGGCCCCGTCTCCATCAAAGTTGATGGAACTGTCCAGGTCGTTGAAAAAGTGAAAATAGGTCCGTATGGTTTTAGGTTCCCAATGAGAGAGTTCTGAAAATGTCTGCCCCTCGATTTGATCCTCAAGGTCCTTGGGCAGTACATGAGAGATCCGACTTTCCTTTAGCGGAATGATCCTGGAAGAACAACCTTGCCAACCGACCAAGGCAAGGATGAAAATGATGATGGACAAATGATGGATCATTCATCCTAGATATTTAATCCTCCACAGACACTGATCACCTGGCCTGTGATGTAGGTTGACTGGTCGGAGCCTAAGAAGACACAGATATCGGCAATGTCCTGAACCGAACCGAATTTCTTCAAGGGAATGGAATCAGCATATGAATTCCGGGTCTGTTCGTCCAACTCGCCCGTCATCTCAGTCTCGATAAATCCTGGTGCTACGACATTACACCGAATGCCACGGGACCCCACCTCCTTGGCGATGGATTTTGAAAAACCTATGATGCCAGCTTTGGATGCAGCATAGTTGGCCTGGCCGGCATTCCCAAAAATTCCGACTACCGAACTCATATTAATTATGGACCCGGATCTTTGTTTGAGCATTGTCCTCATAATGCTTTTTGTCAGGAGAAATACAGATTTCAAATTTACTTTGAGCACATCATCCCATTGGTCCTCGGACATCCTCAACATCAAGTTGTCCTTGGTAATACCGGCATTGTTCACCAGGATATCGACTCGTCCGAAGTGGTCAATTGCAGATTGTACCAGTTGTTGTGCATCTTCACCTTTGCTGGCATCTGACCGTACGGCAACGACTTTTTCGGAGCCCAGGGAATCGACAATTTCGTCAGCCTCTTCCCGGGAGGACCGATACGAAAATATCACCTGAGCCCCTTCCTGCACATATTTATGTACAATTCCTTTTCCAATTCCTCGTGAACCACCTGTGACAATTGCAACTTTATTAATTAGCGACGACATGATATGAATTTAGACCACAATGTTATGATGCCTTTTTGTAAAGGAAGAAAAACATAAAAGTTTTATTGTTCAATCGTCTCTATTCTGTTCATATTACGTCCAAATGAAACTTAACGTATTCAACTATGGAAGCTATAACGACCCGTTCGATCAATGAAAGAATCCTTGCCGTCTTACCCCTGTTTTATGTAGGATGGGCGGATTCTGTCCTGAGCCCGTCTGAAATGAAATTCATCAGGAGCATTGTGGCCAATATGACTTTGCTCACCAAAAGTGACAAGGAATATCTGAATCACTGGACGGATCCGTCTCAACCACCGCCTGAAGAAGTTTTTAAATCCTGGTTGAACGCAATCAAGGCAAAGGCATCCGACCTGGATCATCAGCAGAAATCCGCCCTTGTCGAATTGGGAATGAGGATCAGTAGTGCAGGGACAAGTGGTGAGCAGCTATCGAAAGAAACTTACGATTCCCTCGTCGAATTGGAACACGCTCTTGCCATAGATAATCCTGTGAGCGCCAAACTATTGTTGGATCAAATTGACCCGTTGGCGGGTAGTGAGTCCATAGATATTTCGTTTGATGTGGATGAACTATCCAAGCTGCTGGACGGTCGTTATGCGCAAACTAAAAATCGCCTTCGTCAACTTTTGAGAGATCCCCTGTTTCAACTCAAACACGAGCCTGATAAGGACATATACCGGCTTCGCGTCCTCGAACAAGTAAAGGAATTGGCAAGACAAGGAGTGAGCGCTTACTCCTTCCCCAAAAAATACGGAGGTGGTGAGCGACAGGGAGATCACATGATCGTCTTCGAAATGCTGGCTTTCTCTGATTTGAGCATGACCGTCAAATTTGGGGTTCAATTTGGGCTCTTTGGAGGAGCGCTGTATTTACTCGGTACCGAGCGGCATCACCGGAAGTACCTCGAACCTATGCACAAAGCTGAGTTACTGGGCTGTTTCGCCATGACGGAGACGGGACATGGTTCCAATGTAAAGGGATTGGAGACTACCGCTACCTATGATCATGATACAAAGGAGATCATCATTCATTCTCCCGGATTCCAGGCAGGAAAAGAATATATAGGCAATGCCCTTCATTCTACGCTGGCAGTTGTCTTTGCACAATTAATCGTGAATGAGGAAAACCATGGTGTGCATGCTGTAATCGTTCCTGTCAGAGATCAGAAAGGAGTGACACTTCCAGGAATTAAAATTGAAGATGGAGGTTACAAACTAGGCTTGAATGGTGTCGATAACGGCAGGATATGGTTTGATCAGGTGCGTGTACCGGCGAGCAATTTGCTGGATCGATATGGAAAAATCGGTGAGAGCGGATCCTACCACAGTCCGATTGAAAATCCTGCCAAGCGATTTTTTACGATGTTGGGAGCTCTGGTAGTTGGAAGAATCAGTGTTGGTCTGGCAGCAGTGAGCACCTCTAAAAAAGCGCTCACCATTGCGATCAAATATGCCCTGCAGAGAAGACAATTTGAGGCAAAACCGGAACACCCTGAATTTCTGATCATGGATTATCCCAGCCACATGGAGCGTCTCATTCCTGCGTTGGCCCACACCTATGCTTACGATTTTGCCTTGCATGACCTGGCTGACCGGCAAGTCGCAGACGATGGTACGGATCATCGCAAGATTGAAACATTGGCCGCAGGTTTGAAATCAAAAGCTACCTGGCATGCGACCCATACCATTCAGGAGAGCCGTGAGGCCTGCGGAGGCAAGGGTTATCTTACAGAAAATCAGTTGAGTGCATTAAAAGCGGACAGCGATATATTTACCACCTTCGAAGGAGACAATACGGTACTGATGCAATTGGTGGCAAAAGGAGTACTGACTGAATTCAAACAATCCTTCCATGAGGAAGGCAATCGTGCATTGATCCGGTACTTACTAAAAAAGGCCAATCACAAATTGTCCGAATTCAATTTTATTCAGAAAAGAAATTCGGATTACGGCCACCTCGTATCCACAGAATTTATCGAAGAAGCATTTGAATTCAGATTTGAAAAAACTCTGATAAAGCTCAGTGAAAGAATGAGAAAGTACTTGAAGCGAAAAGTGGATCCGCATGATGTATTTCTGAAAACACAAATGCATCTTATGGAACTGGCAGACTCATATATCGATAAAATCACACTTGAATCATTTCGAAATAAAATAGGGGATGCACCGGATCATTTGAAACCCATTTTAAACAGGATGTTTCAATTGTTTGGTTTGCATACCATTTATCTCCATCATGGCTGGTATTTGGAAAATGACTTTATAGAAGGTATCAAATCCAAGGCGATCCGAAAGATCAGGACCAAGCTTATCCAGGATTTGCGTCCCGATATTGAAGGATTGGTAAATGCTTTTGGAATTCCTGATGAGTGTCTTGCAGCTCCAATTGCGTTTAAGGAGTATACTTAGTGATTGAGTTAAAATAAGTTGTTTGCAATTCGACAACTTTGTATAGACGCGATTTACTTATTTACTGCCAGCTCACTTATATTACCAAAATAAAATGCTCATCATATGAATATAGCTGTTTTGGGATCAGGTAATGGTGGTTGTGCCGTTGCAGCAGATTGCGCGCTTTATGGCAACGTTGTCAACATCTTTGATTTCCCTGAATTTCATTCCAATATAGATGCCATTGCAGATGCCAAAGGAATAAAGGCCACGGGGGAGGTTGAAGGTTTTGCACCGATTTCTTATGCAGGACATGATATGTTTAAGGCAACGCAGGATGCAGATGTAATTTATGTAGTTGGACCGAGTTATGCTCATGTACCGATGGCTCAGGAATACAAAAAGGTAATGCAACCTGGACAGAAAGTTATAATTTGTCCGGGGACGAACGGAGGTGCGCTGGTATTTAAAAAAGAGCTTGGGATGGCAATATCAGACGATGCAATTACTGTTGCGGAAACCAGCACATTACCCTATGCATGTCGTATTCAAGGTCCCGGTGAAGTTCATGTATATTTAAAACTCAAGGGGGGATTATTCATTGCATCCTTGCCTGCTTCAAAAAATCAGGAGATTTATAAGATTTTCAGATCCGTTTATCCTGAGTCAATTCTTTACGAAAATGTGCTCCAAACTATTTTGCAGAATGGCAATAACGTCATCCATCCTGCCATTTCCCTCTTAAATGTTGGGAGAATAGAATCACCTGAAGACTTTCTTTTTTACGAGGAAGGCGTTACACCTGCCGGTGGACGATTAATGAAGGCTGTGGACGACGAAAGGGTGGCAATAGCCCAGGCATTTGGACTTGATATTTTATCCGATCCGGAAATAGGTGTAATGCAAGGATATATGACCGAAAACAACTACGACACCGGTTACAGTCGTGCTCCCGGATTTAAAGGAATTGTCGCCCAAACCAAAATTGACTATCGATACTTCACGGAGGATGTTGGTTATGGACTGGTTTTGTTGACCGACCTGGCAAAGGTGGTTGGCGTACAAACCCCCGTCATGGATGCAATTATTCAAATTGTCTCCATCTTGTTGGAACGCGACTACAAAAAAGAGGCCCAGCGTACACTACAGACCTTTGGACTCGACGGATTGTCGAAACAAGAATTGCTTGCCATGGTTTCTTAAATAGAATGGATTATGTTGAATTAAACACCAAGGTATTCCCATTACAACTTTCTCATCCCTTCATAGGCCATTCCAGTAAATCTAACGTACTTCGTAAAATGTGTATAATTCGATCAACCTTCATATTATTTCTTTTCTTCTTCACCACTACATCTATTGCCCAAATAGATTCTTCCCAGGTAGATATCTCACCGTACTCAGCTATTTATAACCATCTTTATTATCTGCAACAAGACTCTTATGATCCGGGCAGAGCTGCTTTGTCCTTCCCGGATACAGATCTCGATAATGAGAGAGTGGCTATCATGCTGAAAGGATTCCTGGATGGGAAAGGTTACTATATCGATCTGAATAGAGTACCAAAAGAGTCAGATTTCATTGATAGCACACTCGAAGAACCTATCTATTTTCTGACCAGGATAGAGCCCCGGATCTATGTTGAAAGAATTGACGGAAGATGGTTGTATAGCACCACGACTACAGAACAAGCAGAAGCTCTTTACAAAATGGTCTACCCATGGGGAAGTGATTTCATGAGCTATTTTTCCGATCCAATATGGAAATATTCAGTACTGGGGCTCACGCTCTTTCAATACTTTGGCTTCTTAGTGTTAGTGATATCTGCCTGGATCATTTATTTGGTTTTCAGGTGGATCGTACAACGTCTGTTCACCAGGGGACTTAAGCGATATTTCGGACTTCCTGAATCGGTTGATCAACCTATTTCAAAATCGACCAGGATTATTGGGCTACTGATATCAATTCGATTCATTCTGTTTTTTTCTCCCATACTTCATTTACCTATCGTCTTTGGATCACAGCTGGTCAGGATGTTTACCATTGCCTCTATAGTCCTTGTGGTCTACTTTTTCATACAGGCCGCCAGTTTGATACTCTATTACATCGAAGATATTACCAAGCGGACTGCCAGTACAATGGATGATCAACTTTTACCCATCTTGAGACGGCTTGTTTATGGAGCGATTTGGGCAATAGGAATTATCTATATCCTGGATTACCTGGATGTCAATGTGACGGCTCTTCTTGCAGGTATCTCGATTGGAGGTCTGGCATTGGCCCTGGCTGCCCAGGATACCGTAAAGAACTTTTTTGGTTCATTGATGATCTTTCTTGATCGTCCATTCCAGGTAGGTGACTGGATAAGTTTTGATGATTCAGAGGGGGTTGTAGAAGAAGTAGGCGTCCGCTCCACGAGGATTCGATCATTCGCTGATTCTCTATATTATGTTCCCAATGGGATGCTGGCAAATAAGGTCATCGATAATATTGGTCTTCGAAATTACAGAAGATTCAAAATTGTACTTGGCATTACCTACAATACGCCACCAGAAAAAATCGAAGAATTTGTCAAAGGTATTCGCGAATTGTTGACAGAACATCCAATGGTCGCCAATGACAATTTCGAAGTACACTTAAATGACATGGCTGCAAGTTCACTAAATATATTAGTGTACTGTTTTATTAATACAGGGGAATGGAAGGTGGAGTTAAAGACCCGACACGAATTGATCCTGTCTTTCTTGCATCTTGTCCAGGATCTGGACATTTCATATGCATTTCCATCACAGTCTATATATGTTGAATCGATGAAGGATAGTAGTGGATAATTTTTATTTGGTCTGTCCTTATAAGTTGTTATCGAGGAGGGGACTCACCATGTAAATTGCTAAAATACCCAAGCTTTCATTTCTTCACAATGGAAAAGACCGAGAGTTCATTATTTCCAATTTTACGAATGCGTAAGAAGTATAATCCTGCTCCAAGGGTACTCACGTTGATATTTAGGGGACTCAATGAGCCCGTCAAAGTCTGCACGATTTGACCATTCGTATTCAGAATCTCAATATTGTAATCTTCGAAATCACCCTCAATATTCAGGACGCCGGCTACAGGATTCGGAAATAATTGAATGTCATTTGTATTTAATTCATAGCTCGTAGATGTGACCAGGGATTGAAATTCGTAAGCTCCTATATCAATATCTGATCCGCCAGGCCTGATGTTTTTATCGAGATCTTCTGAGACAATAGCAGAAACCAGGGTTCCATTGCCGGCATCTACAGCTTGGGCATCAGACTTCAAGTGAAAGTCCTGATTTAGATGATCCATAAAAATATCTTCCAATACATCCGCCAGGAGAGAATTGTTATCCATACCTAGAGCCTGCCATTGAGGGAGCGTTATGGAAACACCGTCTCCCTGGTTACTCATTTTATTGCTGAGAATATTGTAGTCACTGGACAGGTTAACGGTTGACTCACAACTGATACTACCTCGCCAGGCATGCAAGTTGATAATGATGTTGTTGTGTATTTCTGTATTCTCATTGGCCCCGGGAGTCATCAGGATACCCCAGCGGCCATCGCTCGGGACCACGATTGTATTGTTATAAATCTTCGCTCCGGAGGTCACTATAGCACCGTCTTGCTGAAATAAGGCGATTCCCTGTGCAAAATGATTATTGACGATCAGGTTGTTATAAATAATTGGGTTGGCCACGCCATCCATATTGATACCGGCCGCAAGATTGTTGTCATGTATGTAGTTCCCATAGACTTGAGCGTCTGAGATGATCCCATCTCCCCCTGCGGACAAATCGCCATTCAGATGAATGCCGATATTGTTATTACCAAAGCACTCATTGTATCTTATGATGGGTCTGTCGGAACTATTGGACACATAAATTCCGTGTTCATCAGTGGAATTTGAACAAATGTTGTATTCGATAATGATAGCATCTGTGAAGGCCGTGAAGATTCCTCTTTCGAAATTGTTGTCGCACCGACAGTTGCGCACAACACAATGATTTGCTAAGGCCAATCGGATTCCATTCCTGGGTTGATCATTGACAACAAATCCATCTATGATCACGTAATCCGCATTTTCTACATTGATGCCATCAGTCGTGGGTCCGGGGGCATTGATCAAAACATTTGATCCAAGGGCCTTAAATACAATTGGCTCGAGCGCCGTCCCACCGGACCATAGGGCAAAGCCCGTATAGACTCCATCTTCCACAAGGACAGAATCCCTGGCTAGTACAATGTCTGCTGCATGTTGTAAGGTCTCAAAAGCAGTGGAAATACTCAGACCATCGTTTGCATTACTTCCGGAAGTCGAAACAAAATATGTCGTTGCTCCACAAGGAATAGAGAAAAATAATATGATACAGTACAACAGGAAGGGTCTCATATCAGGTAATGCAATTGTTCGGCAAATTATCCGGAATACAAGAAAAGAGCTCAAGGGTATTTACTAGAGTTCTTAAGTGGGCAGTAATTTGAAGCCTCTTTACCCGATACATCATGGGCACAGCTCTGAGGCAGAGTACTCTTTTTCTGATTAGAATCACTTTAATTATTGACCCATATCATTCACGCAAACCCTTTTTATTCCTACATATCATTTATATCTAAACGGTTGTTTCAATATGGATTTTAGAAAATTCGAAAGTGATATCAGAACGATTCTGATCACCTTGATTGGCCTTTTAGTCTGTGTTCATGCTTATGGGCTCAGCCATGATAAATGCATCGAATTTGATATAGAAGAAATATCGAATAATGGCAATACGCTTCCCCCGACCGTAACAACCGGGACCCCGACTGGGATCAGTAATACTGCCGCTACCCTGACTGGTTCTGTGAACGCAAACAACAGCCCGACCACCGTCACATTTGAATATGGCTTGTCTACTTCTTATGGCACCACCGTCGTGGCAGATCAAAGTCCTGTTACGGGTAGTTCCAATACGACGGTAAGTGCTATGATTATGGGACTGACCCCAAATACCACTTACCACTACCGGGTGATTGGGACCAATGTGAACGGTACTGTCACCGGAAGTGATCAAACCTTTTCGACTGCAGGTCCACCGACGGTCGGAACAAATCCTGCAACAAATGTGACTGGTACAGGAGCCACGTTAAATGGAATTGTCAACGCGAAAAACAGCTCGACGACAGTTACATTCGAGTATGGAACAACCACGAGTTACGGGACTACGGTGACCGCTGACCAAAGCCCGGTCACTGGCAATGCGAGCATCCTTGTTTCTTCAACAATTTCCGGACTAGTTCCAGGAACAGTCTATCACTTCAGGGCTGTAGGCACCAATGCATATGGCACGGATTACGGGGCTGACTTTACCTTCACGACGATAGTCGGACCAATCGTGAGTACGAATGCTCCCAGTGGTATTGGTACGACAGGAGCTACCATGAACGGTACGGTGAATGCCAATAGCAGCAGTACTAACGTTACTTTTGAATATGGTACCACTACAAGTTATGGAAATGCGGTAACGGCAGATCAAAGTCCTGTCACCGGAAATACCAATATGCCAGTATCGAAGACTGTTTCGAGTCTCTCTTCCGGTACTACCTATCACTATAGGGTTGCCGGGACTAACATGAATGGCACAACCTATGGAGGTAATATGACCTTTACAACCTTGTCAACCGGTCCGCCCACTGCCACAACAAATGCCGCGACGGGTATTAGCACATCAGGAGCTACATTAAATGGTACTGTCAATGCCAATAACAGCAGTACTACCGTCACTTTTGAATACGGATTAACTACAAGCTACGGGACTACCGTAACCGCAGACCAGAGCCCCGTTACTGGCAGCACAAATACCTCCGTCTCTTCATCTATCTCAGGACTCGCTTCCAATACTACCTACCACTATCGCGTGACAGGTACCAATACTAATGGGACAACTAATGGTGCTGATATGA
>JANQHF010000019.1 GCA_028282725.1 Saprospiraceae bacterium
ATTTGTACGGGAGATTCCGTCCTGCTCGATTCCCTGGTCACCGGCAATATGAACAACACCCAATATGGTACCACCTTAGGCATCTACCCGGATACCATCTCCAAAAAAGTGGCTCCGATAATGACCACTACGTACTTTGTCAGGGACAGCTCCAATATGGGATGTATCGATACGACCATGTTGACCGTGACTGTCAAGGGGCCTGTATTGGCACCTGTTGCTCCGCAATTCAATGTTTGTCCTTCAAAGCAGGTGGATCTGTCTACATTGGTTTTGACCGATATCAATAACAGCATCGGTGCGGTACAAATCACCTTTCACACAGATTCATTAGAAGCAGTTAATAATGTCAATCCTATTTCAAGTGTTATCAGTTCAAATGGCAGATATTTTATCAGATATGCAGTGAATGGATGCTTTGATGTTATTTCAGTCGATGTAACGATCACAAAGTGTTGTCAACTGGATTTCAATATTCTGGATACCATTTGCTCCAATAATGGATTTTATGACTTGTTGATCAGTATTGTTTATACAGACAGATGTAGTGACGCATTCGCTATTGCCATGAATGGAGTATTCGTTGATACTCTGCATTATCCACCATCCGGCTCACAGTTTATGTTGTCAGCAAATATGTCTGGTGATGCAATGGGTATGATGGAGCTGGCTTTTGTGGATACAGCATCCCGGAACACACAACAGAAGAAGCCTTTTATATTTATTTCAGAGATACACTACGACAATGTTGGAACAGACGTCAATGAGGGAGTTGAGATTTCCGGGGCACATGGAGTAGATCTTGCAGGATATCAAATAGTCCTGTATAACGGAAGTAATGGGAATACTTATGGTAGTGCCATCAATCTAACCGGTATCATCACTGCTTCTCAACAAACATGTGGCGCAATCTTTTATCCTATCCCATCGATGCAAAACGGACCTGACGGAATGGCTTTGCTGGACCCAATGGGAGATGTGATTCAATTTTTGAGTTACGAAGGAAGTTTCATAGCGAATAATGGTCCTGCATCAGGTATGACTAGCCAGGACATCATAGTGAATGAATCGACCACTACACCACTTGGCCAGTCGCTTCAACTGATTGATCTTTCATGGATTGGACCTGCCACTCAATCCTATGATACCTACAATTCCGGATTGAGTTGTAATCTTTCGATTCCTTTGACATTGTGCAGCGATACCATAAAATACAAACAACCTTTCTGTCCGACCGATTGTGATTTAGACATCCGGTTGGTTGAAACCACATGTCTTGAAGATGCTGGCTACCAGATCAAGTTTGAGATCGATACTTTCAACACCATAGGCGATTCCTTTTTGGTCATGATCGATACGATGATTATTACAACATTACCATATCCGGCCATGGATGGCGATACGATTTTTGTGGATATCCCCGTTCAGGGAACAGGTCAGGTCAGCCAGCTCACCGTTCGTGACGACCGCAGCACTACATTGAATACAGGCATTTTTATCAGTGAGATTCACTACGATAATAGCGGCCCGGATGTTAATGAAGGTGTAGAAATCACAACCCCGGCAGGCACTGATCTGACCGGATACCAGTTGAACTTTTATAATGGAAGTAATGGCAATTCATACACGACTTCCGGCTTATCCGGAATCACTACAGATGCAGGTAGTGGATGTGGGGCCAGTTACTTCTTGATTCCCGGAATACAAAATGGTCCGGATGGTATAGCCCTGGTCGCTCCTGACAACTCGGTCATTGAATTCATTAGCTATGAAGGATCATTTGTGGCTAATAATGGTCCGGCATCAGGCATGACCAGTCAGGACATTGGTGTCTCAGAGAGTGGAACTTCTTCCGGCATGCATTCGCTTCAAAAACAGGACTCAGGCTGGACCGGCCCGATTGCCCATTCCTTCGACCTTGTAAATGACAACCTTTCATGTATCACGCCCACTCCAATGAATGTATGTGAAGAAATGATCAGCTTCATGACTCCGGATTGTCCTCTTTTCGATTTGGAATTGGAAAAATCCCTTAACTCAGGACAAAGTACCATGATAGCCCCTGGTGACACCGTATGTTTTGATCTAACGGTCATAAATTCCGGTGAGACCACAGCATACGATATCATTGTAGAGGATCACATCCCGACAGGTCTGCTTTATGATCCTTCTATTAATACTCCCCAGTGGATGCCAGATTCTACCTTCGTCAATATTCAGTCTCTGGCAGTCGGAGAAGACACTGTCATTGTCATAAAACTAATACTGGATCCACATTATTCCGGAACAACTTTGACCAACAATGCAGAGATTATTTATGGTGCCCTCGCACCGGGAGGTCCATTGGCACCTGACCTGGATGATCCGCTAAATAATAACATGGGAGACGATGCTGGTTCTCTGTTGATCAATATCTGTCATCCGGTTGCCACACCGGCCCCAATTCTTAAGGATGTCACCATTTGCGAAGCTCCCGGCAGTGGCACAATAGCTCCATTTAGTGCCGCATCTAATGTACTAATGGAGGATTTTGAAACGGATGGGAATGGTTCCCGTTATAATACTTCAATTACAGAATTCAGCGATGGTGATGCCGACTACTTTATACGGACTGACGGATCAAATACTTCCGTTGATGGAAAAGACCTCAGCAATATTCAGGGAAACTATTGGTGGGGAGTCCAGGATGTCGATGCGGAAGGCGGGCCAGCCCGGGTTACTATGACATTTGAACCTGCCGATATCAGGGGGCTGTGCAACCTGGAGCTTTCTGTCTTTATCGCTGAAGACGATGCCAGCGATGGCAATGAAGACTGGGACGGCTCTCTTTCCGATAATAATTTTGTTCATATTGACTACAACGTAGATGGTGGTCCATTTATCAATGGCATTCATATCGAAAGCAGCTCTACAGGATTGAATAGTGCGCCGAGAATTGATACTGATTTTGATGGCATTGGAGACGGGCCTGAAATTACAAATTCATTTGCGCCATTCAATATCCCCATCATTCATAGCGGACAGTCCATCACCTTACGGATTACATTCAATCTCGAGGACGGTGATGAAGATATCGCCCTCGATAATATATCCATACAGGGTACAAGTCCTACCTATAACGTGTACGGCGGTGACCCGACCTCAGGTGGAATTCTTTTGGCCACCGGCATAAATACCTATGCGACGCCAAACCTGGAACCGGGAATGAGCACTACCTATTGGGTCGCTACACAATGCTCATCTTGTGAAAGTACAGCACGTCAGGTCGTCGTTTTCGCCCACCCTACGGATAATAGCCTGGCCTGTCCCGGCATGATCAATGTGACAGTAGGACCTGATTGTGACATTTCTGAGTTGCCATTGGATGCATTCTATACAAGTCCGGTCCAAACGGCTTTTATGACACTTTCCATCAAAACTACGGACGGCACTTTTTTGGATTTAAGTAATGTACAAGGATTTATGGAACGGGATCTGATCTATGAAATCACGGACACCTGCACGATGGGTACGTGTTGGGGTACGATAAATCTGAAGGCCAGGTCGATACCAGCACCTATGGTACTAACAGATACAATTTGCTGTACGACAGACATCCCAGGTGCATTGCTCCCGAGTGAACAAAAAGTCAGAGATCTGTTATCAACGCAATGCCTTGCTACATATGAAAACATCAATGTGCAAAAGGAAATCAGCGGAAGTCTCTGCGATACGATCCAACAGGTATTCAGATATTATGGTGACTTTTTTGCCGATGACCAAAAGCAGACCAGCCTCATTCTCGAACATTCGGTACTAACCGTGCCCATAGACCCAAATGTTGTATTAAGCCCGGGATCTTCAGGGGTCATTGATTCTATCGCCTATCTGGATACCATTGTTATCAATCGATGCAGAGACTTTGATTTTACACCTTCGAGCATTGCCAAATATTGGTCAGAGATACTGGATCCTGATGATCTTCTTCAAAATGGGCATAATGAAGGAATTCCATTTGCTTATCCATATGTCCTCAAGGATAGTATTGATTTGACTATTGTGGAGACCTTAGTCAGAATTGAAGAGACCAATCGTGACACTAGCCTCCTGATCAATGGATTATGGGTCAATACAACCTGGATTAAAAAGGACACTCTTCTGGATTCCACCTTCATCGATACGACTGTTGCAAATTTCCTTCCGATCGATACATCCATTACCTGCAACTTCAGTGTAAAATACAATGATGTTTTCCAGGATGGATGTTTGGGTACAAGCAAACTTTTCCGGACCTGGACACTACTCGATTGGTGCAAGGGCGAAATAAAGGGGTTCCATCAAATTGTCGAACGAAAGGATACGGAGGCTCCCAAATTTAATATCATTCAGTCCAACCTTGAGGTGATCAACCCGGATAGTATATTATTGAATGGTCAAATGATTGATCCGGATAGTTTGATTCAGGTGGATATCGATAAAATATTCAGGATCATCAGGAATGTAAATGCACAGTTATGTGCTGTATCTTTTGAAGTACCTGTATTTGATGAATTGACGGATAATTGTACTGCACTTTCGGATATTCGATACACCTACCGATTGAATGGTCAAGACGTCGATGCTGATCCGGAGAATTTCAGGTTGATTCACAACATTCCCAATGGCTCATCCAAATTGGAAATCACTGCATACGATCAATGTGGTAACCCGGCAGTTCATGAAATGACCTTGTTCGTATTGGATGTCGCCAAACCACATGTGATTTGCAGGGATCAAATCAATGTATCGCTGATTGAGGACTACGGATTATTGGATGGTGGTCGCGTACTGGTCCCTCTGGAATTATTTGATCAGGGCTCTTATGATGCATGTGGGGAAATCATTCTTGTACTGGCTCAGAGACTGGATGGAAAATTCTTCTGCAACGAAGAATCGATTATGGCCGTCAGCACTTCTGCCCTTGAATTCTGTTGTCAGGATATTGGCGAGCCCATTCCTGTCCAATTGACTTACTTCGATGATTTTGGCAATCAGTCGATTTGCTGGTCCACGGTTTTGATAGAAGATAAATCAGAACCCAAACTCGCCATTTCGGACCAAACCATTGGTTGTCATGAATCTGTCTTACCTGAGTATACGGGATACCCGACATATGAGGCAATTTGTACCGAGGTAGAATTTTCATTCGTCGATGATGTCAGTCATTATGATTCATTATGTGGACAGGGATTCATTAACAGGATCTGGTCCATTGAAGGATCAAATTTGCCGCCAGTTGTTCAGCGTATTTCTATCTCACCGGATACAACGTACCGGTTTGATCCATATGAGATCAGGTGGCCCAAGAATTATAATGGTGGCTACATCGATGAATTTATATTATACGAACAGAAAGGTGACAGTTGTACGGTCTGGTATTCCAATCAATTAGAAGAGAAATGCAGGGAATATGATCCGGTGACGTGCATAGATGATAACTTTGACACTCCCGAATACGACCGGCCTGAGTGTGGGCTCGTGGCCATTAGCTACGAAGATCTCATCCTGGGACCTCAGGACAGCAGTTGTAACAAGGTCGTTCGCACATGGACGATTATTGATTGGTGTTCTTATATACCAAATACACAATTTGTCTCTCAGGATACAATTGAATTTGTCAAAGATCGCTGTGAGAGTGAGGAATACTATCGCTATAAAACAGTTGAGGAAATTGGAATCTATAAGTACGAACAAATTATAAAAATCACGGATGAGGAAGCTCCCAAATTCAATTCCTGTTCCGATCCGGTAATTGGTTACATTAATGATCATTGTACAATCCCTGTACTGATAGAAAATAGGGCCGGGGATGGAGGAACTTGTCCATCCGAAGATCTCTGGTGGTCAGCTTCAATATTCGATGATCAGAATAATTTAAGGGATCATTTCGAACGACGAGGAGGAGAATTCATGCGATTAGAGACATCAGAATTAATGGTTGGAAATTATAGCATTCACTGGAAGGTATCAGATCAATGTGAAAATACTTCTGAGTGTCGTCAGGACCTCGTGATTTTGGACACAATTCCACCTGCGCCTTATTGTATCCGGGATTTAAGTTCAGTCCTGATGCCTTCAAGTGGAACGATCACCATATGGGCCAGTGACTTTGATCTTGGAGCTAAGGACAACTGTGCACTGGATGACATCTACTTTATGGATGAAAATGATTCGCTGGTCTCTTCGAAGACATTGAATTGTGTGGCTCTGGCCAATTTGGCTGGACAGCCATTCACTGATGAAGTAATTGCCAGGGATAAGTCCGGAAATTTGGCTTCCTGCAATGTTTCACTGACTATTGCTGACAATTCCGGAATATGCGGTGGTAGTCAAGCATCAATTATGGGAGAGGTCTTCACGATGTATGATGATAAGATTGAGGATGTCCGGGTGGATGTGGCCGGTAGAAGCCAAATGACTATGTCAGACGGATCATATACTTTCCAATCACTTCCCATGTATCAGGATTACCGGGTTAAAGCGACTAAGTCAGACGACATACTGAATGGAGTTTCCGCCCTTGATCTCGTTCTTATCCAGCGTCATATACTCGGTCTTGAAAAATTTTCGAGTCCTTATGAAATGATCGCTGCTGATGTCAATAATGATGGAAGACTGAGCGTACTGGATCTTGTAGCACTAAGAAGAGCCCTATTGGGATATCAGGAATTTTTTCAAAAAAATGCTTCCTGGAGATTTATTGATGCCAATCAAGCACTTGAGCATCCAGATGACTTTGTTAAGGCCAGGGAAGAAATACTCATCCGAAACCTGGATAAAACATTTGTCGATGTCGACCTCTTTGGAATCAAGACCGGTGATGTTAGTGGGAATGCGATTGCCAATTCCTTGCAGGTACTTTCCAGATCGAATTCTGTAAAACAGCTATATACATTCAATCAGGATTTTAGTGAGGGAGACATAGTCGAAGTTCCGGTACGCAGTAATGAGCGCCTTAATATAGCTGCACTTCAAATGGCCATTCAATCCGGTGAACTTGAGTTTGTAAAAGTTTCAGGTGGTGCTTTAAAGATCCATCAAGAACAGGTGAGATTTACCGGAGATCACACAGTAATCGTTTGGCATCACGACGAGCCGGTTCACTCTAATGAGGCCCTGTTTACACTCGTCTTCAGGGCAAAAATGGACGGTCATCTTTCACATTCCGTGAAACTATCGCATTCAACTTTGGAATCCAGACTCTACGATGAACAATTAAAACCACATTCCCTGATCATGGATGTAACTGAAACCAGAGAACAGTTCCTATTACTCCAGAATAGACCGAATCCTTTCCAAACAAAAACGAGTATCAGATTCTCAATCCCGAAAGCAGCTGAAGTCCGGATAACGATTTCCGATTGGTCGGGAGAGGTATTTTCATCAACTTCGGATCATTTTCCCGCTGGTACACATGGGTTCAATGTCGACAGGGACATCCTGGGACCTTCCGGGGTCTACTTCTATGAAGTACGGGCCCTGGGTCAGGTGCAATTCAAAAAAATGATCCTGACCAAATAATTATTCATCTTATTATCTTAATGGATCGATTAATCTAATTCCGGAAAAGTGAGCAAAGAAAAAAGGGAGAAAAACTTAAAAATATACGATGAACTGGTTGCGCAATGTCCAAGGTTTGAAAGAAAGGGAAAGGCGATGCCCCATACATCTGCCAATGGTCATATGTTTTCATTGCTCAATAAGGCAGGGGATTTGGGAATACGCTTTTCTAAAGATCGACAAGATCAATACTTTGAAAAACTGAATACTACCCTATTCAGATCATATAATGCGGTCATGAGAGGGTACATACTCATTCCTGAAGAAATGCTGAACGATCATCAACAATTAATTGCACTCTTGAATGAAAGCTTCGATTACGTGATGTCCCTGGAGCCGAAGTAACGAATTGATCTGTCAGCCAGGCCTTCTGCAATAACATTTCGTCCATTTCATAGAACAAAGTCCGACTGTATTTTTTGTAATTCTCGCGAATCGAGTACAATGAATACCGTGAAGTATATCGGCGGAGCCGTCCTAATTTCACTACTGTTTCCTTTAATGCATGTACATGGGAAGAGAAATCGAAGGTCGGTACTCATACTTCCGTAAGCCAAAAGATCCGCGGATATGTTGATTTGGGCACGGACAATCCCATCTGAATTTTAATCCCTGATAAAAGCACAATTGCAGGGGTAGGTGTAGGCTCACATGACCAAGGGCTCGCGGGATCTCTGGCCAATTCATTAGCTCAATAATATCCGAAAGAGACCTTTCCCGGATTCATGGCGATTTGCAACGAGGTGAGATTGCAATTAAGGATGGTCAAATAGCTGCAGTCAGCAATTTTGGCGCCCTGGGTATTGGAGATCGTACATGTGATCTCATGCCGGCATGGAGTATTTTCAATGCTCATGAAAGAATCCTTTTCAATGAATACTTGCAAGTAGATCATGCCGTATGGACAAGGGCCAAAGGATGGACACTTTCGCGATTATATCTACCGGATTGATCATGATCAGTCGGAAATGGGATAGACATCATTGTCCGATAAAATGGTATGGAATAATCTTGCTACGCAATCAAAAGCACATTCTAACCATGCCAAGACCCAAGTCTAAGCCGGAACTCATTCAATTGAGCAACAAGAACTTTGAAAACCTTATGGATTGGATCAATGCACTGCCTGAAAATGTGCAGGAGAAGGAATTTCCAAAAGGGACACTCAACAGAAATATTCGGGATGTCATAGGCCATTTGCACCACTGGCATCTAATGTTTTTGGATTGGTATTCCGAAGGTATGGCGGGCAACAAACCTGAAATGCCCGCTAAGGGATATTCTTGGAAATCAACCCCTGAGTTAAATAGATGGATTCAAAGAGAGTATCGTGAAATCCCGCTCAATAAAATGAAAAAAATGCTTGTTGATAGTTATTACCATATTCAATCCATCATCCAGCAACACAGCAACAACGAATTATTTGAGAAAAAGAAATATAAATGGACCGGCAGCACATCCCTCGGATCCTACCTGGTCTCAGCAACCTCAAGCCATTATGACTGGGCATTGAAATTGATCAAACGATCCACAAAAGCATCCACCTAAGAATGCTCAATTCTGTTTGAAACCCTTAAATAACGGGCCGGTCCAGGTCGGCGAATCCAATATGGATGGTCGTGAAGCCAGACAGGCCAATGCACTATTGTAAACGTATATTCCTCCTGCCAAAAAGATCAAAAGAAAAACAGGAGAATGCATTTTAATCAGGTGAATTTCATCACGGCTCACTCAGCTTAGAACGCTGCGGAGATATCCATACCAGGGATATATTGTGCTGATTCCTGGTGCCATCCCATATTCTTAAAATTTACCTAAACCTTCACATTCGTAGATAATAGAAGAAAGCAATGACTAGTTTTGTCAAATGAAACAAGGACATGAAATACTTTATTCTTCCCTATTCTTACTCCTTTTATCTCTTTTGAACTCTTGTCAAGAGTGCACATGCAATCATACAGAAAGTTCGTCTGTTAATCCCGTGAAGAAAACGGTCATTGACGGTCTCGCCCATCCCTGGAGTATGGCATTCATCAATGAAGGGGAAGTATTGTTATGTGAAAAAGAAGGCGACCTGCTTCGGATCAACCTGAGCTCTAAACAAAAGACCATTGTAAAAGGCTTCCCCGAAGATTTGTTTCGGCCAATTACAATAGAGGCCTATGCCTATCCCCAGTACACCTACCCTACTTCCCTGGACGGTCAAACCATATGGGGAAATGGGGGTATCCTCGATGTTGTCCTGGATCCTGATTTCTCAGTGAACAATAAAATCTACCTGTCCTATGTCTCTCAAAAGCAGGACAATTTTGCCCTTAAGGTGGTCAGTGCCCGGTTGATCCGGGACTCTTTGCAGAACATTACGACATTGTTAAATCCGGGTCCGTACGTACCAGGCCTGTGGCATTTTGGCGGTGGCCTTACGATTCATAAAAACCGGTTGTACATAACCACAGGGGAACGACTCTTTTTTGAAATAGCACACCAGGGACTCCCGATAGCCCAGGATGTAACCGATGCCCGTGGTGCCATTTACAGGCTCAATCTGGACGGGAGTATCCCGGAGGACAATCCTGATTTGGGTCAGCAGGCGGCTGAAGGAATGGTAGCATTTGGCATTCGGGCAGCACAGGGAATTTGTGTCCGGCCTGGCAGTGATGAAATTTGGTTCTCCGAACATGGCACAAGACAGGGAGATGAAATCAATCTCTTGAAAGCAGGAGCCAATTATGGGTGGCCCAACATTACGTCTGGCGGTTATAGGACCCCGGATTATGCACCCGACTCACTTCCCAATCCCATTTATACCGGGCCACAATACTACTGGTTGCAAACCGTAGCCCCGACAGGATTAACCTTTTATACGGGTCACGAATTCCCGTCCTGGTATGGCAATCTCATCGTACCGGGTTTATCCCGTGGCAGTCTCTGGAGACTTGTCCTGGATGGTCAGACGATCATCAGCGTGGAAGAACTCTTTACCAATGATCATGTGCGCTCAAGGAAGGCAGTGCAAAGTCCTGAGGGTCGTCTATATATATTGACGGACGAAGACAATGGCAAGATTGTACGGATCCATAACGGGCAAAACTAGTGAACTTTCTCTTCAAACTCTGGAGTACAGTAATTGTCCCATCTTTTTTCTCAGAATAATTAACTTACTCCTTTTGCAAAGCAAATAAGATATTGACCATCAAAGCAGCCTGGCAAATTCATATGGAGGATAAGATAGGCCTCTTCGAAAAAGGAAAATACGCTCATTTCATCATCCTGGATCGAGATCCATTCCAAACACCATTCAAAGAACTGGAAAATATTCGATGTCTGCAGACCTTTGTATATGGAAATAGAATACATTAATTATTTTTCTTGTCGACCTTTGAATGGAGATATTATTTCTTACTGCTGAGTGCAAAATTTCGATTTGAACCTATTTAAATCCATCCTGGCCTTATCCCTCATCGCATTTATACCATTTGGCTTGATGATTTGGGTGAGGACCCATCAGACTACCGGCTTTGCAGGCATCGAACTCATAGCCTATCCTTTGATTTTTGGCGGTCTGGGCATTGCTATCGTCTACGTGACAAAGAAATATTTTCTAAATGAGCCTCTTTCCGATTTCAATACAACCAATGGAAGTTTACTTACTGATATCTATTGGGGAATTATACTCACCGCAATCTATTTTGCCTTATTCTTTATCGAAAGGCGAACCCTGTCTCACATTCTACAAATGAATGCTAACCAGGAATTATTGGATTTGATTTTAGAAATGCGGGGTGACCCATTTATATTGTTCATGTTTTTTGGTCCTGTCCTATGGATTGGAGTTGCCCTGTACGAAGAATTGATCAGGGTGTTCATGCTCACCAGTATGTGGAAATGGTCTGAAAACCAGTTTTGGATCATTGTTGTTATTGTTATTTCGGCATCAGTTATGGGTCTCGTACACTGGCATCAGGGTTCATATGGTATCGTGACGATTTCTATTAAAGGTTTGGTCAGTGGTTATTACTTTTTGAGAAAAAGAAGATTGTTGCCATTGATCATTGCGCATGCATTATATGATGGATTGCAGGTTGCTATGTTCCTGTTGACTTATCCTGAACATTGAGCATTCAGTGTACGGAAAGTTGTACATTTCACGATCAAAATACTCTCTGATCACAAATGCTTACTAAAATGAAATATGTATTCCTTTCCCTTTTAATGATAGTAGTTGCTCATCATATTCATGCACAAAAAAACCCGTCATTCGAAGAAGTCATATCTCTGAAATCTGTCAATAGCGTATCTATTGCTCCGAATGGTGCGCATATGGTAATCACCAAATCTTCAGTTGACTGGGAAGAGAATCGATATGATCGCGAATTGTGGCTGTCCAAAAATGGCTCCGAACCTTTTCAACTGACTAATAATCCTGATGGAAATAGCAGTAATGCAAAATGGTCTCCCGACGGCCAATGGATTGCTTTTACTTCAGATCGGGGTGATAAAAATCAGATTTATGCGATCAGGACAGAGGGCGGCGAGGCATTCCAGATGACACATGCTAAAAACGGAATGTTTGGATTCGAATGGTCGCCAGATGGCAGTCAAATAGCCTTCCTCCAATCCAGGGATCGAAAAGAGGAGATGGAATCACGGGAAGACAAATTTGGAGGGTATGCTGTGGAGGATGAAGAATTCAGTCCGAATGAAATCTGGCTCATTGACTTTTCGCCTGAATTATTGAACCAACGGCCATTGCCCGATAACGAATCGGATTCCATTTATAACGAAGCTATCCAGGCCCGGTTACTGATCGATAGTGCGACATTTTCAGTGAATGATTTTGAATGGTCTCCTGATGGAAAATATATAGCCATCGAACATCAGCCTGATCCGCTAAGAAACAGCTTTTTCAAGGCGGACATTTCGATCTACAATATGCGGGACAGTACGGTCAATCTTTTAGTCAGTAATTTGAGCTATGACGGATTGATAGATTGGTCACCAGATGGCAACTCCATCTTATTCGTCTCACATCTGAATGACAGCACCTCGAATTATTATTTGAATGAACATTTCTTCAGAATAGACATCGATGGAAATAACTTATTGGAATTAGCAGAGGACTTTGATGAAAACATATATAACATGAGCTGGCAAAGGCAGGGTATTATGGGCATAGCCTGGCAAAGAAGCAAACGGCCAATGCTACGAATAGACCCCTCAACCGGTGAGACAACCGTAATGGGTCCGGGACCTGAAAGAATAGGTTCACTTTCATTTTCCGATGACGGAACAAAACTGGCCTTTATTGGAAGTAATGATGACGATCTGGGTGAAGTCTACATGGATCATTTCCCAATGGTGAATCCTAAAAAGATCACTTCATCTACCAGGCAAATTGAAGATTGGAATGTTGCTCAGAGTGAAATGATCACATGGAAAAGTGAAGATGGGACAGAAATTGAAGGTGTGTTACACAAACCTCAAGATTACGATCCAAATAAAAAATATCCATTGCTCGTAATTATTCATGGGGGGCCTACAGGGATTTCAACTCCCGCTCCAGCCCCGTCATACGTCTATCCCATGCTTCAGTGGCTGAATAAGGGAGCCCTGATTCTTAGACCGAATTATCGCGGATCGGCCGGCTACGGAGAGGCTTTCAGATCATTGAATGTCAGAAACCTGGGCGTCGGAGATGCCTGGGATGTGCTGTCCGGAGTCAGGCAACTGGAAGATGAAGGAATCATCGATGGCGAAAAGGTCGGAGCCATGGGTTGGAGCCAGGGAGGGTATATCTCCGCCTTTTTAACCACTAACTCTGACAAATTCAAGGCGATTTCGGTAGGTGCCGGAATTTCCAATTGGATGACATATTATGTCAATACCGATATTCATCCCTTTACAAGGCAATACCTGAAGGCCACTCCTTGGTCGGATAAAGAAATTTATGAAAAGACCTCTCCCATGACTAATATCAACAATGCTTCTACCCCCACCTTGATCCAGCATGGAGAATTTGACAGAAGGGTGCCTACACCGAATGCCTACGAATTATTCCAGGGCTTACAGGATAATGATGTACCGACCAAACTAATCATCTATAAAGGATTCGGACACGGTATCAATAAGCCTAAAGAGCGATTGGTGGCTACCTGGCACAACTGGCAATGGTTTGCCAAATACATTTGGAATGAAGAGGTTGAAATTCCAATGGAATGATAAAGACCAGTAATAGACATGCTCATTAAAATGGACATTGAATTAGGTTTATCCTGTTCACATAATCTATTCTGGTACAATGAGAATGCGAAGAAAGTTTGACAAGGCATTCAATCAACTTTTTCTAGTCTAAGACATTGTCTTTTACCGGGCCGGCACGCATGGTTGAACTTTCTATTGTTGATCACCAAGGGAGTCAGTCTATTGTGAAGATAAAGAGAGGGAAATTGAAAATTCCGGGTCAACGTCTAATTTGATAATAGGGACAATCCTCAATACCTCTATTCACTCTACCTTTTAAATCCTATTGTCCCCTTCTTGTGTTTGTAACTTTTCTGGATCATTTCGATGGCAAGATCTACATCGGACTTCTTGAGCAAGACGAGGTATCTACCTGCATGATCAGCGTTTTCTTTGCCTAACCTTAGGGATTGTTGCTTTATGATTTCATCGACATATTGCCTCACCCGGCGTGCATTTCCAAAATGCTTGGAGCGGCTTTCAAATTCATCGGACAATTGGAGAGAAAACCGGTCAAGAGCATGGCTGGAGAACTTGTATCCCTTTTGCGCCGCAAATGACTTGGCGATTTCGAGTAATTCGTCCCTGGAGAAATCCGGAAAATGCAAATGATGATCAAATCGCGATCTCAATCCCGGATTGGCAGATAAGAATCTTTCCATCTCATCCGGATATCCTGCAACGATGGTAAAGAATTCGCCCCTGTGATCTTCCATCTTTTTGAGCAATACCTGGATGGCTTCATCACCGAAGTCATTACTTGCCCCCACCTTATTCAGGGAATATGCTTCGTCGATAAACAAGACACCGCCCATTGAGGAGTCAATCACTTTGGCCGTTTTGATGGCCGTCTGACCAACATATCCTGCTACCAGGCCCTGCCGGTCCGTTTCAAGGATATGACCTTTTTCCAGGACACCCAATGCCTTATAGATGTCAGCAAGAATACGGGCAATGGTTGTTTTACCGGTACCGGGATTCCCTACCAGGACCGAATGCATATTTAATTGTCCCGTAATGGCATTCTTCTTCCTGCTCCGATATCGTATAATATTGATCAGTTGATAGATCCGCTCTTTAATATCTTCCAATCCGATCAGATTATTAAGACGATCCAGGGCATCCTGCAGGAGTGGTTCGTCGATCTCCATATTCTCGGTATGTACGCTCTTCTCCAATATAATTTTTCGTACATCCTGCAGTTTAATGACCTTCAACGACTCGTCACTCAGTTCACTGGGTTGAGCCTTGTTCATCAATCGAATACCCAAATTGATCTTGGCCCTCTCGAGGAGTTGCGCCACAAATCTCGCATTGCCAAATGTCTTGTCTCTCTTGCGATATTCGTCCTGGATAATTTCATATAAGGCGTCTCTTGCCCCGGAGGTTAATATCACTTCGTATTTAGTACAGAAGAGATCAAGGATTTGGTGAAGCTCCGTGAGATTAAAGTCTTCGAAGTCATAGTAGTACTTAAATCTCGAACTCAATCCGGGATTTGAATTGACAAATGCTTCCATTTCGGCAGGATAGCCGGCAACAACAACCATAAATTCGCACCCGGGATCGCTCATTTCCTTGACGAGCAATTCCACGACTTCCCTACCAAAATCCTTCGAATCCTCGTTATTCCTGGCCAATGAATATGCTTCGTCGATGAACAAAACCCCTCCCTTTGCTTTTTCGAATGCCTCCTTTACTTTCGGAGCAGTCTGACCGATATATTCACCAACCAAATCGACCCTGTCCACCTCGTGGACATGACCTTTAGTCAATAATCCCATACTATTATAGATCGCTCCTAATAGACGTGCAACCGTGGTCTTTCCGGTACCGGGGTTTCCGGTGAACACGCTGTGCAAGCCCATTTTTTCTGCCTCGTTGAAACCACGTTCTTTCCTCAATTGGAGAAATTTGATATATCGTGTATGTTCGGATATTTGTCTTTTGACATTCCTTAGTCCGATCAACGCATTCAACTCTGAATATGCTTCAATGCCGGTAATGGCAAGCTTCTGAACGCCCTGTAACTGGGATAGGCTGTGATCAGGCAGCTTTAGTTCGGAGTCACCTTCCCGGAATTCAGAACCGATCAGGAATGAAGATTGAGCGATGAGATGGTCCTGGTAGACGATTTCAACGGCATATTTGCCTCGGCGCCATGATCCTTTAACATTGGATCCCCACCCCGCCGTCAGTTGTAATTCATCTTCGCCCTTCTTCATCCGCTGCAGACGGACCACCTCGCCTTTCAATTCCCTTGATGAATTGTAAAAACGTATGAAAACCTCATTGAACCAATCCGATTTTCTAAGCAGATTCTCAACCGTCAATTCAACAAAAACATATCGTGTATCATAATCGGGAAACTCGATGTAATACGTTCTGTCGCCTCCTTCATTATTTTGATCATAATTCCCTTCGAAATATTCGATATTCACAACGCGAAGACTCTCATGGATCTCTCCATTAAATCCTGAGAGAACATCTTCTATGTAAAAATATTTGGTGGCAAGTTTTCGTCCATTGATATAGGCCTCCCAACAGTATTTTCCCTTCTTCCAGAAAACACCTTTTTCCTTTTGACCCCAACCTTCACGGACATAGGCAATATGATCATGTTTGGAAATGGCTCTCTTGATTTCAAGACTACAGACTTCCTTCTTTTGTTTTCCCAGCTTGAAGCACTTGAGTGTTACCGCGACGTCCCAGGGATCGATCTCATAGTTCTTATTGATAATGGACAGTTCGGCATAGACATAGGACAATTCGTCCTGTTCAAATACCTGCCTGTACTTTTTTTTATTTCCCGCCAACCATTCAGTGGAGGAATATACTTTAAGATCCTTGTACTTGAATAATTCGACCTGAGACTGTAATTCCGTTCGATTCATATGATCAACCAACCAAAAGGTGGCCAATGGGTTCCTGATAAGGAAAACTACAAAAATGATCAGACATATGTTCGATTTGCGTTCAAATATGCGTTAAAACGTATATCTGGTGAATCAATATTAATCGCGGATTATATAGATTGATGTTGATATATTGCGGCGCGTTTTATAAAAACCATGTGAACCCTTCACGCTGGTTCACTGTTATGACGGAGTAATGGTAAAGATTAAATTTAGATTCGAAGATAAGAACCTGGATGAACAGGTGATTGAAGGTGAATTTGAAGGTGAGTCGATTTTAGATATTACTGAGGATGCAGATATTCATCTCAATCACAATTGTGGCGCTGTTTGCGCCTGCAGTACGTGTCATGTGTATATCGAGAAAGGTGAGGAATACCTGCAGGAAATTTCGGATCGGGAAGAAGATTTTATAGATAGAGCAATTAATCCACGACTGGAATCCAGACTGGGATGTCAGTGTGTTATCTTAGATGAGGATGCAGACATCGAGGTCATCATACCGGATCAATCTACAATTATTGGCCATGAACATTAGTTGACACGAACATTTAAAAATGGGATTTGAAAATTTTGATGATTTACCAATTGGATGGTCGGACCACGAGGATATCGCCATGGCCCTGTACGATAAATTCGGTGATTCGTTCGGAGAAAGCCAGATCTACAGAATTCGCTTCACGGATTTGATAGAATGGGTTCTTGACTTGTCTAACTTTACAGGAATACGGGAAGATTGCAGTGAAGGTCATCTCGAGCAGATCCAGGCAAAATGGGTTTATGAATGGCGCGATAACCAATAAATTGGGTCAGTGGCTGTATTCAGACTCCTCCGGTTGCCAAATCTTTTTCTCTTGGTCACAACCATTTTTATCGTTATCAAGAGCATTTTACATCCGGCTTTTGTTGGAGAAGGCCTGGTGGTTGCCCTTACCATGAAGGAATGGTATCTCCTCCTGTTTATCGTTATTTGTATTGGAGCAGGAGGATATGTCTATAATGATATTGTCGATCAGAAATCAGATGATGCCAATGAAAAAAGAGGAGTCGTTGGCCACTCTGTCACGCGCAAGCTTGCTCTCTTATATTATATATTTCTTACGGTTGCACCGCTCCTGGCAGTCATATCCCTGGGTATGGAGCAGGAAAGCAATTACTATATATACGGTTATGTTTTTCTGGTTTTCGTCTTCTGGATTTATAATCAGTTCTTGAAGAGGCTCCCTGTCATTGGCAATTTGACAGTAGCCCTGTTATGTGGACTAGCGGTCATCCTGCCCTACTTTGTTGAATTATCCACAATTCGCGACCTGCACCTTAATAATCCCTTACTATTCGCGAAGGTTTCTTTCCTGATCTTCTCATTTGCATTGTTCAGCATGCTGGCCAACTGGATCCGGGAAATGATTAAGGATATTGAAGACATCAATGGAGACACATCGGCAGGGTTTAAGACGCTCCCAATTTTGATTGGGATTAAAGCCACTATTAGATCGACCATCTTCCTGAGCGTTGTCCTGCTTGCCGGAATATTATATTTCGTTTTTACCTTTCCCAAGAATGGCTTTGTCATCTTCGCACTATTGATGACTTTGGTGCCCGCCCTTGTAGTCTTGATCATTTTGACTTATCGATCAAGTGAAGAATCGGATTTCGGAACATTGAGTAATTATTGGAAGTTATATTTTCTGTTCGGACTTGCCGGATTGCTTATTTCGTCAAAAAATATTTTATAATGCTTTCAAATCTCAAAGCCTATGATATTATCCTTGGTTCCGGATCACCCAGGAGAAAAGAACTCTTTTCAAAGTTGATTCAGGAGTTCAAAATAGTCACTAGTGGCAGTGAAGAGAATTACCCTGATACGATGGCTGCAGAGGAGGTCCCCGTTTATCTTTCAAAGATGAAAGCTGATGACATCAGTCGTCATTTGAATGACCACTTCCTGCTCATAGCAGCAGATACCGTGGTGATTTCAAACGGTGAAGTACAAGGTAAGCCGGTAAACGAAGAGGAGGCCCGGGAGATGTTGAAAAAATTGTCGGGTACTACCCATGAAGTGATTTCGGGCGTGACAATCAAATCATCAGAACACGAAAAGTCTTTTTCTGATTTGACCAGGGTCAGCATTGCCAGACTTTCCGATTATGAAATCCGGTGGTATGTAAAAAATTGTCAAGTTCTGGATAAGGCAGGAGCTTATGGCATACAAGACTGGTTTGGGATCGCCAAAGTGTCGGATCTTCAGGGTTCCTACTACAATGTAATGGGTCTCCCCACTGAAAAACTTTACAGAGTACTGGTCAATTGGAAGTAAAATCCGGACAAAACATGATTTCAATCATGTACCCAAAAACCAAAAAAACCATATTCATCTCTGGTCCACCACCGGTTCGAGAAGGTCTTATGATTTTCTTTCCCTGCCTGGCTCATCAATGGAATACAGACGAGATCCTGTTTCCTGACTGCTTTGAAATCCGGTGTTTCCGGTATAACCAGACAAATATGTCCTGAAGCATCCTGATGCTGACCTTGTGCCGAAATCAAGCATACCTTGCCTTCATTTGCTGCTTCTTGCAGCAAATTCAAATGAAATACCTGATTCCAGCCAAATTGACGCCCCCAATGATACAACCACTCATATAAGAGGTTATCATTCATTTCCCTGATCGTAATTCCGTATCGTACCGGCGTATCTTGTTCCTGGATGAATGCCAGCATTCCTGCATCCGTCCACCAAACCCGTGGAAGATAACATCCGCACAAATGCGCATAATCGTGGGCGTAGACACTTGAATAGTTCAAAAGACTATTGGCCTGGTATCGCTCCGAATTTTCTACATCCAAATAGTCCATAATGGACCAAATGGATTGTTTGCGCGTGTTGGAAGAAGTAACATTCCTAACGGGTCGATCATTTGAATTTATAGAATAGGTCCGGTCCATGGCATCTGATTGAATCCGTGCCTGGCACTGTCTCATGTGCACTTCGGGAATATTGGGCAACAGGAGGTTTGGTACCCGGGAGTACCCGGCTGTCAGGTAGGATGAATGGACAAACCCCTCTACATATTGATTCTGATGATAAGTTCCGGCAAACCACCAGTCATCGTGTTCTGTCATTTTTCGGACTTCTTGACCATACGGAATTGCCGTTATGATGTTCTTTGAAGATGGATCCGGTTCCTCCCTCATATTAAGCCAATGTGAGTGGACATAATAGATCATCGATCATTCTATTCTAGATGATTGAAGTTTTTCCGGACGTAAATAATATGCAAGCAAGTACTTACATGAATTAGATCTATGCTTCCAATTCCATGGCCACAGCAGAGATGATTCCGAGGCGAAAAGCTTGAAGAACCATTTGAACCGCATTGCGGGCTCTGAACTTATTGAGCATATTCCTTTTGTGTTTGTCAACTGTCAGACTTGAAATAAAGAGTTGGTTGCCTATCTCTTTTGATGTAAAGCCATCACCCATTAAGTTGAGAATTTGAGCTTCACGATTGCTGACTTTTACCTTGTGAGTTTTCATTGCAGTGTTGGTTTGATTGTATAAGAATTTCAGATGATTACTCTTAAAATTAAGTACTGTTTTGAAATACCGACAAACTAAAAAGTTGATATTTTCCTTCGTAAAATCAATTGATTTTTATTGATCTCATTCTCTATCTTGTTGATTACCAAATTTTTATAAATGAAAAAATATAAATACTTTCCTTTATATTTATTTTTTTATGATGAAGGACTTGATGGATAATAGAATACTATGAAACAAAGCAAATTATTTCAAATTGCTCAAAGCTTTACTACCGATGAATGGAAAAAAGCCAGAAAGTATGTCTTGTATTGCACGGAAGAGCGCTCCGAGGTCTATCAATTATATACCTATCTGACTAAATACAGAATGCGGGAGGATGCAAAGCAGTTGAATATTAATTATGCACATGCACGCATGTTTCCACAGAAGACGAGAAAGGGTTTTCAAAATGTCATGTCAAAGCTGAATCAAATCCTGGAAGACTTTTTGAGATGGGAATGGATTAAACGCAACAAGGATGAATATGATTTGGCCCTGCTGAATAGTCTGAATGAACGTGGTCTTTTCCATTTATTTGATTTGCGTGCGGATCAGGTGAGAAAAAGGCATGCAAAATCCAATGAGATCAATTTGTGGAAGGACATGGCCAAGCTAAGAGTCCGTCACCTGCAGGCCTTCTCTGACAATCCAACCAAGCAATTAAATGGAGAATATGCCTTGTCTAAGACGGCCAAAAGTCTGATCAAATTTTCTTCCAACCTCAGCAACTACTATCTAACGGCCATGCTCCATCAGACCCAAATCTCCTCGGAGCAATATGCCGATCAGATCAAGACGCTTTTAAAATTTCCAAGATCCAATCAATCGACCAGAATTGGGTTTTTGCTTGACCACCTTCGATTGTTAACAGAGAAGAAAATTCCCCAGAGCTATGACATACTCTTTGATTCACTCATTAATGAGTCCGCCTTTCTTTCTGACGATATGCATAAGGCTATCTTCATGAGCTTACTTCGCTATACGACGAATGAATTCAAAGAAGGAAATGCCCAATCCGCAGATAAGATCATGTCGCTTTATGAAATTGGAATTGAGTCCAAGATCCTCCTCGTCAATAACAGGCTTCCTTATCGACGGGTAGCCAACATTATTAACGTATTGTGTGCGTGCAACAGAATTGATAGGGCCAATGCATTTTTAGATCAATACGAACACCTGATCCCAGATGACCACAGGGAAGAAACTATCCGAATATCCAAGGCTCAAATCGCCTTTTATGGAAAGAACTACGAAGAAGTCATTCAAATTTTGAGCACCCAGGTGTTCAACAAATTCATTCATATGATCCGGGTGCGTTGGCTATTACTTTGCAGTTATTACAAAATCTATAGTGAGGATGTAAATTTCATGGAGATGGCTATCAGAAACTACAATAATCACATCAATAACAATCGTAAAAAATTGAGTGAGTCAAATTATTACGGCAGTCTGAATCTTTCTAAAATTATTAAGGCACTCGTTTCGAATGCCTCACCGGAATATTTAAAAAGAGAATTGGCCAATCAAAAGCAAATTGTATTCAGAACCTGGCTCAGTGAGCAAATCTCAGAATTGACAGAATTAGAAAGGGACAGCCATTAATGAATGGACTGTCCCTTTTGTTTTTTATATACCGTCATTGTCCTCACCCCAGGAAAATCCTTGTGATGAGAAATTTCCATTTGTATTCATGTCTCTCATTTTCAGAGGTTAGAAAATGATTGACTTTGTCTGTCCAATGCATACGGGACACGGTATTCCTTTGAACAGCATGACACTAATAGTCAATGCAAGCGAGCACCTGCTCGAATAACAGACTTATTCACAGTACATGATGATCGGAGTCAATTTGCACACTTCAGTGAAGCGGACCCGATGTTGATCCAGTATCTAGATTTTAGGATGATACACGCACCATTGATTTAACAGTCAATCGTACTATCACATCTTAATGGACAGAAATGTCAAAAGGTCCCTACTTAATTTTGAGTATTTTCATCGATTTCGACAAGAAATTGTTGAAATCTATACCTAATTTTAAGTATGTTGCCACATGCTCCGGGACCAACCACTGGATATGATTGGGTCATACGTATCCGGAATCAGGGAGATTCAGCCCTTAAAGATCTTTATTCGCTGTACAGAAATGAATGTATTGACTGGTTGCAAAAGCATTACGACCTCAATGAGGACAATGCAAAAGATACTTTCCAGGTCTCCATTGTCCTTTTATACGAGAATGTCATTCACGGGAAGATTGATGGTCTATCCAGTAGCATAAAATCATATCTGTTCGGAATTGCAAAAAACAAGGCGAGGGATCTGATCAAGTCTGAAGTCCGCTTGTCTAAAAACAAGAAGCATGCTTTGATCCGGTATGAATTGCTAAAAGATGCAGAAGACAAGGAAAAAAATGAGGTCATGATCGAAAAAGTCAGAAGCACACTTTCTGAAATGACAGATCCGTGTAAAACCATTCTTGAATTATTCTATTTCAAAAGAATGAAACTACAGGATATTGCTCCGGTAGTAGGTCACAGACATGTGAATACAACAAAAAGTAAGAAACATAAATGTTTAAAAAAATTGCAGAAATTAGTAGACAACTATAAAGCTCAGTGGATTGATTAGGAAAAAACATACATTAGACCAAATCGATGCATTTCTGCTGAATCGATTATCTGCCTCGAAGATTACCTCGTTTCAAAATGAATTGGAGCGGAATGATCAGATTCGTACGCTTTTTGTTGAACGAAAACACCTCATGGAAGGAATCAGATACCATTCATTGCTGAATCTTCTGGATGACGTAGAAAAATGGGATACGGAAATTCCGGTCGAATCAAATCCTGAGCAAAATCAACCGGCTTCAAATGATCATTCATCCTATCCCGACAGTTCTGAAATTGCACAAAAATCTCGACAGTGGAAGTTATTGAGGCGATCTGTAGTAGCGGGAATTGCAGCATCAGTAACTCTTATATTTTTAATTTCTTTCTTCCAGGCCAACACCCGCAAAGAAAAGCTTGTTACCGCCTATTTTGAACATTACCCCAGCAATGTCTCTGCGACCCGGTCCATTGCACCTGGAGAATATTCAGTCTTAAAGGAAAGAGCATATAATCTCTATAATATCGGGGAATATGAATTGGCAGCTCCCCTTTTGGAAGAAGTAGCTCAATTAGAGAATGATGAGGTGAGTATCCTATTTGCGGCCATTTCTTATATAGGATCAGGTGAAATTGAAAAGGCAAAATCATTATTGACCCAATACTTGTCCGATCATCCCGGTGATCCAATTGCAGTAAAATATCAACAGATGATTTTTTCTATCGAAGAACAGTTAAAGTAGTGTCTCGATGGCCAAATCCACTTCCCGGCATCAATTGGCAAGTCTGGAACAGAATGATCCGGTAGCCCAAATAGAAGTTTTCGAGATCATGAGATTCCTTGGATTAGACCGAATGCACAAAGATCCCAGATTTTCACACCTGACCGGCAAGGGTATAAAGACAGTCCTAATGGACTCAGGAGTTCCACAACCAAAGAGTCAGATAAATCACAGAACCAGAGCTGACAACACAATTCAGGGCTCTCGAGATGACACAGACGACCTCGGACATGCGTCACTTCTTGCCTCCATACTTGCCGGGAAAAATAGTATGAGTCCGTTGAATTCAATTATCCCTATAAAAATTTTTGGTCAGTACAGTCGTCAGACTTTTGCCCATCTGAGAAATGCACTTGAAATTTTTTCCTCGGGATCTTCCTCTCCAAATAATCAAAACTTCGTTCCCGATATTATCAATCTGTCCATTTCAGACCACAAGAATTACCAAAATGAAGATGAAGTCTCCTCTTTCTATCCGGCGATTCTACAT
>JANQHF010000021.1 GCA_028282725.1 Saprospiraceae bacterium
GCTAAAGTTGCAAAACAAAAAGCTATTGACTACTACATAGAACACGAAGATCGCATGTTGTATAAAACCTATCGCGAACAAGGACTGCTCATCGGTTCAGGACCCATTGAAGCTGCTCACAGAAATGTGATCCAACAAAGAATGAAATTATCAGGACAAAAATGGACAGTCTAGGGTGCTAAGGCAATAGCCAACTTAAGGTGTTACAAATACAGCAGCGCTTGGAACATAGTCAGAAAAGTCATAGCCAATGCCGCTTAATAGTGCAATCTGAAATACACACTGAGTACCCTTTTTCGCTGTTACAACAACAGAAACTCATATCTTGCAGCCTGAATGAATTACAAGGAAATTGCACGGAAGATCCTCTATTTTCTTTTTGACCCTTTGGTACATCTGGTCAGGAAATTGGGAATCAGTCCCAACCACATCACTGTGCTTGGACTAATTCTGAATGTCTATGCTGCCCTTCATCTCATCAATTTCTTTCAATGGGACGAATTAACCTATGGTGATCGTTTATTTGGGTTTGGTATCATCCTGGGGTTGGCCGGTCTTATGGACACCATAGACGGGAGATTAGCCCGGTTATATGACATGAAGTCCAAATTCGGGGCGTTTTTTGATTCCGTAGTAGACAGGTACAGCGAGTTTATCATGTTTATGGGCATTTTGCTGTACTACAATCATTTTGATCATCTCATAGGCATCATCCTCACCTTTGTCGCCTTGATCGGATCCATTATGGTGAGTTATAACCGGTCCCGGGCAGAGGCATTGGGAGTAGATTGCTCTGTGGGCTTTATGCAGCGACCGGAGCGCATAGTATTCATAGGCATCTGGTCGATAATTTGGGGTCTCGTATTTATGTTTACTACGTTTAGCGAGAATAAGTATTTATTGATCGAAGGACTCGATTATTTTACCCTTGGCTTTCTATTTTTGGCGATCAGTACAAACATAACCGCCTTACGGAGGTTAATTCATTCTGAGCACCAATTGAAGAAATTGGCTTCTTGAGATTAATTAGGGATCATTTTCAGCATGTATGGAAGGACTAGGTACAAGGATTAAGTTTTCCTTGATATTCGGATCGTTGTTTTTCATGGTTTTTTATGGTTTCGTTGGATGGACATCTGATCATTCTGTTCTGCTCGGATTGATTATCGGTTTCAGCCTGATTCATAAATATGGATTTTACATTGTACTTGCACTAGCAGGATTTATAGGCTTTGTAACACTTTATGATGCTATGACTTTCCTGCCGAACTATGAAGTGAATGAAGTTCATCTTAAGGATTTATATGACCTGGAGGTAAAATACTTTGGGGTGATGGATCAGGGTCGGAAGGTTTCTCTTTGTGAGTGGTACCAGGGCCGAATGAACGACTTTCAGAGTCTGATCTATGGCTTTTCGTACTTACTATGGGTGCCGGGTCCAATGATATTTACCTTTTTCCTGCTGATTAAGGACAAACCGGGACTTGTTGATTTTGCTTATGGCTACCTGTTGACCAATATGATCGGAATTATCATTTACTATCTCTATCCGGCTGCCCCACCGTGGTACTATCTTACCTATGGAGATGTAATGGACCCCACTGCCATGGGATCCGAGGCCTATCTTTCTGAGTTTGATCGGTTGACCGGAACAGAAATATTTAAAAATATATACAGTAAGGGAGCCAATGTCTTTGGAGCGGTACCCTCTCTTCATGCTGCCTATCCGCTTCTGGGCTTGCTATTTGCATATCGCCTTCGTCACAAATGGTTTTGCGTCTTTTTTACATTGATGGCTATTGGTACCTGGATAGGTGCAGTCTATTCCTGGCATCACTATGTGATCGATATCATATTGGGTATTTTTTGTGCGTTGCTTGCATTTTGGTTGATGATAAAAATCATTCCAACCAGGCCCTTTCAGAACTTTAAAGCCCTGTATTTGAGACTCCTTTCCATGTAAATGCAATATCATCCTGAAGTGAAGAAATTATCGGAAATATATGTTAGTGTTTTTTATGCCGGTTACTCCCCGGTTGCACCAGGAACGGTAGGAAGCATCTGCGCAACCCTTGCTCTTTGGTTGCTTTGGAGCAATGGAATGTTGGAGAATCAATGGACCTTGCCCATTCTTACAGTAGTCATCTGCATACTTGGCGAACTCGCTATCGAGGAGCTGCCGTCGAAGTGGGCCCATGATGATCAGCGGATTGTGATCGACGAAGTGGCCGGAATATTTATCTCAATGATTTTTTTACCGATCTCCATGACGACATTATTGTCTTCTCTGGTCATTTTCAGAATATTGGATATCTGGAAGCCATTGGGCATTCGAAGAATGGACCGGTTAAATACCAGTATTGGTGTGATACTTGATGATTTACTTGCCGGTTTTTATACCAACATCATTTTACGGTCAGGAATGTTACTTTTGCCGATCATATGAGTGTCACCAGTAAAAAGCCCAATGTACCCTTCTTTATATCTTTTTCAAGGTATACGGTAAGTGCCGCTACAGCGACGGCAACGGACTTTTCTACATTGCTTATAGGTAAAGAACTATTTGGTTTAGATCCTGTTACTGCGACCTTCATCGGTGCCTGTTGCGGTGCCATTGTAGCTTTTGTCTTGGGCAGAAACTGGACTTTTTTCAATAAAGAGGGTCGAGTTTCGAAGCAGGGAATAAGATTCCTCCTGGTTGTTGGAGGAAGTATATTATTAAATACCTTTGGAGAATACATTTTTACGGAAGTATGGGTGTTAAGTCATTATATGATTGCACGGGTGGTTACGGCGATTCTCGTAGGAGTGACTTACAATTTTCCTATGCAGAGATATTTTGTATTCAATGACAAGTAAAAAGAGATCGGTACGATTCATAGTAAATCCATTTGCTGGTCATCAGTCCAAATCCAGGATCCCTTCTTTAATTCTTGATACATTCGACAAGGAAAAGTTTGATTTTGATCTCGTTGAAACCAAATATAGTGGTCATGCCCATGAACTTACCTTGCAGGCAAAAAAGGATAAACTGGATGCAGTAGTAGCAGTCGGAGGAGATGGAACGGTAAATGAGATTGCATCAGCACTGATCTATTCCGATACGGCTCTTGGCATCATTCCCGGAGGTTCGGGAAACGGTCTGGCCATGCATCTCGGTATAGGAAGAAATGCCCTGAAAGCTATCCGGAAACTTGAAGAATTCAAATGTAAGTCTATCGATACAGCCGCGGTAAATGAAAGAATATATGTCAATATGGCCGGCATTGGCCTCGATGGCCTCGTTGCCTATAAGACCAGACAAAGTGCGAGAAGAGGCTTTAGCACCTATCTGAAAGGTGCGCTTTCCGAGGCTTTAAAGTATAAGAATCAGACGTACCGGATTGAAATTGATGGTAAGCTCTTAGAAGGAAAGTTTTTGTCGATCAATGTGGCCAATGGCTCTATGTTTGGCTATAACTTTAAAATTGCAGCTGATGCCGATACATCAGACGGATTGGTTGACGCCCTCATGATCCATGATGCCCATAAAATGGATTATTTCGGAAATGCCTGGCGATTTTGGGCGGGTAGGATCCACAAAAGCAAGTTTGCAAGCCTGAATAAGGTATCCAAAATCAAGGTAACCTCCTACGAAGACAATTTCATTCATATTGATGGTGAGGGATATCCGCACAAAGCCGGCGATTTGGAATTTGAGGTTATGGGCCAATCACTGAAAGTGATTTGTTAGAGATGTGTTGCAGATCCAAAATGGTAATCACTCATTGAAGAAACAATCATAAACAGCATGGTAGATACCGCAAGGCCCAAAATAAAAAGGGCCAGTGATATCCTGATCAGGCGGGACTTTTTGTGAAGGGTTTTTCCCAGGAAGTAAAGATCCCTGATCATAGAGGAGTACAAGAAGTTTCCATCGTTGAGCATTTCGAGCATTCCCCACTCAAAATCGCGATAATTCATTTTATGGATGTTCCCGTAATAAAGAAGATTGCCTTCCTTTTCGCGTATTTGTTTCTCCGTAAATGTCCCCTGGGTCTTAAATGGTATGATGGATAAAACGGCAAATATCATGGACATCATGGAAGTGATCAACATGATCAGGATCGGAGAATTGTGAATACAAAAAGTGTCGATTTGTCCGATTGTCCGGCTGATGATCAGTGAGAGCAGGATAGCATTGATAGAAATAACGATGTTGGCCTTTCTATCGACCATTTGACTGAGCGTGTAGTGATTCCTTGAGGTGGTCCTGAACATGGTTTGAATCCCCCGGTCGTCTCTTCCCTTTACCGAAGACAAAGACTTTTTTAATCGCTTCAACTCATCATCAGTGATGTTCATCTCTTTTTTCAGGATGATATTGGCTGTCTTATTGAGGTCCTTTTTTTCTTTTTCAATCTTGGTAATGAGTTCCAGCTTACCATCTTCATAATTCCTGCGAACATAGTCAGTCAGGAATTCATGTTCACGGAGGTATCGCAAGACTGTATCATACCATGTTCCCTTTCCGTAGCTGACTGCTCCAACTAACAAAAATTCCTCATAGAGTTTTTTCACCCTGCCTTTTGACTTCGGATTTCCCCAATCCATTGTGATGGCATCTGACAGGATTTTTGTCAGATGTGAGGTCTTGTCGCCCTGAGGTTTGGATTCTTGAATTAAAGTAATGACCGATTTCGTCTGATCCTCCGGATAACCGATATCCGTTAAAAAGTCCTCTGTTAATTGAATGGATTGACCATAACTCATTGTGAAGAATTCTTCCAAATTTGAAAAACTCTGGTCAGCATCAAGCTGAGAAAAACCCGTATTGATCATCCAACCGGTGATCAACAAAACTTCGCGCTCCTCCTCAGAGACGGCTTCAAATTGGACAATCTCTTCGATAGCACCGATCAACCGATGTGTATAGGCAATGTCATGATATACCATCTTTTCGGCCATTTGGCCTGTCTGTAACCCGGTTGAAAATTTTTTTGCCTGATCAATAAAGTTCATGATCACGATTCTAATGATATGTTAATGTAATCTAATTATAAACCACCAAAGACATTTGAGAGTTTAATAGACCTACTTTTGCACTTTTTTGCAACGGAATACAATACAAAGAAAAATCTACTTGGCTATGAGGTGCTCCTTCCTTCTATTATTGCTCTGCTCATTCATGAACATAAGTTTCGGACAGGAGCCCGAGAACTTCAAGAGCATTAAAGTAAACTACACAACTGCTGCATTCAATATTGACGGTGTTCTCGATGAGTCACAATGGGGTCATATCGAACCTGCTACAGACTTTTGGCAATATTTTCCCACTGATTCGTTATTGGCCAAATCACAGACGGAGGTATCCCTGGCCACCGATGGCAAGAACCTGTACGTAGGAATTAAATGTTACGGTGCTGGCAATAACTGGATCGTCAATTCACTGAAGCGCGATTACCGGGCAGGAGGAAATGATAATATAACGCTTGTCTTTGATTCATTTGATGATAACACTAATGCATTTTTTTTCGGTATCAATCCTCAGGGTGTAATCAGGGAAGGTGTGGTGACCAACGGAGGAAATGGGTTTCGTGATTTTTCTGAATCCTGGGATAATAAATGGAAAGGAGAAGCTAAGATTTTTGATGGTTACTATACCGCAGAAATGGAGATTCCCTTCAGTACACTACGATTTAATGCCAACAATACAAAGTGGGGGCTTCTGATCTATCGCTTTGATACACAAGCTAATGAGACCAGCGTATGGAATCGGGTACCTCGTAATCAAACACTCTTTAATCTCGCCTATACGGGAGATATGACATGGGAACATTCACTTGCACAGAGTAATAGCAGAGTAAGCATTATTCCCTTTGTCACCGGTGGTACACAAAAGGATTACGAGCAAAACCTGGATCGTCAAAATAATTCAGCTATAGGAGGTGATGTAAAAATTGGAGTTACCTCCGGTCTCAACCTGGATCTTACGGTGAATCCTGATTTTTCACAGGTAGAAGTAGATCGACAGATCACCAATCTCAGCCGTTTTGAGATCTTCTTCCCGGAGCGCAGGCAGTTTTTTATCGAAAATGCGGACCTGTTCGGTTCCTTCGGTTTCTCAACGATCAATCCGTTTTTTTCCAGACGAATCGGGATTGCAAAGGATCAGTTGAGCGGGAATACCGTACAAAATAGAATATTAGGAGGGGCAAGATTAAGTGGCAAGCTCGACAAGAATACCAGGATAGGCATATTGAATATGCAGACCGAACGTAATGATGCAATGGGCATCCCGGGAATCAATAATAGTGTGGCTGTATTACAGCGGAAGATCTGGGATCGATCTAACGTTGGATTTATATTTATCAATAAACAGGCAACAGGAGATGCTCTGCATGAATACGGCTTACCAGGCTTCAATCGCTTAGCCGGAATCGACTTTAATTATGCCACCTCAGACAATACCTGGACGGGAAAGACATTTTTACACAGTGCCTTTAGTCCTTCAACTAGTGCCCAATTAGCGCATGGTACCGAATTAAATTATAACAAAAGAACATTTGGTATTGAATGGCAACACGAATATGTACCTGATGACTATAATGCGGAACTCGGCTTTGTACGAAGGACAAATTATTTCAGGATCAACCCCCAGGCAGAATTAAAATTTTATCCCCAGAATAACTTTATCAATGAGTTTTCATTTGGAGCTGAAACAGAAATATTCTGGCGTCCGGGATTCGGTAAAACGGATCATACCTATTCCCTTGGGATCAATGGACAGTTAAGTAATAGCTCAAGGTTTTTTCTGAGCGTTAATCATGATTATATCTACTTATTTGATGATTTTGACCCGACTGGCACATCAGCAACACCTTTAAAAGGAGGAACATCGTATCAATATTTCAATTTTACCGGCTTCATCAGAAGTGATAGCAGGAAGATGATCACGCTTACGTTCAGACCTTACTTTGGTCAGTATTTCAATGGATGGAGAACCGGAATCTCCGGTGATGTTTCGGTCAGGTATCAACCCAGGGGAAGCGTGAACCTGTCTTATGCCTGGAATATTTTTAACATGCCTCACTTAGACAAAGTTGCCCGGACTTTCTTATTCGGACCCCGGATCGATTACACTTTCTCCAGAAGCTTTTTTGCCACCGCATTCATTCAGTATAATTCTCAATCGAAAAACACGAATATTAATACGCGACTGCAATGGAGATTTGCACCGGTTTCAGACTTTTTTCTTGTCATTACCGACAATTATTTCTCCGGAAATCTTGACGAACCATCGGACAGGTTTTCATTCAATCTGAGAAATCGTGCTATTGTGGCGAAGCTTTCCTACTGGATCAATGTTTAGTATAACGAAAGATCAGTCTTGTCGAAAAATGAACATCTACGCTTCAAATCAAATGAATATTTGGATTACAAAACAAATCTTCCTTCTTCAAACTGTCTAATTAACTACTATGTATAAATCTATACTGCTCCCTGTTTTTCTTTTATTTACTACAATCTGCAGCGCCCAGTTTAGTGGATTTGGCAATTCAGGCCCTAAGATTAAGGGTAAGATTTCAGGTATGGTAATCGACTCTAGTTCTCAACTCCCGGTAGGGTTTGCCACCATTTCCATGAAGAAAGCGGGCAGAACTAAGATTATCAATGGAACTCTGAGCGAAGAGGATGGTAGTTTTTCTTTTACCGATGTCAATCCGGGTAAGTATGACCTGGAATTTTCTTTTATCGGATATTCCACCAAGCTTGTTGCTACTGTTGAGACAACCAAGAAAAAGCCAGATAATAATATTGGAACCATCTTCCTGCTCCCGACTGATTACATGTTAGAGGAGGTAGAGGTTAAAGCCAAAAGAGCCTTGTTCGAGAACAAGGTCGACAAGATTGTATTCAATGCGGAAGATGACTCTTCTGTTGCCGGCGGTGATGCTACTGACGTTCTTCGAAAGGTGCCTCTTCTGTCCGTCGATCTGGACGGTAATGTTTCCCTGAGAGGATCACAAAACGTGCAAATCCTGATCAATGGAAAGCCCTCAGGTATGTTTTCTTCAAATGTGGCAGACGCTCTTAAAATGTTTCCTGCGGATCAGATTAAAAAGGTAGAGGTAATCTCGTCTCCAGGGGCAAAATATGATGGTGAAGGCGCTGCCGGAATCATCAATATCATTACCAAAAAGGAAAATGTTGAAGGAATAGCTGGTACACTGAATGCTTCGGCTGGCAATCGACAGAACAATGCAAACCTTAATTTGAATATCGGCAAAGGTCGTTTCGGCTTCACCTCGAACGCTTCTGTTTTCTATTCCGTACCGGTAGATGCGACCACGTCGTTTTCCAACGTAGCGGAATCCGGGGAAGTAATTTACTCCTATGCTGGAATAACGAATACTTCACGACTTGGGTTCAATGGTTCTGCCAGTGCATTTTATGATTTCAATGCATACAATTCCATAAACTCCTCTTTTACCCTCAGGGGATTTGGATTTGACCAGGAAGGCACTTCAATCGGGGCATTGGGGACATTACCCTTTGATCGTACGACTATAGGAGATAATCTGTTTAGCGGTTATGATTTGAATTTGGACTACACTAAGAAGTTTGAAAGTAATGAAACCCGCGAACTGGTTTTTGCTTCTCAAATTTCAGGAAACATCCAAAACCAGAACAATCTCGTGAACGATCTGCTACCCGATGGGACTGAGTTTCGGAATGACGACATAGAGAACGAAGGAGACAATGTAGAAATCACCGCGCAGATCGATTATGTAGAACCTATTGGAAAAGGATCCAAACTGGAAATTGGAGCCAAGACCGTGATTCGAAATATCGACAGTGATTCGAGATTTGTTCCGGACCTGGGGAGGTCCAATATTTTTCTCTATGATCAAAATGTCTATGCAGGATATGCTTCCTATAATTTCGTTGTTGGCAAATTAAATTTTGTTACCGGAGTACGATATGAAAGAACGGATATCAAAGGAGACGGCAGGGAGGCTGTTCAAAATTTTAATAATGGATATGACAATTGGCTTCCGAATATTGCAGTCAGCCGGACAATGAAGAACTTCAGGACCCTGAAGTTATCTTACAGTCAAAGAATTCAGAGACCGAGTTTGTTCTTTATCAATCCGTTCAGGAATGTTACCGATTTTGGAAATATAAGAGAAGGTAATCCTACATTGAATCCTGAGTTGGTGCGTCAAATAGAAATTGGATATAACACCAAGATTCTGGGATTCTCAATTTTTGGAACAGGATATTACCGGAGATCCACCGAATTAATCGAGCAGGTGACTTCATTGGTCAATCCGACCGAATTGGGACTACCTGAGATCGGAGGGGGAAGTGATATTTCTTTTACAACCTATCAAAATGTAGGCAGAAACAACTCATTTGGTGTAAACCTTTTTACTTCCAGGACGATCGGAAAATTAACGGTTAGAGGTGGCGGTGATATTTACACTTATGATGCAACAGGCATCATAGGAGGACAGGAAGTATCCAATAGTGCCTTGAGTTATCGATTATTTACGAATGGTGATTTTGCTTTCACCGGTACATTGAAGGCCGACTTTTTCGGTTTTTTCCAGGCACCAAGATTTACATTGCAAGGAGAAAATCCTTCTTTCTCAATCTTTGGCATCGGGTTTAGAAAGGACATGAAAGATTGGAGTATTGGTATTCGGATCATTGAACCTTTTGCAGAAAACAAAGCCTTTAATTCTGATATCCAGGGAGATGGATTCAGACAGGTGTCCGAATTCAGTGTGCCGTTTCGATCATTCGGATTAAACATCAGGTATAAATTCGGAAAGGTTGATTTCAAGGAAAGAAGGAGTAAGGTCAGAAATACGGACGTGAAAGGCGGAGGAGACGAGCAAGGACAACAGGGAGGTAATCGGGTAGGTGGATCTTAACTGTTTTCACCAATCATGAAATAATAAAAAAGGACTTTTTTATTTCATTGTACATTATTTCCTAGTCCGCATAGTTCTTTTGACGATAGACGGCATTCAATACCTCATTTCGTCTTTCAACGGATGGCTTGACAAAATTCTTTCGCCTTCTGATTTCTTTCAGAACACCAGTGCGCTGGAATTTTCTTTTATATCTTTTCAGAGCCCTGTCAATGGATTCCTCTTCTTTTACATTAATAATTAGCATAGTACTTCTTAATTGGGCCGCAAATGTAATAATTAATTGTACATGGCGCAATGCCGAAAAAGCAAATGCTCAATGGGAAGAAATGAATGCGGATTGAGGTCTTACAACTTGATCAGACCTTAGATTCTTTGAACAATTGATTGCCAAAAAGCAATACAATGACGGCAGCTATTGAAAAAAGTATCATGGGATTCTATTTTTCTAAATTATTTAAAATCAAGTGGTTTATCAACTCTTTGATTCTAATCGGGCAAAAAATAAGCCAACATGTCGCATATTGGCTTATTTTCTCAAGAAACTGGGTTTTCCCTATCGCTGCAAACTCCTAAATCGATGATTCATACTTTGCTTCAACGACATTCCAGTTGATAATGCCCAGGAAGGCCGAAATGTAATCAGGACGCCTGTTTTGGTAGTTGAGGTAGTAGGCATGTTCCCATACATCAATTCCCAATATAGGAGTGCCACCACAACCAATGCCTGGCATCAGCGGATTGTCCTGGTTGGCAGTACTGCAAATTTCAACTTTACCGCCTTCATGTGCACAAAGCCAGGCCCAACCTGATCCAAACCGCGTTGCAGCGGCTTTACTGAAAGCATCTTTAAATCCGTCATATGATCCATATGCAGCGTTTACGGCATCAGCAAGAGGCCCGGAAATCCTTCCTCGATTTTCCGGAGCTATTATTTCCCAGTACAGGCAATGGTTGTAATATCCTCCTCCGTTATTTCTTACCGCTCCATTCGTCATATCCAGTGATGAAAGTATTTCTTCGATTGACTTTCCTTCCAAATCGGTACCTGCGATTGCATTGTTTAGTTTTGTTGTATATCCATTGTGATGCTTGGTATGATGTATTTCCATTGTACGTGCATCGATTGCAGGTTCAAGGGCATCATATGCATATCCGAGATCAGGTAATTGAAATGCCATTTAATTCTTTTTTATTGGTTAGCTAATTGATTTCATCTTATTTCAGAACATCGGCGAAGATAAGAAGTTTACTTTTGTACGAATTTATGAACGAACCAAATAGATAGATCACGAGATGAGTACGAGAAAGGAAAAAGATTCTCTCGGAATTGTTGAAGTTCCGGCTGATAAATACTGGGCGGCCCAAACCCAAAGGAGCAAGGAAAACTTTAAAATTGGTGGCCAGCTCATGCCCATTGAAGTAATCAAGGCTTATGGAATCTTAAAAAAAGCTGCTGCCAGTACCAATGCCGCATTGGGAGCGTTGGATCAGGAAAAAGCAGATTTGATCAATCAAGTCTGTGATGAAATCATTGCCGGAAAACTGGATGACCAATTCCCACTAGTAGTTTGGCAAACGGGCAGTGGAACGCAGACCAACATGAATGTAAATGAGGTCGTTGCCAATAGAGCTCACGTTCTGCAAGGAGGTGACTTATCTGATCGTGATAAGGTTTTGCACCCCAATGACGATGTCAATAAATCTCAATCCTCCAACGATACCTTTCCAACCGCCATGCATATCGCCGCCTATCAGATACTGGTAGATACGGCAATACCTGGAATCGAGGAATTGAGAAACGAACTAGACAGGAAAGCTCAACAATTCGCCAATGTCGTCAAGATTGGAAGGACCCATTGTATGGATGCTACACCAGTAACCCTTGGACAAGAGTTGTCGGGCTACGTTTCTCAGTTGGACCATTCGCTGAATGCCATTCGCAATTCACTTGGACATTTGTCTGAACTTGCACTAGGAGGGACAGCAGTTGGTACCGGGTTAAATACACCAAAAGGATACGATGTAATGGTTGCACAGGAAATAGCGAGCATTACCGGACTGCCTTTCGTAACAGGATCAAATAAGTTTGAAGGACTTGCGGCTCACGATGCCCTGGTAGCATCGCATGGAGCGCTCAAAACCGCTGCCGTCGCATTGACAAAAATTGGCAATGACATAAGATTATTGGCTTCAGGTCCCCGAAGCGGCATCGGCGAGATCATTATTCCATCAAATGAGCCAGGTTCGTCGATTATGCCGGGAAAGGTAAATCCTACACAAGCCGAAGCTCTGACAATGGCAATGGCGCAGGTAGTGGGTAACGATGTCGCAATAAATGTCGGAGGCATGACCGGACATTTTGAGCTGAATGTTTTTAAGCCGATGATCATTTACAATTTCATATTGTCAGCCAAATTAATTGGTGATGCCTGTTTGAGTTTTGCCAGGAAATGCATCTCGGGGTTGGAACCCAATTTGCCGAGGATTAAGCAGCACCTCGACAACTCCCTGATGCTGGTCACTGCATTAAATACGCGTATCGGGTATGATAAGGCTGCCGATATTGCTAAAAAAGCCTACAAAGAAGGCACGACGCTTAAGGCTGCCGCACTAAGTTTGCGATACCTGACCGAAGATGAATTTGACGCATGGGTGCGTCCGGAGGATATGATTGGTGGACTGAAGTAAGTCAAAATTCATCTGGTATTTTTCCTTGTTGGGAATATCCGTTAACAAATACTATCTTTGCGCTCCATTTGGAAAATGGTTGAGTTATGAAAGGTCATAATGAGTTCATTATACCCTATCTTGGACTATCGGATGGCGTTCATAATTATCATTTTGAAATCGATCAGTCCTTTTTTCAAAGATTCGAAAAGTCGAATATTGAGGGAGGAAGTTTTGCAGTAGAGATTGAATTCATAAAGCAGGGAAAGATGATCGTTTTGCATATCTCATGCAGCGGTCATTTTGACGCACCTTGCGATCGTTGTCTGGCTGGTATCGAAGTACCCCTTGAGGTGAATGATAAAGTGATCATAAAGCTCACTGAGCGAGAAGAAGGGCAGGAGGATGAAGTCTATCATATGGACGTGAAAACGAGCCATATTGATTTGAGTCCATTTATTTATGAATCCATTCACTTAAACCTGCCTGTGAGAAATCTCCGTGATTGCGAACGGGAAGATTTCCATTATTGTGACAAAGATGTCCTGAGGCGGCTTGAAAATACTTCAGAAGATGATTCTTCTGTAGCATTGGAAAATCCCTGGGAAGAATTAAAGAAAATAGATTTTAAATAATTCAAACCTTTAGCGATGGCACATCCTAAGAGTAGAATATCAAAACAACGCAAACGCAAACGACGAACCCATAAAAAAGCAACTCCTCCTCAGATTGCGATATGCAAGGTGACAGGAGAACCGCATTTATTCCACAGAGCTTATTGGCACGATGGCAATATGTATTATAAAGGCCAGTTAGTCATTCAGGCAGAAGAAGATGAAGATTAAATTCTGACGGCTTCTTATTGTATGAAAAAATGATGCCCCTTTGGTCTTTCCCCAGGGGCTTTTTTATTGGTATTGAATAATTATGAAATATGAAGAGGATCATCAATTCAGATAAGGCCCCCAAGCCGGTTGGACCCTATAATCACTCCGTGCTCGCAGGGCAAATCTTGTTTATATCAGGACAGATCGCAATTCATCCGGAAACGGGCGAATTAGTTACATCGTCGCTTGAGGACGAAGTACATCAGGTGATGCAAAACTTGCGGGCCATCCTGGAAGAAGCCGGTCTTACATTTGAATCTGTTGCAAAGTGTACGGTCTTTGTTAAGAACATGCAGAACTATGCGAAGATCAACAGTATCTATTCCCAATATTTTAATGATGATACTGCACCTGCCAGGGAATTGGTTGAAGTAAGTGCCCTCCCTAAATATGTGAATGTAGAAATATCAGCCATTGCTGCAGTAAATTAATTGGAACAATGAAATTATAATGAGAGAAGTAATTCTATCCTGTATTCAGCCGACCGGAGAAATGCACCTGGGTAACTACTTTGGAGCAGTAAAAAATTGGGTTGATCTTCAATCCGAATATGATTGTATATATGGCATTGTGGATTATCATGCCATCACCATGCCCTATGACATCAAAAAAATGAGGACGAATACGTGGGACCTCGTGATGGACCTTGTCGCGGTGGGCATAAAACCTGACAATTTGTTTATCCAGTCCCTGATCCCGGAACATACAGAACTGTGCTGGATATTCAATTGTTTTTGCTCATACGGTCAGTTGACCCGGATGACTCAATTTAAAGACAAGAGTCAGGATGTGGAATCGGCCTCTTCGGATACCTTCATTTCAGCCGGCCTCCTGGATTATCCGGTTTTGCAAGCCGCTGACATCCTGATCTACAAGGCGGATTGTGTACCGGTAGGTAAGGACCAGGAGCAGCATCTTGAGTTATCTCGTGATATTGCACAAAGATTTAATTATAGTGTCGGAAAGGAATACTTCATTCTGCCCAAAACCCTGTTTACGAAGACTCCGAAAATCAGATCAACGGCTGACCCGGAGCGGAAAATGAGTAAAAGTGCAGGTGAAAAACATTTCATCGGAATGTTTTCGGATGAGTCGAGAATAAGAAAACAAATCAGATCTGCCGTAACGGATACCGGCTCTGACCATTCAGAAGACTTGAGTCCGGGCGTGAAAAACTTATTTGAAATCCTGGATGCGATTCCCGGATCAGAAGAAATTTCGGGCCAATTATTTCAAGCCCAGAAGGAAGGCACATTGAGGTATTCCGATCTTAAAGAGAATGTCAGTGAACATTTGATGGAGATGCTCATTCCTTTCCAGGAAAAAAGAAAAGAGCTGTCAGCGAATAAGAGAAATTTGAAGGATCAAATCAAACAATCATCCACTGAGATCAGAAAAAGAGCTCAACAGACCATGTTCGAGGTAAAAGATCTGTTGGGGCTGATGAATATAAAATATTAAGTCAATGAAGATTTTTTGTGTGGGCAGGAATTATGCTAAACACGCTGAGGAATTAAAGAATGAAGTGCCGGACAGTCCGGTTATCTTTATGAAGCCCAAGACTGCTGTTTTAGCCAATGGTCTGTCATTTTACTATCCCGAATTTTCCAAAGACATTCATTATGAAGGAGAATTAGTGGTGCGAATCTCCAAATCTGCGAAAAGCCTGAAGAAAGAAAGAGTGAAGGACTTCATAGATGGTGTGACCATGGGAATCGATTTTACAGCAAGGGATATCCAGGTTCAATTGAAGGAAAAAGGGCTGCCCTGGGAATTGGCGAAGAGTTTTGACTTCAGTGCTGCAGTAGGGGAGTTTCAGGAGCTGGATTCAGATCAGATCAAATCGAGTTCATTTACGGTATTCAAAAATGGTGAGCTGGTCCAGGAAGGTCATGTCAGGGAAATGATTTTTTCTATCGAAGAGATCATCAGTTTTATCTCTTCCCGATTTACCTTGCACAAAGGGGATCTTATTTTCACCGGTACACCTGCCGGTGTTGGCCCCATTCATAAAGATGACTGTTTCGAATTATTTCTTAATAAGAAGTGCTTGCTCGTTACTGATATTAAATAGGAATTATCCATATTCGCACTTTGAAAAAATAAAAGAAAAAATGCCATATTTATTTACTTCAGAATCAGTGTCTGAGGGACATCCGGATAAAGTAGCAGACCAGATTTCAGATGCCCTTGTGGACCATTTCCTGGCTTTCGATCCACACTCCAAGGTCGCATGCGAAACGATGGTTACAACGGGTCAGGTGGTGTTGGCAGGAGAAGTAAAGTCCAGGACTTATTTGGACGTTCAGCAAATTGCCCGTGATGTAATTAAGAGGATAGGATACACCAAGTCCGAATATATGTTTGAAGCCAACAGTTGTGGTGTTTTTTCAGCGATTCATGAGCAAAGTCCTGATATCAACCGGGGAGTTGAAAGGAAAAAGAAAGAGGATCAGGGAGCTGGAGATCAGGGAATGATGTTCGGATACGCGTCCAATGAAACAGCAAATTACATGCCTTTGGCCCTGGATTTATCGCATAAAATCTTAATTGAGTTGGCCCGGGTCCGCAAGGCGGGCAGAACAATGAAGTATTTGCGACCGGATGCCAAATCACAGGTGACTATTGAATATGACGATAACCATAAACCCATACGAATAGACTCTATCGTGGTCAGTACGCAGCATGATGAGTTTGACCGAAATGATCGAAAGATGTTAGAGCAAATTAAAAAGGACATCATAAGTAAGATTATCCCAGCTGTCAAACATCAATGCTCAAAAGAGATTCAAAAACTCTTTAACAACAAGATCAAATATTATATCAACCCTACCGGAAAGTTTGTGATTGGAGGACCTCATGGTGATACCGGACTCACGGGAAGAAAAATTATAGTGGACACATATGGCGGGAAGGGAGCACACGGTGGCGGTGCCTTCTCAGGAAAAGATCCCTCTAAGGTTGATCGATCAGCGGCATATGCCACCCGCCATATTGCAAAAAACCTGGTGGCTGCCGGAATTTGCGATGAAATCCTTGTTCAGGTTTCATACGCAATCGGGGTTGCAAAACCGACCAATATCTACGTGAACACCTACGGCACTGCAAAGGTCGATTTGAGTGACAGTGAGATCGCCGAGAAAATTCAGGAAATATTTGACTTACGACCTTATGCTATCGAAAAACGGTTGAAACTTAGATCTCCCATTTATTCTGATTGTGCTGCCTATGGGCATATGGGCAGAGTACCTGAGAAAAAGACCTTGACTTTTACGGATGGTTCCGGGAATTCCAAAAGTGTAAAAGTCGAGACATTTCCATGGGAAAAGCTCGACTATGTAGCAAAGGTGAAGCGGGCATTTAAATAAAAGTAAGGGATAATTGCCCGATAGCAATGAGCTTTTTTCTGTGAATTATATTGGTTAGTTTAGCATCAGGTCAAAAACTGTTGTGAAGCTCACCGATCGAGGATATTGGGTATCTAAGGGATATAAGTGGATGTCACTCTTGTATTGGTCTTTCTTTTCCGTATACTTTCGTTCATTGACTTTTTTTTCCGTAGCTAATCCAAAGATCTACCTCGGGGGAATGCTGGATGAACGCAAGTCTGATATCTACCATCTTATTCCTGATCATTACTTGCCCCTTACCCGGCTATATCAGAACTTTTCCATCCAATCAGTTTCGGACATTGTTCAGAGATTTGAATTTCCGATCATACTCAAGCCAAACATAGGGTTCAAGGGATTCCTGGTTAAGAAAATTGAAAATGAACATCAATTGAGAGACGTAGTCGGAGAATATCTAGGCAAGGAATTAATCGTACAGCAATTTTTAAATGAGCCATTCGAGTACTCCATCATGTATTATCGGATCGATAATGAAAATTTTGGGATCAGCTCATTGGTTGAGAAACATTTGCCTTCTGTTAAAGGGGATGGAATCAAGACCCTTGGTGAGTTGATCAATGATTTAAGGAATCCATTCTTACATCAGAATTGGGTGAAAAAGGGTAACCGTGAACAGTTGGATAGGGTACTCAAATACGGTGAACACTATATTGTTGATTACGTAGGAAATTATTCACGGGGTTCCAAATTTGAAAATATCAATCAAAAGATCAGCCCTCTTTTGATTCAATCCATTAATGAATTCTTTAACCAGGTACATGGGATGAATTTCTGCAGGCTCGATGTAAAAGCGAACTCATTTGAGGAATTAAATGAAGGAAGATTCAAGTTGCTCGAAATCAATGGAGCCAAATCCGAACCACTTCATATCTACGATGCAAGATTAAATATGTGGAGGATTGTTCGATCAATCCATGAACACTGGTTAATTCTATTCAAAATAGTCAGAAATAACATTAAAGAGGCCAATTTCCCTTCGTCACTAGAAGGTATAAAGTCCTACTATAGCCTAAAAAAACTGGTCAATTAAGAGATGATTGTAGCGGTTGATGTCGGCAATTCAAATGTCGTTTTGGGGATTTACAACAACAATGATTGGGTTCACTTTTGGCGAATGCCAACAAAGAAAGCACCCGATTCAAGTATTTTCTATGATATGGAAATACGGAACAGAATGCTCGAGTCAAACTTAGAAACCAACGGTATTCAAGGTGTCATTCTCAGTACGGTTGTTCCTGGTTTAAGAATGGTTTTTGTCGAAGTACTTCAAAGGATATTTGATTCGGATGTTGTCATTGTTGGTCCGGATCTATACGAGGAGTTGTCTTACAAGGTACCCCGGCCTTACGAGATAGGAACTGATTTAGTCGCAAACGCATATTCGGCATTCAGACTGCTGAATTCAGAATGTATCGTTGTTGACTTTGGTACAGCTCTTACATTTACAACCATTGACCATACGGGATACATACTCGGTGTTGCCATCGCTCCTGGCATAAAAACGGCCATGAAAGCTTTGTCCTCTAATACTGCCCAATTGCCTGAAATTCCTCTCGAATTGCCATCTTCGGTGATCGGCTTACATACCACCCATGCCATGCAGGCAGGAATTTTATGGGGCTATGTCGGAATTGCAAAAGAACTGATCCAGAAAATCAGAAGCGAAGTGGGTAAGGAATTGGACGCGATCGCTACCGGAGGGCTGTCATTTATTTTGGATCCTATCGAGGAATTATTTGTAGGCGTGGATACTCATCTGACAATCAATGGACTGAGATTCATGCTCGAAGACTTAAAAAAGAAAAGAGAGTAACATGAAAAAATATACCGCCATCAGGGAGAGAGCAGCAAAGTATCAGGATATGCTGAATCAAGTTTTGGTGTACAGGGAAACATGGGAGAAAACGTTGAAGAGTTTCATCATGAGTACATCAGAAAAAGTCCTGGAACAAACCAGTATTACTGCAACCATTGCTGTGGAGGAGCGATTCGAGAATCTCGAGTCAATTACCATTTCATTAGGCAAGTCGATTTCAGGGATTGCCGAAAATATAGATGATGAGACGAAGCGCAACATCATAAAGGACAAGGGCGCCCTCATTTACAGTCAGCTGTTCAATGGAAAGGTTCAGGCCTGGATGACATATCCCCTGATAGAAGGTCTTATGCAACCCAAACCACCCAGGATGTTAGGTATTTATGGTCCTCCTGAATTCAACGTAAATCTCATCCTCGGCAATTTCGACGAATTTTTTAAGGAATTGATCGAATGGGAAAATTACGACGATGATCAGCCTGGTCAACAGATCAATCGAATCGGTTTTGGTGTTCATCACCAGGAATTAGACGAGGAACCGGAATAGACAAATACAAAAATTTATGTTTGCACAATTTTTACTTGAAATTCCAAATTGGGGAAGTACGGATGTCTGGCTGAGTCTGCTGACCCTGACATTTCTCGAGGTCGTTCTTGGTGTGGACAATATCATTTTTATATCAATTGCGGCAAGTAAACTCCCGGAACGATTGCAGGCAAAAGCAACAAATATCGGCTTGTTCCTTGCTATGTTTCTGCGCATTGCTTTGCTCTTCGGGATCTCTGTACTGATTGCCATGAAACAACCCTGGTTGGAATTGGATTCTTCCTGGATTAAGGCAGGATTTTCAGGACAATCATTGATCCTTATAGCCGGAGGTATTTTTCTTCTATATAAAAGCGTGAGCGAAATTCACCATAAATTGGAGGTTTCTGATGTCGTGCTGACGGAGGGTCAAAAACCCTCAATATCTCTTACAAATGTGATCTTCCAAATCACATTGATCAATATTGTTTTCTCTTTCGATAGTATCCTGACAGCTGTTGGAATGACAAATGGGTTGAATGGCGCATTACTGATCATGATTATAGCTGTCGTGCTGTCTGTAGCAGTGATGATGATTTTTGCTAATCCTGTCGGAAGATTCGTAAATAAGCACCCTACGATTCAAATGTTAGGCATGGCCTTTCTCATATTAATTGGGTTTATGCTCATTATAGAAGGAGCTCACCTTGCTCATCTTACGATCAATGGTGGGGAGATTGGAGCGGTCCCGAAAGGATACTTATATTTTGCGATTGCTTTCTCACTCTTTGTAGAATTCTTGAATATGAGACTCAGAAAATCAAAAGAACCCTTGCAATTACATGGGGCACAAGAGAAAGCTATTGCCGAAGGCATTATTTCAGAATAATTACTCAAAGATCATCAAGAAGAATAGCCTGCAAATTCTTGTTCTGCTCACATGTCTGTTGATCTGGGCCTGTGATCCGGGTTCATCAGAATATCGGGTAGTTACCGGAAGCACCATGGGGACTTATTACAGGATTGTCATAGAGGCACCGGTAGAGAACATCAAGGTGCAGGTGGATAGCTTGCTGGTTGACATCAATAATCAGGTTTCTACCTACATTCCGACCTCATATATTAGTGTCATCAATTCATCGGACCATACAGTATCATTTGCTGATCACCCGGAGCATTTCTATCAGAATCTGAAAGCGGCATATTTGTGGTATGAAAAAACGGAAGGATTTCTTGATGTCAGCATTATGCCCCTGGTCAATTATTGGGGGTTTGGATATACTGATAAAGAAAGTGTTCAGATTTTTGACAGTCTCAAAGTGGACAGTCTGTTGAATCTTGTCGGATTGAATAAGTGGATTGTCTCGGGTGATCGTCTGAGTAAGCATGACGAAGGAGCACAATTGGATTTTAGCTCCATTGCAAAGGGATATGCGGTAGATAAAGTAGTCCACCTTCTGAAGAACAAAGGCATTCAGAATTTTCTTGTGGATATCGGAGGGGAAGGCTATGCTTTTGGTCAGAACAATCAAGGACGTCCCTGGACACTTGGAATTTCAACTCCGGATCCTGAGGCGGACCTGACGGACATCGCATTAAAAATCAGTGTGTACAACATGGCCCTGGCCAGTTCGGGTAACTATCGAAATTATCATGAAAAGGATGGCAGAAAATATGGACACACCATTAGTCCGATCACTGGCTTCCCTTATCAGGATGAATTGTTGGCTGTAAGTATCCTTGCTGAAAAATGCATTGATGCTGATGCAATTGCCACTGCATGTATGGCCATGGGTTATTCAAAAGCAACTACCTTTATCGAAAATTTTCCAGAGATCAGCGCTTGCTTTTTAATAGGTGCTGACGATGGAAGTATCCAAACAGTTTTTTTCAATGGATTTATTCACCATGTCATCAAATAAGGACCTCAATCTGGATCTGGAACTGGATCAGGATATTGTCTTTTTTGATATAGAGTCTACCGGGCTAAATGTTTTGAAAGACCGAATCGTACAAATTGCCCTGGTTAAAGTCAGGAAAGATGGGGGACCCCACGAAGAAATGGAATATTTGATCAACCCTAAAATTCCCATATCAGCGGAAGCAATGGCTGTTCATGGCATTACCCCTGATAAGCTTAAGGACAAACCGGAGTTTGCCGAAGTGGCAGAAGAAATCTATAATTTCATAGGTGATGCAGATTTAGGGGGTTATAATTCTGATCGTTTTGATTTGCCGATACTTACGGAGGAGCTCTTTCGATGTGGCTTCGATCTCGATACCGAACATCGAAAGACGATCGATGTGCAAAAGATCTTTTATAAAATGGAACCCCGAACCCTCAGGGCCGCATACAAAATATATTGTGACAAAGAATTAGAGGATGCTCATGATGCACTGTCCGATGTTCGGGCGACCATCGAAGTTCTTGCCGGTCAAATTAAAAAATATGACGGTGTAGACTATGTGGACGGTGATGGATTTGTCACGAAATCTCCCATAAAAAATAATGTCCGGGCCATTCATGAATTCATCTCGGATTATAAGGTAGTCGATTATACTCAAAGGCTCAGGAGAGATTACCAGGGTGAGATTATATTCAACTTTGGGAAGTACGTAAATCAGCGCGTCAAAGATGTATTCAGAAGGGATAAAAACTATTATCACTGGATCATTCAGAAAGATTTCTCGTCTCAGGTGAAAAAGATTGTGAGGAAGATCATGGAGGAGGTACAGTCTGAGGAAAAACAATAAGGGATCTGAAAGCGTTATACGCAAGATGAAAAGCTTGTATTACATAGTGGTACTGAGCGTATTATGGTCGTCTTGCGGTGAAGAAAATCAAGATCCACCAGGACTTCTTGACATTCCTTATAATCCGGAACCGTATGAGCTGGTGATACCGGACCATTTTCCCCAAATGCAAATTCCAGCTGACAACCCTCTCACGAAAGAAGGAGTGGAATTGGGAAGACATCTGTTTTACGATCCTGTTCTGTCCTCGGATAACACGATGAGCTGTAGCTCATGTCACCTTCCGGAAGGTAGTTTTACAGATAATGAAGCCGTAAGCTTGGGAGTGGAAGGTCAAGCCGGATCAAGAAGCTCTATGAGTCTGTTGAATATTGGATTCAATAATAACGGTCTTTTTTGGGATGGACGTGTGAACACTCTTGAAGAACAAGCCCTGCTGCCTGTGGAAGATCCGGTAGAGCTCCATGCTGACTGGACAGATGTAGAAGAAAAACTGCGGATACACAGCCTCTATCCCTCGTTATTCAGGAGAGCTTTTGGCATTTCGGATACCAGTGAAATGACCCGCGACCTTGCCGTTAAGGCCATTGCACAATTTGAAAGAACCTTGGTGAGCAGTGGTAATTCCAAATATGATCGAGTCGTACAAGGTGCCGATGTATTTACCGACGAGGAACTGCTGGGACACAATATTTTCTTTGATATCGAGCCTGATGTAAGCAGACATGCTGAGTGCGGTCATTGTCATAATGCACCTTTATTCACGACCAATGAGTATTTTAATAATGGCCTTGACGATGTGGATGGTAGCAATTTATTGGATTTAGGTTTGGGTGAGATTACAAAAAGAGAGACCGATAATGCCAAATTCAGAGTTCCTACCTTGCGCAACATTTTCTTAAGTGTCCCTTATATGCATGATGGAAGATTTAAAGATCTTGATGAGGTTATTGATCATTACGATCAGAATGTCATATTCGCAAAAAACGTGGATCCCAATCTCCGGAGACTCAATTTATCCGATTCTGATCGGGCCGCTCTCATTGCCTTTATTCGAACATTGGAAGACCCTGAATTCAGTTCAGACCCCCGGTATCAGTCCCCTTTCTAAGTGTATTTCCGGATTATCTACCTCGTAGTCTATGGTGCTACGTATAGGAAAAAATATATAATTCCAAACAATTGATTTATAAAATATACTATAAATCATTGATTATCAATTAATTATAATTTTTCTATTATTATATTGTTTGTAACAATGACAAATATTTGTATTTGAATGGTGAAATCTTATTTAGGATACTTGTACTATGAAACAATGACACAAGTGGCTAACGAGTCACAGTCAGAATTTCGGATATGTTCATGGGATTATGATTTGTTAATAGATTGTTGCTTTCTCCGGATTGCAGCTTTCTATTAACAAACATATGAGCAGCAAATCTTGAAAAGTTATTGAGTTACTATATACTGGTTATTGAAAGGCTTCCCGAGCCTTAAAGAATTATGTTCATGGGATTATAATTTGCAAAGCTGGTCGTCTGATATCACGACCAGCTTTTCTATTTCCCCATCATTGTAAATGGCCTTCTACAGGCTTCCGAAATACCTTCTAAGGATCCATTCGATTCCCAAAAGAATGAACAGCAAGAACAGAATAGATCGCATATCCACCAGTGGCTTGGTGATTATGCTTTGATAAATTACCGGTTTTGACAAGTTAGAATCCAGCAGGATTTGAGGAACGGAAGACAATTCTTCCGGGTAGTATACTGAGCCCTGGGTTTTTTGTGCCAAGGCATATAACAGGTTGTGCTGAGCTTCTAAATCGTAGAGTTCGATTTGAATTTCTCTAACAACAAATCCTCCTGAGGCTTCAAATTTTTCTCCATTAAAAATGGTTTCAGCAGCGTATGAATATCTGCCCGGTGACAGTTGTCCGATTTCGAGGCTATAGGACAGGTTGTTTTTTGAGAATGTGTAATCATAAACGTTTCCGTCATCGTCTCTTAATTGTACGACCACTTCAGGATCATTGATCAATTCATAATTATCATTGTATAGTTCACCAAGAAAGACGACTTCCTCATTAGTAAAAAATACATTGTCATTCGTACTGACCCTGAATTTTCTTCTGTCCTCCTTCGTTGAAACGAAAACCGTCACCTTGTCTATTAATTCGGAAATCACATTGAAATTTTCATTTTGCAAGAAGTCAAATAACTTCCATCTCCAGATGTCCTGTCCAAAAAGAAAGGCCGTTTTCACACCTCCTGCATCCGCAAAGGAAAGCAGTGGAAAATTCGTCGATATTCCTCCGATATTCTGGTAGTACAAAGTTGTGACGACTCCGTTCACGCTGTATTCTCCAAATGGAGAAGACAATGGTGGAAATCTTCTTACCTCGTTGCGCATACTCTCACTCACCGTGAAGTTTTCAAAAGAAGTGTTGATCTCAGCCTGACTGTTATTACTTGCATTTTGATTGCCCGTAATCTGAACCAGGTCCTGAAGCTGATTGAACAGGGAAAGATCCGTATTACTACCCACGATAAAGATTCTTGGTATCCGTCGAGTGTCGAGCGAGTTGACTGTATTCCTAAGACTTTGGTTGCCTTTGGGCAAGTTGTGAAAGATCACGAGGTCAAGATTGGCCAGCTCTGAATTGCCAATCTCACGGATGAAGGCTTGAACCCGGTAATTTTCATTTTGCTCCAGGAGTTGTTTAATACTTGAGATATCGGGATGAGGAGCTGCGGCAATAATTCCGATTTCCTGACGGGCATCCAACACATCGATATAGATGTCCTTGCGATTGTTCAAGAGGTTTTGTTCATTATTCAACCCGCTTACCCTGAACCTGTAGTGATTAATGCCCGTCTCGTCAAAACGCAACTGTATATCCTCAGTGATAAAAAAATCATCATTTCGAATATGAATATTCCTGGCAAACACCGAGGTGAATTGACCATTTTGTTCGCGATCCACCGTCAAGCGTGCAGACTGCCCGCTGGCATTGTTCGCCTTAATATCCACCTGTACGATCATTTCGTCATTTAAGTAGGCGATCTCGTTGTGCAACACTGATTGGATCACTATGTCTCTGGTCTGTGAGGTGTCCCCCAGGGCAATACAGTATATGGGAATATTTGATGGGAAAGAGGAGTACAGTGGATTCAGGCCCTGGTTAAAAATGCCATCCGTAGCCAGTAATATTCCGGCCAGGTTTTCTCCTTCATAAACATCATGTACGTATTGCAGCGAGCCACTGATATCGGTGATATTATCGTCAAAGCTTAAAGAGTCACTGGTATTACTACTGACTTTTTCTCCAAACTCATACAGGGATATCGCAAATTTCTCTGAGAGCTGATCCTGAATTTCCCGTAATTCGGATTCATATGAAAACTCATCCTGATCTTCAAGCCACGATCCAACAGAACTGCTTTGATCGCTGAGCACCACGAGGGATGGAAGCTTCGATTCTTCCAATATGCTTCTGATCATTGGCCCTAGTAAAAGAAGTCCAATCAGACAGATGCTAAAAAACCTTAACGCGGCAAGTGAGGGCCTCAACCATCTTTGGGTTTCATCGAACTGTCTGGATTTCCAATACAAAAAACCGGAATAAATTGCAGCCCCGGCAAGACACAGGATGATCAACCAAATAGGATATTGAAATGTAATATTGTCCACTAAATGCCGAACACGATATTAATAAGGCGCAAATATGCCATATTATGAACGCTTTCGTTGGAAAATAATATCTTCTTTCATTGAATTATTATTGTCCTTGAAGACAATTATTCTACTTATGTCGTTTATAGGAATGAAATCAACAACTGTTATGAAACGGACACTCTGGATACTTGGCTTGATTTTCTTTTTTGAGGTCGCTTCAGCTTCTTACATCCTGATTCCTATGGATGCGGAGCAACAAAGAAGTCATTTAAAAGCATATGGAATGACTTACTGGATACTGGAAAAGGGAGTGGAAGCCTATTGGCTCTTGAATTACATGGGTGGTAGCTTTGCGTTTGAACATACGGCCATTGCTGAGGCTGAGTGTAAGATTAGAAATATCGATTATAAGGTAGTATCCAATTCAGAGTTTGCCGCACTGCGACGAAGCATCTCGGATCCGGAAAAAAATCAGGAAGTGGTGAAACTGGAGAAGGCTCCGAAAATTGCTGTTTATACACCAGAATTTGATGCTCGGGGCAATCGTATTCAACCCTGGGACGATGCGGTTACCCTTGTTTTGACCTATGCAGAAATACCATATGATGTCATCTATGACAGGGAAGTTCTGACCGATCGATTGGCTCAATACGATTGGTTGCATTTGCACCATGAGGATTTTACGGGACAGTATGGAAAGTTTTATCGCTCCTACCACACCCAGCTGTGGTACCAGGAGAATCAACGGATGATGGAAGAATTAGCCAGAAGTTTGGGATTTACAAAGGTGTCCAAACTCAAACTTGCAGTTGTCAAGAAGATTAAGGAATACGTAGAAGGTGGTGGATTTATGTTTGCCATGTGTAGCGCCACAGATACCTACGACATCGCTCTCGCTGCCGAGGGTATCGATATTTGTGAAAAAATGTACGATGGTGACTCTGTCGATCCCAATGCACAAAATAAGCTTGATTTCAGCAGGACCTTTGCTTTCAAAGACTGGAAGTTGATCAAGAATCCCATGGAATATGAATTTTCTACAATAGACATGGCTCCTACAAAAAGGAATGTAAAGCCGGAATTAGACTACTTCACTTTATTTGATTTCTCGGCTAAATGGGATGTCATTCCGACCATGCTGACACAGAATCATACAAGAACTGTCAAAGGCTTCATGGGCCAAACCACTGCCTATGACAAATCCTATATTAAATCTGATGTCTTAGTAATGGGGGAAAACAAAAGTGTGAATGAAGCCCGATACATTCACGGGTCATATGGTTATGGAACCTGGACGTTTTACGGAGGTCATGATCCCGAAGATTACAGGCACTATGTCGAGGATCCGGAAACTGACCTCAATCTTCATCCGGAATCCCCTGGTTACAGACTGATCCTGAACAATGTATTATTTCCAGCGGCCAAGAAGAAAAAGAGAAAGACATGATTTGTTGATTGTTCTTCTCTTTAGTGGTGATACAAAGGAAATTGTTGTGAATCACCACATTCAACTTATCATTCGGACCAGGTAATTCATTCAATTTTATAAACTTTAAACCTGTCGTAAAATAAGGAGGGATTCAAAGGCTGCACCAGCTATGAACAATTCGCTTTTGATCATGGCATCGGCAGTGCTCAGTACTGGAGATATGAAAAGGACAAAAGTGATATTCAATTCCTAACCTTGGTTAAAGTTTTGAACGCTTTGGATATTACGCTCAAGGACTTCTTTGCTGAAGATTTTGATTGAATGTCCTTCTAGATGAGAAGTTTATTCAGCTCTTTATTGGGGAGCATTTTTGTCTTCGTACGTCAATGCTTCTTTATAACTGTTTAAGGCAAATGCTAGCAGACAAAAAGCACCAAGAAGCAGGCATCCGTTGGCAAGTTCCTCTATGTTCTCGCATTGGTGATAATACATCCAACAATTCCCACACGCAAAATGAAGGATATACTAAAGCCTATAGCAAAAGATCTTATGATATCACGGAGATTATATTCTTCAGCCTTTTTGAAATAACGGAAAGCAAGATATATTAACAATAGAATAATACCCATCCATAGGCCAAGTTGAATGTGGTCGATATTTTGCATAGAAAAATTACAATAGACTGCCAGTCAACACAACCACCACCAATACTATTAAAAGAGAGGGCGTCATAAAGGAAGAAAGGGCAAAAACAATGCTCATTGAAACGATCAGGGTATTGCCTATCTCTTTAAGAGAAAATTTATTGTTTTTTCGCTTGTACCTTAGTTTCATGGCAAAGTATTTGAAGATTTCTATAAAGAAAACAAAATCTGGCGATATATCGTTTCTGTTAAATAAGGGTATTTACCAACACCATTGTCCTTGATAAATAGAAACGAATAAATCGTCAATAATCACAGGAAGTAACAATGACAAACCACCAAATAGCCCTTTTATCCTGCTATGCTTTCGTTGGTTTTGGCATGAGTGAGTACTTTAATGCGAACGATCTTTTAACCGTTTTTAATACAATCGCAGCGGCAACGGGCGGTTTTTTTTTAGAAAAACACGGGTCAAATCTCAAAATCAAGCTGAAGAATAGCAGTATACCGAAACATGGCTTGTAGCACATTTTGTTCATGCCTCAATTATCAAGGTCGTGCATAGGTTATAATTCATTCAAGTTGCGGACTAGAGGTCCATTGTTCTAAAATGGTATAAGCGAGAATATAAAGCAATAATCCGGCTTTCACAGTTTACTTCTTTAATCAAATGTCCTGAACTGTAGAACGGGAACATCATCCTCTGTTCTCATCCATGAAGTCTTCGATTGAATCCATTTTTGTCAATAGAGTTAACTCCCTGATGTGATCTCATATACATCCGGCTTTTGACCATATTACAACCAAAGTATCTGGCTGCCACAAGAGCCGTGGTAATGATTTCGACATCCGTTGTTTTTC
>JANQHF010000055.1 GCA_028282725.1 Saprospiraceae bacterium
TAATCAATCATTCAGAATTGATCAAAAAATTGCCATCCCTCATTAATTCATCTCTCCCAATTTGTCAGACTGAGCTTTTGGAAGTCAAGTTGAGCGATGCAGTCATCTCTTAAATTCAAAACTCAACATTCAAAATTTATACTTCACCACAGATGGCCACAGATTTGATCAATAATCTAATCAATCATTCATTCAATCAATCAATCATTCAAAACTGATCCCCGCTATTCATGTAATCCAATGTCAGCAAACACAGGGCCTTGACGCCCGTCACCATTCCTTTTTCGTCAATATAAAAATCGGGAGTATGGTGAGGATAGGCCGGAATACTTCCCGTAGGATTCATGCCTCCGGTAAAGAAGTATAAACTCGGGACTTCTTTGGCAAAGAATGAGAAGTCCTCCGCACCTGTTACAGCCGGGATCACCACAACGTTATTTGCACCTGCTGCCTTTTCAAGACTTGGAAGCATTTGTCTTGTCAGATCCAGGTTGTTGAATGTGACGGGATACCCCACCAGGATGTCGACCTCAGCCCGGGCACCGGCACTTTCGGCAATAGCGGTGGCCGTCTTCTTGATTTTTTTATGAATGATCTGCTGCATATCGGTGTCCAATGTTCGTATGGTGCCGATCATTTCGACTTCTTCAGGAATGATATTGCTGCGATAACCACCCTTAATTTTACCGACGCTGATCACCGCGGCTTCTTTTGTGAGATCTGTTTGTCTCGAGACGATATTATTCAATCCCTGGATGATTTGCGCTGAAACAGTTATGGGGTCCACACCATCCCATGGTCGCGATCCATGCGTTTGCGTACCTTTTACCTTTATGATGAATTGATCGGAAGCTGCCATGATCCCGCCTAATTTGTAGGTAATCGTGCCGATGGGTTGATTGGACGATATGTGTTGTCCGAAGAACACATCAATCCCATACTTGTCAATAATTCCTTCCTTAACCATTAAAGCAGCACCTCCTTCTTCTCCAATCGGGGCACCTTCTTCTGCTGGCTGAAAGACAAAAATCACCTTACCCCTTAGTTGGTCTTTCATATGGGTTAATATTTCAGCGGCTCCCAGTAACATGGCGATGTGCGTATCATGGCCACAGGCATGCATGACTCCCACTTCTTCTTCGAGGTAGGTGGTTTTGACCTTAGAGGCAAAAGGAACAGGAGTGCGTTCAGTAACCGGCAAGCCATCGATATCGGCACGCAATGCAATAGTAGGTCCCGGACGACCGGAATCCAGAACGGCCACAACCCCCGTATGGGCAATTCCCGTATCAACTGCAAGCCCCATTGTCTTCAAGTCCCTGGCTATTTTTTCCGCAGTCTTGAATTCGCGGTTGGACAATTCGGGGAATTCATGAAAGTGTCTGCGCCACTCCACTACCTTCTCCTGAATTTCATTGGCCCTTTTCGAAATAAGCGCAACGTCCGATTGTGATACAAGTTCCGGTTGAGTTGCTACCAGGGTGGCCAGTAATACAATAACTAGTTTGTTGATCATAATAGAAGAATTAAAAAGTCTGAGTGCAAATATATTTTTATCCCCGGGAAAGCTCTTAAAGGGACGGTGATGTTAAGATTGGTTACAAGCAATAATAAAATTATAATAAATGGTAATGTGATAATAATTATCAGTACTTTCGCCTTCCTAAGATTAAATTTTATAACATTTTAAACTGACGTAAATGAGCAAATTCGATGACTGCATGAAGGACTATGAAAAGCAGTTGACCAAAATTGGTGTGAAGTATGATGCGGCCCTCCTCAGAAAGGTTGCCAAAGGCTTAGGTCCTTCCATCTACAATCGCGACGCTTCTACTGTAGCTGGTTCTGACAAATCAGAGCTGGAAAGAGTTAAAAAGAATTTTTTGATCAAAAAATTGGGTTTAAAAGACAGCCCGAAATTGGATGAAGCGATCGCTGATGTAATCCAACAAATTGGCAAGAGTACAAGAAAAAAGTATCGTGCAGTATTTTACTATCTTCTTGTCAAAAGAACGAGAAAATCCGGCGTTTATAAATAAGCAGCAGGAAAGTATCTAAAAGATTAAAAGGCGCTCTCATTTGTTATATTTGAGGGCGTCTTACATTTTAAGCTATGTTTTACAGAATTGTGGCACTTGGATTAGTTGCTCTGGGTATATACGAAATCCTGAGTCATTTGTCACTACCATTTGATATCACTCCGGATAGTCTTGAGAAGAGTGCCATCGGACTGGCGACGGTATTTATTGGGTTGCTCAACTGGATCTTTGTTTATGAATCCCCGGAGTCGCACATGCCGCGCATCATCTTATTATCGGCCAACATCGTATTTATAGGTTTTGCCATCTTATTGATCACATCTACGATCGATCCTTTTCACGGGTATGCTGCATTGGGCTTGTCTCTCGTAAATTGCATTATGGTCCTGAATCACAAGGTGTAGGTATAATGGTACAACTCTTCATCCCGGATCCAGCCTTCAAGTTCATACAAGCGCCGGGCATCCTTGTTGGTAATTTCTGTTTCCAATTGTAGTCTCGCATAATTATTGGCTCTGGCATAGTCCACGGCCCGTGAAAGAAGGGCTTTCCCGACACCTGATCGACGATGCTCAGGATGCACAAAAAGATCGTTCAGCGTCAGGATCGGCGCCATGCTCACAGAGGAGAAGGTAGGGTAGAGAAGGGTAAACCCCATTGCCTCACCCCCATCATTTCTCGCATAGAAGATCGTAGCTTCCTCGTTTTCCAATCTTTGCATTAAAAATCTCTTGCTGGTATCCGGGTCGGCTTCCTTTCTGTAAAATTTAAGGTATCCCTTGAATAGGGGAAGGACGTCCTTCAAATCCTCACTTTGTGCCTGACGTATGTTCATCGCTGTATTTTTCCTGGCGAAAAAAGTTCTCTCAAATATCAATCATTCAACGATCAAGGATAACGAAAAAAAGGGACGATCTGCTGAACATCCCTTTTTCACTTTTTCTGAATCGCATCGTCAGGTCACATATATATGTGGCCTTCTATTCCATGTTTCTCCCTTAATTCGGTCAGGTAGAAGTGGGCATCGCGGGTATTTTCGAAGTTTCCGACCATAACCCTGTACACCACACTGCCGGCCTTGTAATCGTGGAGAATGATAATTGGATCCTTAATGATTCCGACGAGTTCATTGTAAAATTTCAGCGTATTCCGGTAAGATTGGTACAGACCAAGCTGGATCTTATAATTGGCTCGTTTGTCAGTAAATGAATGATTTTCTTTTTCTGTTGTAGTTGTATTCTTTTTAGGTGAGGTATTGGTCGCGTGTACTACGGGAGTAAATGCCTTAAGGCTTTTATGCAGGACCTCCTGCATACGCGACGGAGAGAGTGTTTCCTCAATTCTCTCGATTACCTTTCCATCACTATTAAAGATGAGCAATGTAGGTAATACTTTTACACCAAAGTGCTCTTTCAGTGCATAACCATCAAAGTCATCTATGTCGATTTTGAGTGGTACGAATTTTTCGTTGATCAGGGTGCTGACATTCTCGTCAGCGAAGGTCGTCTGTTCCATAAATCTGCACGGCATACACCAGGCAGCATAAAAATCAAGGATGAGCATCTTTCCTTCTTTCTTGGCCTTTAATCTCGCTTCTTCAAAATTTCCTTCAATGAAGATGGTCGAGGCCTCAATTCCTGGTGCAATCAGAAATACCATTGCACTTAACAGCACTAGAATCTTTGTCATGGGTTGGTTTCTTTAACAATTTAAAATTGACAGCTATATATAGAAGTCTGTCATCGCGTATCTTACATATTACAATTTATGTGCCAATGTTCAATAACCTGAAAACCAAGGTCGCCGCATAGATAGTCTCGTTTAGAAATTTTGATAACTTTGTCCGGCCTTTTAAAAGGGTTCAGAATGCCAAATGCAATAATCACCGCCGTCAGTGGATTTGTGCCGGATCAGGTCCTTTCTAATGTCGATTTGGAAAAGATCATGGATACCAGTGACGATTGGATTATCTCCAGGACAGGGATAAAAGAGCGGCGCGTCATGCCGCCCGATCAGGCCGTTACTAGAATCGGTACGGAATGCGTTCAATCCATTTTGTCACAGAGGGACATAGACCCCGACTCCATTGATTTGGTGATCTGTGCCACCTGTACTGCTGATTACATCATACCCGATTCAGCAAATAGTATTTGCTCGGAATCCGGATTAAACAAGGCCTATGGTTTTGACTTGAATGCTGCATGCAGCGGTTTTGTGTACGCACTGCACACAGCGGCTCAATTTATCAAGTCCGGAACTCACCAGCGCATCATCGTTGTTGGTGCAGAAAAGCTGACTTCTTACATGAATTATGAGGACCGGACGACAAGTATCATTTTCGGAGATGGCGGAGGGGCTGTATTGGTAGAGTCTTCGGAAGAAGAAGGTATAGGCGTGATCGATGCTGAGCTCAGAGGTGATGGCACTGGTAGGGAAGTCTTGAGAATTGATGCAGGGGGCAGCCTGAATCCAGTGACCCAGGAAAGATTGGACAAGAAAGCTCATACTGTATTTCAGGATGGTCGACAGGTGTTCAAGAGAGCAGTACAGGGTATGACCTCTTCTATGTTGGAGGTTATGAAACGCAATGAATTGACCAATGATGATATTCGATGGGTAGTCCCACACCAGGCAAACCTGAGAATTATATCAGCCGTAGCCAATCAACTTGATTTTCCGATGGAACGGGTCATGGTCAATATTGATAAATATGCCAACACATCAGCCGGGACAATTCCACTATGTTTATGGGAATATGAGTCTCAAATGAAAAAAGGAGACGGTATTATGCTAACCGCCTTTGGAGGAGGATTTACCTGGGGGTCATTGTTCTTGAGGTGGGCTTATTGAAAATTTGTTCGATTTAATAAGAGGAAAATAGAATTATGGCGAATACGAGTGAAATAAGAAATGGGCTCTGTCTCGATTTCAATAATGACATCTATTCAGTCGTAGAGTTTCTTCATGTCAAACCTGGAAAGGGGCCTGCCTTTGTACGCACGAAATTGAAAAGTCTGACCAATGGCAAGGTGATAGATCACACATTTCCGGCAGGTCACAAAATACAGGTGGTACGTGTAGAGAGACGCCAATACCAGTATTTATACAAGGATGACATGGGCTATCATTTCATGAATATGGAATCTTACGAACAGATCCGATTGGACGAGTCGATTCTGGATAATCCCCAATTCCTGGTTGAAGGAATGGAAATTGATATCCTGTTTCATGCCCAAAAAGAAATTCCGCTTACTACCTCGATGCCACAACATGTAGTCCTCGAAGTTACCTACACAGAACCCGGCGAACGGGGAAATACCGCAACCAATGTGACTAAACCTGCCACTGTAGAAAGTGGAGCTGAGGTAAAAGTGCCTATATTTATCAATGAAGGAGATAAAATAAAAATTGATACTCAAACCGGTTCTTATCTCGAACGCGTCAAAGAATAAATATGACTACCAAAGAAATAAAGGATTTATTGAATTTGATCAGCGGACTAGATCTCAAAGAGGTTCGTATAAAGGATAAAGACTTTGAAATCAGGATACGTACTGATAAAGATCTGCCCTCTCCCATGGTGAGTTCGACTCCCGTGATTCCTCATCCTCAGCCCATGCCCGTCAGTGCTCCTGTCACTCCGGAACCGGAGTCATCTGCGAAGGAGGAGAGCCAGGAAGAGGTTGCCACAGAATCAGCCAATCAATATATTGAGGTCAAGTCGCCTATGGTCGGTACCTTTTACAGATCTCCATCACCTGACAAGCCCGTCTATGTACAGGTCGGAGACACGGTTTCAAAAGGAGACGTTGTATGTATCATAGAAGCCATGAAGTTGTTCAACGAAATCGAAAGTGAGGTTTCCGGGAAAGTTGTGAAAATACTTGTGGATGACAGTTCTCCGGTAGAATACGACCAGGCGCTCTTTTTGTTGGATCCCGGTTCCTGAATTCAATAATTTACGGAATGTTCAAAAAAATTCTAATAGCCAATCGGGGTGAAATTGCATTGCGTGTCATACGTACATGCAAGGAAATGGGAATCAAAACGGTCGCAGTCTACTCGACTGCTGATCAGGATGCCCTGCACGTCAGATTTTCAGATGAAGCGGTCTGTATTGGCCCTCCAAGTTCTGCCGCATCGTACTTGAGTATCCCGGCCATTATGGCGGCTGTCGAAATTACCAATGCCGATGCCATACATCCGGGATATGGTTTTCTTTCCGAAAACGCCAACTTCGCCGAGATCTGCGAGGAGTACAATGTGAAGTTTATTGGTCCTTCTGCAGAAATGATCAGGAAGATGGGTGACAAGGTGACGGCAAAGGAGACTATGGTCAAGGCAGGTGTACCTGTTGTGCCGGGAAGCGATGGCCTCGTGAAGGATATCTCCCATGGTTTGAAGGTGGCTAAGGAAATAGGTTATCCCATCATTTTGAAAGCCACAGCAGGGGGAGGCGGAAAAGGTATGCGCATCGTATGGGATGCAAATGATTTTGAAAATCAATGGAATATGGCCAAAAATGAAGCAAAAGCTTCATTTGGCAATGACGGAATTTATGTCGAAAAATTTATCGAAGAACCCCGGCATATTGAGTTTCAGATCATCGGTGATCAGCATAAAAAGGTGATTCATTTGTCCGAAAGGGATTGTTCGATCCAAAGAAGACATCAAAAATTGGTGGAAGAGGCTCCTTCCCCGTTTATGAATCGGTCACTCAGGAAAAAAATGGGTGCTGCTGCCATCAAGGCAGGCAAGGCTATCAATTATGAAGGAGTAGGAACAGTCGAGTTTCTCGTGGATAAAAACAAGAAGTTTTACTTCATGGAAATGAATACGAGGATCCAGGTAGAGCATCCGGTGACAGAAGAGGTTATCGACAGGGACTTGATCAAAGAGCAAATAAAAGTAGCTGCCGGAGAAAAACTTGCAGGCAAGAATTACGAGCCAAATATGCACAGCATTGAATGCAGAATCAATGCAGAAGATCCTTTCAATAATTTCCGGCCATCCCCGGGTATGATTCAATACTTTCATAGCCCGAAAGGTCATGGAGTCAGGGTAGATACGCATGCGCATGCCGGGTACACCGTACCGCCATACTATGATAGTATGATTGCCAAACTTATTTGCAAGGCAGAAACCCGCGAAGAATGTATCACCAAGATGCAAAGGGCACTCGGAGAGTTTATTATTGAGGGAATAAGAACGACAATTCCCTTTCATCAGCAATTGATGAAAGATGAGCGGTTCAGATCCGGCAATTTCGATACCGGATTCATGAACAACTTTGAATTAAAATAGACACGGCAGGCTCTTATGATCCATGTATTCAGGCTTCTCAAGATGATTGGAAGATACAAGGGCTATACCTTGCTCGGTATTTTCTTCCATATTTTGACTGCTGTATGTACCGTGATCAGCATCCCCTTGGTCATTCCATTCTTTCAGATCCTTTTTGGTGCGAGCCCTTCTGATTATCCGCCGCCTGATTCGTGGATGGATCTTGAAGTATTGCTCAATTACTATTTTTCACGACTCATCGCCATCAGTGATCACTTCATTGCTCTCCAGGTAGTGTGTCTCACTGTCCTGTTCGTTTTCTTTCTGAAGAATCTCTTCAGATTCCTGAACAGTTATTTTATGGTCTATGTGCGCAATGCTCTTTTAATGGACAAGAGAAAGGAGATTTGGGCTTCTTATGAAGCCATGAGCCTGTCCAGGAGAAATGAGTTTAAAAAAGGGCATTTGCTCTCACTCATCAGCAATGATCTTGCAGAAGTGGATCGGTGTGTCCTTACTACCCTTGAATTTCTTTTCAGAACACCTTTGATCATATTGGGGAGTCTGGTCCTTATGATATGGCTCAGTCCCAAACTCACCTTGATCGCATTCGGCCTCATCTTGTTTACGCTGCTTTTTGTCGGCAGGATCAGTCACGTGTTAAAGAGGCAAGCAGGCAGAGCACAAGAATTGTTATCCCGGATCCATATCCTTGCGGATCGCTATTTGTCCTCCTTAAAAATTATACGGATCCATCATTCTTCAGGCCACCTGAGGAATCAATTCAATGCCCTGAATAATGAACATTTTGCATTGTCCAATAAGATGCTCAGACGACGAGACCTGGCTTCGCCCCTGGCCGAGTTCCTGGGAGTGGCCACGATTGTTGCCTTACTGTATTTTGGCACATACGAAGTATTTGCCGGTTCCTTACAACCCGGGACCTTCTTTGCCTTTGTCTTTGCTTTTTATAATGTTATCGATCCGGCCAAGACCTTTTCAAGAGAGTATGCAAATGTTCAGCGTGGAATTGCCGCTTTGATCAGGATTGATGAATTTCACTCTTCCATTCCTGTACGAGCACTGCATTCTTTAGGATCGGACCTTATCGAATTCAAGGCTGAATTGGCTTTTCAGAATGTTTCATTCACATATTCGGATGATCAATCTCCCATTCTGAATCGATTGAACTTTCAATTACAAAAGGGCGAAAGAGTTGGACTTACAGGCCTTAGTGGTGCGGGAAAAACAACGATCCTGGACATCATCCTCAAGTTTTATCCGCCGTCTGAAGGCCAGGTGCTCATTGATGGTACGGAGCTCAAAGAGCTCAATACGATACAATACCGATCCATCTTTGGTCTGATCACACAGGCTCCTCTGTTGTTTCATGGAAGTGTTCAACAAAACATCATTGTGGATAAAGACCTGGATTCGTCTAAGTTGAGCCATGTCCTGGATCTCGTCGGATTAGACGGGGACTTCCTTAGTAAAACGGTGGGTGATGATTTGGCCAGGATCAGCGGTGGAGAAGCGCAGAGAATATGTCTGGCAAGAGCATTGTACAGACGACCGAAAATCTTGATCATGGATGAGCCAACCTCTCAGTTGGATCTGGTTTCAAGGAAGTCCTTGATCGAAAGGATTACCTTTTTACCTCGTGATTTCTCGCTTTTGGTGGTTACCCACCAGAGAGAGCTCCTGGAAAAAATGGATCGTATCCTCGTTTTGAATAATGGTCAAATTCAGGATCATGGACAATATGAGGACTTGTTGCACCGTAATGATTTATTTAAAAGCCTGCTTGGCTAATGACTTTATCGGAATAATTGAACTGAATGTCAATTTCGATTCGATGATCCTTTAATATGAGCTATTTTTGTCGTCCATGAATCGAATTTTACTGCTCTTTTTCTTCTGTGTTCAATATTGCCTGCAAGGACAGGTCGGACCATGTACGATGAGTAATGGGGAGGAGACAGGAGATTTGTTTTTCAAACTTGACGAGTTACCCGATTTATATAGTATTGGTGCTCCCGGCGATAACAACAGTTGGTTTTTTACCAACCTGCAGGCACCGAGATCCCTGACTTATCAATATGCCGAGTCGTCCTTCGGAAGATATGCAAGTCACTTTCCTGAAGCTGAGAAAGTAGTTCGCGAACCTTCAGGGAAAGAGACATTCCTGTTTTCTCGCTCCGGTAACTATTACCAGTTGGGCTATGCTGAATTGTCCAAAGGATCTTTAGAACCTAAAATTGTGCGGTACACCGTTCCGGTCACGGCTTGTGTACCTGAGCTTTCCAACCGGCACAGTCTGTATGAGACTCAGATTGACAGATCGGAGGACAGGATCATTTATAGTGATGTTAAAGATGCCTCCGGAGTTCTGTATCTTCCCGATGAAATCTATGATGCATACAGGACAACAAGGCAGATTACAGAGGCCAGCGGAGAATCGAGTGTAGGACATACCGAATACATCTTCACCGATCAATTAACGGGTGAGCTGTTGATGATCGTCAAAATGAAGGCGGACAACTCGATTGACAATATTTTATACAGGATAAAAAATGCTCCATCTCTCTTGCCTGCAACAGTCGGGGTCAATCAATTTCTATTGTACCCAAATACGGGTTATGGAGAAGTCAGACTGGAATTTCAAAATTTCAATACCGGTCGCTATACCTTCATCATCTTCGACATTGTGAATCGTGAATTATGGAGGACGAGCTATGATATCGTCAGGGATATAACGCTGAAAGAAGATCTTTCCTTTCTGCCGAGAGGAACGTATACCTATATGATCGTGGATGAAAACCTGAACCGGATCGTCACAAGAAGATTGGCGATTATCAAATCCTAGGACTTGTCCATCGAGAAAGTCACATCTCGTCTGCAGTTGCCTTCTAGAATAGAGGAAGTTTTTCCTTCCTGGTTGCCAACGAATGGTCCGAGGTTATTTCTAAAAAGGGACGATCTGATCCATCCTCATATTTCGGGCAATAAGTTCAGAAAGCTGAAACATAATTTGATGGATGCGGTTGAAGGTGGTTATGATAGAATCGTGACCTATGGAGGTGCATTTTCCAATCACCTGGTTGCTGTTGCTTGTTCTACTCATCTTTTGGGAATGAGAAGCAAAGGGATTATCAGATCTTACGGAAAGGATCTATTCAATCCAAGCATAGCCTTGCTCAAGAATTATGGAATGGAATTGGAAATTGTGCCTCCCCCGGAATATGAAGTCTTGAAGGGCCGAAAATCAAAAAATCGCGACAGCGGGACGGAATATTTCATCCCGGAAGGGGGTACAAACGAAAGGGCCTTACATGGCATTCAAGAAATGGTATATGAAATTGAAAATCATGACCAGGAATTCACTCATTATGTTCTTGTCGCAGGAACAGGAGGAACATTTGCAGGCATAATAAAATATGCGGGTCCCGGGATTCATAAGATGGGGATCTCACCTTTTAAAGGCGCCATCACCAGCCTTCCCGGACTTTCTTTGATCGAAAGTAAATCATTCGATAATTGGTCTATTGTTCCGTCCTGTATCACTAGCCGTTTCGGAGGATACAACCAGCATCTTGTTGATTTTATTAGTGACTTTCATGATGAGACTGACGTACTATTGGATCCTATTTATACGGCAAAGGGCATGTTGACCATAAGGGCAATGATTGAGGAGGGAAAGATCGGCTCAAAGGCCAATGTCCTGTTCATCCATACAGGAGGGCTTCAGGGGAATGAAGGATTCAATAAGCGTTTTGGGACGCACTTACCTCTACAACAGAAGTCGTAACAGTTCTCCCAGACCAATTCCGATATAATTTCCGATAGCCAATCCTAGGAGGGAGATGGTAATCCCCCCAATCAGGATGGATTTGTTCTCAATGGCCCGGGTCACCTGAGGAATGAAGACTGGTCCGAAAATAGCGGCCGTAGACGCTACAATGATGGTATCCACATCAATTTTAAAAAGGTAGGCCATAGTCAATTGAAAAAATACCGTAAGCAGAAAGATTACTCCGATAAATGCGATATAAGATCCTCCATCTTTCAAAAGCTGTTCATAATCCGACAAAAGACCTACTGCTACACCAAACATCAGCAGGAAGTAGTCACCTACTTCAAAGGGACCTTTGAGCTTTTGTAAGGGTTGATAAAAAGATGCAAAGATTCCCCCCGTAGTCACAAGGATGATGATCAAGGTCGGATGCAGATTTCCAAATGTCAAGTGAGAAATCAGCAGAGATACAAGAATGATCAAGGCGACCATCACGATACCGTAAAGACTATCCCTGATGGAGAAATTCTGATAATCAATATAGGACCTGATTGTTCCGACATCATTTTTGACAGGGACATCAGATAATGCCAGGAATCGACCGTAGAAAGATTTGGCATAGGACAAGATAAATATCAGAAAGATCCCACCCCAAAACATCTGTGAAGTATTGGTGAGGATCATTACTTCATCCTTGGCCTCAAGTGCTACACCCACTGAAAATAGGTTGGGAGTTCCCCCCGTATGAATGCCGGCCATCATGCCTGCCGGTTGCCATATTTCAGCTATGGATCCACCAAATATCGAGGCACTGATCAGAATGGCCACGATGCCGGCAAACACAGCTATTGCAAAACCGATCAGCAGTTTTTTGGAATGCACGAAGAGATCCTGGATCCTTGATGAAAACAAAAGCAAGGGTAGGGCAACCAGAATGGACATGTCCCTGAAGAAATTGCTGATCCCGGTATTCACATCAATGAGATGAAGGTTGCTGACGAGAATACCAACGCCAAAGCACAATACGATAGGACTTAGAAAGCTCAGTAGCCTGAACCTTTTATTGACCAATATGGTGCAATAAGGTATAAAGAGGATCAGGAGGATTTGTAAGACTGAAGCTATCAAGTTGTGGTATTAGTACCTGGTCATGTTATCGCCCAATTCACCGGAAATTAAGGAGCTTATGTCCCACAATATATTGAAGACTTAACGATCTTGTCAATTCAAATTTGATGAATGAGTGCATACGAAACTTTGGACCCTGCAGACTGGGAAGATCTCAGGTCATTGGGTCATGATATGATCGATGATATGATCTCATGGATGAAAGATCTTCGCGATCGCCCTGTTTGGCAACCTATGTCAATTGAGCAGAAAGAGGAATTTTTTGAGGATTTGCCGGACCGTGGAATAGGGCCACAAAAGGTATATGAGGAATTCCGGTCAGAGGTGCTGCCCTACATCATGGGAAATCCGCACCCGCGGTTTTGGGCCTGGTATATGGGCAGTAGTTCTATCCAGGGGGCACTGGCGGATTTTTTAACATCAGTGACAAATTCGAATGCCGGCGCTGGCAATCACGTCGGACAGTTGATCGAAGATCAGGTTATACAGTGGATGAGTGAAATTGTTGGTTATCCGAAGATGGCCGGTGGTATCATCGTCAGCGGGGGATCTATGGCCAATTTTGTCGGATTGGCCGTTGCGCGGAATGTTTATTCCGGCCATGATCTTCGAAGTGAAGGTCTTAGACAGTCAGATCGCCAAATGACAATATACGCTTCCACTGAGGTACATAGTTGCAACCAGAAAGCATTGGAATTGATGGGTATCGGGGCTAATTATTTCAGGAGAATCCCTGTCAATGATGATTATACGATCCGTATTGAAAACCTCAGGAATAAGATTGCGGAAGATCGCTCCAATGGATTTCATCCGGTTTGTATCATCGGTACAGCGGGTACGGTAAATACCGGGGCCATTGATGACCTCGAGAACCTGGCTAAGGTTTGTGAAGAGGAAGATCTCTGGTTTCATGTGGACGGGGCCATTGGAGCGATTGCCATGTTGTCGGATCATGTTCGCCCCCAGCTAAAAGGGATAGAAAGATCGGATTCCGTTGCCCTCGATCTGCATAAGTGGATGCATATTCCATTTGAGGCCGGATGCGTACTTGTTAAAGATCGCAAACAACACAAATCCACATTTCAGCTAACACCGGAATATCTGCAACAAAATGTGAGAGGCCTGGCATCAGGAAATGACTGGTACAGCGATTATGGTATACAGCTGTCGCGGCGCCTAAAGGCTCTTAAAATCTGGATGGCCGTAAAGGAATACGGAGTGCTTAAACTTGGAAGAATGATCTCAAGAAATGTTGAACAGGCCGTATATCTTGCCTCACTGGTTTCTGAGGATCCCGAACTCGAATTGACTGCCCCTATTGGGCTGGATATTGTTTGCTATCGATACAAACCTACAGAAGGTACATATGATCTGAATGCACTGAACAAGGAGATTCTGATTCAGATTCAGGAACTGGGAATTGCAGTACCGAGCTATACGACGCTCAATGGAAATTATTGCATTCGCGTCGCTATTGCGAATCACCGGAGCAGAAGAAACGATTTTGAATTCCTGATCCAGGCTACGATCAATATCGGTCAATCCATCAAGGAAGATTTTGTGATTTAATCTTTAATCACATAGGTCTGGGCGATCTTGTCATGCAGGCCCTGTTTTCTTGGGTCAAAGGCAACCACGACGACTATGGCAAGAAATACAAAGGCGTACATGGCATTCAGCTTATTCCAGAAACTGTCCTGGGTCTGTATACTGATATCGAGAAAGGAATCCGCATATTCTCCCGCACTGTAATATTCAAACCCTAACATAAGCCCAAAAAATGCTGAAATGAACCAGGGCATATAGCGAAGTACGGCATGGTTCAATGTGAGTGCTCCATATTCCTCCGTAATTACCCTCAGGTTGAGCAATTGTTTGCCAATCGTGGCTCCCCTGGTATATTCGAGATAAGGTTTATAGAGCATTGCCAATGTAGTGCCAGCGACCAAAACGGATACACTGTGCAGGGTAATTTTGTTGTAGATCTCAAGCGCCACTAATGGTGCCAATATCAAACTATCGATCAGGGCGGCGCCAACCCTGATCCAGAATCCCGCGTATTCTATGTCTTCGGATTCCTGGTCGAATTCATTGTCAACAACGTTGTCATCCATAGTAGTGCAAATGTGTACTGGTTAATGCTGTTTGAGATTGTTTTAAACCTAGCTTCTGTTCCCCAAATTACAATTTCTGATTTGCAACGAAGGAATTCTTGAGACTCATAGTCACACTTCAATGGGACTTGCACTATTTTAGGATCTCAGTACAATGATTTCATTGGAATTCAAATATGTCTACAGATGAATGAACAGTCGGATACGGACAACATTCAACGAAAAAAAATCGAGGCACTCCATGGCGGGCAAAAAATTCAGAAGTTAGAGTCCATCATATCTGAAGTGCCCCTTGAAATTCGATTGTCTCATGAATCCCAACAATCGGGCAGGAGTGTCCAAATGGCCATCACCATGCGAACACCCGGTCACGATGAAGATCTCATTATGGGCTTACTCTTCAGTGAGGGCATTATTCACCAAAAGAATCATGTCGCCCGTATAAACAGGATTGAAAAAAATGTATGCGAAGCGATTTTAGATAAAGATTATCATTATGACTTCTCCTTATTGCAAAGCAGGATGGTTATGTCGTCCAGTTGTGGGATTTGTGGTAAAAGTAATCTGGAGGCAGTGGAATTCGAATCCCGTATGCTGTCATGGAGCTCGAAGTGTTCAATTGATGCCAATATTGTCCTTGGTCTTCCGGGTGCTATGCTAGCCCAGCAATCTCTTTTTCATGAAACAGGCGGAGTTCATGCCGCTACATTGTTTGACCTGGATGGAAATATGATGATGATTCGTGAAGACATTGGCCGGCACAATGCAATGGATAAACTGATCGGATCCAGCCTGGGATTTGATCTGGGCAAAACCTTTACCCTTGTCAGTGGCAGGGTGAGTTTTGAAATTTGTCAGAAAGCGGCAATGGCAGGTCTTCCCCTGGTGGCGGGTATTGGACCGGCAAGTAGTCTTGCAGTCGAAGTGGCGGAACAAGAAGGAATTACCTTAATCGGATTCCTGAAGGATTCCGGATTCAACATTTATTGCCATGCTGATCGAATCACTTTTAATTGAACTCTTGCTTAGGTTGAGCAATGGCAACAGTACCTACGATCATCAATATCAGACCCAGGATGATGAGGGCCCATTCGCCCAAGGTGGGTACGATGGCCACGCATGCATCGGTCCGAAGGGTACATTCACTTTTGAAATTGTAGAAGCGATTATTACCGGCACCAACGGTAGTTTCAAACAAATCAATGTCGGTTGGTACTCCCGGAGTTCTGAAAAATGGGACGATCAAATCACCATTACCATCTAATGTTCCCAGCATCGCCGGTAATGGACCAAAAGGCATCTGCGTTGCAGGGTCAAGAAAACCACCCACACTGTTATCGTTAAGCAGAGAAACACGTGCATTAGGAGTCCCGCTGATCGTCAGCTCATCATACCACAATTGCACGATTCCATCCATATCGGTAACGTTCTCGGGACGGCAACGACAGGGATCTCCCGCACAAGGGGGGATGACGATGTCTACATTGGCATTTCGCGTTACTATAACGCTTGGTAAGGAAGGATCACGAGTAAACTCGATTACGATACAGCCTGTGGCCGGATCCACACCAAAGGCAGCCCGGTCTCCTGCATCTCCACCATACAATCCGAATAAAGTAGTGTAGGCATTGGTGCCATCGATCAATTCACAATTTTGTAAATCATTGACAGTCAATACATCATCCGGTGCAAATACATCACCTGGTCTTTGACCCGGAGCAGGTTTGATCACAATCGTAACGACTTCATCAGGTATCGTGAGATCACAGATAAATGGCTGTACAACGATATCGAGTGCACCATCATAACATTCATATGCCATTGGTGTCGTGGGATAATCGCAAGCCAGAATCTCACCTTCGAGGTCTTCGCATTCGCATTGATAATCATCAAAATTCCAGTAAGGGTCATCATAACAATCGGGGCAATCAAAAGTAGAACAGACCGGTACGCAAATATCGACAGACTGGCCGTCGATCATGACTGATAGGGATTCGAGATCAAATTCGGAAATCTCCGGACAGGTGATTCCATCCTCTGAAATGACATAGCAATGTCCCAGGTATTCTACGATATTGGCACCACTACAGCCTCCTCCTTCAGTGATTAATTCGATCAGGTTTTGAGCTCGGCATCTTACAAGCATAACGGGATTCCCTGCTACTAGAATATTGATTTCACAAAGCAATAGAATGATTGCCAGGGGAAGTATGCGCCTCATGCGGGGTGAATTAACAGTTTGGATAAAAGTATGCAATTTTATTCGAACGCATTAGCGATCATTGGAAGGAAGATTTGAGTGACATTGAAATACCTGGATGGGAATGGTTTTACCTTTAACATTCACTTCGCCCATTGCTTCCAACCGGAAGGAACTGACATCATTTAATCTTTTTACGGAGTCTTCGCTGAGCAATATATCCGCTCCCAGGGTTTTAGTCGTGCTCTCTATCCGGGCAGCGGTATTTACCGTATCAGAGATCAAGGTGGCATCTCTTCTCGATTCGTGGCCAATGATGCCCATGACCAATGGGCCGGTATGCATACCCATACCAACTTTTATCGGATTCTTCCCCCTGGTCAACAAATCTTTGTTGTAATCTTCAATATCCTGTTGCATCTCGATACAGGCGACGAGTGCATCTGCCGGAGAATTTTGAAAAATAGCCATGAGACCATCACCCAAATACTGACTGATGAATCCTCCATTTCGTTCAATGATAGGTCCCATGCGCTCTGCATATTCCTTGACGAAGGCAAAATTCTCCTTAGGTGTCATTCCTTCCGAAATCGCTGTGAAACTTCTTATATCCGTAAAGACTACTGTAACTTCTTTTTCTATTTGATCTCCCAACTCTACTTCCGTTATTTTATCACGACCGATGGCATTAATAAAGGCCATGGGTACAAAGCGTGACATGGCGTGATTTACCTCTCTTTCAAATTCAGTCTTCTCTTTTTGCTTTTTGAATCTGAATCGGGAAAACAACATGTACGCCAGGACCAGTCCGAAGATTACAATACTAATGAAGAAGATTTGAAGGTTGCGACTTCTCTGATCCGCTTTTGTCTTCGCCAACTCCATTTCGGTCAGCTCTTTCTCTGTCTGAACAACATTGAATACGATTTCTTTAGTGATTATGGCGTTCTCTCTTTCTTCATTTCTGATCGAATCCTTATAGGTAATCCAGTTCTTGAGATATTCATTTTCCTTCTTGACATTGCCTGTTTTTTGCGCATGTAAGGCGAGATATTCGTAGCTATCCCTGATTTCTTCCTTGAAATCTATTGAAAGAGCAATTTGCAATGCATCTTCCAATCTTTGTTGTGCAATCCTCAGGTCTCCAAAAACGACATGACATTTACCCAGGTTATTTAATGTAAAGCATTCTCCTCTTTTATCAGAAACACTCACAAATGCCTCCTGTGCGGCCGTGAATTTCTCAAAAGCTTTTCGTGTATAATGTACCGTGCTATCCTGATTGTCATGACTTTTCCCCATGTCATAATAGGCATCACCTAAGCTATTATCTATGTAGGCCTTATAGACAATCCTGCCATATTCGTATGAAATACTGTCTATAAATTCTTCTGCTTTTTGAAAGAAATATATGGCAGAATCCATAAGGCCTTCTTCTTCATAACAAAGACCGGTATTTAAAAGAATTGCTGAATATATGTCGTTCAATTCGTCGTGGGCAGTGACGTCGTTTTCGGGAATAATTGAGATCACTTCCTCAATTTCTTTATGGTAGTCCAGGGCTGTATTGTGATCATCCAAATCCATAAAAAGAGACATTAGGTTGACCTGTGCATAGATCATCCCTATTGGGTCGCTGAGTGAATCAGAATTTAAAATGACCTGCTGATAAGTCCCGACAGCTTCCAGGTACTGATTCGACCGTTGATAGATTAAAGCCATGCTATTTAAAATGTCCGTCACTTGTTGAAGGGAGTCCAGTCTTTGATTGATTTCAAGTGCCAGCGATAAATGAACAAAGGCACTGTCAGTATTTCCCAGCAATAGGTAATTGGAACCCAGGTTGGTACTCGAAGCGGCTACTTTGAAGTCGCCTAGTGCAGACTTTGCCAGTGATAATTGTCGTAGAAGATAAGGAATAGAAGCCATGCGATCATAAGCTTCCACTTCGTCGATGATCTTGCCTAAAAGTGCATACCTGGCACTATCCGTAGTGGCTTCTGTGATCAATTGGTTGATGCTGTCGGCTACGCCCTGGTATGCAGGAGCGTCTTGTTGTGCTTTCAGATCCTGGAAAGAGATCATCAGCAAAAACAACATGTAACAAAAAAGTCGATAAGGATTTCCGGTCATAGCAGTTCAAAAGCACCTTGCCACAATTTCCTTCCCATTCCCTGAAAATGGGATTTTTGTAGCCGTTAATGAAAGTGTTGTCTAACGACAAGTTACCAACTAATCAACAGATCCACAATGAAGAATATTTGTATTTTTCCAAAAACTCAATCGATGCTGAAATGAGTGATATAGAACACAGATATCCGAATACCTCCCGGGAGGTCAGCTGGAAAAAGGCAAAAAAAGGATCCGTAGGTATTCCCGCCATATGGCAGACACTCCGACACCTCGGCAAGTATGCCGATGTCCCTGCAGGGATTAAGGCAGCCTTAAAGATGAATCAGAAAGGAGGCTTTGATTGCCCCGGGTGTGCCTGGCCTGACCCGGATGATGAGCGTTCGTCTCTCGGTGAATTTTGCGAGAATGGGATCAAGGCGTTGTCAGAAGAGGCGACCAATCAACGGGCCGATCCCGCATTCTTTGGTAAGTACAGTGTACAAGAGCTATCAGGATGGTCAGAATTCGAATTGGGGAAATCCGGACGGATCACACAAGCTTTATACCTCGCCGAAGGGGATACGCATTACAAGCCAATAGAATGGAACCAGGCATTTACTATTATCGCCAACCATTTGAATAACCTGGATCATCCCGATGAGGCCATATTTTATACCAGTGGAAGAACCAGCAATGAAGCCGCCTTCCTGTATGGTACTCTAGCAAGGGCTTTTGGTACCAACAATCTGCCGGATTGTTCAAATATGTGTCATGAATGCAGCGGATACGGTCTATCCCGAACTCTTGGGATTGGAAAGGGAGCCGTGACCCTCGATGACATCCACTCTGCCGATGTCCTGCTGATTATTGGTCAGAATCCCGGTACCAATCACCCCAGGATGATGAATGCCTTGGAGAAGTGTAAGGAAAATGGGGGCAGGATCATAGCCATCAATCCCCTGCGCGAAGCGGGATTGCTGCACTATACCAATCCTCAGCGACCGCGCCGGATATTCGGCAGGGGAGTCAACATTTCTGATCTGTACCTGCAGGTCAAACTCAACGGCGATATCGCATTACTCAAAGCCATAATGATCTTATTGCTCGAAAAAGAGAATGAGCAACCCGGTATCGTCGATAAGGAATTCATCAAAACTCACACCGTTCATTACGATGAATTCATAGACCATCTGTCTCAAACAGATCTGGACAAGTGTGTTGTGGAATCCGGAGTTGCTCTTGAAAACATCGAAAAGGCGGTTGAACTCATCTCTTCATCTCCCAGAATGGTCATTTGTTGGGCAATGGGGATTACCCAGCATGTAAATGGCGTACAGAACGTTCAGGAGATTGTCAACTTACTCCTGCTCAAAGGGTCAGTAGGGATCAAAGGTGCTGGTCCTTGTCCCGTGAGAGGACATAGCAATGTCCAGGGAGACCGCACTATGGGTATCTGTGAAAAAATGCCTGAATCGTTTTACCAAAATCTGGGAAAGGCATTTAATATCACCGTTCCCCGGAATCACGGATATGCTACTGTGCCTGCGATCAATGCTATGTACGAAGGAAAGGCTAGGGTATTTATAGGAATGGGAGGGAATTTTGTATCCGCCACACCGGATACCGACTATACGGCCGCTGCTCTGCGAAAATGTGACCTGACCGTTCATGTGAGTACAAAGCCCAATCGTTCTCACCTGGTCCACGGTAAAGAAGCATTGATACTGCCTACCCTGGGGAGAAGTGAAATGGATATTCAGGAATCGGGCTATCAATTTGTCAGCGTTGAAAACAGTATGGGAATCGTTCATAGTTCTAAAGGTATTCTGCCTCCAAAATCCGAATTCCTGAAAAGTGAAGTGAAGATCATTGCCGGCTTAGGAAAGGCATTATTCGAAGACAGGCATGATGTTCAAATCCATTGGGACACCCTTTGCTCTGACTACGACAGGATTCGAGAGAAAATTGAAGAGGTCATCCCGGGATTTGACGATTATAACGAACGCGTGCGAAGTGGTGCAGGGTTTTACTTGCCCAATGGTGTGAAATCCCGTCAGTTCAATACGGAATCCGGAAAGGCCACGTTTACGATTAATCCTCTTCCGGACCAAAGCCTGGAGACTGATGAATTAATGATGACAACGATTCGTGCGCACGATCAGTACAATACTACTTTGTATGGATTGAATGACCGATATCGCGGGATCAAAGATGGCCGAGAGATTGTATTGATGAACCAGGAGGACATGAGGGTGCGTGATATCACTCCGGGGCAGAAGGTAGAGATCGCCAGTCATTATGGAGATGTAAGAAGAGTAGTCGTAGATTTTACTGCCATCCCATATGATTTGCCGAAAGGAAATGTCGCAACTTATTTCCCGGAAGCCAATCCTTTGATACCCGTTCAATTAGTTAATCCTGAAACGCTGACGCCTGCATCCAAGTCTGTAATTGTGCGTGTCCGGGCAATGCGGGCAGAGTCATAAGTTGACCTATATCGTTATGTATTCATACTGTGCCAAACATTATTTGTTAAAGACCTATTAAAACACCAATTTTGCGAATAATTCTTTTGAAATTCTGTTAATCTAGGTGATCGAATGCACAAACTTATGAATGGACATTTACTGGGGCTGTTGTTTATCATACTCACATCGTTCAACCTGCAGAGCCAGGTCAACCTTCAGATAGATGTAAAAAATTATGAATCGGATACCCTGATCCTTGGCTATTACCTGGCCGAGAAAATGTTGGTTAAAGATTCAATAATCAGGGGTGAGGATCAGAAATTCACCTTTACCCAGGATTCTTTGTTGGAAACCGGTATGTACATGCTGGTTTCCGTTCCTGAAGGCATGTTCTATCAGGTGTTGGTTCCCGAAGACGACCAGGAGTTTCAATTGACCATTGATACGACGACGGAGGAGGATTTATTTTTTGAAGGTTCAGAAGAGAATACCGTCTTTTATGAATACCTGAAATTTGTTGACCAGGCGCGAAAAGAGACGGAACGGCTCGAACAAGTTATTGTAAATACGGATTCGGTATTGGTCACTGTCAGACAAGCCTTGCGAGAAGATCAGGCCACCATCAATGCAATGGTCAGCGCAAGACAGCTTGAAGTCATCAGGGATTATCCGAATAGTATTGTGGCCTTATTGCTGAAATCAAATCTACCCTTTGTATTCCCTGAATTCACCGGTACTTCGGAGGAAATACAACAGCAGAAATATCTATACTACAAGCAGAAGTATTTTGATAACCTGGACCTGGATCATCCTTCGGTTCTTCGAACACCCATTATCGATCAAAGAATCACTTACTATCTTGAAAGTCTAACACCCAACCAGGCCGATTCAATCATCAAATCCGTTGATCACGTCCTGGGATTAATGGATATGGAATCTGATGTTTATCGATACTACTTGTCCACACTATTGAATAAGTACGGCAATTCCAAATATATTGGTCAGGATGCCGTATATGTTCACCTGGCGCTAAACTACTACGGGATGGGCAAAGCTCCCTGGACAGACGAGGATAATTTGAATGAAATCGTTGGCAATGCCAAACGAATAGAACCCATCCTGATTGGCAAACCTGCACCGGATTTTACCATTCAAAGAGAAGACGGTTCGTCGCTTGCTCTGAAAGATCTGAATACTGAATATACCGTTCTGGTCTTTTGGAAACCAGATTGTAATCATTGCACGCAGGCAATGCCTCATGTCATCGAGTTTAACAAAAAGTGGAAGGAACAGGGAGTCCAGGTCGTTACGATCTGTACGATGAATGGCGATGAGTACAATAAATGCTGGGAAGATGTCAAAGCAAAAGGAATGCAGGACTTGATCAACGCAGGAGATCAATTCAGACGTTCAAGGATATTCTCCAATTATTACACGACCAGTACACCCAAGATATTTATCCTGGATAAGGAACATACCATCAAGCTAAAACGCGTGCCGGCAGAAAACCTTGATGCCGTGATGGTAGAATTGAAGAAGTTGGACGCAGCCGCTGCTGACAGTGGGCAGTAAGTTAGCCTTTGGTTGTTAGTTTTTGGTCTTTGGTATCACCCAAATGTGTTCTGGCCCTGGCAAAAAGAAATAAATCTGTGGAAATCTGGGTTCAACTGTGGTTCATTAAGTCGGTCTTTAACTGATGGTCTTTGGTCTTTTATTGATCACCCGACTTCGTGGGCTGGGTGAGGGTTTACGTTTATCTATATTCTATATCAATTCTTCACGTTCCAAAGCCATAACTCGTTGGTGAAAAGGAAATGAATCTGTGGAAATCTGTGCTGATCTGTGGTTCAGAAATAGAGAGCTGAGGATGGAAGCCTTCAGCAACGAAATGAACAATTCTGAAGGACAGGTTGATCAATCGACTTACTACTCTTAGACATTATAGGTATTAGTTCAAGGGGTGTAGAACCCCTTGTCTGTTGGTAACACACCCACACCCAAACTCAAACTTCACACCCTATCCATTGTGATACTTTTCCCCTCGAATGATCGTAAATGCCCGATAGACCTGTTCGGCTATGATCATACGGGCCATATCGTGCGTAAAAGTGAAATCTGACAGGGAGATGACGTGGTCAGATCGTTCTTTCAAGAAGTAATGAGCACCATGAGCTCCGGCAATAACGAAAACCAGCGAGGAGACTGATGTATTCATTTTATGTTGGATCCATTTCGAGAATTGCATCGAATTCATTTTATGACCCTTCTCGTCGAGCAGGACGACCATGTCAGCCTTGTCGAACTTAGAAATGATGAGTTCGGCTTCCTTCTTTTGCGCAACAGCGGGATTCCTGGAGAGCGATGCCGGGGTCTTTAGTTCGGTGATCGTACACCTGGTATAATGCCGGATTCTCTTTACATACTCTTCAATGATTGGATTGTATTCCTTGTACTTGGACTTACCGATCCAAAGAAACCTAATGTGCATATCGGACTCACTAAACTTTTACTTCACTAATGTCATCGACGCGCACGGTCATGACGGCTGCAACCAGGAGGGAAACTCCGCCAATCAGCATGGCATAAATGGGAGCACCATCGAAGAATTGGCCGATCAGAAATCCCAGGATAGCAGCGGCAATGATTTGAGGGATCACAATAAAGAAGTTGAACACTCCCATGTAATATCCCATTTTGTCGGAGGGCAGTGCCCCTGTTAGCATAGCATAAGGCATCGATAAAATACTTGTCCAGGCCAGGCCAATTCCTATCATGGAAATTATCAACATGTTGGGATCCTTGATAAAGAAAATAGAGGCCAGACCCAAAGCACCAAAGATCAAACAAATTATGTGCGTGGTCTTGCGACTCGTTTTGCGGGCAATCACAGGAAGCAAAAATGCAAAAGGAACTGCCAGGCCATTGTATATGGCAAAACAAATGCCAACCCAGTCCGCGCCATCATTGTATGCCTGCGACGTAGTATCTGAAGAACCGAATATACCGCTGGTGACAGCAGCCGTCGTATAGATCCACATGGAAAATAGGGCAAACCAGGAAAAGAACTGCACGAGCGCCAGTTGCTTCATCGTCTTGGGCATGGTCTGTAGATCGTTCATAATTGTGACAAAACCATTGCTGTATTTCTTTCCCTTTTGAAGAACTCCGGAAAACACCATGAGGAGCCCGTAAGCGATGGTTCCGAAAGAAAGAATGTGCAATTGCTTATCCAGGTCTCTCGATAAAAACCACGTTGCCAGTAATGCTCCTAAAAGGATGATCACCAATCCCTGGCGAAGGTGCTTATTCCCATTATCTGCAAATTGAGCTTCCGTCCATTGTTCGGGTATATATTCCTCACCTTTTTCTTCCGATTTTTCAAAAACCTCAAGTTGTTCGGGCGGGTATTCTCTGGAAAAGATTACCGTCCATAAAACGGCCAGTAAAAAGACGATGGCACCTATATAGAATGACCACTTCACTGAATCCGGTACAAGACCTTCGGCCGCAATGTTGCTCACTCCAAAGATATTATTGAGAATCCAGGGTAGGAGGGAAGCGATGACGGCACCTATACCGATGAAAAAAGCCTGGGCCGCGAATCCTGTTGTTCGTTGTTCGTTCGGCAAATTATCTCCTACAAAAGCCCTGAAGGGCTCCATCGAGATATTGATCGATGCATCCATTAACCAAAGTGTGACCGCTGCTACCCACAATGCAGGAGAGTTGGGCATAATGAATAACGCCATGGTCGCGAAAATGGCACCAAACAAGAAATAGGGACGTCTTCTTCCGAGTCGATTCCATGTCCTGTCACTGAAATATCCTATGATGGGTTGTACCAGAAGTCCGGTGACAGGGGCTGCTATCCAGAGGATGGGAATCTCTTCGACATCGGCACCAAGGGTTTCAAAAATTCGACTTACGTTGGCATTCTGAAGGGCAAACCCAAATTGGATTCCCATGAAGCCCACGCTCATATTAATGATTTCCGTAAAGGAGAGTTTGGGTTTTTTCATACGTATGTTTCAATGCTGACAATATAAAGATTCCCGGCAGAAGGAAGATGGAGAGTATGTTTAAAAACAACCGGATTACAGGTTTTCAATTTATTTCACAAGCCTCGTTTCCGGGAATGAATTGTACCATGCAAACCAAAAGATACGGTGTGCGGCAATCCGGTCATACACCTGGGTTTCCCCGGATATGTGATCTTCCGAACACGCCTGCCACCCGACTATCATCAAAGTTATCCACCACCATTTCGTGCCAACCCATGATCCTTTGCGGATAAGCCTTTGCAATACCGTTGATGACCATTCCGAAGACAATATCATTATCATACAAATACGAGGCATCTCCGGCATGGATCATTTGAGGATTGCGTAAGGGTGGGGGATGCCGTCCTGGCGCACGCCGCCCCAAAGTATTTCATCAAATCTGATAGAAGCCAGGTCAAACCGGCCTGCAAAATATCTGTTGAATTTTGGATCAATATTTTGATAAATCCTGGATTTGAGATCCGGGTAGAATTCCGTGTACGTGGCATTTTGTGACCAGATCCATTCCCACCATTCGTATACATTATTCTTGAAAACGTCGGCCTGATCCACAAGAATTAACATTTCAGCCAACGGTGCCGTATAAGAAGGATGCCATGAGGACTCTATCTCTTCCAAGGCTGCCTCTCTATCCACGGGCTGGGCCTTCAAGAGGTCATAGAAGAGGTCTATGTCCACCTCAAGATCCGATGATTGAGCATTTACATGTGGTAACCAGGACACGTAGACCAGACAGAAAATAAATAGGCGACCTATCATGCATTCAAAATAATTCATCTTTTCACGAAGACATTTCCAAAGGTGATTGCATGTCAAATGCCCGACATTGCGTGAATGGAATGAGAAGAAGTTTTCACATAAAAAAAGCACCGTTTAAACGGTGCTTTTTTATTCCAGATCAATCCCTTAACTGGGGTATCAGGATTAGTTCTTTTTAAGCGATCGCTAGTTCTCTTTGACCGATGGCTACTGTACCTACGATCATCAAGATCAATGCCAGAGAAATCAGAGCCCACTCACCCAAGGTCGGAACGACTTGTGGGGCCATCGTAATCGTTGCTCCGGCTGGTCCTCTGATTTCAACATCATAAGTACCCAATTGTCCGTTACCAAAACTTGTTACCACAAGATAATACTGCTGTTGAGAAGCGAGATTTATATTTATCTGGGAGGCCAAACCTGCTCCACCGTCATCATTTCCGTCCATCAGCTTCTGATCCGGATTTGCTGGATCAAAGTCACAGTAAATGAAAATATAACTATCAGATAAGCCCGTAAGTGTTGTCTCAAATTCATAAGGTCCATTTTGACTAACTGCAAAGGGATATACATCATACGCAAGATTATCATTACCGGAGTCAAGAGAATTGGCATTACAGGTTAAATCCTGTGTTACCCCAAATCTTCTATCGTAAGTCGGATCTGTTGCGGATAATTCGCCTGACATATTGTATAATGGAACACCAGCATCAGGAAGATCCGGTGCGGCCATTGATTCGGTTTTGGCAGTTTGTTCATTTGTGCTCATTTGTGCTTGTCCCTGGGATGTTATAAACAAACAAAACAAGGAAAGAACGAGTAATTTCATTCTCATGATATCTCTTACGTGTTTTGATTAAATAATAGGCGAATATAGAGCTTCTTGGCCTTAGGGAGGTAATATTATATTAAGAATTTAACAATACATTAGTTAAAATTTTAATGCAACCTACAACGGCCAACCGTCGATAAACCTCCTGGTAAAAAGCCTAATAACCTCGGGATAAGTGACGAAGACAAATAATATCCCATATATTCCACCGAATAAATGAGCCATGTGATCCACATTATCATGCGAGTTCTTACTAGCCCAGGTGCTGTACAACAGGTATAAAACTGCAAATAGAATGGCCGGAACGGGTGGAAAAATGAACATCTCCCAAGGTGCAAACAGGACGTAAATGAATACGAGTGCCGAAGTGACACCAGAAGCGCCAACACTTCTGAAACCGGGGTTGGCCTTGTGTTTGAGAAATGTACCCAGGTTGGCGATCATGATTGCCGACAGGTAAAAAGCAACAAACATAAATTGTCCAATAGAAAGACCGAAGATCTGACCAAACAACCGCTCCGCAATATCTCCAAATTGATACAGGACAAACATGTTTACGAATAGGTGTCCCCAACTTCCATGAACAAATCCTGCAGTAAGCAGGCGGTAGTACTGACCATTATTGACTTCAGAATAGGGATGGTGGGCCAACTTGATCACCAGGTCTTGCCTTGTGAATGCCAGGTAGGAGATAACGCAGGTGACCATTACAAATGTGAGTGTGATCATCTTTTCTTGATTTCCAACTCTGTCGATGCACTATTATCTCCCATGTCGATTTGGATGTGATATTTCCCCGGGTGCAGGTATAATTTGCCATCATCGGCCTTCTTTATATCGGCATCTTCATCTTTAAGTTGTGCCTTGTAGTCTTCCACAGTATCGGCCGAAAGTGAAAGGTCATATGTCGCATAGTTGAGGCCTTTTCGCAATTCAACAGACTGACTGGCAATTTCAAGACCCTTATCCCCGGCCAATATTTTCAGTGTTGCCGAACCTTCCTGGCTTGAATAGATTACGATGTCTTGCTCATTTTCCGCATAATCCAGATAAGATGCCCTCCTCGAACCAAGATTGGCATTATACCAAACAGGCGGAAGGTCGATCACAAGCAATTTTTCATCAGAGAGCATTGCATAAATACCCTCTAATTTTCCACGGTAAATAGACCGGCCATGAGTGCCGATAAGGATGTCCTTTTCCTTTTCCTGGATAACGATATCATGAATGGGCACATTGGGAATGTGTTCGAAGGTCCTCATAAAGGAAGTTCCGCCGTCGATAGAAATATAGACTCCGCGATCCGTACCAACGTAAAGTATCTCAGGGTGATGGGGGTCTTCCTTGATCACATTCACTGGCTCTGCAGGCAGATAGGATCCGATACGATTCCACTTGGCACCATAATCATTGCTCTTATAGACCAATGCAGTAAAATCATCATTTCTGTATCCGTTCAGGGAGGCATATACCGTCCCCTCTTCATGAAGGGATGCCTGGACCCTGCTCACCCATAGATCCTGGGGCAGTTCCTCAGAGATATTGCTCCAGGAGAAACCTCCATCCCGGGATACGTAGATGAGTCCATCATCACTGCCCGTATAGATCAGGCCAAACCGTAGCGGACTCTCATGGATCGTAGCCAATGTCCCGTACGGGACGTCTCCTTCCTTTCCTCCCTTAGTCAAATCATCGGATATGGGTTCGAAGTTGTCGCCCTTGTCCATAGAGCGAAAGAGTTTGTGTCCTCCCATGTACAGAATGTCCGGATTGTGAATCGAAAGATGTATGGGTGTTTGCCAATTCCAGCGAAAGGGACGCTCCCCCAATTCATGTTGAGGAGTAATCCGTTTGCGTTGACCGCTTTTGGTATTGAGCCGGAAATAATTGCCAAACTGAAGTCCGGTATAGACCGTGACATTATCCCTGAGGTCAATTTGGACCTGCATGCCATCTCCACCCAAAATTGAGCGATAGGGATATTGCCCCATACTATGCCATCTTACACCGTCCCGGTAATTATGACTACCCATCCAAACCCCATTATCCTGTGTGCCTCCATAGACATTGTATGATTTGGCATTATCTGTATTGATATAGTAGAATTGACCGACGGAGGGAGAATTACACTTGATCCAGTGCTCCCCCTTGTCATAGCTGATATTGATCCCGCCGTCATTTCCATTCACAATGTGTCTGGGATTATCCGGGTTGACCCAAATAATATGATGATCGACATGGACATTTTGTCCGTTTATATTCTTGAAGGTCTTTCCTCCATCGTCCGATCGCAGTATGGGAACTCCCGCAATGTACACTTCATCGGCATTTACAGGATTTACAGATACCACTCCAAAATAGTAACCATATGAATAGTACAGACCATCCAGGTAGTCGTCATGGGTCCTGGTCCAGGTCATACCTCCATCCTCACTGCTATATAGCTCGGCTCCGATCACCGGTGTATCAAAGAGCAAGGCATTGGCATTTTCAAGATATATGGTCAGATCATTTGGTTTGATCTTACCATTGCGTACCATCTCGATAACCCCCTTTGCCTTGTATTTGCCGGGGAATCGATTACTCCTCAGATATTTTTCTATCTTCTTTTCGTCCAATTCGAGAAAGTCATCACGAGACATTTCCCTGAAGTCTTCTTTGGTCAGGGCATCATCTGTTTTTTCTTCAGGCGGCCGGCGATTATAGTTGTCCAGTAAGGCAAAAAGTCTCGTGCCTGAATCTGTCGATGCAATCGCCAATCCGATTCGACCTGTTCCTTCTCCATCCGGAAAACCTGAAGAGCCTCCCGAAATTTTATTCCAACTTTCACCGCCATCTGTTGACTTATAGATTCCGGATCCTTCGCCGGACTCTGTAAAGTTCCACGCTTTGCGATCGCGCTGCCAAGCTGCGGCATACAAGACGTTTTCATTGCCCGGATCAATGATCAAATCAACAACACCGGTTTGGTCATTGATCGCCAAAGTTTGCGACCAGGTTCCTCCACCATCGCTGGTCTTGTACACTCCGCGTTCGGGATTATCTGTATATAGATGCCCGAGCACAGCTACCCATGCCGTATTTGGATCCGAAGGATGAAGCACGATCCGTCCGATATGGTGACTTTCCGGTAAGCCCATGTACCTCCATGATTCACCATTATCGTTGCTTTTGTACATACCGACTCCGGCATAAGAACTGCGACTGCTGTTTACTTCACCTGTGCCTGCCCAAATCTCCCCGGTAGTCCAATTCACGGCAATGTCACCTATGGTCATGACCAACTCGTGATCAAAAATGGGTTGAAAGGTCGTTCCATTGTTTTTTGTTTCCCACAGTCCACCAGAGGCGTAGGCTACATAAAAATGAGTGGGATCCATTGGGTTAACAGCCACATCAGTTACCCGTCCGCTGAAAATTGTTGGTCCGATATTCTCCAATTTCATATTGGCTATCTCGGAGTACTGATCGTCATACGTTTCGACGGAGCTGATCCTATCTGTTCCTTTGACGACAGCTTCCATTTGACCGTTCAGATAAAGGGGAATGATGAGGGTGAGTAGTAGAATTATTCTCAAGTACATGTTCGAAGTCATTTGCGAACAATGTACGAAATAGTCCCGGACACAAAAAAGGTCTCTCGTCAAGGACGAGAGGCCTGATATTCCGGTTGAAATCTTGTGATTAGTGTCGTTCTATTTTTCTCAAATGCTCCAATCCATCAATATCCATTTTCTCAGTCAACTTTGCGAGATGATTCAAGTTGATCTTGCCATCAATATGGATAAATACATTTGAATTTTCTTCATGAACGATGAGCAGCAGTCCATCGACGATTCCATCATCCCTGGTCGGGTTGGTATAGAGATCAACCCGCTCTCCTTTATCCTTGACGGAAATCAAGTTATCCATGGAAGTCTGAGAGGCGATCGATTTGATTTCCTGGTAATCTTCAGAAGAACCATCTTCTTCATTCATAAAGATTCTTACCTTATCAAGGCCATCGATCAGATCCTTAATGACTTGCTCGTCTTCGCCAAGGTCAATGTCCATGCCTGCCAGCATTTTAAACATTTCCTTATTGATCGTGATGACTCCATAGTCGTCTCCGGCATCGAGTTTGTCCAAAAACCTATTGATTGATTGCGCTGACACACTGACTGATAAAAACAGTGTAACAATGAGAATTCCGATATTTTTCATAATGATTTAATTTCTAGGTGATTATAAACTTTTAAAAATTAGTGTCTTTTCGAAATGAACAATATTATCTATGATCGCTTTTTCGCTTTTATCCATTTTCCCGTTCAAGAGAGCAAAGGCTTCCTTGGTGATCTGTAAGGCGGTCTCCGGATCATCCACGATTACTTCATTGGATGATGATTGATTGTAGTTGGAGATCGTCCACATTACGCCCATCAGTAATATCAGAGAAGCTGCGATTGAAAATACATACCTTCTGAAGTGAACGACTCTGCCGCTCGGCTGACTATTGGTGATTTGTGCGGGTATTTCAAACTCACGCTTTGAAGTCTTTAATTTTTCTTGTTCAAAGAATTCAAATATGGCCCGTTCAGGCTTGGAGGAGCCCGGTTGATCCTTCCAATGAGACTTCAGGATTTTCTCTTCCTCCAGGCTCGTTGTCCCTTCCCAGTATTTTTCTAATAAGTTTTGTAAGTGTTCCATTTTACAATGCGTAAATGCTTGTTAATTTATTTCTGAGCGTTATTCGCGCTCTATGTAAGTAGACTTTGACTTTTTCAATGGAATATCCGGTGATTTCAGAGATTTCCTGGTAGGTATATCCTTCCACTTCCCTGAGATGTATCACCTGCTGCTGGGCTTCCGGCAGCCTGGATATCGCTTCCCTGATCAATTCCATGGTATCGGAACTCTGCAGAGAACGATATGGCGATAAATTCTTATCGGCAATATTCCTGTGATCATCGACATCATCGAGGATCACTTTACGACGTCTCAACTTATCCAGGGCAAGGTTACGAGTGACGGTCATACACCACGCTTCCCGATTCGTCACACTCTCCAGTTCCGCACTTTTCTTCCAGACCTTGATCAGCACTTCCTGGACAACATCTTCGGCCATCATTTCATTGCCCACTATACGCAATGCGTAGCGGTACAATTTGTTTTTTATCGGTAAGACGGCCTCGAGCACTTGATTGTCGTATTTAATATCCAGACGTTTATAGTTGTAAATTTGTTACACTAATCATGAACTTTCATCCTTGATGAGGTTAAAGGTACTGGATCGTTTGTTTTTGAGGGGATTTATCGGTCCCTGTCTGCTGGCTTTTTTCGTGGTCGAGTTTGTTCTCATCATGCAGAATCTGTGGAAAGTCATAGATGATATCCTGGGCAAGGGCTATGGTCTATTCGATTACCTGGAATTACTCTATTACTTTGCTGTTGCCATTATTCCCATGGCACTTCCACTGACGATTCTTTTGAGTTCGGTCATGGTCTATGGAGACATGGCGGAGAAATATGAATTGTCAAGCGCAAAATCTTCCGGCATTTCTTTTACGCGGATGTTGTATCCGGGTTTTATCGTGTCGATTCTCGTCTTTTCGTTTTCACTCGTCGCGTCCAACTATCTCAAACCAAAGGCCAACGAGGGGTTTCATAAAAAGATCAGGGACATGAAAACCAATAAACTGACCTTTGTCTTCGATGAAAAGATCTTTAACAAGGAGTTCAAGAATTATTCGATCCGGATCGGTAAAAAAGAAAGTGACGGGCAGTCCATCAGGGATGTGATGATTTATGACCATTCGGATTCAGACGACAGCGTTCTGAATATGATCCGTGCCAAAAGTGGCAAGATGTATACCACGAGGGATGTCAAGTATCTGATCATGGATCTCGAGGAAGGCTATCACGTAAAGGAGATCCGATCTGAAAGTGCCGACAGGTCCGATTATAAATACAATGACTATGCGCGACCGGTCATGCGATATAGCTTTTCAAGTCTGCGAAAAACCTTCGACCTGGCCGAAGTCCTCGATTTGAATGTGGTGAATATTTCCTATAAGCAACATGAGATGATGAATACGAATCAATTGATCAAAGCCATTGATTCCATCCATCTGAGAATGGATGAGTTGCGAAAAGGGAATGTACATGAATTCAACCTGTTCATCGATCCTGATTCAACGTACCGGAAGCCATCGGAACCCACTGTTTCCACAGCCTCCCTGTCCCAGGCATTGAAGGAAAAGGCCCGCAACCCTTCACAAAGCAGCATCAATAGAAAGAAAGAAATCAAGAAGGCCGCTGCGCTCAAATCGGCAAATTTGAGCGGAAATCTATTGGACAAGAATATAGTCCGGGTATTTCCAGAGCAAATAACGGACTCTACAGAATCCCTTGCAGAAATTTCCAGTTTTCCTGATTTGGACAGGGTCCTGGAATCCATGAGGAGAAATACGCTGGCCCTCAAACAGCAAAACAGTAATTCTAAACAGGAGGAACGCATTTTAGAGGCTCAGAATAAAAAGTTCATCTTCGAGCTTCATCAGATGTATTCCTTTGCCCTGGTTTGTATCCTGTTTTTATTTATTGGTGCCCCCTCCGGAGCCATTGTTCGCAAGGGTGGATTCGGTTATCCTGTCCTGATTGCCATCGGTTTTTATCTCACTTTTATCATGTCCAGTATTTTCGGGGAAAAGCTCATGGCGAGCGGGGCCCTGTCACCATCTTTGAGCGCCTGGCTGCCATGTCTGCTCCTGGCACCCTTTGCCTTGTACCTTTCCTGGAGAGCTCTCCAGGATAATCGTCCCCTCATTGGTCCTTTCCTCAAAAAGATTGCCGGATTTATCCCTTTAGTCCGTTTATTTGGAAGACTCAGAATGGGTAGTTAATCGCAAAATTTACGTTCCCCAGGATGCCGTTGTATTTTCCATTTGTAAGGACGAAATGTGAATTGGATTCCGGATCAGGAAATGGGTTTCTGAGTTTGTATCCGAAATCGAGACGCAGAATGAAGTAATCAAAATCTGCGCGAAGTCCCCAACCCATGCTCATGGCCATTTCATCCAGAAAACGTGAAGTGAGTTTTGAACCGATGCGCTCCGTATCATTTTTTATGGTCCACACATTTCCCATATCCAGGAAGAATGCTCCTTCCCAAAACCAGAATAGATCGAAACGATACTCAAAGTTCATCTCCAGTTTGAAATCACCAGTCTGGAAAAAGGGTTGACCCAGGATGGGATCCAGGATCCGGTCGCTGTATGAGCCTGGTCCCAGCTCTCTCAATTGCCAGCCGCGAAGACTGTTAGGTCCGCCAACGAAAAAAGATTTCACAAAAGGAACCACAGGGTCGTCGCCATAGGGTATGGCAATTCCAGCGTGAAAACGGGCGGCAAAGCTTGAGCGTTCGCGCAATTGTTGATAAAATCGAATATCACTGTCCAATCTGACAAATTCGGAAAATTCCAGGCCAGACAGCTTCCATCGATCATCATAGCCGGACAATCCATTCACTAACCTGTTGACTAACCAGTTTTCAAAACCGGATATTTCAAGTTTACCCAAAAAGGCAAAATAATTTCCGGCTTGGGATTCCCTGGATTGTTTGAATACATTCAATTCACGCATGAAAAATCCTGTAAACAGGTAATCCTTAAAACTCAGATCGATCAGGGAGTTATTGTCCAGTATTTCTGCCTGGAAAGTGGAATCAATTTGTGCATCCAGCACATTGATCCCCATTTGAGTATAGATATACCGGTTGTATTCATCAGGTTGAAAATTGAATGCCCACGAAGCGTTGAGCGTATTGAGACTATATGCATTGAGGATGTCGGTGATACCAAGACTGAAATCAACCTCTGTATTGGTGAAGAGATTCAGATTTTCAAAAGACCGGTCTGTCAACAAGCCTATTTTATTCAAGACATTGGCCATGTTGAAGGGGTCCACAACCCTTGGTATATTAAATGAATTGTTTCCCTGAATACTGAATGTATTTGGTGTAAATGTCGGGATCTGGAATTCAAAAGTTCCTTCCAGTCCAAATTGGTGAGATATTGCCGTCTTCCTGAAATTCCTGTTTTCCCAACCAATATTTCCCGCAACGCCAAAAAGGTCTCTGGCACTTACACTGGGTGCCTGGTTGAGCAATGAATAAAATAAATTCGCACCCATATCGAAGACCCATTTGTGGTCATGAGGAGTCAGGAAGATGTTGAAATCCAAAACGCTGTCGATCTGTGCATTCGGTTGAGGATCGATATTTACAAAACGATAAGGGCTTAAACGCGACAGTTTGCGATTGGTCAAAAATTCGTTGCGCCTGGAATATAGGTCTCCTTTTCTGAGGGAGATCACCTTTTCCAATCCTCTTGGGTTGACCATAAACCGATCGGACTTGGCATAGAAATTATGAAAGGTCATGCTGTCCTTGATCACATATGATGGCTGGACCGAAGGAACATGCTCTGTATAGACATTGATATCTCCAACTGAGAATCGCTTGTGAGCAAGTTCGTTCAGCGGATTATAGAGATAAATTCTGATGGGTACATCATAGTCGCTGCTGTCACCCCTGAATTCCAAAAAATTGCCGTTGAAATTTGCGTAGCCGTTGTTTTTTGCAACATTGACCAGTCTGAGTTCTTCTTCATCAAAAATCCTGGCGTCGAGCGGATCACCCGTTTCTATTTTTTGATCTTTCTCATGTTCCCGGAATATGTTCAACAGAGTCGAATCACTGCCTTCCATCTCGATATCGGTGATATAGTAACGAGGACCCAATTCAATGGTGTAAATCACCTCGATTCTCTTTCTGTCTGTTTTTTCCAGGTAGGAAGAGGATGCGTGATAAAATCCTTTTCTGTTTCTCAAATATTGTGTGAATGCCTCCAGGCTTTCTTCCGTAAGATCGCGATCGTAGATGGTCAGTGGAGTGCCCCATGATCTTGGATTCAAGACATTTTTACGGACGGGATTTTGTTTGATCAATCCCTGGATCTCATCCTTGATCTTCGACTTGTTTATCCTCTTGTCGTCTGTAATGAGTCTGAATGTATTGCGGACCAGTGCCAGGTCGTCATTTTGCAAATTTTTGATCGAACTGCAACTTGAGGAGAGAATTACCAACCATATTATAAATGCTACCTTTATGAAAGGTTGATCAAATCGTTTTGCTGACTCTATGTTGTCCAAATCCACGGTGAAGTACGTCCAGTCACTAAAACTGAAAAAATATCGACAAAAGTATAACTTATTTGTAGCTGAAGGTCAGAAGGCTGTTGACACAATAATACGTCATAACAAACTGAAGATTATCAGGGTTTTTACCATGGGATCGTTGACGGAGCGATATGTCTCTCTGCTACCCGATGCTGCGATCGATGAAGTCGATGTCCCGGATCTGAAGCAGTTATCAATATTAAAAACACCACCAAAGGTGCTTGCGCTGATCGAAATACCTCTGAATGATCCTGAAAGCATGCTTCCCGGCAACGTCATCTATCTGGATGATATACAGGATCCTGGGAATATGGGTACAATTATAAGAATTGCGGATTGGTATGGTGTCCCTCATGTGATCCGGTCATCAGGATCAGTAGATTTTTATAATCCCAAGGTAGTACAGGCGACTATGGGAAGTATCGGACAGGTGATGCCGCTCACTGTGGATACATCAGAGTTTAGTAGGATCTTTCGCAATTACTGCATTATTGGCACAGAAATTCATCCGCGAGAAAGGACCACACTACCGGATCAGCCGTTTTGCATGGTGATTGGCAATGAGGGTCATGGGACATCATATTCTATCCGGCAACATATCCAACACAATATCCATATCAAGGGACATCCCTCAAGGGTTGCGGATTCACTGAATGCTGCGGTTGCTACTGGAATTCTGTGCGACCGTTTGTTGGGATCCGGCTTATAAGAGCGTCTGAACGGCTTGTTCGAGATTTCTTCTTGGATTGATCGCGGCAATTTTTCCGTCACGATCGAGTAAAAAGGTGCGGGGAATACTCGTCACACCATACAATGCTGCTGCTGCCGACTCCCATTTCTTCAAATCACTGACATGCGATTCCCATTTGAGGTTATCTTTTTCAATGGCTGATACCCATCTTTGTTTCTGGATCCTCATCTGGTTGTCTATTTGATCTTCCGGGAAACGTCTCTTCGTGCGACTGTCCAATCCATCGAGCGACACGCTATACACGGTAAACCCGTCCTTGTTGTATTTGTCATATATCCTGACAACGTTCGGATTTTCTCTCCTGCATGGACCACACCAGCTCGCCCAGAAATCCAGTAATACCACCTGTCCCTTCAAGTCTGACAGCTTTCTTTCCTTACCATTCAGGTCCGGAAGGATTATGTCAGGTGCTGGTTGTCCGATTTTTACTTTTGCGAGGGACTGCTGTCGCGCATATTCCCGCTGTACGCTTGCTGCAAAAGTGCTGTAATCCTTGGTAATTTGTTCATTGGGATAGCTGGCCTGCAATCGTTGGCTGATACTTTGATGTAAGGGAGAAAAAGAAATGTCCCCAAATCTTTGGGCGCCAATCATCATGGCCACCATGGGATCTGCCTGGCTGCTCAGATAGGTTGCGAGATCTGCTACAGGCGTTGTGCCATTAATGCTATTCCTGATTTTGGAAGTATAATCCTCCGATAGGGGAGAACCGGTGATCGAATGATTGAAATAGGTTACGTCCTGCAGACTCCCGTTGATTTCTATAGTTTGTTCACTTCCACTCAATACGAGGTAAATCGATTTGGCACCAATTCTAACCCTGTACGCACCGCCTGCTGGCGATTCTTCAAGTATAAGACTGAACTGGCCGTTGCCGTTGGTCTGGGACTTGGCCACGACACTATTGGTACTGGTTATCGGATTGACCTTATCGAAGTATACCGAAAGGTTTTGTGCATCCGGAATCGAACCTTTAATGGTAAATCCCTCAGGGGCACAAGAAGATACAATAATGCTCAAGGCAATGGTGATCAAAAGCAAATACTGCTTCATAACTGATTTGTTTTGTGGTAAGATGTGCAAAATTAAAACGCGATATATCAATAGTCAAGCATGAGAGGTCAATCGATATGTATAACGACATTTTCCCGATTTCATGTTTTTATTACTAAAAAAACGTTTATATGATTTTATTGATGAGAAAAAACAGAATGAGATAGATCCATAAACCGTCCAAAAAGTGCCAGTATATGCTCAAAACCGTCAATTTTCTTTTTTTATCCGGATCTGAAAGATAGATGAGCACACTCGCAGGTTCGACCAATCTTTTCCGGGCATCGTGAATAAAAAAGACCAAAAAAGGGATGCCCGCAATGACGTGGGTAAAATGTAATCCTGATATGGCATAGAGATAAGATCCCATCAATTTAGAGTTGATTTCAAGATTCATTTGATACATCTGATTCCATGCAAGGATTTGCAATACGAGAAAAGTGATCGTCAATAGTAGGGTGACCCATAACATTTGTTTGTAGCGACGGGTATTATCTGTCTCATATGCTTTCTTGGTCTGTATCAAGGCAAGACTCGATCCAATCAGGAAAATGGTATTTATGAAGAACAATGAAGGAATAGCTACCGGTTCAAGCCCGCTTTGAACCCTGCTGTAAATGTAGGCTCCTGAAAATCCCAGGAAAAGTGAAGTCACACTACCAAGAACCAGCGTGATCAATATGTAGAGGGGATGAATAAGATATGTACGGTTGTCTACCACCTTGACGTAACAATAATATCTGATTTAGGTTGTATTGGTCGAATACATTGAGGAGTATTTCAAAAATATCACAATGGATTCATAAACGAATATTTATATTGCCTGCCAGGTCAGATCAAAGTATCAATCAATGGAATACAATATCGAAGAACCACATAAGGATTGGATTCGGGATACGCGCAGTACGATAGACCATACTATGGGTGGAACCAAATTCATCAAGACCAATAGGTTATGGGAGGGTTTTGGACAATATAGATGGTTGATCAAGGGTGGGATCATCATATTGATAATTCTCGGGATTGATGTAGTCACTTCCCTTCCTGACTTGTTCAGTTCCAATACCGATTCCACAAGCGAAGCATCCACAGGAAGTATATTAAATTCGCTTTCCCTGGTTTCCCTGGAGGAATACCTTGGTGGCGGGATCAAATATGTCTTATTGATCGCCATTGAGATCATCATCTTTCATTTTACCAGGAGATCGATGATGATCATCACCAATGATCATATTGATACGAGCTTCAAGACGTTTATCAAGGCGGAAAAACGGATGATCAGGGTAGCCATATTTTCCTTTATCATGGAAACCATCTTCAGAATTTTGTCTAATACCCTGTTAGCTATAGTGGGATTTGAAATTGCCCAGGGTGTGATGTTATTCCTGATTCAGAGCTTCTATCTCGGATTTGCCATCATAGACAATTACAACGAGTTATACGATATGACTTTAAGACAGAGCCATCGATATACCTGGCATTTTGCACCAGTGGCCATCATTACGGGTGCCATAGTCAATGTGCTCATGTTTATTCCGGCATTGGGTATTGTCATTGGAACGGTGATTTGTTCTGTCATCGCCACCCTTACCATGCATGAATTGACCAATCGTGAAGGTGGATTGGATTGGGTCTTTGTCGAAAAGGATAAAAGCAGGTAAAACATGATCCATGTCGTTGGCTCGTGAGATCATTGAGATTTTGGAAAAACACAGGGATGTCGTGCGGGCGATTCGAATGAAAAGTTATATGCGTTCAGTTTGAATTCTAAGGTATCGGATCCCCGCGGCAGATGGCACTCAGCCGATTTTATCTTACCCGGTTCGGAAAGCTGGCAATGGACAAAATCAAAGAAAATGTACGGGTCTTGTGGGAACATCCGTGCAGGGAATGTCAGTATGTCGCTTGTGACCTCCTGGTCCGGAATAAAAAACGATTGGACAAGGAGGATCTGCCGTTTATCGAGGAGTGTATCCTTACGAAATCATGGTGGGACACGTTTGATTTGATTGCCAGCCATCTGGTTGGGATCATTTTCAAAAAGTATCCGGATGCTAGAAACAAAACCGTGGAAAAATGGGTAAGCAGCAATAATATTAGGTTGAACCGATCCACCCTGATCTATCAGTTAAAATATAAAAATGACGTGGATTTTGACGTTATGAAATATTGCATGGACCGCCTACAACATAAACATGAATTCTTCATTCAAAAGGCAATATGGTGGGTACTCAGACAGTACAGCAAATTTAATCCGGAAGAAGTTAGGAATTACATTCAAAAATCTAGCCCGTCCAATCTTGCTATCAATGAGGGAAGCAAGTACATCAAAAATTAGAATATGATCGAATTATAAATCCTTGCTATAGCCAATATAATTATGAGGGGTAATGGTTAGGAGTTCCTTTTTCAGTTTGTCAGTTATGGGTAATTGATTAATAAATTCTCTAAAGTCATTTTCTGAGAGTTTGTTTTTACCCCTTGAAAATTCCAAAAGCAATTCATAGGGTTTTTCAAATCCTTCCCGTCGTAGTATTGTTTGGATTCCCTCGGCCACAACAGCCCATGCTTCGTTGAGATCTTTTTCAATTTGCTCTTTGTTGACCTCAAGTTTTGAAATTCCCTTACGGATGCTTCGATATGCAATCAGACTATGGGCAAATGGGACTCCAATGTTGCGGGTTACGGTACTATCTGTCAAATCCCTTTGAAGTCTTGAAACGGGAAGTTTCCTTGACAGGAATTCAAATATTGAAATGGCAAGACCCAAGTTGCCTTCAGCATTTTCAAAATCAATCGGGTTGACCTTGTGCGGCATGGCGGAACTTCCAATTTCTCCTGCTACGATTTTTTGTTTGAAATAATCGCGCGAAACATAATTCCAAATATCCTGGGCAAAATCAATGAGGATGGTATTGATCCTGCTGATCAATTGAAATATTTCCGCAAAGTGATCATATTGATCAATTTGGGTTGTATATTTCTGTCTAAGCAGTCCCAGGCTTTGCAAAAATTCATTTCCGAATGAATTCCAATTTACATCCGGATAGGCGACAATGTGCGCATTGAAATTGCCGGTGGCTCCTCCGAATTTTGCCTCAAAAATGTGATGATCCAATTTTAGAATTTGTTTGCTTAACCGGTCGGCGAAAACCATCATCTCTTTTCCGAGGGTTGATGGTGAGGCCGCCTGTCCGTGGGTTCTCGAAAGCATTGGAACATCAGCATGTTGTCGGGCCATCGACATGATATCTCCGTACACTTCTTTAATAGCAGGGGAGATGACATTGGATATGGCATCCCTGACCATCAATGGCATAGCCGTGTTATTGATGTCCTGTGAGGTCAATCCAAAATGAATGAATTCGGCATGTCGGTCAGTAAGAGCGCCATCTACGTATTCCTTTATAAAATACTCGACAGCCTTCACATCGTGATTCGTAGTCTTTTCAATTTGCTTTACCCTTACGGCAAATTCAGAATTGAAGTTGCCGAGTAACTCCTCAAGTCTTTCTTGTTCAATTTGATCAAGATCTACAATTCCATAACTGGAAAGATGTTGGAGATACCGGACCTCCACAGTGATGCGGTATTTGATTAAAGCTTCTTCGGAAAAGTACTTCTGAAGAAGCTCGGTTTTAGAGTGATATCTTCCGTCTATGGGAGAAATTGCATTGATCATACTTTTACTTCTTTTTCCTTCCTCATGATGTAACGGTATGTCTCCATTTGAGATCTCGTTACAATTTGATCCTTATTCTTTATGTAGGAGTTTACATTCTTAAAATCAAGGTTTCGTGCTTTTACATTATCAGATAATTGTAAATCGATTAAGGATTGTAATTTGCTTTTAATATCATCCTGGTAGATCGGAACAAATATTTCCACACGTCGGTATAGATTCCGATGCATCCAGTCAGCAGAGGAAATGAAATATTTGGGATCTCCTCCATTATTGAAAATGATGATCCTGGCGTGTTCAAGATATCGATCCACGATGCTTACACCGCGGATATTTTCACTTACACCCTGCTTACCCGGAACCAGGGAACAAATACCACGAACGATCAGGTTGATCTTGACCCCCTTCTGACTTGTTTTATAGAGTCTGTCGATCATTATAGGATCTTGCAGGCTATTCAACTTTAAGGTGATTTCTCCTCCGGTTCCCTTCAAAGCATTTTGCACCTCTGTTTCGATCAGGCGATCTATTTTGTCATTCAAATTAAATAATCCAACGCCGAGGTGTTGAAACTGGATTCCATCGTTTTCTTTGGTTTCCAGGAAATTGAAAATCTTTACACTTTCGAAGGTCAATCGGATGTCTTTGGTAAAAATTCCCACATCTGAATATACGTTGGCGGTACCTTCATGAAAGTTTCCGGTACTTAAATAAGCATAAGTGGCATTTCTGTTATCCTCTTTTCTGATCACAATGGCCACTTTAGCATGAACTTTTATACCCGGTAAGGAGTAGTGCACCTGAACACCAACTTTTTCCAATTTCTCTCCCCATTCGATATTGGCAATTTCGTCAAATCTCGCCTTGATTTCGATAAAGGCGGAAACTTGCTTGCCCAACTTGGCTGCCTTGATCAGCGCTTCCATGATTCGACTCTCGGATGCCACCCTGTATTGGACGATTTTGATGTGTGTTACGTTGGGATCATTGGCGGCATCTTCAAAAAAGCGAATGACAGATTCGTAGGAATGATAGGGAGGGTGGATGAAATAATCCTGCCTGCCAATCTCTTCAAAGATATTAGTGCTCCTTTCCAAAGGTTCCAGTGAAATGGGAATGAGTGGATTCTCCTTCAGGTACGACTTTCCAAAATTGGGAAACTTGAAAAAGTCAGCATTATTGTGATAGCGACCTTCAGGTAACAGATCGTACCGGCTCAACTCAAATACCTCCATAAGGAATGCCAGCATTTCCTTTGTCATCTCGCGATCGTAGACTAGCCTTGAAGCAGGGCCTACATCCCGTTTGGCAAGACTCCTTCTGATTTTTTCAAGAAGGTCGCCTTCAAATTCATCATCGATGTACAATTCGGCATCACGGGTCAACTTGATAGAATACGACTGTTGGATGTTGTAGCCAGGAAAGATCCAGGGAACACTGTGTCTGACAATGTCATCCAACATGATAATGTAATGTTCTTCTCCATGATCGTTTGGCAATTCGATAAATCTGCTCAGGTGATCCGATGGAACTTTTACAATTGCAAATTGTTTTTTCTCAGTCTTCCGATCTGTCAGGTGTAAGGCCAGGTAGAGTGAACCGTTGTTGAGAAAAGGTTTGATCTTGTCTCCAATCAGAAGTACAGGCTGGACAAATGGTAGCAATTTTTCGTTAAAGAAATCTTCGATAAAAGCTTTTTGTGCCTTGTTCAATTCCTGTCTCCTGATCAGATGAATGCCGTTCTTCCTTAATTCCGGCACGATTTGGTTAAAGAATATCTCACTGAACTCTATTTGCTGGTGATTGACTTTAGCCAGCAGTTGGGTAAGAATTTCACCCGGATCGAAGTCAAGGGTTTTTCTTGTTTTCTTACCTGTACGATGAAGATTTCTATGATTGGCAACCCTCACTCTGAAAAATTCATCCAGATTGGAAGAATAGATCGCGAGGAATTTCAGGCGTTCAAATAATGGCAGGCTTTTGTCTTTTGCTTCCTGGAGCACCCGGTAGTTAAAATCTAACCAACTAATATCACGATGAACGTAGGGTAGGTCTGGGTTCATAACTTTTCATCTGTCCAGCTACAAAGAAATGAATAAAACAGGAATCCATTCTATGGATCACTGTCAATAAAACATTAAGTTGGGCACTTGCTTCATCCAAATTTTCTACTTTCACATCTGAATTGTAAACCGGTCACATGAGAAGGAAAAAAATTGCTGCTGGCAACTGGAAGATGAACACTACGGTACCTGAAGGTGTAAAGATCGTTCAGGACCTGGGAGAAGGATCTTTTGATATCAGTGTGGATATTGTGATTTGTGCACCCGCCACGCATCTCGACGCATTGAACCAACTCGAACTTCCCAAAAATATCCTTTTCGGTGCTCAAAATATGTATCATGAAACACACGGTGCATACACAGGAGAAATCGGTGCTCCCATGCTCCAATCCATTGGCATAACGCATGTGATCCTGGGGCATTCGGAACGAAGAGAGTATTTCAACGAATCAAATGAGATGCTGGGTAAAAAACTCAGGACAGCTTTGGATCATGAACTGATCCCGATTTTTTGTTGTGGAGAATCACTGGCCGTAAGAAATGCCGGTGCCCAAAACAACCATGTAATTCGACAACTCAAAGAGTCTTTTGGTGATCTGGAAGGTTCGGAAATAGCAGAAATCATTATCGCCTATGAACCCATCTGGGCAATCGGGACAGGTGAAACAGCCACTCCTGAACAGGCGCAGGAAATGCATTGTGATATCCGTGAATTCCTGCGGTCAGAATATGGTTCGGATGTAGCGGATTATGTGCCAATCTTGTATGGTGGTTCTGTAAAACCTGCAAATGCCAAGGACATTTTTGCCCAGGAGGATGTAGATGGAGGCCTTGTCGGAGGTGCTAGCCTCAAGGTAGACAGCTTTGCAGCCATCGTCAATTCATTTTAGGCACTGGCCATAATCTTGCGATTACACTGAGTCTGTAGTCAAAAATCTCATCCAATTGCTTTTCCACGACCAATTTCCTCATCAACCAACCCAATGGACCGAGCGGTAATTTGTAATGAACGATATCACTCATGAGTACACCATCCTCGATTTCCTGAAAGTGATGTTGGTGATGCCAAAATGAATACGGCCCAAATCTTTGTTCGTCCACAAAGAATTTTTTATCCTCCACCTGTGTAATTTCTGTAGTCCATCGCAATGGAATGCCCACTAGGGGCTTCACTGTATAGGTAATCACCTGACCCGCATACATGTCTTCCAATTCCTCATCGGGTGTTTTGACCTCAAAAGCCATGTAATCAGGTGTAATTTGTGCCAGATTTTTGGGAGTTGAAAAAAAAGACCATGCTTCATCAAGCGACAGGGGGAGAAACTGCTCTCTTCTCAATACTACCGGATGTGCCAACATTTTGAATTGGATATTAATGGCTTAACATCAGAGAACAAAAATGGTTTGCATCATTCTTCAGACATAAATTCCTTGTAAGCGTCTTTTTCTATCCTTGTGATCATGCCGATGAGTTCCTCTAATTGTTTGGGCTCGAATTGTTCGAAGAGATGAGCTCCTTTTTCGATCACCTCCCGGCCCACCTTGATTCCCTCTACCTCGCTGGCTTGATAAATATTGGGTCTTTTTTCCATCTTGGTGATAAGGGCATCTACGACCCGTAGTATTTTCCGCACCAATTCACGATCAAGCAAGACGTCATAAAGCGGCCAAATACTCGACATATGTGCGTTCAGGACCGAGTCTGGGATCTTCGTCATGAATGATTTCATTTCATCAGTGGCATAGGGAGGATGAGCATTGGACTCCAGTGCCACGTCAACGAGCAGGTTTTCCAGCTTGTTCGCTGATCTGTACGATTTCATTGCACGCAATCCTGCTGTGATGATCTTTGGGAAGTGTCTCCCAAATTTGACCATAATACCAATTGAGTCTGCCAAAATGCGCATGATCTTTTCGGGACTCTTGATGTAGTTATCCAGTTGTCCGAAGGCCTCTTCCAGTTCCTGTCTCCGGGTGGGATCCGGGTATACATATTCCATAAAATAATTGCGGAATTGTTCGGACTGATCCCTGGTGTAGTACATCGGCAGATCATACAATTCACTAATGCGGTCAAAATCATAGCGCTCAAAAATGATCATACGATGACCATTGATGATTCCGTTTGTTACTGACATCAAGTCCATTCTGTCAAAATCTGCTCAAAAATAAGGTTAATACCAATGGAATGAGGGTTTCACTTGCATGCAAATAAGTTGCATGCATCTTATGTCCTTTGAAAATAAAATGATCAAAATGGAATCCCAGACTTTGTTGGTTCTGTTGGTAGCCGGTCCTGTCATAATCGCTATTATCATGTATTTCTTCCATAGAATGAAAATGATGGAATCTGCGCAACAAACTTCAATGCTCCAGGAGAGTAATACATTGATGCAGGAAGAATTGCATAGGAATCGAGATCGATTACAGGATTTCCAGGAGCAGAACCTGGATTACCAGAACCAGATCATTCAGTTAAAGACAGAGCTATCGCATGCCCGTAACCGGCTGACTGAAGAGTTGCAGAATGAAGAAAAACAGGCGCAGCGGTTTGAGAATATTGCCCATAACATATTGAGATCACAAACACAGGTCATCCATGAAAGACAATCAAAGGGTATGAGAGATATTCTTGAACCATTGAAAGAAAGGATCCAGTTGTTTGAGGCAAAAGTCGATGCATCTAACAGACAGTCCCTGGAGCGGCACATTAGCCTGAAAGAGCAAATTCATTTATTGAGCAAACAAAGTGAGCAGGTGTCCCAGGATGCCAATAACCTGGCGAAGGCCTTAAAGGGTGACTTCAAAATGCAGGGGAATTGGGGTGAGATCATATTGAATTCCATCCTGGAAAAATCCGGATTAGAAAAGAACCGTGAGTACTTTGTACAGAAATCATCCAGGAATGGGGACGGTAAATTGCTGAGGCCCGATGTTGTGATTCACTTACCGGATGAAAAGAGATTGGTTATAGATTCCAAGGTTTCCTTGGTCGCTTATGATTGTATGGTAAGCGCCATCGACCAGACAAAGCAACGAAAATATCAGAAAGCACATGTCCAGGCCGTCCGCAATCATGTGAACGCGCTTTCGGCCAAGAATTATCATGACTTATACAAGATGCGAAGCCCGGATTTTGTGATGATGTTTGTTCCGATCGATACTGCGTTAAGCGCAGCTTTGTACGAGGACCCTAAACTGTATGACGAAGCTTTTCACAAGAATATCATCATTGTAACCTCCTCCACATTACTGGCAACATTGAAGACGGTAGAAACTCTGTGGCGAAATGAAAAACAGAATCGCCACGCTTTGAAAATTGCAGAAGAAGCCGGCAAGATGTATGATAAGTTTGTGGGATATGTTGAGGATATGGAAAAATTAGGTGCACAGCTGAGTACTGTACAGAAGACTTCTGACTCATCGATGAAGAAG
>JANQHF010000048.1 GCA_028282725.1 Saprospiraceae bacterium
AATGGCTACATTGAGATGCTTTAACAAAAGCAATGCTTGGGGCAAAGTTGCAAGATTAATTAAGGCCGCTGCTTAAACAGTGCAATTTGTTATACACACCAGCGTATTGGCTTAATTAGTTTGCGGTCCGGACGGGACTTCCTGACGATCACTTCGTTCTGTCGGGACAGGCTTCTCGTCCCATTATTCATTTACCAAAAATGCCCTGTCTTCATAAATGAAAACAAGGCATTATTTCTTGCGGTCCGGACGGGACTCGAACCCGCGACCCCCTGCGTGACAGGCAGGTATTCTAACCAACTGAACTACCGGACCTTCTTGAATGAAGTCATACCAGAAGGTATGACCGAATTGACTAAATGTCAATTCGATGAAAGAACCGAGGACTCCGCTCCGAGGTTTATCTCACTTCCTTCGTTATCTTTTTTAGCCACAGGCATGGTTAGAATACCTGCGCTAAACCCCGCAAGCCGTTGTTTGCGGTTTACTCCTTATCAAGTGAAATCATTCACTTGATTCCTTCGGACCAGTCGTTCATCTAACCAACTGAACTACCGGACCTTCTTTCATGAAGTCATACCCTCTGGTATGACCAAATTGACTAAATGTCAATTTGATGAAAGAACCGAGGACTCCGCTCCGAGGCATCCCCAATGCTTTTACACCCTTAAATGACTGCTCTTTTAGCAATTATTTGTCTTAGCAGTAGTCATACCCTCTGGTATGACCAAATTGACTAAATGTCAATTTGATGAAAGAACCGAGGACTCCGCTCCGAGGCATCCCCAATGTTTTTACATCCTTAAATAACTGCTCTTTTAACAATTATTTGTCTTAGCAGTAGTCATACCCACTGGTATGACCAAATTGACTAAATGTCAATTTGATGAAAGAACCGAGGACTCCGCTCCGAGGCGTCCCCAATGCTTTTACATCCTTAAATGACTGCTCTTTTAACAATTATTTGTCTTAGCAGTAGTCATACCCTCTGGTATGACCGAATTGACTAAATGTCAATTTGATGAAAGAACCGAGGACTCTACTCCGAGGCTTATCTCAATCCCTTCGCTATCTTCAACAGTTTACCAGCTTCCTGGAGAATGGCGGCTTGCAAATGTAACAAGCTCTTCCGTTCATTCCAATAGTAATCCATTAAATATTAAAATGGACAATGCATTAATACTGATTGTGTTGATTCAGTTCAAATCCCCAATCTCAACCAGGTCGTCACTTCTAAAATTTTATGAAATACTCAAAATCCCTTCCCAAAAGCCTCCAAAAACAATCTCGCAAAATCCGAAGCCAGGATATCATCGTTCAATTCAGGGTAGAAGGGTGCAGATAGTCCCTCCGTATTCGCCAGCAGGACAATGGTGAGATTTTGAGCTGGCCATTTCAAGTAAAGTCCGGAATACGCCTCCGGCTGCCAACCGGTGTGCCAGATAACTTTTCCATAGTCAGTTTCTTGAACAAACCATCCCAAACCATAGGGAGCCTTTTTGCCAGTAATACATTCAAAAGGAGTTGTGGCTTCCTCAAAGTCCTCAGGACTGATCAGTCGATACTGGTTGATGGCTGCGTCAAATTTGCCGATGTCCACAACTGTTGAAATCATTCCTGCTCCTGCATTGACCCCAGTCTGGGGAAATGGACTGCGTTGCCATTTGTTCGAGGTCGTATCATAATGATAGGGTAGTGCTAATTCATCAACAAGCCTTGGAATCTTGGGATTGCCCTGTTGTGGCAGGGATCTGTTCATAGCTAAGGGCAGGATAAACCGCTCCCATATCAATTCGTCAAAGGCAGCATTGTAATGTTCTCGACAATTTTGGAAGTGCGCCCATATAAGAATCCATTGTAGCTGAATTCTTTGCCCGGACCTCCCTGGGCCGTGTGGGTCAAATGGTGTACGATCTGGATATGTTCGTCTTCGGGATCGTAGTCGTCTGTTAAGAACAAGTATTCCGGTTCGCTCGATTCCAGGTAAGATCTGATTCGCGTGAAATCTTCCTTCCATTGAGGATAGTGCCGTTTAAAGGGCTCTGTCAGTTTGACCTTTCCTTCCGATTACAACTGAAGGATTAAGGTGGAAGAGAATGGTTTGGTTATTGATGCGATTCGATAAGGCGTCTCTAAATCGGCCCTGACGCTATCCTCCAAATGAGAATATCCAAAGCCCCTGCCACTCAATAGCGTATCCGAGCGAAAGATGGCATACGAAAGTCCGGCAATTTTATGGGTCTTCCGAAGATCATCCAGTTCCATCTCGAATTTGGCGATTGCAGAGATACCAGTGCCATTCGAATCATGTTGCTTCGAATGACAACTTTGAAGAAAAAGGAAGGAAAATGTGAGGACAACCCATGAGCATCCTGTGAAAGTAGATACAGATTGTTGTGCTCTACTGATAATCTTCGCGCCAAACAAATTGTACAAGACATTACCGGATTTACATTGGCTCAGCACCTGACTTTTACTATATACCTTTAGTAGTTTTAAATTAATGTATTCATAGAGTCTAGTAGCCTTGTTTTTAATATTTCAGATTGCAGTATGAACTTTAGATAGATATGAAATTGATCAAACTGAGAAGAATCCAATCAACTTCCCCAAAAAACTTTTTGCCTTCGTTCGAGGTGACGCAAACTCATAGTCAATCTTTTAATTATCTGGTCAACTGCTATTGAATAGTCATGGGGATCTATGACTTCAATACCATCATATGCCGCTTGGAGAATCATAAGATCTTCCGAGTTTATTTTTACCGTGTAGGCTTTAACGTAACTCGACAATTCAGAGATGTAAAGATTGTCAGAAGGTAAAACCTGAACATAGTACATCAATTTAAAATTCTCTGGAATTCTATAGACGTTTAGTAGAGTCGAGAGATAAATATCAAAAGATTGAAAAATCTCATTCCCAAATTGCTCAGCAAGATCCATTTGGAAGTGAACAAGAAGGTCAATTCCTTCTTTTCCGATTACCTCCTTATACCACAGCGATGCTATCCTATGCAGATGAGAGTCATAAACACCTTCTTTTTCGCGACATAATGCTGAATTGTCAACTTGTATTTTCAATGAGTTGGGAAGTTGATGGTAAAACTCTCTGGCCAAATAAACCAAAGTCGAATAATATCCATTCGCTTTAGGTCTTATACCCAAGGCAACTTTTTTTTGCAAATCTCCTGATCTCTTGTGATTTAATTTTTTCAATAGGTCACCAGTAATTATTAGACCTAGATCAATGTCATTTGCTAATTCTCGTTTAGCTATATCGATTTCGCGTTTTAAATGGATTTGCATAATTTCTCCAAATTACAAATATTTTTTCCATTATATAAAAAATACTGTATTTGAAAATTTATTTTATTCCATTGACTGCTTATCTTTGGAAGCACCAATCTGATGTATTATAATTTTTTTAATACATAAGATGTTCACTGTTAATTATATTTTTCTGTTAGAACCACTGATAAGAATGAAAAATCAATTCATAAAAAAAATCGATGGCTTTTCACAATATGAAGAATTCGCTCATATTGTGAAAACTCTATCGCACCACGGTCAAATCCTTAAGGCATATTTGAAACACAATCACATAAGTCCCAAGAATTTCAAAAATATTACTGGCATGTCAACCGGGTGGACATATAACCTTTTCAAAACTGAAGCTTTTACTGTGCAACAAATGGGAGTGGTAGCTCTCTTCTTAAATCTAGACCCTAAAATATTTGGTTTCTCCATAGATCAATTGCCGATCAGGGTACAGGGGTCTCCTTTTCAACAGGAAAAGTCGAAGGAGGCAAAAGTAGACTGGAAGATCGACCAGATTATGGAAAAGTTTCAGCGTTTCGAAAAAATAATTGAACAACAGGCATGTACCATTAACAAGCAGTGCGAGATGCTTGAATCAAAAGATAGGATTATTGCTGGGTTAATTCCTTGACAGAATTCACTCTAAATTCAAAAAGACATTTTTTTATCACATTTACCTACGCCGCCCCAATCCGCGATCCCGGAGGTATTACCGCCCCTTTGCGCACGACGATAATGCCATCGCGGATGCAGAATAGTTCATTTTCCGTATCCTCAAGATGATCTGCACCGATGATATGGACATCATGGCCAATCCGGCAGTTTCGATCTAGAATGGCACGTTCGATCACGCAATTGGGACCCACTCCCATTGGGACTCGATCACCCTGGTTGAGCTGCGAGATATCTTCATAAGAATCTTGTCCCATCATGTAGACTTCGTTCATTACTGAGTTGTTTCCAATCCTTGATCGGATCCCGATTACTACGCGATATAGCCGGGCAGCGTGGATGATACATCCTTCAGCAAGAAGGGCTCGTTCGCAATAGGTACCCAATATCTTGGTCGGCGATAACATGCGAGCCCTCGTAAAAACCGGGTTTTCATTATCAAAGAAATTAAATTGGGGAAGAGGATCGCACAATTCTAATGAAGCTTTGAAAAAGGATTTAATCGTTCCAATATCCGTCCAATATCCATCATACAAATGACTGCTCACCCTAAAACCATTCTTTATACTCAACGGTATAATTTCCTTGCCAAAATCATTTGCTTCCGGTGCCCTCTTTAGTACATTTAACAGGACATCTCTTTTAAAAAGATAAATACCCATGGACGCGAGGTAATGCCTGTGTTGAGTCTTGTAATGCTCCCCAACTTCTGATGTCCAGTCGGCCAATTCATCCGAAGACGGCTTTTCTATAAAATCACTGATCGCTCGCTTCTCGTCTACCTTCATGATTCCAAAACCAGTGGCATGTTCATGGATAACCGGGATTGTTGCTACAGTGATATCCGACTGCAGATCCAGGTGTGTCTGGATAAATTTTCTAAGATCCATTTGATACAACTGATCTCCACTTAGGACCAGGACACAATCAAAATCGTAATCCTCAAGACGAGGAAGTGTCTGTCTTACCGCATCAGCAGTTCCCTGAAACCAATCATGACTTTGAAGAGTCTGTTCGGCTGCTTGTATGTCAACAAAGCTGTCGCTGAAAGAATCAAAATGGTAGGCACGTTTGATATGCCTGTTCAGGGAGGCGGAGTTGAATTGCGTCAATACAAATATCCTCCGCAGACTCGAATTCAAACAATTTGAGATTGGAACATCGATTAATCTGTGTTTCCCGGCGAAGGGAACGGCAGGTTTTGAACGTTCCGCCGTGAGAGGGTAAAGCCTGGAACCAGCTCCACCTCCGAGAATGAGCGATATAACGCTCTCATTGATCTTGTCCATAATGTTTTACTTGATGGTGAAGTAGCCAGCCTCTCATCGTTCGGACATTGCACACAACGTAAGAATCGATAAGGAGGTTCTAAAGGACTACAGTATTTATTGTATTATAAAAATCTACATATGAACTCTTCGTTTTACGAGAAAAGTGGATCAGAAAACAGATCTCCTTTGAGTGAATTCAGTGTCGTTTTTTTATTCTAAGCTGATTTACTACTTTAACTGAATGCCTTATGATTGGAAAGGAGTGTATCACGATCAAATAAGTAGGAAATGAGCGAACGATCTTTTCAATATGTTGATAACCTTTGGGACCAGGCAAGAGTCGAAGGATTTGAAGGCAATGAGATCTCCCTCCTTTTGTATAGATCAAATATCCTGGGAGCAGACCTCCGGATTACAAATTTTGGTGGAGGAAATACCTCCTGTAAAACTATCGGGAAGGATCCATTGACCGGAGAACAGGTTGAGGTCATGTGGATTAAAGGCTCAGGAGGTGACCTGGGAACCCTGAATAGAAGTGGACTTGCTGGCTTATATACTTCAAGGTTGAGAGCCCTTAAAAGTATCTATCGAGGTTTGGAATATGAGGATGAAATGGTATCGCTCTACTACCATTGCCTCTTTGATTTAGACAGTCGCGCTCCTTCGATCGATACTGCCCTGCACGGTCTTCTGCCATTCAAACATATTGATCACTTACATCCGGATGCTGTTATTGCCGTAGCTGCTGCAGAAGATAGTCGAGCGATTACCAAAGAGATATGGGGAGATACAATGGGCTGGATTCCGTGGCAACGTCCCGGATTTGATCTGGGATTAAAGCTCGAAAAGTGTTTGACTGAGCATCCGGAAATCAGGGGAATCGTATTAGGAGGTCACGGCTTATTCACCTGGGGGAACACATCCTATGAATGTTATATGAATAGCCTGGAAGTCATTGAAATGGCTTCTGAATTTATTTCGAAAACGGAAAATGAAATCCAATCGGAAAATACGGATGAGGGATTTCCATTTGGTAGGCAAAAAGTCGAAGGTTTGCCTGAGGACGAACGCCGGGATAAGGCTGCTAAACTGGCTCCGATCCTCCGGGGGCTTTGTTCAAGTCATCAACGGATGATCGGTCATTTCACCGATGACGAGCGGGTACTTCAGTTTGTGAATAGCCAGGACCTCGACAGGCTTGCACCACTCGGTACTTCTTGTCCGGACCACTTTCTGAAAACGAAAATACAGCCCCTGGTCCTCAATCTTTCTTGCGAGCATGATTTGAATGACCCTGAAGCGATCAAGGAAAAATTGTCGCCATCTTTTGAACAATACAGGAGGGAGTATACCGAGTATTATCAAAGTAGCAAAAGGGATGACAGCCCTGCCATGCGAGATTCTAATCCTGTGGTTATCCTTTATCCCGGGGTCGGAATGTTCACTTTTGCTAAAAACAAACAAACAGCGCGTGTTGCTTCCGAATTCTATATTAATGCCATCAACGTAATGCGTGGTGCCGAAGCGATCTCGAAGTATACTGCCCTGTCGCGCCAGGAGGCCTTTGATATAGAATATTGGTTATTGGAGGAAGCAAAATTGCAACGCATGCCCAAAGAAAAACCACTGTCGGGAAAGGTGGCCTTTATCTCAGGCGCAGGAGGGGGGATAGGGAAAGCTATTGCAGATAAATTATCAGATGAGGGAGCAGTTGTCGTCCTCACAGATATTACGCATGAACGATTGCGAGATGCAATGGCAACCTTTAAAAAGGATACAGCCATTGGCATTGAATGCGACGTGAGGGATGCTCTATCCATCGAACGGGCATTGAAAAAAGCCTGCCTTGAATTTGGTGGTCTCGATATCATTGTCCATTCTGCAGGCCTCGCTATTTCCAAACCCCTCGAAGAAACCTCGGACGAGGATTGGGATCTTCTTCAGGAAGTCATGGTCAAAGGACAATTTCACCTTGCCAGAGAGGGAACAAAGATTTTACGTAAACAGGGCATAGGTGGTGATTTTGTCAACATAGCAAGTAAAAATGGCATGGTAGCAGGGAAAAACAATGTTGGATATGGGACAGCAAAAGCCGCTCAACAACACATGACCCGGTTGTTAGCAGCAGAACTGGGACCAGAACGAATAAAGGTCAATACCGTGAATCCGGATGGTGTCATTTTAGGAAGTAAAATCTGGGAAGGAGACTGGGCAGAGGGCCGGGCAAAGGCTCACGGAATTACCGTTGATCAATTACCGGCATTCTATGCACAAAGAAATCTCATGAATGAAATCATCAGACCAGAAGATATTGCCGATGCAGTATTCGCGATAACAGCCATCCTGGATAAAAGCACTGGCAATAGCATTAATGTAGATGGTGGAATACCCTCGGCATTTGTGCGATAAAACAATAGTAATGAACATAATGATTGAAGACATACATGGTTTTAATGAGCGTTTTCTGACTGATCATACCAGGAAATTTAATTTTATAGAAGATCAGTTCAACCGTGCGCATATCAATGTCCAAGATATCATTGAACGATTAAGAACATTTCAGGTGGCAATACCGAGTTGGGCTCTTGGTTCCGGGGCTACGAGATTTGGCAGATTTTCGATTGGAGGAGAGCCTGCCACCTTAGAGGATAAAATTGATGATGCAGGTTTGCTTCATGCATTGACGAGATCTGCCGGATCCATTTCATTGCATATTCCATGGGATATTCCCGGGGACATTGATGCGATCAAACAAAAAGCAGCCGCTCACGGACTTTTTTTTGATGCGGTAAATTCCAACACTTTTCAGGACCAACGAGGTCAGAAGTTCAGTTATAAATTTGGCTCCCTCTGTCATAGTTCCGGGGACGTTCGTCAACAAGCGATTGAACATAATGTGGAAGTCGTTGAGATTGGCAAAGCCCTGGGGTCCAAATCAATTACTATCTGGTTGGCAGATGGATCCTCATTTCCGGGACAGCATGATTTCAGACGAGCATATCAGTATACGCAAGACTCATTAAGGGAGATCTACAAAAGCTTGCCGGGTGACTGGAGGATGTTCATTGAATACAAGCCTTATGAGCCCAATTTCTATTCAATGGTCATCCCCGATTGGGGAACTTCCCTTTCTCTTGCTGAAGGAACAGGTGTAAATGCCCACACCCTGGTTGATCTTGGCCATCATTTACCCAATACGAATATTGAACAAATTGTAGCCATTCTGATGATGAAAGGACGACTTGGTGGATTTCATTTTAATGACAGCAAATATGGAGATGATGATTTGACTGTTGGGAATATCCATCCCTTTCAACTCTTTTTAATTTTCAATGAATTAATCCGGGGTATTGAAAATAACACCTCCCAAAACCCCGACCCTGCATGGATGATTGATGCCAGTCATAATTTAAAAGATCCCCTGGAAGATCTGATGCAAAGCCTCGAAGGAATAAATATTGCATTTGCTCAGGCCCTTATAGTGAATAGAAAGGCTCTAAGAGAAGCGCAAGAAAAGAATGATGTCACACGCTGTCAGGAACTTTTGCAGGAGGCATATCGCACCGATGTTCGTTCCCTTGTAGCGGAAGCCCGTCGTCAAAGCAATGGAGCTATCGATCCAATTGGATTATATCGTCATTTAGATGTGAGGAAACAATTAATTGGGAAAAGAGGGAAGCACGGATTTGCTACGGGATTATAATTAGATCCAATGTCACAAACGCTTGTTTTCGATATAGGAAGGACCAATAAAAAAGCCATTCTTTTTGATCAGGGTTACGATGTGATTTTTGAAAAAAGTGTACAATTTGAAGAGACCCGGGATGAAGATGGTTTTCCATGTGATGATCTGGTTGCCATTCAGGACTGGATCCAGCTAGTTGTCAGGCAAACGTTAGAAAACCAGGATTATAATGTTCAGGGATTAAACTTTTCGGCATATGGAGCGAGCCTCGTGCATATCGATGATGCAGGAAATCTCGTTACGCCATTTTATAATTATCTCAAGCCTATCCCGGATGGAGTCACACAATCTTTTTATAAAAAGTTTAGAGGTCAATTCTCAATTGCAAGGGAGACTGCATCACCTCCATTGGGTATGCTCAATTCAGGATTACAACTATACTGGTTAAAATATGAAAGACCTGATCTTTTTAAAAAGATTAAATGGTCGATTCATTTTCCGCAATATCTGAGTTATATGTATTCAGGAATTCCAGTCGCTGATTTCACGAGTATTGGATGTCACACGATGCTTTGGGATTTTTCGAAAAGTGCTTATCACAATTGGGTAAATGAAGAAGGATTAAATCTTCTAATGCCACCTATTGTATCGGCTACTACGTCTTCTGAAAGAGTATTATTTGGCAAAAAGCTGCGAATAGGCGCGGGCATCCACGACAGCTCAGCCGCCCTTGTTCCATACATCAGGACAGATGAAAATCCATTTCTCTTGATTTCAACCGGAACATGGAGCATTACATTCAATCCATTCAATGAGACTCTATTAACGGAAGAGGATTTAAAAAATGATTGTCTGAATTTCCTGAGTTATAATGGACATCCGGTCAGAGCGGCGCGATTATTCTTAGGGGCGGAATATGTATTACAAGTTCAAAAGCTTCAAGTCTTTTTTCAAAAGAGCAAGGACGCGCATAAAAAAGTATTGTTTGAGAGAGATTTATTTAAGAATATACAATCCATTGACAAAAAGTATTTTTCGTTCGTGCATTTAAATACCCCATGGGGGCAGCCAGCCCAAAGAGGTTGGCATGTTTTTAAAACTTTTGAAAAGGGGTATCATCAACTAATTTATGAATTGGTCTTACTTCAGGTGGATTCTTTAGAATTGACTCTGGGCAAGGAAAAGATTGACAAGGTACACGTAGTAGGAGGCTTTGCGAATAATGACGTTTTTGTTCAAATATTGACCCGCGTTTGCCCTGAGTTTCAAGTAAAGACTACACATTGTGAAATTGGTTCGGCATTGGGAGCCGCAATGGTACTTTCTAATTTATAATAAACGGAAAAACAGAATACGGCAATGAACGAGTCGCGCAAAGTTATCAATACAAATTCACTGGAATTTGAAAGAGAACCCGTTCCCAAAACTCATTTGAAAGGCTGGAAGGGATTTCTTGGAATGTACGCAGGTGAGCATGCTGCAGGCACGGAATTTGTTATCGGTCCCCTGTTCCTGACCACAGGTGTGAGCGCATTTGATTTAATTGTTGGCTTATTGTTTGGGAATTTTCTTGCCGTGCTTTCCTGGAGATTTCTAACAGCGGAAATAGCCGTCAAAAACAGACTTACTCTTTACTATCAATTAGAAAAAATCTGTGGAAAGAACCTGGTTATATTCTATAATTTGGCCAACGGAATACTATTCTGTTTTTTGGCGGGTGCAATGATTACTGTTTCGGCCACAGCAGTCGGAATTCCATTCGACATGGAAATGCCCAAGCTTACTGATACAATCCCCAATAGTCCATTGTTTGTTTTCATTGTGGTGGGGGTAGGTACGTTGATTGCAATCATTGCAGCCCGCGGATATAATTCAGTTGCTAAAGCTTCTAACTGGATGGCGCCTTTTATCGTATTGGCATTCCTGGCTGCCGGCATTGTCGCATTGGGACAATTAGGGGTCCATAGTTTCAGTGATTTTTGGAATATCTGGGGTAGTGGAAGTGATCCTTTCCCCGGACAGATCAAGTATACTTTCTGGCATGTCGTAATATGGTCCTGGTTTTGTAATGCAGCCATGCATATAGGTATGTCTGATTTGAGTGTCTTGAGATATGCACGCCGGCCTTCTGTAGGTTGGACAACTGCAGCGGGGATGTATATTGGCCATTACATGGCCTGGATAGCAGCTGCACTGCTGTATGCCGTCTATTTGAATACGCCTGAAGCTCAGAGTTTCCTGGACAACGGAACTGCTCCACCTGTCGCTCCTGGACCCCTGGCACATAACGCCATCGGCATTTTTGGCATTGTGGCAGTCATTATCGCGGGATGGACAACAGCAAATCCCACAATTTATCGGGCAGGCCTGGCTTTTCAGGCGATCATCCCAAAGGCCTCTACCTTTTGGGTAACTATTATTGCCGGGATCTTAGCGACTATTGCTGGTTTGTTCCCGGCATTCGCAATGAAATTACTGGATTTCGTGGCCGTTTATGGTTTCATTCTCGCCCCTGTTGGGGCAATTATCGTCTTTGAACATTTCTTTGCGGGTAAAATCGGTTTGATTAAAAATTATGCTGAACAAGTCGGCACTTCATTTAATTGGATTGTATTGATTGCCTGGTTGCTCAGTGTTGGTCTTTTCTATCTGCTTTCAATAAGCCAGGGTATCTTTCTTTCTTTTTTAACATTACCTGCATGGATCACCTGTGGTTTGGTATTCTTATTGCTCAGCAAGAATTTCCAAAGCAAGCAGAAAAAAAGTTAGGTTCTTCTTGAATATTGAATGATCTACTGAATGAAATTATAATTTGTATACCTCACTCCACGAATATGGCTTCCAAAACCCACAATTTCAATCCCGATCTGTATCGGTACCTTCAAAATGTTTCCCTGCGTGAGCCTGAATTGCTGAAGGAATTGAGAAAGCAGACTGATGAACTTCCAGAGGCAAGAATGCAAACTTCACCGGAACAAGCTCAATTCATCTACCTTTTAGTACGGTTGATAAAAGCCAATCAAATCATTGAGATAGGTGTCTTTACGGGATATAGTACTCTATATATGGCACTGGCTTTACCTGAAAAAGGAAGGATTATTGGTTGTGATGTGAGTGAAGAATGGACAATGATAGGTCGGAAATTTTGGAAACGCGCCGGAGTGGAAGATAAAATCGATCTTATTCTTGGCCCGGCTCATCAGACCTTACAAGGATTCATCGAAAAAGGGAGAAGCGACGAGTTTGACCTGGCATATATAGACGCAGACAAGGTAAATTACGATGTCTACTATGAGTCCTGTCTGGAGTTAGTACGTCCAGGAGGATTGATCCTGATTGACAACACCTTATGGGAAGGCAGAGTGATTGAACCTGACATGGTGGATCCCGATACGAATGCTATCCACGCACTCAATCTTAAGTTATTGGAAGATCAACGAATTGATCTGAGTCTTTTACCCATCGGAGATGGAGTGACACTGGCGAGGAAGAAGTAATGCCCGGGATCAAACTTACTTTGGTTGCCGTATAAATTTTCAAACAATGCACCTATTCGCCAAGGTCTTTGGGTCGGTTCCTGGATGAAATTGACTCCTTTAGCAACAAATTTCTTATAGGTCGCCTGGACATCATCAACGATTAGCACTATAGAAGAATAACTTATACCTCCTTGTTTGCCTACATATGGAAAATCTTGTTCGGATGCTTTACCCGGTGAAATCAGTATATCAGAGCCTGATGCTTTGAGACTGACCCATCGCTTATTTTCACGGTACTTCTGATCAGATACTAATTCGAATCCCGGTTTCTGTGTATAAAATTCAATGGTCTTATCGTAATCTTTTACTAAAAGTGAAAAAGAGCGAAGTGCTTCTTCGGATTCCTGGGCTTCAAGAGTACATGAAAAGGCTGATAATATGATAAATAGAATAAAAGCTAAATGTTTCGTTGTACTTCAAATATGGACCAAATGCAGGACCATTCTCTTATTCTTTATATAATGTATTGTGTATGAATATTGGCATATTAGAATCCACATACTATTGATTTTCATTGAGATTGCTACTTTTGATCCTTTCTGCTGATCTAGAGCCTGATTTCCAAAAAAACTGAAATATGAGAAAAAGTCACAAGTGGTCTCATCCATATCAACCGGATGAAAAATATTCAAAACGCGTTGTCTATTTGTCAATGGAATTTGGCATTGATCAGGCCCTGAAGACGTATTCAGGGGGCCTGGGTTTCTTGGCCGGTTCTCATATGCGGAGTGCCTTTCAATTAAAACAAAACGTAATTGGCATTGGTATGCTATGGAAGTATGGTTATTATGACCAGGTGCGCAATGGCAATAACAATATGAGGGTAGTCCTGAGGGAAAAGTTCTACTCATTCCTGGAAGAAACAGGTATTATCGTTGAAGTAAGGATCAAAGGGAATCCCGTGAAAGTTAAGGCTTACTATTTGGCTCCGGAGATCTTTAACACTGTTCCTATGTATTTTCTGACCACGGATATTCAGGATAATGATAACCTTTCCAGATCGATCACAACACGACTTTACCATCCGAATGATTTGACCCGTGTGGCACAGAATATCGTACTGGGTATTGGTGGTGCAAAAGTTGCAGAATCCCTGGGGGATCCTGAGCTATATCACATGAATGAAGCCCATGCTCTTCCGGTTGCATTTCACTTATTACATAAATGTGGTTCAGCGGAAGAAGCAAGGAAAAGACTTGTCTTTACTACTCATACTCCGGAACGTGCGGGGAATTCAGTACGCAGTATTCATTTGTTGAATGAAATGGGCTTTTTTGGCAATATTTCATTTGATAAGGCCAGAGAGGTATCACATATGAATGGGAATGATTTTGAATATACTCCTGCTGCCATGCACCTGTCAAAGGTGTGCAACGGAGTCTCTCAATTGCATGGCGAGGTAGCGAGGGAAATGTGGTCCAACTACGATTTGGAATGCCCGATTAAAGCGATCACCAATGCTCAGGATGAAGAATATTGGATGGACAAGAGATTGAAAAGAGCATTGAAAGACAATGATGACGCAGCACTCATGAGAAGGAAGAAAAAACTCAAGAAGGTACTTTTCAAAATTGTTGCGGACCAGGAAGGAGACCTTTTCAGTGAAGATATACTGACGATAGTCTGGGCCAGACGCTTTGCAGGCTATAAGAGAGCAGACCTGATTATGCGTGATATGGATCGATTCAGAAAAATGGTCGAGAATACCAAATACCCGGTCCAGGTGATCTGGTCAGGAAAACCGTATCCTGAGGATCCGGCAGGGGTGGGTCAGTTCAATTATATAAAGGGTATTACCTTTTACCATGAGAGAATTGCCGTATTGACAGGATATGAACTGACGATGTCAGCCATTCTCAAGAAAGGAGCTGATATTTGGTTGAATACGCCGAGAAGGCCACAGGAAGCTTCGGGAACCAGTGGCATGACAGCGGCAATGAATGGGGCGATTAATCTATCTGTTCAGGATGGTTGGATTCCTGAGTTTGCGGATCATGGAAATAACTCTTTTGTTCTTCCCATCGCAGATCCCCTTAAAGATTTTTATCAACAGGATAATGAGGATCATGAATCACTGTTGGCTCTTCTGGAAGACGTTATTATTCCAATGTATTATACTGATCAGAAAGAGTGGACCAGGATCATGAAAAACAGCATGCGCGATGTAGTCCCTGCGTTTGATTCAAAAAGAATGGCTCGCGAATACTACGAACAAATCTATAATCATTAAAAAATCCTTCTCCCCTCAATAGATGTTGAGTCATTCAGAAGGTGTTTAAATATTCGATCTGTTCCATTGAGATTAGACTAACTTTGAATCATCATGAGAACGATTCATCAATTAAAATCCACACTTCCTAAGGAAGGGATTATCAAGTGGATCAGCGTGCGACCAGAAAAACGTTCCAAAGTGATTGAGGTCGAAAGGGTCATGGTGTCTGTTGACTCCGGCCTTGAAGGTGATCATTACTCTAAATCGGGTGGAAAACGCATGGTGACCCTGATCCAGGAAGAGCACATAGAAACTATGGGAAAATTCTTATCTAAGGAGATTGATCCGGCAAGTTTGAGACGCAATATTGTAGTAGGAGGAATTAATCTGAATGCATTGCATGATACCCGGTTCAAAATTGGAGAAGAGGTCATTTTGGAAGGTACAGGATATTGTCATCCCTGTAGTCGAATGGAGGAGAATCTCGGACCAGGTGGTTACAATGCCATGAGAGGACATGGGGGGATCACGGGCAAGGTGATCACCGGCGGTGAAATAAAAATTGGGGACATTGTATCAATCGTCAGGAAATAAATGATTTTAAATAATTGGTTAGGACATATGTTAGAAATAATAATTGATTTATCAATATGAAAAAAACCTTCTCACATGTCGATAAAGCAGGTCTCCCTTCAATGGTTGATGTCGGGGACAAAGAGACCACGAAACGGATAGCTGTGGCCAGATCTGTTATTGATTTACCGAATGAAATCATTGATATCATTAAGCATGATGAAATTCACACGAAGAAAGGACCCGTATTTCAAACTGCAATATTGGCCGGGATCATGGGTGCAAAGAGAACGAGTGAACTAATTCCGCTCTGTCACCCCCTCCCGCTTTCCAAATGCGGAATTGATATATCAATTAGTGACAATAATAAAGTGATTATTACCAGTACTGCAAAAACCGAGGGTAAAACCGGAGTAGAAATGGAAGCACTTACAGGAGCCTCCATAGCAGCACTGACCGTATATGATATGTGTAAAGCTTTCTCACATGATATAGTGATCGAGCAAATTGAGTTAATCAAAAAAACCGGAGGAAAGAGTGACTATTCAAGGACATAAAAAGCATGCTGACATAACCAGGCCAACTTTTGGAAAATATGCCAGATTCGAACTCGGCATTCTAGGTGCTACCTGTGACAGGATTCATTCTCTGGTTCAGGATATTGCCAAAGGACTTCCGTCCAATGATGTGAGCTATGTCGATGCCGATCACAAGCCGTCTGATCCCTTAACCATGAATAAATTGTCGGACAAGATTTCGTTCTATCAAATGGATATTTCCAAAAGATTGAATGAATTTGACCGGAAGATTCTACTCAGGGAATCCGATATTGTCATTGTAAATTGTAATCATTTTACTGCCACACGTCAAATTGTAATTTGCACAGAAAAGAAAAGAGAATCACTTGAACGCAAGTTGGATAGATTGACCAATGTCGGCTTGATTCTTCTGGACGATGACATTTCAGTTCCCTTTCCTTTTTTGGAAAATTCCATTCCGAATTTTCCAAAAATTCCAATTCTTCAATTCAACCAGACTCAGCAAGTCATAGATTGGATCAAGAAAGAGTATGACAGAAACGTCCCACCGGTTAAGGGTCTCGTTTTGGCAGGAGGCAAGAGCGAAAGAATGCAAGAAGATAAATCCCAGTTGGATTATCACGGGATGCCTCAGGTTTATTTTGTCTGTGGAGAACTGGCCAGGTTGAACGTCGACCCGTTGATCTCCTGCCGTAAAGACCAGGATACCCTATTTAATGATCTGTATGGGAAGGTGCATGATTCGTTCGAAGGTCTGGGTCCTTTCGGTGCAATCCTTTCTGCCTTCAGGCAGGATCCGAATTGCGCCTGGTTGAGTGTGGCATGCGATCAACCCCTTCTGCGAAGTGCAGAAATTGAATTACTCCTTCAAAAGAGAGATCCGGGGAAAATAGCAACATGTTTTCACAATCCCGAAACCGGGTTTCCCGAGCCCCTGATCACGCTATGGGAGCCCAAGGCTTATCCACGTTTATTGTCATTTCTTTCTTTGGGTTATTCCTGTCCTCGAAAAGTATTGATCAATTCGGATATCCATGAAATTCACCCGGAGAATACCCAATTCATGAAGAATGCCAATACACAGGAAGAAAGAAAGGAGTTACAAAATTTGATCAGTCGAGGCAATTATTAAAGTCCGCCATTCAGAAGTCAGGAATAATATCATTTCGACTCTTGTTCCGACACTTGTGCTACACAATAGGGCCCGATAAACCGTATTCGTCCATGATACGAATAGACCTCTTCAGACTTAGTATGGAGACGTAATTGTACATGTTGCTTGCCGTCTCCGGCAAATTCCGTCAAGTGAATTTCCGACTTGTAGTTGACTTTACCCTTTCCAAAGGCTTTATATACACATTCCTTCAAACTCCATAAGATGCGTTCGCTTTCTTTTCGCGTATAGTGATGTGAAAGAATCTCATATTCTGATGGATTACAAAATTTATGAGCCACTCGACTGATCTTGTCCGTGTCTATCTGGACATCAATGCCTACCGGTCCGTGGGCAATCTGGATTCCTACCAGACCTTCCGTATGGGAAAGAGATAAATGAATATCCTGATCTGTGATATGCAACTTTCCTTGTTGGTCAACATATAGTTTGCTTAAATCCGGGCATAGATAATTGGCAACGAGGAATCTGCCTGACAACCATTCCAGTTGACGTCGTGGATGCCAGTCGTTTATATGATTCATCCGAAGATGAGATTTCTTCAAGGCAGTCTCAAAAAAAGCTTGATTTTCAGTCACGGACCACAGCACCATCTTTCCGAAGCTCTGGTGTTTTTCTGAGTAAATGAGAGGCATTACGTTGCGAACATAGGTAAATTAATATTTTCTTTGTTATCATATGATACTGACCGATAAGAAGATCCTTGAAGGGATTGAAAAAGGTGAAATCATCATTGAACCGTTTGATCCGGAAAGTCTTGGTACAAATTCTTATGATGTCCACCTTGGCAAGACATTGGCCGTTTATCAGGATCGCGAACTCGATGCGCGCAAACACAATCTCGTCGATTACATTGAAATTGAGGAGGATGGTTATGTCTTGCAACCGGGCATCTTATATCTCGGAGTCACCGAAGAATATACTGAAACACATAAGGCAGTTCCTTTTTTGGAAGGTAAGTCAAGCATTGGCCGTCTCGGCATTGATATTCATGCAACTGCTGGCAAGGGAGATGTCGGATTTTGTAATACATGGACATTGGAAATATCTTGCGTGCAACCAGTTCGGGTTTATGCAGGAATGCCCATTGGCCAACTCATTTACTTCCTGGTAGATGGTGAGATCAACAATTACTACAACAAAAAGGCCAATGCCAAATACATTGAGCGTACCACAAAGCCTGTAGAATCCATGATGTGGAAAAACAAGTTTTGAATGATGTTGTCAGTCCACTTAAAGTGACTATTAGGAGATAGCAAACCCGAGGCCCGGGCTATGCTTGGCAGGCAAGAATGAACCAAAAAGCATCTCCTTTCCTGATAGCCGGCAGTCACGTTATAATGTGATTTTCTCAGCTCTGGAGGAAAGCGAATTTCTATATTCTTACTTTTTTAAGAT
>JANQHF010000056.1 GCA_028282725.1 Saprospiraceae bacterium
AATGGCTACATTGAGATGCTTTAACAAAAGCAATGCTTGGGGCAAAGTTGCAAGATTAATTAAGGCCGCTGCTTAAACAGTGCAATTTGTTATACACACAGCACCATAAAAACTTGTATTTGAATTAAGGATAAGTACCGATAAAAAACTAAATAATAATTTTTACATTCATAGATGATTTTATACCTTAACCAAAAATTTTCACTGATGAGATACCAAAAAATTACTTTTCTGGCATGTGTATTTATGTTAATAAGTGCAGCAATGTATGCCCAGCCTGATGCAGATCGCGTCAGCAAATTTAAAGATCAACAAATTCTGGATGACTTAATCGTAGATGGTTCTGCCTGTGTAGGACAGGATTGTGTGAACGGCGAAAGTTTTGGTTTTGATACCATACGTATTAAGGAAAATAACCTGCGCATCAAGGCCCAGGATACCAGTAATTCAGCGTCATTCCCTACTCAGGATTGGCAACTCACTTTTAATGATTCGAGCAATGGAGGGCAGAACAGGTTCAGTGTGGAGACAGTTTCACCGCAAAGTGCGCAAATATTTACCATTGAATCCAGCAATGTCAATCATGCGCTCTATGTCGATGATGGAGGGCGTATTGGATTTGGCACGAATGCTCCGGTAGTTGAGCTGCATATTAAAGAAGGTGATAGCCCAACCGTACGACTTGAACAAGATGGATCCAATGGATGGACGCCTCAGACATGGGACTTGGCTGGTAACGAAACTAATTTCTTCATTAGGGATGTAACCAATGGAAGTGCCTTGCCTTTCAGGATACGGCCTGGAGCACCGACTAGTGCACTTGAAATTGAAGCCAGTGGTGAGATCAACTTTTTAGATGGCTCTGCACCAAAATTTAAATTTAGAGAAACCGGAGAATTAGAAATTGATAGTGGAAACACGGGTTCAGATATTCCATTAAATGTTAATGATGTATTTACCTTCTTAGGAGACGGTCAAGGCAGATGGGGAAGTGCCGGAGTCGATGGTCTGTTTTCATGGGGAGGTGTTGTTGGAGGACAGCAAAACGCAATAGTTGGTGGATTCACCGGCAAAGATCTTTTGTTGTATTCAAATAACGGAGCTCGGGCACTACTTGAGCAGGATGGAAGCTTTATCCTTGATCCAGCTCTTGGCGTCGGATCAAGTTCAGCATTTCAATTTGCCGTACAATCCGGTGGAGGTTCTACTTCTTCCCATATGAATGCGGGTGATATGGACTTTACTGTGACTTCGTCCCGCTCATTGAAAAAGAATATTAAGACATATGAAGTTCCGGATATTCTCGATAGAATCGCCAATGTGCCTGTGACCACATATAATTGGAAAGACAGTGCAAATAAATCTAAAGGCGATGTTCTCGGAATGATTGCAGAAGAATTCTATACGGTTTTTGAAAGAGGAACTGACAAAGAGATCCGTGGTCAGGATGTCACTATGGCACTTTGGCTCGGAGAACAGGCTTTGATCAAAGAAAACCAGGAGCTTAGAGCTGAATTAATCGAAAAAGAACAACGCCTGCAAGCGCTCGAAGATCAAATGGCGGACATCCTGGATCGATTGGATGATATAAATATTGATGAAGTAACCCTGCCGAATAATAAGGCCCAGGGTTATATCGATCAAAACATCCCGAATCCTTTTGATGCAGAAACTCAAATCTCCTACTTCATTCCACAGAATGCAACGAGTGCGTCAATTGTAATTTCGACTGTAAATGGTCAATTTATCAAAGAGGTAAGTATATCAGATACTGGTAATGGTATCTTAAAATTAAATGCATCTGATATACCAACGGGTACTTATACATACTCACTCATGGTAGATGGGACTGTAATTGCAACGAATAAAATGATTTTAGCAAAATAAGATAAGACCTAAGTTTTAGAAGAAACAGGGATGGTATTTTGAGTGAGTGCTATCCCTATTTTCTTTGTGAGCAATTTGAATCCCCAAATCTCCATAGTTTTGAAATCTTTATCCCGTCTCCTAAATTGAATATTCAGAATTCAGTGTATTGAAAGCCTAACTAAGGTGATCTTCAATTTTTACCCGGAGAATAGGACAGCAATTTCCCGGATTGATCGCGTCTTGAAAAGCGACCGAAAAGGATCATCCTTCTTGAATATTATTACTCATTTTCATCAAATTATGCCTGAAAAGTGCCAGTGTTTCACACTATTATTTTTCGTATTGTGAGTAGTTTATATTATCAATTATATCCATCTTTGCAGGAATTTTTCCGGCTTGAGTATTATGCTTGATTATTTAGAAAATCCTGAATATGACCTGTACTCATTATGCGCGAAGCGCATCTAAAATTGATTATTGAGCTGCTTGTCCTGTTCTTGCCATAAGAATAACCAAATCAAAAGTTCAAATTTTCATACAAGTTATACAGAGGGAAGTTTGATGGATGATCCTCATAGAATTGTCATTACTTCTTATCTGCTGATTCAAAGATGTTACGTGAGCCAGGCCGAATCATTGTCCTCAGGACAAAGCTGTTAGCATGATCGAAAACATTAACAAAGAGCAACTTTTCATCAAACCTGAAGATTCATTGCTGATTGCTTTGAAGCGAATGGATGAATTGGATAACAAGTTGCTCATCGTGATGAATGGTGACAGGTTTCAGGGTCTGCTCAGTATTGGCGATATTCAACGCTACTTTATCAAGCATCAGTCATTTGAAGTGGCGGCACAGGTGGCAATGAGAAAGAATATCCGAGTTGCTTCCGTAGATGATTCTTTTGATTATATCAAAAGTATGATGCTCGAATACAGGATAGAATTTATGCCTGTAATTGATCAGCATGGATCATTAAGCAAGATCATTTTCTGGGAAGAATTATTTGGCAAAGAAACCCGCTCCAAAAGTCAACCTATTTCGCTGCCGGTTGTGATCATGGCAGGAGGACAAGGGACGCGGCTCCGACCCATAACACATGTCATACCCAAGCCCCTCGTACCAATTGGTGAACTTCCGATCATTCGGATCATCATGGATAATTTTGTGGATGACGGGTGTCATGAGTTTTTCATTTCAGTTAATTATAAATCTGAGATGATCAAAAGCTATTTTGGATCTTTAGACGATTCCCCTTACCGGATTTCTTTCTTTGAGGAAGATCGACCCATGGGTACGGCCGGAAGTCTTTCACTAATCAAGGATAGGATCAATTCTACTTTTTTCGTTTCAAATTGTGACATCATCATTCAGGAAGACTATACTGAAATTTATAAATATCACAAAGAGAGTAGCAATGAAATGACGGCTGTGGCATTTGTAAAAGAGGTTGTGATTCCCTATGGGACATTTGAAATGGGAAAGAATGGACTTTTGGACAGTCTCGCCGAGAAACCCAGATATACTTTTCTGGTAAATGCAGGATTATATATTCTCGAACCTCACTTATTGGCTGAAATCCCTGAAGATGAACTTTTTCATATCACTCATCTCATGGAAAAAATCATTAGTCGCTCGGGCAAAGTAGGGGTATTCCCAATCAATGAAGGCTCCTGGCTGGATATTGGACAATGGCAGGAGTATCAGAAAACATTAAAGAGATTTGGATCTGAGATTAATCTATAACCAAAATCACAAGTACATTTCATTTCCAGCACCTGAGACCGTAAACATTGAGTCGTGGTCAATACATAAAAACTATTAAATGAAGAAGGCATTAGTCACTGGAATAACAGGTCAGGATGGCTCATATCTCGCAGAGCTACTGTTGGGCAAAGGTTATGAAGTTCATGGTATTGTCAGGAGGAGCAGTTCCTTTAACCGAGGTAGAATAGAACACATCTATCATTACGACGAACTGGATAAAAATAGAATATTTCTTCATTATGGAGATTTGACAGATTCGAGTAATCTCAACCGGATCCTAGACAAGACACGTCCGGATGAAATTTACAACCTGGCAGCACAAAGCCATGTGCGAGTATCTTTTGAGGTGCCGGAATATACGGCAGAAGTGGATGCCATAGGGACGATAAGATTTTTGGACGCGATCAGGGAGACGGGCATTGAGACAAAGTTTTATCAGGCCTCTACCTCAGAATTATACGGAAAAGTGCAGGAAATTCCTCAAACCGAAAAGACTCCTTTTTATCCAAGGAGCCCATATGCGGTGGCAAAGTTATATGCCTATTGGATCGTAATCAATTACCGCGAGGCATACAACCTCTTTGCAAGTAACGGAATACTCTTCAACCATGAGAGTGAACGACGGGGGGAGTCCTTTGTTACGCGCAAAATCAGTATCGGAGTGTCAAGGATTATGTTAGGATTACAGAACAAGTTGTACCTCGGTAATCTTGATGCCCAAAGAGATTGGGGCTATGCTCCTGATTATGTTGAAGGCATGTGGCGTATCCTTCAGGCCGACAAACCGGATGACTTTGTCCTGGCTACGAACGAAATGCATTCGGTGAGAGAATTCATTGAAGAGTCATTCACGGTATTAGGAGAAGAGATAGAATGGCATGGTAAGGGAGTCGATGAGAAAGGCGTATTGAAATCATCCGGAAAAGAAGTCGTTGGAATCGATCCAAGGTATTTTCGACCCACTGAGGTAGATCTTCTGATTGGCGATTATTCAAAGGCTAAGAAACAGCTTGGGTGGGAACCTACTGTAAAGTTCAAGGAATTGGTTAGAATCATGGTTGAATCGGACTATAATAAACTACAATAAGCAATTATTTATGTACAAAGAAATCACAAAGTGCAGGATTAGCGGTAGCTCGAATCTTGAGACTGTATTGTCTCTGGGAGAGCAAAGTCTTACAGGTGTCTTTCCTAAGTCCACAGATCAGAAAATTACCAAAGGACCGGTTGATTTGGTCTGGTGTCCCGATAGTGGGTTGTTACAATTAAAACAATCCTACAACATAGACGAGATGTATGGAGATAATTATGGGTATCGATCGGGTTTGAATCAATCAATGGTGAAGCACCTTCAGTCAAAAGTCAAGATATTGGAAGGGATGGTTGATCTCACTTTGAATGATCTTGTAATCGACATAGGAAGTAATGATGCAACCCTGCTCCGGGCGTACACTGGAAGTCAGAAAAAAGTAGGTATCGATCCTACCGGTCTGAAATTTCAAAAGTTTTATACAGATGATATTACGCTTATTCCTGATTTCTTTACGGCGGATAAGTTTAAGACTGAATTCCCGGATAAGAGGGCAAAGGTCATAACGTCAATCGCCATGTTTTATGATCTGGAAGATCCGCTGGCATTTGTTACTGATGTGAGGGAGTGTCTTGCAGACGATGGTCTTTGGCATTTCGAGCAGTCTTATATGCCGAGTATGCTCAGGGCAAATAGTTATGATACCATCTGCCATGAACACCTTGAATTCTATTCACTAAAGGTAGTCAAGAGCATGCTTGAGACCTGCGGCATGAGAGTCCTGGATGTTCAGTTGAATGATATTAATGGAGGAAGTTTTGCCGTAACTGCAAGCCGCGCCAATTCCCGGCATTCGCCAAACTCATCGGTGATCAACTGGATGTTGCAACAAGAAATAAGTATGGGTCTTGATACATCAAGGCCATACCTTGAATTTAAAGATAGGGTCGTAAAGCATAGAGATAGTTTGAATGATTTAGTCAAGGTTCTTGTCAGTGATGGAAAGAAAATCTTCGGCTATGGTGCCAGCACCAAGGGAAATGTGTTATTGCAATACTGTGGATTGACGGCCAATGAAATACCATATATCGCTGAAATTAATGAGGACAAATTTGGTTCATATACACCGGGTTCGAAAATTCCAATTATTTCGGAGGCAGAAGCCAAAGAACTGAATCCGGATTACTATTTAGTGCTTCCCTGGCATTTCAGACATGGAATTCTCTCGAGGGAAACGGAGTTTATGGCTAACGGAGGGAGATTCATATTTCCCCTGCCAAACATTGAAATCATCTGAATTATTCAATATATGGTTCAATTTGAATATCTGGGAAATCAAATTCAGGCATCTTATTGGTGCGATAAATTCTGATTATTGCTAAAAGAAAGAATGGAAGCAGGTAAAAAAATAAATTGGTACGAGGTATCCTACTGGGGGAGAGAAAAAGCATATGTCCTGGAAGCAATTGAATCTACCTGGATATCGGGCGGGCAGTATATTCAGCGATTAGAAGAAAGGCTGACGGAATTGTTACAACTCCCCAACGCATTTGCAGTTGCAAATGGGACTGCTGCTCTTCAATTGGCATTTCTGACCATCGATTTGCAACCAGGGGATGAAGTACTGGTTCCCTCATTCGGATTCATGGCAGCTGCCAATGTTTTGAAATTAATGCATATTAAACCGGTGTTTGTAGATGTGGAAGATGAATTCTGGTGTATGGATCCAAAGAAAATTGAGGAGAATATTACCGAAAGGACCAAGGCGATAGTGCTCATCCACAATTACGGGGTGATCAGTTATATCGAAGAAGTCCAAAAAATTGCAGCAGCACACAATATTTTGATCATTGAAGATTGCGCCGAAGCAATTTTTTCATCCTACAAGAATGTCTACTGTGGAAATTTTGGGGATATCAGCACATTTAGTTTTCATGCAACCAAGACAGTTTCTACGGGAGAAGGAGGGATGGTATCAACACGGCATGAAGAATTCGTGGAGAAAATAAAGCTGATCAGGAGTCACGGACTTAAGCGCGAAAAAAAGCACTACTGGCATGAACACTACGGGAATAACTTTCGAATGTCCAATGTGCTGGCTGCTATTGGACTTGCCCAGATTGAATGTATTGAGAAGATCATTCAAGCAAAAAAACTCATCCTAAAAGAATACCAGGATCGACTTGCGCATGTAAATGGTATTAATTTTCAAAGTTCATTTCCCGATTCAAATCCCTTACTATGGGTAGTCGCCATTTATCTCGATCCGAAGATTTTAAATACGTCAAGAGATAAAGTAATTGCTGATTTGAAGGAACGGGGAATTGAATGCAGGCCCGGATTTTATACGCCATATCAATTGGAAATCTATGAGAGTGAAAGAAATAACATTCGGAGCTATGAGTGTGCGAACCGATTGGCTGAAAACATAATCGTTCTACCCTCATATCCAAAATTGCCATCTTCCGATATTGATTACATTTCTTTGGCTCTAACTGAATTGATTTCTTAATATGATCATTAGAATTTCCAATTGTAAAGAGGACCATGATAAACTTCAGTCATTTCTGGACAGTGCTGGAGCGTCCCTGGTCAAATTTCGGTATTTCAAATCCAGGGGATTTGACGTTTTAGACAATCATTTGCTGACTATCTTATATATGGACGACAGAGATGCGGTAGGATATGGACACATAGATAAAGACAATGAAACGATATGGTTGGGTATTTGTGTGGCTGAGACACATACGGGAAGAGGAATAGGGAAGAGTATCATGCAGTATCTTAATGACTTCCAGGATGAAATGCAAATTGATGAATTGATGCTGATGGTAGATTGGGATAACAAAAGAGCAATTGAATTATATAACAAATTTGAATTTCAGGTCGTAAAAGAAAAAGAAGATCATCACTATCTCATGATCAGGAAGAGAAAGATATTGTGAATACCGGTATTACAATTTATAGTTCACTTACAGAAAGTATCGGTCACTTATTGCTTGACGATCTGTTTTGGATAGATGGATTTACCAGGCACTTCAAAAATGTAGACATCTACACCTCCCGGGACTCAATTAACAATATAAAACAAAGAAGAGCGGTGGAAGATGTGCAATTTGTACCTTTTAAAGACAGCGCATTACTTCGAAAGATCAACTTCAGGTTGTTTTATTTATTCAGGGTTTTCTTTGCACCCAGGATCAAAGACAAGTTAGTCTTGATTCAGGGATTTGAAGAGTTTTCAATTCTGATATTTCTATTGAGACAGTGGCGCTGTCGCAATAAATATATTCTGGTACTGACCAATAATATTTCGTTAGAAAGATTCCACAATAGCGGAAGGCTCTTGACTTTCTTATTGAACAGAATATTCAACCGTGTGGATTATGTCTTTTATCATAGCGACTTTGAATTGACCGTCATTAAAAAATATTTATCCTGGGAAAAAAATGCGGACAAATTGATCAAGGTAAAATATCACTTGATTGGAAAGCAGACGGATAAATCAGTGACTGATTATGGACAAAGGGGAAATATAATCTCATTTTACGGTCCTAGTAATGTATCAAAACCAATAGATGAGGTCATCAGGCTTGTCAATGTGGACAAGCATTCTAAATACAAGTTTATCTTTTATAAAGTAACAGGTGATTACCTGGCAAGACTAAAAGAGCAAATTGATCCGGCGGCAGACGTTGAATATGTAAATGCTTATCTGAGTGATGAAGAATATGCGGATAGTCTCAGGAAGTCCAGATTTGTTTTTCTACCTCACAACTATCTTTTTGAAGGAAAGCTGAGCGGTATACTTGCCGATTGTATCGCTTCTCGCACCCCAATGATATCCCGAAATATTCATCCGGTAAAGGAGTATTTTGAGAACTATGGAGACATGGGATACCTTTATGAAGAGAATAATGAGTACGAATGTTTTAAAAAAGTTTTAGAAGAGAACCATGAATCCAGGTATGTGGAATTTCAGGAATCCATGACTTCTTGTTTTGATGATCATGATGATCGTGTCATCATGAAAGAGATCATGACCGCAATTGAGAATTGATACACCATTGAGAAACGAGAAAAAGTAGTTGAATAAATTGGAACGTGTAATAATCGTAACATGTGGAAGAGTTCTTTAATTGTTGCCTGTAGTTTTATTCTAAGTTCAATTTTTGCAATTGATCAGTCACATGGCTTTGTTTATGAATGCTCCCGTGGATTCATATTCATGCTCTTTCCATTGAGCCTACTCTTGCCCAGGAAGTACCTGATCTATCTCGTGTTGATCGTAATGGTGAATATGCTTGATCTGACCCAAAGTGCGACAGATTTAATGAAGTTCGGATATGTAAGAAGAGCATCATTATGGCAACAAGCCATAGGCCCTATCCCACCTTCCATGACTGTGTTTGCGCTCATGATTATTATAGGTTTCAGATTACTTCGCGTTAAGCTCGATTTACTTTATAAATTGGTTTTAATATACTTCTGCGGTATAATGGTCGTCATCTCGTTTTATCATGGATACCCCAGCCAAAACTTGTCGCGATTTATTTCTGATTTGAAGATTCCAATTTTCCTATGCCTGGGGAGTTTGGTATTTATCAGTTATTTTACCCACTATTCTCATAAATTACATGATATAGCTAAATTTTTCCTCCTGCTTTGTATCGGACATTTTTTGTTGGATTTTATCAACCACATAAATGGAACTTCTGTATCAATTACATCGGGATTTAAGAATGCAAGCCTTGATTCTACCAAGGGACTAGTTATGGCGATTAGTTTTTATGCATTTTATAATATTGCCGTGGTGAAAAGGGTTTTCCCAAATACGATTCTTTTTGTGATAAGCGTTTACATGCTCATTGCATTTCAAACTCGTTGGCTTATTCTTACGCTTTCTGCAGGGATCTTTTTGATCTTCCTTTATTTCAGATTTTATAGAAAACTGTTTATAGTGGGTGTAACTGTTTTAACAGCTTGGATTTCTATGTTTTTCGTTGATTTTGCTTCCGTAGAAGAAGTACGAATTATGTTGTTAAGGTTCAATGTGGCCCGAGCCGATTATTGGAAAAACCTGGACTCTGTTGATCCCATTAGATTCAAAGCTATTGTAAACTCAATCAGTTTTTTGAACCAAAAAGATTCCCTGCTTCAAGGACTTGGTTATGGTAGTTGGTATGATGATCGATTTATAAGAATGCCCAAACTTACTGTTGAGGCGTTTACAAAGGAATCTCTCATAGCGGGAAAATTTTACCGAGTACATGAATTTTTTTCCAATACAATTTTTAAAACAGGATTGATCGGTCTCGTACTTTATTTGACATTATTTCTAAGACCAATAACATTTTTGTTTAAGCGAAGGAAATATGTCTTATCTGTAAATAGATTCGCTGTCACAACAATCGTTATCATGGGATTGTTTCCTACAATACTAACTTATTTTTGGTTTTCGGCAAAGGCATTATTATTCACTGCATTTTACGTTGTTTTTATCCACTTTTGGGCCCTTTACATAAGACGTCAATATTTCATTTCTAAAAACACCAATACTTCCTTACCGGCGCTCAGTTAACTATCTTGAAAAGTAAAGATTCAATTTTTGTTCTCGTCTTACAGTTATTAATCTCCGCATTAACTGCTCTAAGCGTTATTTATCTTGCGAACTTTTTATCGCCGGACCAATATGGCAAATACGTTTTTTACTTTACCATATCCTCTTTGATTCCATTATTAACAGGTCTCGGTGTAGAGCATGTTTTCCTGATGTTTGCAAGTCGTAATCCTAAAGATATCGGCAAATTATTTGGAAATGCAAGCTTGATAAAGTTGGTGATGTCTGTATTGGTGATAATTGGTTGTTTTTTGATGTTTGAATTTATTCAAAATGGAGATAAGGACTCAATTGTTCTAATTTTAATAGGGAGTCTTATATGCGCTTTATCCAATCCATTGATCGTATCGTATTATAGGGTTGTTGACGAGCATTTAGTACCGTGGTTGATTTATATGTTAGCGCCTATCATTTTTTTGGCTTATCTCTATTTTTCAGACTCATCAGATTTTTTCCTTATTGATGCTGCCTGGGCATATTTGGTATCTCAATCAATCACATTCATTGTCTTTTTGATAGACTTATTGCGAAGGGTCAAATTGAGTTTTGATTTTTCACTCGTTGTGAAGCATTTTAAATTGGGCATTATGTTTAGCGTTTCACAGAGCTTTGATTATGCTAGTCATAAAATGGATGTGATCATAATTAAGCTTCTGCTCGGTGCCAACAGTCTGGGTGTCTATTCAGCCGGATTAAAAGTCGTCTTGCTCTTCAACATAATTCCCTCCTCTTTTCATATAGTAGAATTGCCAGAGTTTCACAGGTTATCACGTGACAAAAATAAACTGCTTAATAGGTTCATTGACTTGAGGCTTTTACTTATTGAAATAGGATGTCTGTTGACGATAGGACTATTTATTAATAGTGATCTAATTATCGATTTGCTGTACAAAGAGGATTATGAATATGCATCAGTGATATTAGAGATATTGTCTTTTTCCTTGATTTTGTTTTTTATAAATTATCCATATTACATGTTGGCAGAAGCAATTGGAAAAGTGAAAGAGAGGATGAATATTAGAATTATCACGTTCATTATTACGCTCATTTTTATTTTTTTGGGTATAGAGATTTGGGGGATTATTGGCGCTCCATTGGCATTGATTGGCGGCCAGGCAATATTCCTTATTTTTTTACATGGATTGACCAAGGACTTCAATGGTGGAATACTAAAAGCTGTGAAGGATTTTGGAGTGATTCTAATTGCAGTGCTTATTCTGGGCATGATCAAGGTGATTCTGATGTTTGCCGGCATTGATAATAGCATCTTGCATTCGATCGTCTTCCTTGTCATATTTTTAGGGATAGGCTTTAAATATGATATTTTGAAAGGCTCCAGAAAATTACTTCTTGGTCTGCTAAAATGGAATTATTAATCATATTAAATTATTGCTGTCTTATAGACTGAGATTAACAGTGATCATTCCTTATCAAAAATTTAATAATTGTTCAAAACTAATTTGTGGCCAGGGATAGGGGCATAATATTTCTGATATCAGGAAGACCACTTCCTGTAATGCTTGATATGGCGCGTTATGCAAAGGCTGAAGGATTAAACCCATTGATGATTATATTGGAAATGGATGTGGATGATCTTCGGATAGACTATGACCTGGTTGATTTTGATATAAAAATAATAAATGTCTCTTACAAGTATATAAGTTGGAAGAGGCTGATGCATTTTCCAAAAACTTCTAAACAGATATACCGGTTGATAAAATCTGGGCTTGCAGAAAATGGTATTGTCATGAGTGCTACCTATGATCTATTGGCTATTGCATATTTATCAAGTGTTTTTATAAAATTTAGAATTAAACATCAGGTACGGGATTTAGTAAAACTTCAAATGGGTACTGGATTCTTGTCATGGGTCATTAGATATTTGGAAAAATTCATGCTAAGACGAGTTGAATTAATTGCAGTGTCTTCTGATGAATTTTACCACAGCTATTACAAGAAACTATATAAAGGTGAGTATGTATTGACGGAGAATGTTCCGCCAAGTGATGTATGGGAAGGATTTACAAAAGACAAGAGTAAAGTATTTACAATTGGATACATAGGTATTGTTAGGTATAAAGAGCCGTTGTATGAATTGATCCGGACAACGGAGAGATTGTTTGAGGAAGGCTATAATGTAAAAGTTCATTTTGCAGGCGGAGGGGTTGTTGATGATCTGAAAGCATTGATCAATCAAGATCATCTATTTAAGTTCAGTGGTTCATTCGAGTATTCAAAGGATATTAAGAGACTATATGCAGATGTCGATCTTATATTTGCGGTATATGATGCCCAAGATTTGAATTGCCAGGTTGCGATGCCTACGAAATATTATGAGAGTATTACGGCCCGTATCCCGATATTAGTCTCCTCGAATACATATATAGGCCGGGTAGTTGAAGAACAAAGGACAGGAAGTAGTGTTGATTTGAAGATGCCGGATAATATGTATGATCTATTGCTGGATGCTATAAATAATAGGGGATGGTATAAGGAGGCTCAGGATAATTTGGACAGATTTAACATTAAAGAGTTATACAGAGCTTATCTGAATGCACTGGCGAAATGTATTGAATAAAAACAGACCTTATTCCGATGAAGGTTATTATTTTTTTGAGTTGTTATTCATAGTGAATCGGGAATTCTTCAAAAGTAAATTCCAGAAATCAATAAATCATAAATACAAAATCTATCAATTTGAACGATAATAGTAAAGTTTTAATCACTGGTGGTTTGGGTTGTATTGGGTATAACCTGACCAAGCAACTCAAATCCATGGGATGTCAGGATATTACCATCGTTGACAACTATTCAGGGGGGTCAGTAAACCTAGAAGAAGGAGTTCGTCTCGATTATCTAGACATATCCAATACGGAAAGGGTAAACAATTATTTTCAATCATATCGTCCGGATTATATCTTTCACCTGGCAGCTCATTTTGCAAACCAGAATTCAGTTGAGCATCCACTATCAGATATTAGTTCCAACGTCATAGGACTGGTCAATTTGATGGAAAGCCAAAAGGGTAATGGTAATTTAAAGAAAATCGTTTACACCAGCTCCAGTTGTATCTATGGGACCGTTAGTGATATGAACGAATCTGCCAATGTTTGTCCAATCGAGACCCCGTACGCAATCAATAAATATGTGGGTGAATTATACCTGAGATATTATGCAGCGCTTTATGGGATGCCGACTATAAGTGGACGTATATTTAATACTTACGGCCCAGGTGAGCTGCCAGGACGATATAGAAATGTAATTCCGAATTTCATACAGAAGGCGATGAATAACGAAGATATTACGATCACAGGGACCGGAGAAGAAACAAGGGATTTTACATATGTTTCGGATACCGTTGATTTCTTAATTCTTCTTGCCAAAAGTGATGTGACTAATGGAGATGTTTTCAATTGCGGCACCGGCAAGGAAACCAAAATAATTGATCTAGCCGAAACCATCGTGCGACTCACGCAATCCGACTCGCAAATCATTTTCAAGAAAACGAGGAACTGGGATCATGTCAAGACAAGACGTTCTGATATATCTAAGTCCGTCTCGCATTTGGGCTATTCGCCAAGTGCATCTTTGGAGTTTGGCCTGGAAAAAACCATTGAATGGATCAAATCCATGAACTAAGGGTCACAGAATATTCATATAATAATAATTTTGCATCATTTAAACATCCTTATTGTTGGATGAGGTGGTCTGCCATAGCTGGCACTCACCTTGTTTATATGACAATAACAAATTGTTTAAAAACTGACGTCAGAAGTCACCACGCTTCTGGTTAAATATTAAAATGGCATGGAATCATACAGGATTTGTTCTAATTGTGTAATGGATACAACTGATTCAAAAATTGTTTTTGATGAACGAGGATTCTGTGATCACTGTGTAGACTTTTATAAAAATATCAAGCCCAATTGGCATCCGGACGAAGAAAGCAGGGCAGAGCTTGCGAAGATTATTGAACTTATAAAGAAAGATGGCGAGGGGAGGGACTTTGATTGTATCATGGGAATGAGTGGAGGTGCTGATAGCTCCTATATGCTTCACCTGGTTGTCAAGGAGTTTGGGCTAAGACCTTTGGTATTCCACGTTGACGGCGGTTGGAACTCTCAGATTGCTGTCAATAATATCGAAAAAATGGTGGATAAACTTGGCCTGGACTTATATACCGAAGTAATCGATTGGGAGGAAATGAAGGAGTTTCAGCTGGCCTTTTTCAGATCCGGTCTGCCTAATATTGATATTCCCCAGGACATGGCTTTCATTGCAGTTCTATATGATTTTGCCACGAAGTACAAGATCAAATATATCCTGAACGGAGGTAATGTCTCTACCGAATGTGTTCGCAATCCACTAGAATGGATTTACTATGGTACTGATATGACGCTTTTGAGGGATGTATTGAGAAAGTTCTGCAATAAACCCCTGAAAAGTTTTCCGTTCAGTAGCATATTGAGGCATAAATTCTATTTGAGATATATCAAAGGAATCAAAGTTATAAAACCGCTTAACTATCTCTCCTATATCAAGAAGGACGCAATGGATCTACTGGAGAAGGAGTATGGATGGCAGCCTTATCCACAGAAACACTTTGAATCAAGATTTACAAGATTCTATGAAGGATATTGGTTGCCCGAAAAATTTGGCTATGATACAAGGCGTGTTCAATTTTCCAGCCTCATATTAACCGAACAAATGACACGTGAGGAAGCATTGGAAAAGTTGAAAAGTCCAGCATTAGATGAGGAAACCGTGAAAAGAGAATTTGAATACATTGCGACCAAATTAGGGATCACTGAAGACGAACTACGAGGGTATTTTGATGCTCCTAACAAAAGTCATAGGGACTATGCCAATAGCGAATGGATGTTTAACCTGGGAGCAAAAGTTTTAAAACTAATAGGTGCAGAAAAATCTGTAAAGAGATGATAGGAATTGTAGATTATGGCTCGGGTAATATATATGCTATAGCGAATATTCATAAACGCCTGAATATTCCCCATGTTCTGACAAGTGATGCATATGAATTGTCCCGTGCGGACAAACTCATCCTCCCTGGAGTAGGTGCTTTTGATGAAACGATGACTTGCCTTCATCAGCTAGGTTTAAAGACCTTGTTGGACGAATTAGTCTTGAATAAGAAAGTTCCGATTCTGGGTGTATGCGTAGGCATGCAAATTATGGCTAATAAAAGTGAAGAAGGACAGCTGGATGGTTTTGGTTGGATCGATGCCAATGTGGAAAGGCTTGATATTAGCAAATTGAGCGAAAAGCCACATCTGCCTCATCTGGGTTGGAATTCTATCCAAATCAAAAAAGAAAGTAAGATTCTGAATCATATCAATGTCCATGTCGGATTCTATTTCTTACACACATATCACTGTGCATGCAATAACGAAGAGGATATTCTGTCTATCACAAATTATGGCTTAGATTTTACGTCCTCATTTCAATCTAACAATGTATTTGGTGTACAGTTTCATCCTGAGAAGAGTCACTCGAATGGGATTGAAATCTTTCGAAATTTTGCTCAGAACGATTTATGTTAAGACCCAGAATTATTCCATGCTTATTAGTCCATAATAAGGGACTGGCCAAGACTGTCAAGTTCAAGGACCCAAAATATGTTGGAGATCCGTTGAATGCAGTCAGGATTTTTAATGAGAAAGAGGTGGACGAATTAATGGTCCTCGATATTGATGTTACGGTAAAAGGCCGGCGTCCAGACTTTAACGTCATAAAAAATCTCGCAGCAGAATGCAGGATGCCTCTATGTTATGGAGGTGGAGTTCAGACCGCACAGGATGCCCGGAAAATTATAAGTTTAGGAGCTGAAAAAGTAGCCATCAGCGCTGAGGCTCTAGAGAATCCATCCCTGATTTCTGAAGCAGCTGAAGCCGTTGGTACTCAAAGTGTGGTCATTGTCCTGGATGTGAAGAAAAAGAGATTTGGAGGTTACGAAGTCTTCGTCAACAACGGCACCAGGTCAACTGGGAAAAATCCCATTGAATTTGCAAAACAAGCTGAGCAATTGGGTGCCGGAGAAATCGTCATTAACTCAATAGATAACGATGGCGTGATGAAAGGATATGACTTCAAATTGGCCGATTCGATCAGAAAGGCTATTGACCTGCCAATGACGATTCTTGGCGGTGCAGGATCTCACGGGGATGTCAAGGAATTAATCGACAAATTTGGCGTAATCGGTGCGGCGGCCGGAAGCTTATTTGTTTTTAAAGGGAAGTACCGCGCGGTATTGATCAATTATCCCACACCGACGGAAAAAGAAGCCATCCTGGTCAATTATCAATAAATTATTCATTCAATCACAATTCATTGAGTAAGCTTAAAATTTTATCAGTAGTCGGGGCTCGACCAAATTTCATGAAGATAGCCCCGATCCACAGGGCCTTTAGCAATAGGCAGGAGATCAAGTCCAAGATATTACATACAGGACAGCATTACGACGAAAAAATGTCCGATATCTTCTTCAATCAGTTGGAGCTGCCAAAACCCGACTTCTACCTGGGTATCGGAGGAGGTAGTCATACCTATCAAAAGGCGAACGTGATGCTGAAGTTTGAAGAAATATTACAGGAGGAAAAGCCAGATGTTGTTCTCGTAGTCGGGGATGTGAATGCCACTGCAGCTTGTAGTATTGTAGCTGTCAAAATGGGAATCAGAACTGCACATGTAGAGGCAGGATTGAGAAGCGGAGATCGATCGATGCCTGAAGAAATCAATAGAATTATCACCGATGCCATCTGTGACCTACTTTTTGTGACAGAGCAAAGCGGTATGATCAACCTGGCGAAGGAAGGTGTACCTGATCATAAGGTACATTTTGTTGGAAACGTCATGATCGATTCACTGACTCACTACCGTGAAAAGGCACGTAAAGTCGATGTGCTACAATTTCTGGGCGTTGCTTCCCGGTCATATATGCTCATGACCATGCACCGGCCTCACAATGTCGACAATGTCGAAGGTCTCCGGTCCATCATTGAGATCATTCGGAATGCAACCAAACACAAATCCGTTCTATTTGCCATTCATCCGCGCACATCCAACAATATGAAAAAGTTTGGCCTTGAAGAAGAGCTAAAAGGGATCCAAGACCTGATTCTTCTGGAACCACAAGGTTACCTTGAGTTTCTGCAGTTAATGGATAATGCGGCATTGATCATAACTGATTCAGGAGGAATCCAGGAGGAGACCACATTTTTACAGGTTCCCTGTATGACATTCCGGGACTCTACAGAACGCCCTGTGACCGTTGAACTTGGTACCAACTACCTCATGAATGACCTGAATCCGGAGACAGTTAGAATTCAAATGGAAAAAATACTGAATGGAGAATCAAAGACCGGGATCATACCACCACTTTGGGATGGCAAGGCGGCTGAAAGAATTGCTGATATTCTGTTGACTTAGAAAATATACTTTTACGCACAGTTTCCTGAGTAGGAGATTATACACGTTGGAATTATTACATTCTTCTCTATATTTTGCAATAATTTCATAAACCTCTTGGGTCTCGATCAATTTTAAAGTAGTGGTTTTCACTGTTTTAAGAAAAAAGGGTGAAAAGAACATAGGGAGTTAACAAATCAAATAAGGGAAAGCTTGAGACAAATCATTCAAAATCTAAAGTCAGGAGAAACACTATTAGAAAATGTGCCATCCCCCCAAATTCAGGATGGCCAGGTTTTAATTAAAACTTCCAGATCACTTGTCTCATTAGGTACAGAGCGCATGCTCGTTGAATTTGGCAAAGCGAGTTTGATACAGAAAGCAAGACAGCAACCAGATAAGGTCAAAATGGTTTTAGACAAGATTAAGGCCGATGGTCTGATGCCTACTTTAGAAGCCGTCTTCAATAAATTGAACCAACCGCTCCCCCTGGGATATTGTAACGTAGGCAGAGTGATCGGTGTTGGTAAGAATGTATTGGAATTCAAAATTGGAGACAGGGTTGCATCCAATGGACAACATGCCGAATTTGTCTCTGTACCTAAAAATCTCGTTGCGCATATTCCCGATGAAGTGACTGATGAAGAAGCTGCATTTACGGTGATTGGTGCAATCGGCTTGCAAGGAATCCGGTTATTGAATCCGGGATTGGGAGAGACCGTAGTAGTTATCGGTTTGGGACTTATTGGCCTGCTTACTGCGGAATTATTAGTGGCAAACGGCTGCAAAGTAATTGGGGTGGACATTGATGCGGGCAAATTGGAAATTGCCGACAAAAAAGGAATCATGACTGTTCATCCTGCCGATGGTATAGATCCTGTTCAATATGTATTGAACAAAACCAGTCAGGCAGGAGCTGATGGTGTGATTATAACTGCCTCAGCTAAAGGAAATGAAATTATTTCTCAGGCTGCCGGCATGAGTCGCAAAAGAGGAAAAATAATCCTGGTCGGTGTCATTGGGCTCAATTTGAACAGGTCGGATTTTTATGAAAAAGAACTGACATTCCAGGTTTCCTGTTCATATGGACCGGGCAGATACGATGATACGTACGAACAAAAAGGTCAAGATTATCCACTTGCATTTGTGAGGTGGACTGAAAAGAGAAATTTCGAAGCCATCTTAGGGGCTCTTCAATCAAAAAGGCTTGATGTCCGACCACTCATTTCCGAGATCATTGAACTGCATGACTATGAAAAGATCTACAGCAATATTGGCAGGAAAGATTCAATCGCATCAATTTTGAGCTATCCTGAAGATGCTGAGCCTTCATCTGTTGTGGAAATAATCTCTGAGCGAGTGACCAAGGGTGGAAAGGGGATTATGGGAATCATAGGAGCTGGAAATTTTACAAAAATGACCATGCTGCCCAAACTCAAAGGGGCCCAAATCAAATATATAGCAAGTGCGGCTGGTGTCAATGGAACTGCACTGGCAAAGGAGCACGGCATTCTCAAGAGCACTACTGATTATCGTGAAATTCTCAGGGATGACGATGTTGATATTGTTTTGATTACGACTCGTCATAATTTGCATGCTCCCATGGTCATTGAAAGTCTTCGATCTGGCAAGGACGTATTTGTTGAAAAACCCCTTGCATTGAATCAAACCGATCTATCTGAAATCATTCAAGCTCATAATGAATCCGGCAATGTGGTTACAGTCGGCTTTAACAGACGATTCTCACCTCACGCAGAAAAAATCAAATCATTGCTTGACCGGCATGCACCAAAAAATATAATTGTCACGATGAATGCAGGTCATATTCCGGTTGATGTATGGGTCCATGACATGGAAGTAGGAGGCGGACGAATTATCGGAGAAGCGTGTCATCTGATAGACTTGATTACTTACTTCACTTCTAGTAAGGTGAAATCAGTATGTTTTTCTGCGCTTGGTAGTAATCCCCGGGACAACACCGATAATGGAATCATGATCTTAAAATATGAAAACGGTGACCAGGGGGTAATCAATTATTTTGCAAATGGTCATAAAGCGTATTCCAAAGAACGCATAGAAGTTTATTCTCAAGGCAAGACGATCATCAGTGATAATTTTCGGGAAACGAGGGGTTATGGTACATCAGGATTTTCAAAACTAAAAACCAAATTAGATAAAGGACATAAAAGACAATTTGACCTGCTTGTGAAGCATGCAATCGAAGGTGGGCAACCACTCATTCCTTTTGATGAAATAGTGAACACTTCCAAAGCTTCATTTGCCGCTATAGAATCTATTAAGACTGGAAAGTGGGTAGCAATATCTTAACTGGGACAGCAAATAAATCAAGATTTGCATATCGAATTTTGAAGAATATGGGATGGCGCTATGTACTTTTCAGGAGTACATATGAGCTGTCCAGAAAGACGGGATTGCTCAAGAAGAAATTTCCTGTCCGTCCTGAGCAAAGACAATACATCACTTTGTCGGAATGGAAAAATTTGCCAGCTCAATTCTTTTTTGAAAGCCGGGAATCACTCAAATTTCAGAAGAATCCCACGGATACACTTAAGCGAAAGATCGAACAATTACGTCGTGGAAAATTCTTGTTCTTTAACGCATTCTACCAGGATTTAGGGACAGATTATAATTGGTTAAAAAACCCCGATTCGGGTTTTCAATATTCTGCGGAAACCCACTGGTCAGAATTGGAAGATTATTCCCAGGAGGCAGGAGATATTAAATACTTGTGGGAAAAATCGAGGTTCTCCTATTTTTTGACAATCATTCGGTATGACTATCATTTCAGTGAAGATTGTGCATCCTGGGTATTTGATGACATTAATAGTTGGATATCGGCAAACCCCTTAAATTGTGGCCCTAATTTCATATGCAGCCAGGAAATCTCACTCAGGTTGCTCAATTGGTTATTCGCGCTTTATTACTACAAGAATTCTCCTGTGCTGGATGAAGATCGATTTGATCGCATCATGCATTATATTCAATGGCAATTACATCATGTAAGACAAAACATACACTTCTCGCGAATAGCAGTCCGCAATAATCACGCTATAACCGAGACAATGATGCTCTACCTGGGAGGTATCTTTTTCCCATTTTTTCCCGAAGCAAAACGATGGTCTGAAGAAGGTCTGAAATGGTTGCAGACCGAAATTGAATATCAGGTATATGAAGATGGTACTTTCCTTCAATTTTCACATAATTATTCAAGAGTACTTGTACAATTACTTACCTGGTTGCTCTATCTGAGCGAATTGAACAATCAGACAGTACCAGCAACGATTTTGTCACGAAGTCAAAAAGCACTTCAATATTTGTATCAATGTCAAATTGAATCAAATGGTTATTTACCCAATTACGGAGCAAATGACGGTGCACTCTTTTTCCCTCTGAATGATACTGAATTCAGAGATTATCGTCCTCAGTTGAATGCCCTTTTCTATTATTTTAACAGGACAGATCTTTACAATACGAGCTCTGCATCAGAAGATCGACAATGGTATTCGGCTAATACGACCTTTCCATCATCGGCTGAATTCAATATTGATCTGAAAAGAACAGGTATAGCTTCGTTTCCGAATGGTGGATATTATGTGAACAGAGATGCTGATACACTGACATTTACAAGATGCGGAAATCACAAAGACAGACCCGGGCAGGCAGATAACTTACATTTGGATATCTGGTATAAAGGGGTAAATATTATCAGGGATTGCGGATCCTATAAATATAATTCCACACCTCAAGATTTGAAGTACTTCTTTGGGACGATGAGCCACAACACAGTAATGTTAGGCGACTATGATCAGATGGAGAAAGGAAGTCGATTCATCTGGTTCCATTGGTCACAATCGTTATTGGCAAACATTAAAAACGAGAATAGTCAAATTACGTTCAGGGGGAAATTGCGCGTCTTTCAGCATGTTTCAAAATCAATTACCCACGAACGGACATGGAAAAAGAAGACCGGAATTGCGGAGTGGCACATTACAGATCATGTAAATCACGATACGACCTTGCCGATAAAGCAGATTTGGCATCTACATCCCAGTTTTCACAGTTTATTTATAATTCAGGCAAAAGATGAGGATGATACAGTTATCGATCCAACGATAGAGACCCAATGGTACTCAGAAAAATACGGTGTAAAGGAGCCTTCGGAAGCTTATGTTTTTTACTCAAATACACATACGATAAAGACGGTCATAAAATTGAAATGAAAATATTATTAATCCATCAATACTTCCTGGAAAAAGACGACGGGGGAGGATCCCGGTTGAATGAGATGGCTCGTATTTGGGAGGAACAAGGGCATGAGATTACCGTCTTGGCCGGCACTGTTCATTATGCAACAGGAAAAAAAAGAGAAAGATATAAGGGCAAGTTCACATTCATTGATCACTACTCCAAAAACGTCACGGTAATCAGGTGTCATGTATCTGAGTCCTATAATGTGAACTTCTTCGGAAGACTTTGGGCTTACTTTTCTTTCGTATTCTCCAGCATTTACGGAGGCCTTTTCAAAACCAAAAAGAAGTTTGATATTATAGTGGTTACTTCTCCGCCTTTGTTTGTCGGGGTGACGGGCTATGTCCTCTCTTTGTTCAAGAGAATCCCTATGGTCTTTGAGGTAAGAGATTTATGGCCGGAATCAGCAATTGATACTGGGGTGTTAAAAAACAAGGTGATCATTAAGTTTGCTTTCTGGTTTGAAAAATTTATCTATCGAAAAAGCAAGCTTATCAACGTCCTGACTCCGGCCTTTCGGGAAAGATTAATTGAGAAAGGTATACCTGCCGATAAAATCATTCTCATTCCAAATGCAGCAGATTTTGCAATTTCGGATACTCTATTGAGTTCTTCCTTTGATCGGAATGCATTCAGAAAATCAATGAAATTAGATGGTAAGAAGGTCATTACCTATGTGGGTGCTCATGGCGTAGCTAATCACCTGATTCAAATAGTAGATACCGCTGAGATCTTAAAAGAACGAAAGCTTGAAGACATCTTGTTTTTATTGATCGGGGATGGTATGCGAAAACGTGCATTGATTGAAGAATGTAATAAAAGAGGACTGGATAATTTAAAATTTATTGATCCGGTTCCAAAGGTTGAAGTATTCAAGTATATTCTTTCCTCTGATTTTGGCACCTCAGTACTAAAAAAAGTTGATACCTTCAAAACGATCTATTCAAATAAAACCTTCGACTATATGGCATGTAAGTTGCCAATATTCATGGTTATAGACGGTGTTTCGAGGGAACTGGTGGAAGATGCTGCCTGTGGAGTATATGTAGAGCCTGAAAACCCTGAGGATTTTGCAGACAAAATTGAAATGTACCTGCAGAAGAGCCAGAAAGAATTACTAGATGAAGGGGAGAGAGGGTATCAATATGCAAAACTCCATTTTGACAGGGCTAAATTAGCAAAGAACTATACTCTGTATCTAAAAGAAATTATTGATGGGTAAGCCTGTCGTTGTCATCGGATATTCCGGACATGCCTTTGTCGTGATCGATGCTCTATTGAGTATGAATTTAGAAGTGATCGGTTATTGTGAGATAACTGAAAAAGAATATAATCCGTATGACTTGCGCTTTTTAGGCAATGAAAGTGATCAGAATATCCAGGAAGAATTTCGAGAGGCTAATTTTTTTGTCGGAATTGGAGATAGTAAGATCCGTTCTGAGATTTTTACTAACCTGCAAAAGTCCCGTATGGGTTTCACCCAAAATGTAATTCACACATCTTCAGTGGTTTCACCAACAGCAAAATTAGGTGATGGAGTACTTGTCGCATCGAATGCTACAATTAACCCAATGTCTCGTATAGGAGATGGATCGATATGTAATACGGGTTGTATCATAGAGCATGAATCGATCCTTGGAAAATTTACTCATGTTGGACCGGGAAGCGTACTTTGTGGAAATGTCTCCGTGGGGGATCATTCCTTTATCGGAGCTAATTCAGTTGTAAAAGAAAATATAAAGATAGGCCGGCACGCAATTATCGGAGCAGGAACAGTGGTAATCAATGATGTACCTGATCACGCGACAGTTGTTGGAAACCCTCAACGGCAATTGAAGCAATGAATTTTGATATAACAATAGTCGGATCGGGAATAGTAGGTTTGGCAACAGGGTTTGACATTCTCAATAAATATCCCGACACCAAATTATGTATTGTTGATAAGGAAAAGGAAATTGCCAATCATCAAACCGGCAATAATAGCGGTGTCATTCACTCCGGAATATATTATAAACCAAGAAGCCTTAAAGCAAAGAATTGTAGTGATGGGTACAAAAAGCTATTGGCTTTTTTGCAGGAATATAACATCGAACATGAAATCTGTGGCAAGATTATCGTCGCTACGGAGGAATCGGAAATACCATCCCTTGAGAATATATATGATAGAGGAGTAAAAAATAACCTCAAGGACCTGGCAATCCTGGATAGCAATCAGATCAAAAAAATTGAACCCTACGTTTCCGGCGTAAAGGCTATACACGTGCCGCAGGCAGGCATAACCAATTACAAGTCAGTAGCTGCACAATTAAAATTGCTCTTATCCAACAAAGGAGTCGTATTCGCTCTTGGGGAGGCAGTGATCGATTTAAAGCGTAGAAATGGTCATGTAAACGTTATCAGCAGTAAAAGGCAATGGAATTCCGGGATCGTAATTAACTGTGCCGGTCTCTATTCGGATAAATTGGCGGCACTAACAATGGAAGAACTGGAATACAAAATCATACCCTTCAGGGGAGAATATTACAATCTAAAGCCACAAGCTCATAAGTTGGTAAAAGGTCTGATCTACCCCGTGCCAGATCCAAACTTTCCTTTTCTAGGGGTTCATTTCACAAAGACTATAGAAGGAGGCGTCGAATCGGGACCCAATGCTGTATTAGCTTTTCGCAGGGAAGGATATAAAAAATCAGATGTACATTTGCCGGAATTTATGGAGTCTTTGTTCTACCCCGGCTTTCATTCCTTGGTCCGTAAGCATTGGTGGGCCGGATGCCTTGAGATGTACAGGTCCTTTTCGAAGAGAGCATACGTTCAATCCATGCAAAAATTGATCCCCTCTGTTACTGCTAAAGATGTAGTACGTGGAGGGGCAGGAGTGCGTGCCCAGGCAGTGAAGAAGGATGGTTCAATGGTTGATGATTTTTTGATTTTAAAATCAGACAATATTATTAACGTATGCAATGCTCCTTCTCCGGCGGCAACGGCCTCGCTGGCCATTGGAGAACATATTGCATCATTGATATAATTAAGAGGTATAATATACAAAATACAGTAAACGATGAAGAAAGTATTAGTAACAGGTGGAGCAGGCTATATAGGTTCTGTTGTGGTAAGACAATTACTCGACAAAGGTTATCACGTCCGTGTGATAGACTCTTTGAAGTGGGGGGGAGATGCACTTTATGATGTGCTCCTTCATCCATCTTTTGAATTTTTAAAAGGTGATGTTCGCATTCAGGACGATATCGATAAGGTCATCGAGGGGATGGATAGCATAATTCACCTGGCTGCAATAGTAGGCGATCCCGCTTGTAAAAAATATAGTGAAGAAGCCAAAGCGACCAATTGGGAAGGCTCAATCAAACTTTTTGAATCTGCAGAGAAGGCAGGCGTAAATAAATTTGTCTTTGCTTCTACGTGCAGCAACTATGGTAAAATGGCAGATAGCGATGGCTATGTGAATGAGAAATCAGCATTGAATCCTGTTTCACTGTATGCCGAATTGAAGGTGCAGTTTGAGGATTTCATTTTGAATAAACACAAAGACAGCCGGATGTGCTCGACATCTTTGAGATATTCAACAGTTTACGGATTTTCTCCCAGGATACGTTTTGACCTGACGGTGAATGAATTTACCAGGAATATGGTACTTGAACAGTTTCAGGAGATCTGGGGAGAACAATTTTGGCGACCTTATTGTCATGTTGATGATTTATCCAGGGCGGCAATCCTGGTATTGGAATCACCGGAAGACAAGGTGAGATCAAATGTATTTGGAGTTGGAGATACTTCAGAAAATTACCAGAAGGGAATGATCATTCGCGAAATTCAGAAATTAGTGGAGGGAGAAGTGAAATATGTTGCCAAGGATGAAGATCCCAGGGACTATCGGGTAGATTTTACCAAGATTAAAGAGGAACTTGGATTTGAAATTACCAAGACAGTACCGGATGGAATACGTGAGATTAAGAAAGTAGTTGAATGTGGAATAATCACGGATCCATATGGTCAGAAATTCAGGAATATTTAGCATATGGTACTCTTATCAGGTCCGAATCTTTCAGGAAATGAATGGAAATATGTAAAAGAATGTATTGACACCGAATGGGTGTCTTCCGTTGGAAGTTATGTCAATCTGTTTGAAAAAATGTTGGCTGAGCGGGCAGGCACAAATTATGCAGTGGCCACGTCAAGCGGCACGACGGCACTTCATACTTCACTACATATTTTGGGTGTAGGACACAACGATTATGTGATCGTTCCCAACCTAACTTTTATAGCCTCATTGAATTCAATTAAATATACCGGGGCTGACCCTGTCCTGATGGACGTAGATGCGAACACCTGGCAAATGGATCTTGATCTCCTGGAAGATTTTCTTGAAAAAGAATGTTATATAGAAGGAGAGCATTTGTTCCATACTAAGGATAAGCGCCGAATCCCTGCTATTATGCCAGTACATGTGCTTGGGAATATGTGTAATATGGACCGACTCTCAGACCTGTGCCAGCGTTTTCATCTCATTATGCTGGAAGATAGCACAGAGTCCCTGGGTTCCAGGTTTAAAGGAAAGCACAGTGGCTCTTTTGGCCTTATGGGATGTTTTAGCTTCAATGGAAACAAACTAATAACCACTGGCGGAGGTGGAATGATTGTGACTGATGACGAATCATTGGCGCAACGCTCAAAGCACATCACAACTCAGGCTAAATCGGACCGGCTGGAGTATATACATGATGAAATTGGCTTTAATTACCGGCTTACCAATGTTGCCGCTGCTATCGGTGTTGGTCAAATGGAACAACTGGATCTATTTCTGGATGCCAAGCAAAGAATGAAGAAATTCTATTTTGAGCATCTTGGAAATGTCGGAGACATTGAATTTCAGGGAGTAGAAGAGCACGTGGACCCCAATTGGTGGCTATTTACAATCAAGACCAATAAAATGCGCCAGGTGCTGACCGCACTGAATAATGAGAAACTTCAAGCAAGACCATTTTGGGTCCCTATGAACAGGTTGAACATGTTTGTCGATGATATCTATTATAACTACGAAGATATCTCTGGTCAGGTGTATAGTAAATGTGTTAGTATTCCATGCTCTACTAATATTACTGAAGAACAAATGAACCGCGTTGTCCAGATAATCAGATCTCAATACTAGAGTTCATCAATGTATCCGCTTTTAAAAAGACTTGTTGATATTCTGGCATCAGCAATAGCCTTGGCTATTATTCTGCCTTTGCTCCTGGTCATAATCGTCGCTCTGAGATTTACGGGTAATGGCGAAGTCTTTTTCCGACAAGAACGTATCGGGTATAAAAATGCAAAATTCAATGTAATCAAGTTTGCAACGATGTATGCTGTCGGAGCACAGGATAAGAAGATTACTATTAACAATGAAATGACCATTACCCGGTTGGGTGGATTTTTACGTCAGACAAAGTTGAATGAACTCCCTCAACTCATAAATGTACTTAGGGGGGATATGAGTTTTGTGGGACCCAGGCCCCTGCTGCCCGAGTCTTTTGCTGAATACCCGCCACAGGCTCAGGAAGTTATCTATAAGGTACGTCCCGGGATTACAGGCTTGGGTTCAGTTGTTTTCCGTGATGAGGAGGACCTGGTAGACGAAGCAAGAAAGCAGGATAAAGATATTTGGGAATTCTTCAAGGAGGTAATATTCCCGTATAAAGCGATTTTGGAAGAGTGGTACTATGCCAATAGATCATTTTTAGTCGATTTTAAAATACTATTGTTAACAGCTTGGACACTGATTTTCCCATCTTCCCAAATGGCATTCCGGATCCTGAAAGGGTTACCGGATCGGCCCAAAAATTTGAAAATTGAATTCGATAAAATGCAACGATTAAAGGAAAACATTTCGCTTGTTTTTCTTTTGACAGTATCGATTATGCCCCTTCTATCTGGTTTCATTCCTTTTTGGGACGATGTCCAGTTTCTGGCCTTGCCTTCGTTTTTCATCGTTTATATGATCCATAGCCTAATCTCTGGTCGCGATCGAGTCCTCAGGCTGATGCCGACAGATTTGTTTTGGTTAGTATTCATTCTCATTGGTTTTCTTTCATATTTATGGGCAGTTGATGAATCACTGATCTGGTACCCAGCTTTTGGTTGGCTTGTGTTGATATTGTGGCTGATCCAGTTTCGGTCTATGTGTGGCAATGCAATTCTCTTTAATCTGATCCCAAGACTATTTTTATTCTTTTTTTTACTGGTTTCTTTTCATCATTTTTTCGCCTTGATGACAGGGATTCCATTGGACGTCAGCTGGAATAATTTCTTTGGTAATAATATAAATTACACATCGTGTTATATAGTCACCCTCTACCCTTTTTTATTATTCTATGAAACCCGAATTCTGGGGATAAAGATCTTTAAATTACTTTTTGGAATTTTTCTTCTCTATTTACTGAATTATACATCTGCCCGAGGCGCGTTTATCGCCTTGCTGGTCATCATTCTTTATTATCTATGGTCGACCAACAAAATCAAGCGAACATTAAAACTTTCAATTTATCCTTTGGCCCTTATCGTCGTCGCAGCTCTCTTATATTTTGTGGTATCAGAGAATCCTTTCGATTCAAATATATCACCATTGCTGTATGACTTTGTAAATTTTGATGAGCAAGGAAGGATCTATATGTTCGATTCTTCTTTCAAACTTTTTCGGGAACATATATTCACAGGTATAGGAATGGGTAACTGGCATATTGAGGCATTTAAATATGATCTCAGTGAAGTCTATCCTTTCAATAATATCACTGAATACGTAAGATACAGATGTCATAATATTTATGGGCAGATGTTTGCTGAGCTGGGTCTGTTTGGTGGAATAGCTTTTATCGTTCCATTATTTTATGGTTTGTATAAGGGATTCAAAAATGTATCATCGCTATCGTTTTTAGAAAAAGCATGTTGTGCCTCTCTTATCGCATACCTGGTTTTCTCCATGTTTTATGTGACTGCAAATTTTTTTCACTATCATTTTAGCGGGGTGCAATGGGTCGCTTTCACTTCATTGGCAATTCTTACTTTGAAAAGCAACACCTATATAGATCTCAAAAGAAATGCTGCGATTTTTCTTTTGCCAATTGCAATAATAGCTTTTGCATGGTTTTCAGTGGCTGCATATTGGAACAACCAATATTTCGATGCCAAGCGTACAAGTCTCGTCCAGCCCAAAGAGGCCATCAATAAATTCGGTAGAATCTATCATCCGAAGTTTAAGACTACACACAATGGAATCTCTTTGCTTTCTATGAATCTGTCTCAATTGTATGAAAATGAGGGCAACGAAGATCTCGCCCTTGAATACTATGAGAAGTCGTTAAGTTCTGGCCCTTATGATCCTAAAGTACTGTTGGAATATTCCAGATATCTTCTGAGAAAAAAGAATGATGTCACCGGGGCGAAGGCACTTGCCATAAAACTTTATAATATCCAGCATAACAATAGCCTGGTGAACATGTTACTCGCAGAAATTTCTTATAGAGAGGGTATCTATAATGAAATGAAGCGCTACATGGACAAAGTATATCCGTATAGATTTAGCAGCCAATTGAATTTGTTTAATTATTTACTATACGGTACTGAGTACCTGGAGCAGATCTGCCAATTGACTCAGGGGCAAATGAATCAATTGCACAGTTCAGAGTCTTTTAATAAACTGGCATACTCTGATATCAAGAATTTGTTTATGGATTTAGAGGATAACGAAAACAAGTTTTCCAATAATCAACAGAACCAATTATTGGACGAGATTTTTTATAAATGGGAAGTTGACTTATTGCATACCTTATCGAAAGAACAGATGATCATTTTTTTGGAAGATCGGTCCGCAGTGGAGGCATCAATCATTTTCACTGATATTACTTCAGCTCCTTCTTTTAAGAGTAGCGCAAATGAATTACTATCAGAATTGATCACTGAACTGATGGTATCGCGAAAGTACTTTACCATTAACCAACTTTATCATGAAGCCCGGGGAAATCAGGATTCAATGATGCATTATTTTATGGAGAGAATTGATCTTAATCAAGACATAAATCAACGTCTCCATCAATTGTTACCTTCTTCTGATTATAAAGTCTATGTCAAGGATGACAGGGCATCACACTTGAATAAAGAATTCACATTACTGCGAGAAATTTATCATGAAGAGGATAAAGATTATTTAGCCATAAAAGATCTGATGGCAGACTACGAATACGATAAGCTCCGGATCAAGGGGGAAGGCAGCAACAATGAAGAATTGACAAATGAACTGATGGATCTGGAATGTAATCTTTACCTTAACCTGAACAGGGTCATTCCACTAAGCCATGATCTGCAAGACATGGCCAAGTTACTTTCCATCGAATTTTCAAGATGTAATCAATAGCTTATATCAACAAAGGGAAAACTCGATGTTGATCACTCAAATTATTCCAACAATGATACCGGGGCTACCATTTCTTTTTTCGTTGTGATCAAGAGGTTGTATCCTATATGGTGTAATTCTATCAGCACTTGTTGATTACCTCTGATATCTTTTAGTTCTCCATTAAGTCCGGCAAGTGAGCCTGACACGATCCTTACCTTATCTCCTTTATTAATTTGAGTTGGATGGGCTAATACATTTAGTTGGATATCACCTACTACCCTTTTAAGAATGTCTATTTCTCTTTCAGGAATTGATATAAGACTATTAGCGAATTTTACAAAGTTCAAAACTTTGTTTGTCTCAAGAACTGTCACATATTCATTCTTGGAAATCTTGACAAATACATAGGATGAAATCAGTGGCAAGAGAACTCTCCGCTTTTGTTTTCCCTTAATCCTAAAAACTGTTTTTAAAGGAACATAGGCCTTTATACCCTTTCGCGTCAAAAGATTTGCCACGAGCTTTTCACATTTGTATTTGACATAGACCGCATACCATTGTGAATCAAGTTGGTCTGAGTTATTATCGAATTCGAAGTTCATTCGCTTACAATTTTTCAAATGAATTTGTCGTCTTTAAAAGACTCTTTTTGAAAAACGGTTCCTTATTCTTCACTTAATGCTCGCCGGACTGTTCTTAGAAGCATCACTATACCCATTCCTATTACACATCCAAGGAAACCTCCGAGGAGAATAGATTTGAACAATGAAGGTTCATTCTTTATGGGTAAAAAGGTTCTGTCAATTATGGTAAATTCCGGCATTTCTTTACTCAGCAGAAGCTCAAGACTCTTTTTATTTTTTAAAACGCTTGTATATTCATCATTGACCTCATCTCGCTCTCTTTGAAGTTTGGACAGATTTAATCCTGGAAGGGCGGAAGTAAATCCACGATTGCGGTCATTGGCTACACCTAAATCTCGTTCGGCCTTAGATAGTACAAGAAGGAGTGAGTCTGCCTGAGCCTTCACTAAATCGAAGGTTCGTTTTGTACGGCCAATGGTTTCTTCAATATAGAAGTTTTTTAATTCTTCGAAGATATTTTCCAAGAGTTCAAGGGCTAGAGTTTCGTGCCTGACTTCAATATTCAGACTGAAAATTTCAGTAAGATCATTGTAGGTAATACTCATGATTCCCTGTTCTTCCAACAAATTGTTACCAGCTACGAGTTGATGAGCATAATTCAAAGCCCGATATTCTTTTGGAGAAAAATTGTCTATGTCATTCCTGGTAAAATAGAAATCTTTTAGGGCCATATGTTCGTATTCCGAATCCAGGTTTTCTTCAGCCCAGATAGAGTGGAGATTATAAATACTGATCAGATGATTTGCTAAGTAATCTCTTCTGCCATTCAATACGATTTTTGTGAGTAATACTTTGTGAATAATTCTACCGGATCGTGCCAGTTCGGTAATTTTATTGCTTTCAATATGACCAAATTCAAAAGGGCCGTAGACATTACCCTGCTCATTAGAACCTTCTTCGGAGACCATGAAGCTCATTGCAGAGGAATAGGTAGTTACATCGATATACAGCGACTTAAAGATGAATGCTGCTGTAAACAATGTAATAAAGAATAAGACCAGGAATTTATGCTTCCATATTTCCACCAGGTTGCTACGGATACTGAGAATCACATCTTTCAAGGTAATCTCGTCTTCCTGGTAATATGAAGGTGAAGTACCTATGTTTGGTGAATTCAAAAATCTTGCTTTAGTTCAAAGTAATTGATTTTCCGAATAGTCTCTGAAATTTTATTCATATACCGATGACCTGAATTTTATTGCCCCTCAATGTTTTCAGTTGTTGCTGAATCTGCGGTTGGACCAGTCTTTGTTTCAGCCTTTTCAGGCTTGGCTCCAACTGAGATGACCGCACCTTTTTTTAGTTTAGGATACTTTCTGAAAATGCCTTTCCCCTTCGTTCCCGTGATTGCGCCATTTGCATATTGTACGGTTACCATATCCTTAGATGCTTTGCGATTAAATCCACCTGCATGTTCGGTTATATACCATTTGGCATTTTTCCCAGGTTGAAAGACGACACCGATCTTACCTGATGGATACATATCTGCAAATAATTCCTCCGCATTGGTATTTGCAATGTTTATAAAAACCAGGTCATTCCTCTTTGGTATCTTGATCACATCACCATCCTTAAGAATATAGTTATATGGTGACGAAGGATTTTTAAGTACCTCTTCCAATCTCGTGATCACTGCAAATTCTTCAGTCATTGATAGCTCATCACCTTGATGATTTTTTCTCAATATGGTTGCACCTCCTGCGAAAGCTTCAGGAGTAAGCCCACCTGCTCTTTGTATAATGTCCGACAAGCGCTCATTCTTTGCCATCAACGCATATTCTCCTGAATGAAATACTTCACCTTCGACAGTTACAAAGCTTTGAACTTCAAAATCCGGCACATTTCTCACTACGATTTCATCATATGGCATAAGATTAAAATCGGCGTTGTCATCGATGATATTGAAGTCATCATCAACCTCAAGTGAAGTAACAATTGTATTTGTTGGTTGGGTCTTTTCAATATTTAAGCGAAAGATGTCTATCCTCCGTGAGGCCTCCGGTTTGAACCCGCCGCCAAGAGTCAGCAAGTCCTTCAAACTGAGGGTGGGATCGTAGAAAAATGTTTGGGGAAATCTTACGGCACCCCTAAGAGTTACAAAAGAGTCATCCGTAAAATTGGACATTGTCAGGACATTCAATTGGTCCAAAGGACGGAGCCGCAAATTCGATGGTCCGTTAGGTGACGAAATAGCATCTGATATGTTGACCCGGATGTATTCTTTCTCCTTTTGATTATTGATATTAGTGCGAATGATATATCCAATATCGGCTGCTTCCTGCTCCAAACCCCCGGCAAGTAAAATCGCCTGTTGAATGGTAATTGATGCTTCAGGATCAAATGGATGTTCGATTTCCCTTCTGACGGCTCCTGTAACAGAAAAGGTAGAACGATCAACGTAATCACCTAATTCATAGATGATCAATTTGTCTTTTGGCTCAAGCGGAAGATCCTCTCCTGATCCCGAATTGGTTAATATATTTTCTAGATCAATCTGGAGCAATTTATAGGTACTATCCGGATTCGCCCTCATCAAAAATGCCACATCAAGCCTTGCCTCGCGTTTTAAAACCGCTTTATTGGCCAAATCACTAATTCGCGGTGTCGTTTCAATGGAGTATTCGCCTGGAAGTTCTATTGCCCCTTCTATCATAACTGAGTTGACTAATTCGGCATCTATCGACTTAATTGTTATATCATCACCATTTTGCAAACTGTAATTTTGGTTTCTGTCGATGAGTTCCTGAAAATTCAGATCCAGCAATACTTGTTGGTCGTTGGTAAATCTCTTGATTTGGACAATTTCTTTGACGGCATTAGCGCTAAGACCCCCTGCAAAGTTAATGAGCTCTGTTAAGCCTTCATTTTCCAACAGTTCGTACTTCAATGGTCTTTGGATGGCTCCCTCTATATTCACTATTCTTCGAGCAGCCGGCACTTGAATGAAAACATTGTCTTCGAGATAATACTCAAACTGACTACCCATGTCA
>JANQHF010000133.1 GCA_028282725.1 Saprospiraceae bacterium
GCCTCGCACTATAGATTACTTGCACATATTTTTTGGTGGTGTTTAGTAAGAAGCCAAAAGTTTTAGTAATGCCTCGCACTATAGATTACTTGCACCCAAATGGTCGAGTCCACACTGTTTAATTCTGTTTTAGTAATGCCTCGCACTATAGATTACTTGCACCATCAGTGACTGGGCAAACGATATGATGCGACAGTTTTAGTAATGCCTCGCACTATAGATTACTTGCACCATTGGAGTAATCAAGCATGTACAGTATGAAAGTTTTAGTAATGCCTCGCACTATAGATTACTTGCACCTTAGGAATTATGAGAGATGCACTATATTTTTCAGTTTTAGTAATGCCTCGCACTATAGATTACTTGCACCCCTTTAATATCACAAAATACTGACAATAAGGCACTTATGATGTGCTTGTATGTGTATAAAAAGGCTTTATCCGACATTGCATGAATTGTATCATAAATATATTAAAATGTCAAAGAACGTTTCTCGCCAAGCAAATAATCTATGTCATATTGATGATTTCCGACCACACTCATTAGACGGACATGTTGTCTCTTAAGTGGGAGAATGATCATCTGTCCTCCTGATTCCTTATTGCAATTGTCATTTAAATATTTCCAAAGACATATATCCATCCTGGGATCATTTAGTCCGAGGTAGACGGAATATTGAATACGCTCATAACCTTCTTTTATCAATCGGTTCGAGATCTTGGTGCGGCTCCTGTCAGAAGAAATATCATACGCTATCATGTAAATCATTAGTCACATTCTTAATGGTCTGATCAATTAAATTACCCAATTGATTACTCTCATTAAAGATAATATCTTTTAGTCTTTTTACATTTTTGTTAATCTTAATTCTCTTATACAAATAGTCATTAAAATCAGGAATTATTTTTCGTTTTCCTTTTTTACTTAACCAATATCCTTGGGGTTTTTGGATAAAGTGTGTTGCATCTAACTTTCTTTCCTGACAGAGTCTGATCAATAATCGATCGATCAATGGACGGATAGGTTCTATCAGGTCAAATACTAAAGACGTTCTTTTGTACCCATCAATATGGAGAATACCTATCATTGGATCCAGTCCTTTATCGAAGACACCACTTTCAACGATGCCATAAGTCATACCATAGAGATAGTTAAGCCCTGCATTAAAATAGTCTTTTGCCGGACGACGACTTCTAGTCTTAAATTGAAAGTTTTCCGGAAGAAAGACACTTACGGCAGTCCAATATCTCTTTGAGATGCTCCCTTCGATACCCATTATATTTTGTCGACACTGAGTTATAGGCACATCTTGGTAAATCAACATATCGTCCAGCAAACTCTGCATCGCTTCTATGGTCTTTTTAATCATAGCCTTATGACGAGGGCGTCTTGACACAAACTTCCTCAAGGTCCCTGTTTGTAGAGATGTCTTTCGCTTCAGTACATCGATCATCCACGTAGTTGCCTCCCCTCTACTTACAAAGAGATATTGTTTCTTCCTGAGATTGGCAATATTTTTAAAATATGGACTCCAAAGCCTTGCCTGCAAGGTGCCAAAATTATTAAAGAACAATATGGGGATCTGATGTATGGCTGCCAATTTGATTACTGCAGCATTAAGATTACAGTCGGTTGTGATGGCTATACTGCTGATACGCTTAGGGCTGACCTGGGCCTGACGTGATTTATTGCTGATGAAAAAACATTTATTTTTTACACTCAGTTGAGTATTTGCTGTATCAATGATTAATTGCATATAGTGTTAGAATTTTACATAATTCGAAAATCGAAGCCAACGCGCACTTAGAGTTTCATCCGGGTTGATTGCTTCTTCATATTTTTCCAGATAGTGATTATAAACTGAATGCTCCCTTCCCAGAATTTGTCCAATAAAATTGATCTTGCCCATAACTTCCTTCTTAAACAGGTTTAATACAGGGGTCGGATATATCTTACCCGTGATATAATGTACTTCCATAAGCCTACTTAATCGCTCGATATCCTGGTCGGTCTCATAATAATAATCCTTAGGAATTCCTAACTTATCATCTACTATAAGACCGGTGACTATCTTGATATCGTCTGAACTATAATACTTTGTCTTATCTGGATCAAAAAAGAGATCATATCGCTTTGCGATATTGCTGATCTCTTCGTAATGAAGAGTACTCAAAGAAGCTTGTTTAGAAGAAAAACTAAGGTCGTCAACAAATCTAGTATAAATGATGTCCCGGTCTATTGACCATGACTCCAAATCGATATCCAGATCGATGCAAAAAAGATTGGATAGCACCGGACTGGTAGGTGCACCCATAGGTAACCGACCTTGATATGTGCAAACCTTTGAGAGAATATTTGCGGTATCCTTGTTTAGTGTAAATGGGGATTTTCGTAAAATTTGAAATACATCTTCCCGGGTAATCTGATGAAAAAAATCATCAAAATCAACATTAAGCATAGATATACAATGAAGATGTCGTGTAGCATTGGACTTTATATTCTTACCGGGCCGACTTTTTGCTTTTATAATAAAGCCATATGCGCATGTTGTCTGGTTTAGATAATAAGTGCATTGCAAGTACCCATTTAATCTGCGCTGTAGCCGTTTTAATCCAGGGGTCGGAGCCTCTATATTGCGTAGTTCTCCATTCTTTTTAGGTGTTTTGAATTTATAGTATTCTGGTGCGATGGCATGTGTAGACAGATTGAATCTTGGTATTTTTAAGAGTTTTTCTACATCTGACGTGGTTTTGCAGAGTGCAAGTTGTGCTGCTTTTTTTTTATGTGATATAAACTAAGTTTGTTTTTCATCCTGTTCGTTTACATTTTTGAAATGAATTCATAGAGATATTGAAGAGAGTTTTTTAATCTTTCCAAACCCCAATCTTGCCTCGTGGCCCACACCGATATTGTTGGGGAAGTTGATATTTGTTGCAAACTGTCCGTTGAATGCACGCCATCTGATCTTGTGACTCCTGTCATAAGGGTCGATTCGTTGGATTTCCTTATATCGTAATAAGTCTATCCTGGGTCTACGCGCTAATTTGATATCGAGATCATCGGTGATACGTAAGAGTTGCCCCCAGATTATGTTGTCCAGAGGTTTTCTTTGTTTTAACGTGTCTGTGCTATATGGCTTCCATTTTCTTATCTCGTATACTTGTAAATGCGGTAGCAATTCCGGTCGCCATAGTTGACAAGTTTCATGAATGAATTTTATGATAATCTTTTTTCCCTTGATCTTTAGATCTTGTTGATCATAGATTCGATTGATCCACAGATTAATGGTTTTACTGCCCTGACAAATACCTACTATTTTAATGATTCCTGAAGGACTAAGATCGAATTGTATCAATGGGTAAGACACTTTTCTTACTCCGTGTTCATCTTTATTGAATATCTGAGCGGGGCTGATTTCTTTTTTACCCAAATCCTCTATCAAATGATCAAAAATGTATTCTATCACAGCTCCTTTGAGATGGTTGCTGTTAATAGGCAGACTGTCTTTGGTTTGAAAAATTGTCATATCGATATGTCCAGTGACTGTTGTAATAGGGATGGACATCAGACAGATTCATTTTTAAACAATTCCTGTAACTCAAGCATATTGATTAGGTTGTATAGTTCCTGAGTGTCAAATATCATTTCAATTCTAGCATTCAACTTCTCATATAGTATTCAATTCTACATTCTTCAATTCTTCTTCACTAATACTTTGGAGAGTATCCTGATATTCTAAAAGGTTTATAAGATTGCCCAGGAGTTGTGCCGGGCTATTAGCAAAATTCATCAGGTGTTGATATGCAGAATTTATTTTTGGAAATCTTCCGTGTCCATAATAGATTAGCACTGTTCCTTTGCTACAAGCATTGTTAGCTATTGCAATCATATGGTTGATGTTCTCTTTAACTTTTTCATTAAATGCCCTAATGTCCTGGTTTCCCTTTGAATTGTCTTTTTTGGTAATATTCCAGACTCCTTCCTGATCAGCATTTTCGATAATCACTGCATCATAATCGTTATAATTTATTTTATTCGCATATGCCAGTTCTTCTAAATTTTGAAACTTTCTTTTAGAAAAGGAAGTGATTATTTTCTTAAATTCACTGGAGGCTCCGGTTCCCTGTTGATTTAAAACAATAATTCTCTTTGTTGTTTTGAGACGATTAATCCTTTCACATTTTTCTACGTGTTTCAAGATTGCTTCTTTCTTAGATTCAGCAAATTTGGCTACTGCTTTATCCCTATTTTCGACGATCACTTCTATCAAAGATTTTACTTTTTTGTCTGCTTTCTCAGACATAACTTTAAAAATTTCATCTGCCTTCTTATTAAATCTATTTTTGAGAGAAGTGAATGCCCCGAAAAACCCAACCATCGAAGCCCCGAAAAACAACAACCATGAATGTGATGCAAACCAGTCCTCATACTTGTCTTTTACATGCTCCTTGACGCTCTCCCTCGTTATTGTAAACTCTTTGCGAGTATCCTTCAACTCATCTTCAAGTTTTTTAATTTTCTCAAGAACTGCCTCGTATTCTTGTTGACCGACAATGGTAGAATCAATATGATTAGCCGCCAGTGTATAACTGCTCATACTATAGAGTAGTAATACAATTATAATTTTCGTAGAATTTCTTTGTCGCAGTTGTTCCATTTTGTGATCATTTTATAATATTGAAATTTTCTAATTTCTAAATCTTCCATACCCTACAGCAGTCTTTACACCAATGCCATGATATAGTAAAGCCTGCTTTAAGAAATTATTAACCAGATAATCAGGGGACTTACCCACAAATTCGGGATGAATAGTTCTGTACTTTATCCTATCCTCTTTGTCGGCATACTCGATCTTGTCTGGCAACGAGACATTCGCAGATTTTTTTATAGCATATTGAAAAGTAAATGCTGCATTTTTTACAGTCAAGAAAAAGATGGGAACTGGACTCTGCCAGTCGCCTGGTGGAATTATATCCTTATCTTCAGCTGCACCTGCACCTGTGATTTCTTGTTGATAGTAGCCTGGATAATGGGGATTCATTATATCGGCTTCGATGGAAAAATTATTGACCGGGTATGCATCAAAAAAGATCACCTTCCCTTTGATGGCTAGGTCGTGATACCCTTCATCTCCTTTTCCAAACAAAAGGCAGAAACCCGGATCTTGTAATGCCCTCAGTTCTGAAGTATTTTCTTTGTCTTTAGACGAATCTTTATCTTCTGTTTCATCTTTTTTTATTGCTGTATTATTACTACTTACATCGATTTCTGAATGAAATAACTCGGCGATCAAATGTGCTCTGACTATTCCCTTGACAGATTGACCGGGCAGGTACGGTATGCCATAGATCTTATGAAATGTGAAACCATTGTTATAGACTGAAGAATTACCAAGCCCAATGGCAAGACGCCAGGTTTGTTGCATAGTCGTCGAGCCTACTTTATAACCTCTTTTAACAAAGTCCTGTGCAAGCCTTTTTTGCCTAGTATAAAGGTTTTTGATAAATACGTCATTATGCTGATATTGGTGACAGAGTGACTGCCCCAGTATATCCATATACTCCAACCGGTCCTTTTTAAAATGCCCGGCTTTTTCAATTGCTAAAGTATGGTTATCACTAGTGCCGGCTACCGCAATGAATTTACGGACATCATATGTAGATTGTACTTGTTGGATTTTTTCAACACCATGTTGACCGATTTCTACTATGAAGTATTTATCAGGATAATTAATGAGGAGTACTTTGAAAAAGGTTGTCCATTGATTGCTAAACCTATCAGCACGCTGTGGTCTGTTGTCAAAAAAAGAATTCGAAAGCTGATAGAGCTTGCCAGTGTCAAGGTCCTTGAAACGAACCTCTCTTGCATTGCTATTATGGATGTATTTAGCGACCCTTTTCATTTAGAGATAATTAAAGCCTTAGCCATCTCCTTTAAGTGATTTGCCAAGATCATTACTTCTTTGGTACAATGGAGGAGCTTAGCAGAATTCATCTGACTGCTCATAAGATGAGAGAGTAAATCTTTGTCACTCGGTATTAAATCTATTTCCTCTTTTTGTAGCCAAATCTTAATATGATCATATAATTTTTTAGAAACACTGTCTTTGGACTTTAGATAAGCCGCAGCGCTTACAAGTGAGTTGGTATAAACCATTAAGGCTATATTTTCGCAATAGTTCTTATATTTTTTTTTATCTGCGAGATTACCAAGTTCTTTGATACTTTCATAAGCAAATATTTGACGCTGGAGCTTTCTATTTTTCAGATGGGTTGGCATAATTATAATGGATTTGTCCTTACAATAAATTTACTCTTACCAGTCCTTTCCCAATATTGGCATCTCCTCCGACTTGAATCATATCTGGGAGATTCTGTCTAAATAATTCCATTATTTCCTTAGCAGACTTTCTATGATTGTCAATAGAAAATTCATCCGTTGCTCCAACATAGGCATACAGGATACTTTCCGTGGGTAAAAACTCTTCGTTGAAAAGGCCTCCATCGTCAGCTGTTCCAGTGTTAGAATTGATCTTGTTGCGTGTGATTTTCTCAGTATACATTTCTACGAAGTCACGGAAAACCTCATCCGTCACAAGGGCCCAACGATCAGTAAGACTAAATATCAATTCTGTGGCTGCAGATCCTCTATTGTTGGAAAGTCGATTAAAAAAATAAGTACCGGGATCTTCATGGTTGATCAAGATTGCAGTATTTCCATTCTGAGATTTTGGAACATTAAATACATATTCTTCCAACATTACCTTGTTTGAAGATTTTATGATGCTATCCTCAGAGACAAAAATCTCATTGTTATTTTCATGGACGGGCAATTGTAATGAAACTTCGACTTTATCTGGAAGTGCCATATCTTTTATAAATCGATTAAGCACATAAGGACAAGTGATCCATGCAAAAACCCCTTTCCATGAGCGCACCGGGAAAAATATCAATCGAGCGTCACCTATATCCAAGGCAGAACGCTTATCACCATCATTTTTATTTCCGAATACCACATTTAGTTCTTTCTCATCACCTCCTTTTCTATTTTTTGAGAGATGATATTCCCATACAGCTTCGCGGACCGCACCTCTCAATGCAGACGCTTCTATCTTGGGAAATCCGGTGTGCCGCTCTCGTTGAATCGGGAGATCGATGGTCCCGACTCCTTGCCCTGCTCCAGCGTGAAGACTTGATTCGCAATAGATTAATATTGTTGTGTGTTGTGTTGCCATGTTAAGTCTTATATTTTTCCGATGTAAGTGAGACCAAAACCCTGTTTCGCATATTGGTAATGAAAAGTATCTTCTGTCCAATCCTGATACAAATTCTTTCCATGATATGCGGATTGAAATTGGTCTATATCCTCTTTAGTGCCTGTGAGATAATAGACAGAACCAGGTGGTACTGCCTGGAGCATTGGTTTGGGTTGACGTTTTATAATATCCCAACCACCGATTGGAAGAGGTGTGCCAATCGAAGCTCCCACAATTTCAAGATTATATTTATGAAGAAGTGATTTAGGTTGCCATCCATCCTTAAATATGGCTGGTGTGGCGAGATAAAGCTTAAAATAGGTGTCTACAGAAACTTTATCTGATGTAGAAACCGGATTTGATTTCTTTGTAAATACCAGTTTACCCTCGCCTCCAAGACGGTGTACATTTTCTTCAGGGAGTTCTAATCCTGAAATTGAACAAACCAGTCTGATTTTATGACTGGTATCTTTTTGCAACCGCTGCATAGTCATTCTATAAAGATGACCGTCTTCGGGTCGTCCGGTTTGAGGATTGCGACCTAAACCGATTTTGACCTCTGTGGTCATATAATCTTTTATATCAGTAGATTGTGCGACAGCCTTGCCATTTAAATAAGCATTAAGTTGGTCTTCAGTGATATAATGAAAATTATCGGGATCTGTAACTTTTCCATTTCCTTGATAATTCAATTTATAGGGCAAGTTATTTTTAGTAATTGAGTTATTATTTTCAATAAAATCTAGCGGGTAAAGTTCATTTTTTGATTTATCTTTCACAAGGTCGAGAGGCACGGGAAAGAGCAGGATGTCCTCATTATCTTCATCGATTAATTGCAGACCGATAAATTGAATTTGAAGTTCTTTTGTAGGATCTTCATAAGAATTAACTTTATGAAGATTGTCCATATGACCTTCAAAGAATACAGAACGAAACATTCCATATAAGGTAGATGGATAAGGCGGGAAAAGATGATTTGCCCACGAATTATCACCCATAGTAAAAGGTCTTCCGTCTCTGAAAAATAGTGTGTCCAGAGCACTTATCGAATAGGTAGTTTTCTTTGTGTTCATTTTGTTTTTCGATTAAGAAAATCACAAACTAAAAGGGCGCTGGTAAAATTTCGAAATGGCTCAATTTGATGAGCCTGTGAGGACTTTACAAAAGTATTTAAAAGCTGCATAAGTACGCTTACGAGCCGTATCGTCTTCATTCCTTTTTTATTATTTGCTTGACTGGTATACAATGTTATGAGTGAAGTCAACATATCATGCGGCATCTCAAATCCTACTTCTTCCAATGCATCGTATATATTATGAATGTAGGCATTACTGAAGTTTTCTTCACTCGCATCAAGTATAAATTTTAAGAGTTTTACAGACTCAACTGCCGTAAGACTATCGTCAGAATTCTTAGTGTTAATTGGAATTTTCAACTTCCACGGTAAGACGAAATCCATAGTCCCGCCTGAGTGTTTCATCAACCCAATAGCAAAACTGTTCTTGCCAGAGTTTTTAGCAAGTTTTTCCATTTCTTCTGCCCGTTGCAAGACCATCATCAGTGGTTGTTTGTAATGGGCAATGGCAACACCCGCAGAAATTGTAAACTTGAGAGATTGGTTGGATTTATACCCTGACAGCTGTTCGTCTATCATTCTCCGATAAGTTTGGTTGATGTAATCAAGTACATCAAAAAGATGATGAAGATTGATTAAGGCCATGAAGTCCTCTCCGCCTGCATAGACTGTTTTTCCTTTTGGTGCCACTAGGTATTTATCTATCTCCCTGGCAAAGTTGGCAATACCACATGTAAAATTACGATGAAAATCTTCGAGGTCCACCTCACTTTTGAGATTGTCACCGAGGAGCCAGTCACCTATATTGTCTCCATCAAATCGAATCAGGGAGTAATATTTAGTAAAGGGTTCCGATATTTTGTTTTCACTAAGCTCACTCACCCAAGCTTTGTGCATGTCTTCAGCTCTTTCAATTTCATCTGTAGTCCTGGCGTGACCTTCGAAAATCTGCTTGATATTTTCCTGGTAAAAAAGTTGGTCGTCAGAATGCGGGAAGAACTTATCACCCCTGGCACCGCTGATCCTTCCTTCAACTTTCTCTCTATATTTTTGAAACGACTTCAAGTTTTTAGAAACTTCAAACAGATTCATCAAGGCCACTCTAGCTGTACTTGGAAATTGATGTGGTTCATTCAAAAAAAGTCGTTTCACCATACTAACAGCACTTAACCCCTCGCCTTCTTGTAAATGCCAAACTTTTACATTTTCCTCATTTTGAATGAGACAGATTTCGTCTTCCGGGATAAATAATTTCAAATTCAGCTTATCAATCTTATCATTTTTACCAGGCCGATAATACTTCACATTTAATGATCCATCAACACTGCACTTTCTCCCAATTTCGCCGAGGTTATTTTGATAGCCTAGTTGAGAAAAGGATCTGTGTTTTTTGACGGCAGAGAGTTCTCTAAATAATTGTTGATATGCTTTTTTATAACCATGGTTGTCATTATTATCGATTGGGACATACACCCATTCAAGATTGAGGTGCTGTGACAGTTGGTCATCAAAGCCTGTCGGTTTTTTGATTGAACTAGGAAATAAAAGAGATGGAATATTTAGAAATTCTTCCATTACTGAATTTTCAATCTTTACAGCCGAGGCTTTAAGATCGAATCCTTTAGCATCAATTATAGCAACAAATCGATTGGGTTTATTATCACTGTTAATCTCAGGGGTAATTATAATTTCCTCACCTCTGTCAAAGATGAATACCGCTTTCTCCATCGCCTTCTTGCATAGGTGACTAAGCAATCCACTTCCAGCAAAAAGATCATGGGTCTTCCTAGCTTCGGCAATAAAGCTTTTGACAGGACCGATAGTGAATATAAATAGATGAGGATTATTCATTGTCGTTAAGAGATGAATCTATTTTAATTGAGACGGAATTCTTCAATCTGGATATTTTTCGCCAAAATTCACTCAATAGAATCCAGTCAGGATGTGCACGACATCCAGATTTTCCATTGAGCATTACATTCACCGGTAAAAAATGACCGTGCAACCATATCAACATCCAATAAAACAGTCCATTTATTACGATGGTCTTGATGATCAATGGACTGGATCTTCTTGAAATTTCATTATCTGAGGTCCCGTAGGCATGTTTGAGAGGCAGTCCAAATATTGGGGTTAGAGCCTTCTTATGTTTCACCGCATATCTGAAATCACAGAATTCACAACCAATATCATCCAACATATTTATCCAGGTATTACTGCCTGCAGAAGGACGGCCTAATATTATTTTAGCTCCACTTAGAACACTCCAGTCATTATTTTTTTGATCCGGTTGATCTTTTAACACTAAGCATTTGCCTAAGTAATTTTTAAAATCATTAATTGATTCAAAATTTGGACTATGATTCCCAATTATTCGAAAGTTTCCTAAGCCTCTTCTGGATCTCGTGCCGAGGGCGCCACACAAGCTCGCCACTACAAATACTCGAGAGACTTTATCGAGTGTTTCCCTAGAGTAGGAGGTTAGAGTAATGGAAAAAGTGGATGTTTGTCCTGGGAGAATAAAATTTCTTTTTTTGTTTTCTCCCAAATCAATACTATAAAAAAGATAGGCTAAACCTCGATCAGATCCTCTATTTTTTCGAAGATCGAAGTCACTTATGTCATACTCTTTAAATAATGTTTGCACGGCAATTGAGCTTTTATTAATTGGCTCATTGCTGACCACATCAAATGAAGATTTATTGGAATGTTCAGCCGCAGAACCAAAAATCTGCGCTTCTTTTTGTCGTAATGAGCGGATATCCAGATGCCCATTCATAGCCCTCCACCAAAAACGAAGAAGTCCTTTGATAGCAGGGGGGCGAATTTCAACATCACCTTTTATTGCGCTTCCCAAAAACATGGGAGTCTGAACCTCGCATCTGAATGTGATCGCTTTTCGTTTCATTATGTACAGACGGATTAGTCGAAATTAAAAAGTTGATACGCTGAACTAAGTACAGGACAAAAATTTGATATACCGCCACAGATCCCGATCTGATCGAGTAAAAATCACCCTAACAAATTCTCTTAGGCCAGCCTTAAAGAAGCTTATTCTGGCTCTTTTATGCTTTGCTATTTTGAACAATTTTGGTTGTTTGGATTGGACCCAATGTCCAATTCTGATCATCCAGGCATAGGCTATAGCTAATAAGCCAATCAGTGTTTCTAATCTTTCAATTTTTGTCACATGTGTTTGTTCTAATTGAAAGCCGTTGCTTTTCAAATCTTTGAACATGTTTTCTATATACCATCGCTGTGCATATAGCTCACATGCATTGTCTATTGGCTCTGAACAAGCTACTATCAAGTATTCTGACTTGCCTTTATCATTTCTAAATCTAAATCCTGACAAGTAAACCTCACTTCCCAGTAATATAAATTTTCCAACTAAGCGTTGAGGTGATTTTCGATTCTTATTGAACAGTGTTTCTGCGCGAACTGTTGTTCCATTCTGGGTCACATTCATATTTCCTTTGATCCTCAGCACAAAACCTATCTGATTGTTAATCAACCAATTAAGCCAGTGTGTACCAATGAATTCACCCTCTCCAATGACTCGTCTGATTTGATCCACCCCAAGGTATTTAATCAGTAGCTCCAGAATATCCCTTCTTTCAAATTGGGCACTATTCCCTCTCTTGGGCAATAATGACCATAATACTGGTACGGCAAATCCTGAGCCCAATACAGCCACCATGAGAATATTGATATCTAATCGTCCAAATTTCCAAGTGGTCCTGTCTATCAATACAGTGTATGGACCCTCAATACCTATTAATTTCTATAAGAATTTGGGCAGATTTACCCAGGACCAATCCACCTGCTTGATAAACCGCTGTAGCCGCTTGTAATTACTACTTCGCAATACAGCATTAGGCATACCAGCAGCTATATCAGCAAGATTGATACTTCCATTACCACACAAGCTGATTACTGCTAATGCAATCAAATCTATTCTAGGCTTAGTAAAGCCAACAAGTTCTATTTTCAATTCTCGGGAAAGTTCTTTAACTTTCTCCTTGAATGCCATCGTTCTTAGTTGTTAATTCTCACATAATCAACTACTTACGCATGGCATATATTTTTTTTGTCCTGTACTCAGTACGCTGAATCAAACAACCATGAATAATTTCTTCAACAACGATCGATAATTAACACTAAAATTCTAAAATTAGGGATAAAAAGTTAATAAGTCAAAAAGAAATGGACAATTTCTATAGTTTGTAGTATGCCTCCTCGGAGACAGTAATCGCCTAAAATTTGATAGTGTAGATAAATGAATTAGTAGTAGATGAATGAGTTTCGAATACTTCAATTAAAGCTTATTCTCATGAATCTGAGAATTGAAATCATGATCATCAAAATGCCATTTGCCTTGTTCAGAATTTCAAAAAAGAAAGGGATAAAGTAGGCCTAAGTGTAATACATTGTGAAGATTTATGATAAGGATACAATGAAAGACAAAGTAGTATGGATTACCGGAGCATCTTCTGGTATTGGAGCTGCCTGTGCCAGGGCATTCGGCAAGGCGGGTGCAAAGTGTATACTATCTGCCAGATCCATTGATAAACTGAAGGCGCTACAAGACAGTTTGATGTCCGAATCTCATATTCTTCCACTTGATGTAAGTAAGACAGAAGATATTGGCCCTGCTACTGTCCAGGCAAATAAGCATTTTGGACCAATTGATATATTGATTAACAATGCCGGGATCAGTCAACGGGGTTTGGTCAAGGACACACAACTTTCTGTTGATCGTCGTCTTTTCGAGGTAAACTATTTTGGCAACATCGCTATCACAAAGGCGATTCTGCCCGCAATGATTGAAAAGGGGAGTGGTCATGTTGTGGTTATTTCTAGTGTTGCAGGAAAAGTGAGTACCCCTGGAAGATCTTCATATGCTGCCTCCAAACACGCATTAATAGGATTTTATGATGCCCTGCGTGCAGAGGTATTGGATCACGGTGTTCATGTCAACATGATTTGTCCGGGATACATAAAGACTGACATCTCCCTTCATGCACTTGATGCATCGGGCAAAGCTCATGGCATCATGGATCCGGGACAAGCTCAAGGTATGTCAGCCGACCTGTGTGCATTGAAAATTTTGAATGCCGTCGAGAAGAACAAACGCGAAACCTATATTGGAGGAAGGGAGGTGAAGTTCGTTCGCCTCAGGAGTTGGTTTCCCTTTATCTATCATAATATGATTGCCAAAATGGCGCGGGAAGGGAGGTATTAGGTTAATTCTAAGTTTTGAATGACTGAATGATGGAATGATGGAATTGTAGATATTTGATAAACAAATTATGAATAAATGAGAGCAGTTTACCTGGTAAAGAATGGAAAGGCTGACCAAGCCTTTGAAATCAGAGAGACGGAAAACCCTCAAGTTGGTGCATTGGAAATTAGGATCAAGGTGGAAGCCTTTGGCCTCAACTTCGCAGACGTCATGGCCAGGCTCGGTATGTATCCTGATGCACCTGAAAAACCGGGAATTCTTGGTTATGATGTGATTGGCCATGTTGATGCACTGGGACCGGATGTATCTTCAGAATTGAAAGAAGGTGACCGGGTGATTGCTTTGACGAGATTCGGGGGATACGCGGAATACGTTTCCACAGATTTTCGCGGCGTCGTCCCGATTGGTGATCACGTAGGTGCCGCCAAGGGAACCGCATTGGCCACGCAGGGGGGAACAGCCTACTATATGGCACGTGAAATGGTCAACATTTACACCGGTGATCATGTTCTTGTGCATGCCGCCGCCGGAGGAGTGGGCAGTTTGCTTTGTCAAATGGCTAAAGCCAATGGTGCTGTCGTCTATGGAACTGCTGGCTCCGATAAGAAATTGGAATATTTGTCTTCAATCGGAGTGCATCATCCTATCAACTATCGCACCGACGATTTTGCCAAGGTTATCCAAAAACACATCGACCAAACTGAAAGCAATGGCCTGGATGTCATTTTTGATCCCATCGGAGGAAATTCCGTAAGGAAAGGATTCAAACTATTGGGGTCCGGAGGAAGACTGGTCTTGTTTGGCGCATCTTCCATGACCTCTGCTAAAAACGTTTTTTCAAAATTGAATGTAGCCCGGGGATTTGGAATTTATCATCCGGTCTCATTGATTTCACCTTCAAAAGCACTGATCGGAGTGAATATGCTTCGAATTGCCGATCACAGACCCGATACACTCCACCGGGTAATGCTTGGTACAGTGGATCTCTTCAATAAAGAAGTTATCAAGCCTTTGTCCGGAGGAGAATATCCCGTAGAAGAATTAAATCTTGCTCATGCCGCTCTGGAAAATCGCCAAACGATGGGTAAGATTGCCATCCGTTGGTAGCACGATTGTCTCAAACAATCAATCCCGTCGATTAAATGTGTAATCAACCGAAAAATAAATAGCCCTTGGCATGATTGGGAAGACCACAAAGCTGGCATTGGGATTCGCCGCAATGAATTGGGCGGTGGCAGCATCGCTATTACTTCCAAACTGATTCGGTCCGAAGAAATTGGTCAAACCAGCGCTATTCAAAGCATTCTTTACCCTGAGCCCTATAGCGAAGCTCTTACTTATAGCATAACTCATATCGAAGTCTACGGTGAGAAATGAAGGAAGAGTGAATGAATTTTCCAAATTCCCGAATCTCTTGCCAATACTATTCATGGCAAGTGATCCATACCAATCCTCATTATTGAAAACCAGGCCAATTCTCGCCATGCTTCTTGGATTGTGTGGAATTTCATTTTCACTGAAATCTGCGATTGAATCATCATTCGTTTCCAGAGTACCATTTGCATCGTACAACGAGAATTCCGAAAGTTGAGGATCCTGTAAGGTCGCACTGGCAATCAATTGCAATGTTCTGCTCAATGAATATCCCAATTCAAATTCGATACCAATGGTTTGACTGCTATTGAATTGAGTGGGTGTGTAAAAGATCTGATTTACCTCCGGATCGAAAACGAAATTCGAATACGCCACATTTCCAAGTTTACTTACATAGGCCGTAAGTGTAACGCTCGACGTGTTGTCACTCTTTTTAATGCCGAACTCCAGTTGTCTGATCGTTTGTGAAGGTGGTTCTTCTTCGGGGACTTCCTGGTTTGAAAAATTATCCAGGTAGTAGTTTAATTCCGGTGCCTTATTCCCCAGTGAATACCTGCCGAAGAGAGAGGTGACGGCATTTAATTGGTAATCCAATGCATATGAGTAGGACAAATGACTATATGATGCATCGATTGAATTCTGACCAATCCCAACCAAGGTACTCGCATCGTAACTGGTCAGGGGGTTACCATCCCAACCACCACTTGGAATTCCATCTTCTACAGGGCCTGAAATGTCTTTAATACCGCTATGTTCTATTTGTTCAAATCTCAGACCTACGTTTCCCGATAATTGATTGGTAAGAAGGAGATCCAGATCTCCGAAGAAAGCAAACTGATTGGCAGATATAGAGGCTTTCTCATAAAATAATCCGCCATAATTGCTCAGACCATTTTCATCACTGAGCAATCTCTCTACACCATCAAATCCGGTCAGCGATACATTCAGTAACCGAGGCTGCGGTTCGTAGGTGGTATAGATGAAACTGGCATTCGTAAATATATCTATATCACTACGTGCGAAGAATGAACCCAGTGTAATATCTATATTGTCCAATTCACCTCTGAATGTCAATTGATTCATCCATTCATCGATTGAATCATCCTTGTACCACGTGCCACTTCCCATGATCGCATCATTCGGCAAACTACCGTCAACGTATTCAAAAGAAGGAGGACCTCCTTGAAGTACCGCAAATGCACCTTGGTTATTTACTGTGGCAAGTGACTGATTTTCGCGAACATCGGTAAACTCGACAATGCCTATGGGAAATGGATCGCCACTGACAAAGTAGCTAATGAAGTTGTCCAGGCCTAATGGCTGTCCTCCGATAGCAGTTTGCCAATTGAGGGATTTGTCTGAGTATTTTGTCTTATTGGTAAGCCTCCAATCGCCAAGATTAAAATCAATGTTAAGAGTACCACTCAGCTCACGAGCGTTTATACCATTGGAAGGGTTGTATTCATAGGAATCAAATGAACAGGATCCGGGACATCCTTCCAGGATGGGCAGACTTCCTTCGAATGATGGAGGAAGAAGAGAAGTGTTTTGAAAACTCTGATTGAATGCAGGTTCAGGATCCTCCCAGTTCATCGCTGCAACACCGGTAAATCGATTCACTTTATCCTTCAGCCATTTGAATTTACCGGATACGATGCCATTTTTAAGTATCTTCTTTAGTCCAATCTTAAATTGACCACCATTATTGAGCGAATAATCAATTTTTCTAGGACCGCGATCATAACGATATAAATATGAAATATCATACGCCCATCGAGACGATCCGATGGGCCCTCCTGAAAAGCCCTCCACCCGCAGCATAGGTCTTCCTCCGGCATATACTCCTGTGGTTAACCGATCGTGTGTTTCATAAGAATCAGGAGTGTGTTCAGATATGAAATTTACAATCCCCGCAGGTCCCGAAGGAGCGAGTATACTTGATTTGCCTCCTTTAAGCACTTCTAGTCGTTGATGTGATACATCCGGGCGCAGAAAAAAATCAGGTGCAAATTGATTATAATGTATTGCAGTAATAGGTAATCCATCTTCCTGCAATGACATATAATACCAACCGATATCATCTTCTGCGCTCAAAGAAATACCCCTGGTATAAACACGGGAAAATGCTTCTCCTGTAGAAGCATCTGAAAAAATTCCAGGAATTTGAGAAAGCAGGGAAGCGGCACCCTGGATTTGATAGTCAGCCGGAGTCTCAAGTGTAGTCAAAGATACCGGGGTGATCAACTTTTCCTTTTGCCCATAGTCGGTAATCACAACTTCATTCAGAAATAGCGGGTCAAACAACAAAGAATCTTTCTGACTATAGATCACCGCACTCAGAAAACTAAATACAATAAGACACCGAAATTTCATTTGAATAATTTAATTCCGCAAGGTAAGCAAGGCAATGGATTCGGTATGACTCGTATGCGGAAACATATCCACGGGAACGACCCTTTGCAACTCGAACTTTTCCTTCAAAAATAATATATCACGAGCCTGTGTACCTGGATTACAACTGATGTAGAGAATTTTGTCGGGTTCGAGGGCCAGAAGAGTGGAAATCACCTCCTCGTGCATGCCCGCCCTGGGCGGATCCGTAATTACAACATTTGCCTTACCATACTTTTGTTCGAAAGAAGGATCCAGGACATCCCTGACATCTCCTGTAATAAAGTGGACATTTTGAACTTCGTTCATTTTGGCATTCAGTCGAGCATCTCGAATGGCTTCGGGTATGACTTCAATACCTACGGCACTCTTGCATTGACCGGCAACATATAATGCTATACTCCCGGTGCCAGTATAGAGATCGTAAACTATATCATCTTTGGTCAATTCCAACATTTCCACAGCAGAGTCATAGAGCACCTTAGCCTGATGGCTATTGGTCTGAAAGAAGGACTTGGGACTGATTAAATATTTGATATTGCCCAATCTTTCTTCGATATGTGTTGGTCCCGCATAATGATGCACATCCAGATCAGCATAGCTTGAATTTCTCTTTGTATTGATCAGGTAACTCCAGCTAATTACTTCGGGAAATTGCTCTACCAGGTTTTGAAAAACCTCTTTTCTCTTTTCTTCCTCATCTTCCCCGAATACTATTGTAACCATCCATTGCCCCATTGTAGAATTGCGGATCAACAGGTTTCTGAGGAAGCCGGCATTCTCTTTAATATCGTAAAAGGACCACTGCCGTTCTATAGCCAGATCGCGTAGGGAATTCCTGATTCGATTTTGCAGGTTTGGTTGTAGCAAACAATGTTCGATATCCAGGACCTTATCAAATGCTCCGGCAATATGGAAGCCCAGTCCAGAACGATTTTCAAATTCTGTTCCGCTTGAAATTTCCTGATTTGTCAACCATCTCTTTGTTGAGAATGTAAATTCCAATTTATTGCGGTATTCATATGTATGAGTGGCTCCTTTGATTTTTTCCACCTTTCTTTCGTCATCTTTTGCAAGCCTCCGGATCAACTGGCGAACTTGATTTTCTTTTAATTCTGTTTGCTTGGCGTACGTCAATTCCTGCCATTTACAGCCTCCACATGTTCCGAAATGCTTACATCTGGCCTCTGTTCTGAATTTGGAATGATCTATAATCCTATGGACAAATCCATGCCGGAGTCCTTTTTTCTTTCTAGCTACTGACAAGTCAATTCTGTCCCCCGGGACAGCGTCCTTATAGATAATGACCACTTCTCCATCAGGGGTTTTGCCAATGGCATGTCCTTTATCGGCTATGTCCACAACAAGAACATCCTGCAATATCGTTTTGCGTCTGGCCATTTGGTCATTTAATGATCACGAATTCAGTCCTTCTGTTTTGAGCCCTTCCTTCACTGGTTTCATTAGAGGCAACCGGTTCTGTCTCTCCCTTTCCGATTGCGATAATGCGTTCGGGATCTATGCCTTTTTCTGTTAATGTCAATTTTACGGATTCAGCCCTTTTCAATGAGAGTTCAAGGTTGTCACTAACATTTCCAATATTATCAGTATGGCCGGAAATTTCAATCCTCAAGTCGTCATTTTCCTGCAATAGACCAAAAAGAATCAGGATCTCTCCTCTTGAATTCTCCGTGAGTTCAGAACTTCCGGTTTTAAAAAATATGTTGGTCAAAATGATTGGCTCACTTCGTTCGATTTCTTCGGTCAGTTGCAATTGATCAAGAGCCACATTCAGCAGATAGGGTTCTACTCCATATTTTAATTCAGGATAGAAGTAGTGATCGGAATAAAATGCATAATCCTCTGAGGAAACATTGATCAATACCTGTTCCCCCATGGGAATAGCCGCAAGAAATTCCCCATTCAGATTGGTCTTATAAATGGATCTGAATTGATCGTTATTGATACTTGCGATTCTTATTTCAGCAGGAAGAGGCATACCACTCACCCGGTCGATAATTCTACCTTTTACAAAGGTCATGGGTGCAGGTCTCAGATCCTTAGGTAATTCAAACTTGAAAATATCAGTTTGGTTTCTTTTTTGACCGTCGATCATATCGGATGCATAGTATCCCGTCATGCCATCAAGGCTGACAACAAGGGCTCCCTCTGCCCCTGTGGTATTGATTGGGCTTCCCAGATTCATTGGCTTCGTCCATCCTTCTTTTGTCTTTTCACTCCTGAACAAATCAAAGTTCCCAAGATTCTGGTGAGCCGTAGATCTGAAATAAAGAGTTTTACCGTCTGCATGAATGAATGGAGATTCCTCATTGCCCGTTGTGTTGATTTCAGAACCCAGGTTTTTGGGCACACTCCATCGGCCATCGCTTCGTTGGTAACTGACCCAAAGATCACTACCTCCATAACCACCTTCTCTTTTACTGGCAAAGTATAAAGTTCTCCCATCTGCACTCAAGGATGGTTGTGAATCCCAATGTCTCGTATTCAATCTTTGACCCAGGTTGGAGGGTTTGGACCACTTTCCGGACGATATTTTTTTACTCCTGTACAGGTCACAATTTCCAAATCCCTTTCGCTCATGGCATTGAGTAAGGATGAGCGTGTTGCCGTCAGCTGACAAGCTATGTGCTCCCTCATTTTCCAATGTATTGATTTCTTCCAGAGGAGTTACTTCATATACAGTATCATTAAATCTGGCTTCAAAAAGGTCTTCCTGACCAAAGAATCTTCGGGTAAAAATAAGCGTCGAATTGTCCATCGTAAATTGTGGCAAATATTCATAGCTGTCCGTGTTGATTGACTTTCCCAAGGGTTTCAGTTGAATATCTTTTGGACTATCCAGACTTTGAATAATGAATTCAAGTTGGCGTATCTCCTGATCCACCTTAAGGATTGTAGGAGATGATTCAGGAAGCAAGGATTTAAATAGTCTGAAATTGATCAATGCCTGCTGATACCTTCCTTCACGCTTGTAAATTTTGCCTAATGAGCCGTATAGTCTTGGATCATCCACGAAACCAAGAGCCTTGAGTTGCTCCATATAAATCAAGGCATTTTTTTTGTCTCCAATATCCTGGTACAGACCTGACAATTCCAAAAGCGTTGCAATGTGGTCGGGTTGATCACGTAACCTTTCTTCGAGTTGGCCGATCCGTTTTAGTATGGATTCATCAGTCTGATATTTCGGTGATTGTGCATTCGTTTCAGGAATTCTTGGTTGGGGCTCGATTTGAACGGTAGTACAC